>NZ_JBFHJO010000010.1:0-80196 GCF_041595835.1 Marinobacter sp. | reverse complement strand
TACCGGATGGCTCGGCCTGGCTGCGCTGATCGCATTGATCGGTAGAACTCGCAAGACCCGCCGCATGTCGAAAGGTACTCAGATGTAATTCAGGCTCTATGCTATAAAAAAGCCTCCTGCTAAGTTGAGAATAGCAGGAGGCTTTCAACAGGCAGACCAGATTATTCCACCGTTACACTCTTGGCCAGGTTCCGTGGCTGATCCACATCCGTGCCCTTCAACACAGCGACATGGTAGGACAATAGCTGCAAAGGCACCGTATACACGATAGGTGCCGTGATTTCATGTACCGATGGCAGTTGCATGACCTGAATGCCCGGCTCGGGCTTCACTTCCGCCGCTTTATCAGCAAAGACAAACAGCTCTCCGCCTCTGGCGCGTACTTCTTCGAGGTTGGATTTAAGCTTTTCCACCAAATCATTATTTGGAGCCACAGTCACCACTGGCATTTCACTATCAACAAGAGCCAGAGGCCCATGCTTTAGCTCTCCAGCCGGGTAGGCTTCGGCATGGATGTAGGATATTTCTTTCAGCTTGAGAGCGCCTTCCATCGCAACGGGATACTGTGATCCACGGCCCAGGAACAGGCTGTGGTTCTTATCCATGAACGCCTTCGACATGCTCTCGATGTCACCATCCAGCGCCAGCACGTCGCTCACCTGGCCCGGAACCAGATGGAGAGCCTGCACAATCTCAGCTTCTTTCTCTGCGCTCAGTCCGTTATGACGTGCCAGAGCAAGGCTAAAGATCAGCAGCGCGGTAAGCTGGGTGGTGAAAGCTTTGGTAGAAGCCACTCCAATTTCAGGGCCGGCCTGAGTCATGATGACCAGATCGGACTCCCGCACCAGAGTGCTGCCCGGCACGTTGCAGATGGCTAACGCAGCACGGAAACCGGCTTTCTTGGCCTGACGCAGAGCGGCCAGAGTATCAGCCGTTTCACCAGACTGGGAAATACACAGAAACAGGGTATCCGGTTGAATAACATGTTTGCGGTACCGGAACTCCGAAGCCACTTCAACTGAGCAGGGTACCCCCGCCAGATCTTCAATCCAGTAACGGGCAACCATGCCGGCATGGTAAGACGTGCCGCAGGCGATAATTTGCACGTGACGCACATTTTCCAGCAGCTGACCCGCATCGGTACCCAGCGCTTGTTCCAGCACGCGACTATCAGTGATACGGCCAGTCATAGTGGCTTTAATCACTTTCGGCTGCTCGTAGATTTCTTTCAGCATGTAGTGGCGATACTCGCCTTTATCAGCCGAATCCGTACCGTGTTCAAAACGGGTGATGGTTCGCTCAACAGGACAGCCATCCCGGTCTTCAATCTCGATCTTGTCCTTGCGGATATCGGCGATATCGCCTTCTTCCAGAAACATGAAACGGTCGGTTACTGGCAGCAATGCTAAAGGATCGGATGCAATGAAGCTTTCACCAATGCCAACACCCACAACCAGAGGACTACCTTCACGAGAGACAACCATGTGGTCTGGCTCATCGGCATGCACCACGGCGAGCGCGTAGGCTCCTCGAAGCCGGGTCATCGCGGCTTTTACCGCGCTGTAAAGATTGCCGCCTTCCTGGTAGTTCTTTCCGATCAGATGGGCAACAACTTCAGTATCGGTCTGCGAAGTGAACTCAAAGCCTTCGGCTTTCAGTTCGTCTCGCAGTTCCTGATAGTTTTCGATAATGCCGTTATGAACAATGGCCAGCCGATCGCCGGACATGTGAGGGTGAGCGTTCACCTGGGAGGGTTCACCGTGGGTCGCCCACCGTGTATGAGCAATACCAAGGTGGCCTGCCATCGGGCTCGACTGAATGGCATCGGCTAAAGCAGCGACCTTGCCAACTTCCCGGGCACGCTGCACCCGGGGTTCTGCATTAACAACGGCCATCCCTGCAGAGTCGTAGCCTCGATACTCCAGGCGACGCAGCCCCTCCAGCAGAATACCCTGGACATCCCGTTCAGATACTGCTCCTACAATCCCACACATGCTGTTATCACCTGTTCATTAGTCGGATTTATGCTTTTTTCGGCCGTTCCCAGCCAGAAATATTTCGCTGCTTGCCCCGTGCTACGGCAAGCTCACGTTGAGCGACGTCCCGGGTGATGGTTGAACCTGCGCCAATCGTCGCGTCATCCGCTACGGTTACCGGTGCTACCAGAGAGGTATTCGACCCAACAAACACATCATCACCAAGCACTGTTTTGAACTTGTTTACGCCATCATAGTTACAGGTAATGGTACCTGCACCTATATTCACGTTATGACCAAGTGAAGCATCACCGACATAACTGAGGTGATTAATCTTACTACCCTCACCTACGATGGCTTTTTTGGTTTCCACGAAATTGCCGACTTTAGTGTTCGCGGCCAATTCGGTACCTGGGCGCAAACGGGCAAATGGGCCGATCTGTGCATTAGCGCCAACCACTGCGCCATCTATTACGCTATGGGCTTTGATATCTGCGCCATCAGCAATTGTGGCGTCTTTGATTACGCAGCCTGGACCAATACTGACGTTATTGCCAAGATGGACACGGCCTTCAAACACGACATTTACATCAATCCAGAGATCGTTGCCGATGGTCAATTCGCCGCGCACATCCACCCGCGACGGATCGGCCAGGGTCGCACCATCAGTCATCAGTCGCTGTGCTTGCTGGAGTTGATACCAACGCTCCAGCTCAGCCAGTTGCAGGCGGTTATTTACACCCTGCACTTCAAACGGAGTCCGGGGCTGTGACACAGCAACCGACAGCCCGTGAGCCACTGCCATAGCGATGATGTCCGTCAGGTAGTATTCACCTTGCGCGTTACTGTTGGAGAGTGTCGGTAGCCAGCTCTTCAGGTGTTTAGAAGAAACCGCCAGAATACCGGTGTTCACCTCTGTGATGGCCTGCTGCTCTTCAGAGGCATCTTTTTGTTCAACAATGGCCTGAACCTGACCTTCAGAATTCCTCACAATGCGGCCATAGCCCTGCGGGTTATCCAGATTAACCGTTAACAGCGCAAGGCGTTTGTCATCCAGATCCTTAACCATTGCCTGCAGGGTGTCTTTACCCGTTAACGGTACATCACCATACAGAACCAATACCCGGGCGTTGTCCGGCAGGTCTGGCAAAGCTTGAGCCACAGCGTGACCGGTACCCAGCTGTTCGGTCTGAAGTACCCAGTTTACGCTGCCCTCATCAAGAGAAGCCCTCACCTGGTCTGCACCATGACCGATAACCGTGTGTATCTTTTCCGCGCCCAGTTGCTTGGCCGTCTCAATAACGTGATGCAACATAGGTTTGCCTGCCACCGGGTGCAGAACCTTCGGCAGTGCGGACTTCATCCTTGAACCCTGGCCAGCAGCCAGGATGACAACGTGTAACGGGTTCATGGGGCGATCAACTCCAAATTCATAGGTCAGCGCAAAGTAAAAAACCGCACCCCGATGAACGACTCGTGATTTCCAATAGGAAACCCAAAGCCCGCCACCTGCGGATGCGGTTCACTGTCAGGCCTGTCCGGGCACTGACACAAGCCCTGCTTATCGCAGGTTCTTGCGCAGCTTCTGGATGGTACGCAACTGAGCAGCGGCTTCTGCCAGCTCGGTTGCGGCCCGGGAGTATTCAAACTCGCCTGTTTTGTTTGCCAGTGCCTTCTCGGCTTCCTTCTGGGCTTCCAGAGCTGCAGCTTCGTCTACGTCTTTTGCACGAACTGCAGAGTCGGCCATCAGAGTCACCAGGTTAGGCTGCACTTCCAGATATCCTCCGGAAACGTACAGAATCTCCTCGGTGCCGCCCTGTTTGATGATCCGCACTGCGCCCGGCTTGAGCGCAGACAGCAGCGGAGCATGGCCATACTGGATACCAAGCTCACCCTCGGTACCGGTGGCGACTAACATCTCCACCAGCCCGGAGTATATTTTCTCTTCGGCACTTACGACGTCACAATGTACGGTCATAGCCATTTTTTACGCCTCTTGGGTCAGAAAGTGAAGCAAGGTATTACTTACCTTCCTTCGCCTTCATTGCCTTAGCTTTCTCAATTGCTTCCTCGATGCCGCCGCACATGTAGAACGCCTGCTCTGGCATGTCATCGTAATCGCCGTTAAGAATTCCTTCAAAGCTGGCGATGGTCTCTTTCAGAGACACGTACTTACCGGGGGAACCGGTGAATACTTCAGCAACATGGAAAGGCTGAGACAGGAAACGCTCAATCTTACGGGCGCGGGATACGATCAGCTTGTCGTCTTCTGACAGCTCGTCCATACCCAGGATCGCAATGATGTCTTTCAGTTCTTTGTAACGCTGCAGAACGTTCTGAACACCACGGGCAACGTTGTAGTGTTGCTCACCAATCACCAGCGGATCCAGCTGACGGGAAGTGGAGTCAAGCGGGTCGATCGCAGGGTAAATACCCTTCGAAGCGATGTCACGGCTCAGTACCACAGTCGCGTCGAGGTGCGAGAAGGTGGTGGCTGGAGACGGGTCAGTCAAGTCATCCGCAGGTACGTATACCGCCTGGATAGACGTGATAGAGCCGTTCTTGGTGGACGTAATACGCTCCTGCAACTCACCCATTTCCTGGGCCAGAGTCGGCTGATAACCTACCGCTGAAGGCATACGGCCCAGCAGTGCGGATACTTCAGTACCGGCCAGGGTGTAACGGTAGATGTTGTCCACGAACAACAATACGTCACGACCTTCGTCACGGAACTTTTCAGCCATTGTCAGGCCGGTCAGGGCTACACGCAGACGGTTTCCTGGGGGCTCGTTCATCTGGCCATAAACCATGGCAACTTTATCAAGAACGTTAGACTCCTTCATTTCATAGTAGAAGTCGTTACCTTCACGAGTACGCTCACCAACACCGGCGAATACAGAGAGACCAGAGTGCTCTTTCGCAATGTTGTTGATCAGTTCCATCATGTTTACGGTCTTGCCGACACCGGCACCACCGAACAAACCAACTTTACCACCCTTAGCAAACGGGCAGATCAGGTCGATAACCTTGATACCGGTTTCCAGCAGGTCAGCAGAAGCTGCCTGATCCGCATAACCGGGAGCTTTGCGGTGGATACCCCAACGCTCTTCTTCACCAATGGGGCCCTGTTCGTCGATAGGACGACCCAGAACATCCATAATCCGGCCCAGAGTTTTTGTACCAACAGGTACAGAAATCGGCTTGCCGGTGTTTTCTGCTTTCAGGCCACGTTTAAGGCCTTCAGTGCTGCCCATGGCGATGGTACGAACAATGCCGTCACCCAGCTGCTGCTGGACTTCCAGAGTTGTTTCGCCACCTTCAAGCAGCAGTGCGTCGTAAACGCCTGGCACGGAGTCACGTGGAAATTCCACGTCGATAACCGCGCCAATGATCTGAACGATGTGTCCGCTACTCATGCTCGGTTCCTCGTTATCTAGTAGTCAATAAAACCAGTAGGTTTGTGAGCGCGATCAAACAGATGCTGCGCCGCTCACAATCTCCGAAATCTCTTGTGTGATCGCTGCCTGACGAGCCTTGTTATAGGCCAGCTGGAGTTCATCAATGATGCCTCCGGCATTGTCAGTTGCGCTCTTCATAGCGATCATCCGGGCGGCCTGTTCACAGGCCAGATTCTCTACCACACCCTGATACACCTGGGATTCGATATAACGTGGCATCAACCCGTCAAGAATCGGACGTGAATCCGGCTCGTAGATGTAATCCCACTGGCGACCGATGTCATCATCTGAACCTTCAGGCAGAGGCAACAACTGCTCTGACTTCGGGGTCTGGGTCATGGTGTTGACGAATTCGTTGCTGATCAGGAACAGGCGATCAATCTTGCCGTTCTCGAACGCATCCAACATCACCTTGACGCTACCAATCAGCTGATCCGCACTTGGGTTGTCGCCCATGTGGGTCAGGGCTGCCACCACGTTTCCGCCGTAGCTGCGGAAAAAGGAGGCGGCTTTCTGGCCGATGGCACAGATATCGGTCTCAATACCTTTTTCTTTCCATTCACGCATTTCGCGCACGAGCAGTTTGAACGCGTTAGTGTTCAGACCACCACACAGGCCCCGGTCAGAGGAAACTACAATGTAGCCTACTCGCTTGACCTCACGCTCCTGCATAAACGGATGGCGGTAATCTTTGTTGGACTTGGCAATGTGTCCGATTACCTGACGCATCTTTTCAGCGTATGGACGGGTAGCCCGCATACGATCCTGAGCTTTACGCATTTTACTCGCTGCCACCATTTCCATGGCGGAAGTGATCTTCTGCGTACTCTTGATGCTTCCGATCTGGTTACGTATTTCTTTTCCGATGGCCATAAGTCACTGCCTTTTCAAGTTAGACACTCAAAGGGACCAGCAGGCCCGCGCTTTGCGGGCCCATTGGATTTACCAGCTCTGAGTGGTCTTGAATTTCTCCAAAGCAGCTTTCAGGCCGGCAGCGATGTCGTCATTGAAGTTGCCTTCAGCACCGATCTTATCGAGAAGATCTTTCTGCTCGGACCGCATCCAGTCCAGCAGTTGTGCTTCAAAGTTTACAACTTTGTTGACGTCAACATCGTCAAGGAAGCCTTCGTTTGCTGCGAACAGCGAAGTACCCATTTCAGCCACAGTCATCGGGCTGTACTGGTTCTGCTTCATCAGCTCGGTTACGCGCTGACCGTGCTCCAGCTGCTTACGGGTTGCTTCGTCAAGATCAGAAGCAAACTGGGCGAATGCTGCCAGTTCCCGGTACTGTGCGAGGGCCAGACGAATGTTACCACCAAGCTTTTTCATGATCTTGGTCTGGGCTGCACCACCTACCCGCGATACCGAGATACCAGCGTTCATAGCTGGACGGATACCGGAGTTAAACAGGTTGGTTTCCAGGAAGATCTGACCGTCGGTGATAGAGATCACGTTGGTCGGAACGAATGCAGAAACGTCACCCGCCTGGGTTTCAATGATCGGCAGAGCGGTCAGAGAGCCGGTTTTACCTTTCACTTCACCATTGGTGAACTGCTCAACATAGTCAGCGTTTACGCGGGAAGCGCGCTCAAGCAGACGGGAGTGCAGATAGAAAACGTCACCCGGGTATGCCTCACGACCTGGCGGACGACGAAGCAACAGGGAGATCTGGCGATAAGCAACCGCTTGCTTGGACAGATCATCGTATACGATCAGGGCATCTTCACCGCGGTCGCGGAAGAACTCACCCATTGAGGTACCAGAATACGGAGCCAGGAACTGCATAGCTGCAGGGTCAGCGGCACCAGCGGCAACGATGATGGTGTGATCCATTGCACCGTGCTCTTCCAGCTTACGGACAACCGCGGCAATGGAAGACTGCTTCTGACCAATGGCAACGTAGATACACTTGATGCCAGTGTTCTTCTGGTTGATGATCGCGTCGATCGCTACAGCGGTCTTACCGATCTGACGGTCACCGATGATCAGCTCACGCTGGCCACGACCGATGGGAACCATGGTATCGATGGCTTTCAGGCCAGTCTGAACCGGTTCATCAACGGACTGACGAGCGATAACGCCCGGAGCAACCTTCTCAACAGGGGAGGTCAGGGTGTTACCCAGCTCGCCTTTACCGTCGATCGGGTTACCAAGACCGTCTACTACACGGCCCAGCAGTTCGTTACCAACAGGTACTTCCAGGATACGACCGGTACAACGGACTTTCTGGCCTTCGGCCAGGTCCTGGTACTCGCCCAGAACAACCGCACCAACAGAATCACGCTCAAGGTTCAGCGCCATGCCGTATGTGCCGTTGGCAAATTCAATCATCTCGCCGTACATAACGTCGGCCAGACCGTGAATCAGTACGATACCGTCAGAAACGGAAAGGATCGTACCTTCGTTCTTTGCTTCGGAAGAGATGTCGAGTTTCTCGATTCTCTTCTTGATGATGTCACTGATCTCGGATGGATTCAGTTGCTGCATGCCTTTGTCCTCAAACCTTGTGCTGAAATCAGGAGCCCAGAGCCTTGGCCATTCTGGCCAGCTTGCCACGGACTGAAGCGTCGATAACCAGGTCGCCTGTGCGTACTACCACGCCGCCGATCAGAGACTGATCCACTGCGGTTTCAAGCTCAACCTTGCGCTCCAGCTTTCTGGACAATGCGTCAATCAGTTTCTGTTGTTCGTCGCCAGACAGTTCGAATGCGGTATCGATTGTCAGCTTAACGGATCGTTCAAGATCTGCACGATACAGACCGAACAATGCAGAAACTTCTGGCAACAAGGCCAGACGCTTGTTTTCAGCAAGAATCAACAGGAAGTTTCTGAGTGCTTCAGGCAGCGGCTCTTCAAAACAATCAGCGAAGAGTTCCGCCTTGCGTTGCTCAGACAGGCCAGGGTTGGCCAGGATGTTCTTTACCTCTTCGTCAGCCGCAACCCGGGCTGCGAAAGCCAGTGCCTGATCCCATTGATCAACAGCGTTCTGGTCCTGCGCGGCTCTGAAAACGGCTTTCGCGTAGGGTCGGGCTAACGTAGTTAGTTCTGCCATGATGACCCTCTATTAGAGTTCTGCGGCCAGCTTTTCCAGCATCTCGCTGTGAGCTTTGGCGTCTACAGAGGTTTCCAGAATCTTCTCGGCACCGGCAACAGCCAAGGCTGCTACTTCAGATCTCAGTGCGTCGCGAGCCTGAACACGCTCCTGTTGAATTTCTGCCCTGGCCTGTTCAATAAGCTTTTCGCCTTCTTTGCGAGCGTCTTCCTTAGAGGCTTCGACGATCTGGGCGGCACGCTTGTTGGCCTGGTCAATCAGGGCTGCAGCTTCTTCTTTCGCTGTGCGCAGTTCGTTAGCAGCTTTTTCCTGAGCAAGCTCAAGATCAAGAGATGCACGGTCTGCGGCAGAAAGGCCGTCTGCAATTTTCTTCTGGCGCGCTTCCATGGCTGCCGTAATCGGCGGCCATACATACTTGACGCAGAACCAGACGAAAATAGCGAAGGCAATTGATTGCCCTATCAACGTAAGGTTTATATTCACGGCAATATACCTCTTGCTATTCGTTGCGTCCTGGTTTCCGGAAACAGGGCGCGGTGAAAGGCACCAGCGCCCTCAGTTTTCGGGTAAATTAACCAGCAACAACGAAGATCAGGTACATCGCGATACCAACACCGATCATGGGAACCGCATCAAGCAGACCAGCCATGATGAAGGCTTTAGTTTGCAGCTGGTTAGCCATTTCTGGTTGACGAGCAGTAGACTCGAGCAGCTTGCCACCCAACAGACCAAAACCGATACCGGCGCCCAGGGCACCCAGACCGATAATCAACGCAGCTGCGACAAATACCATTTCCATTGAAGACTCCTCAGTTTTTCAGATAGTTAAGGGTTTGTGTATTAAAGGGTTAATCAGTGTTCTTCATGCGCCGCGCTGAGGTAAACCACAGTCAGCGTTGTAAAAATAAAGGCCTGCAGTGTTATGACCAAAAGGTGGAAGATAGCCCAGGGAACGTTCAGGGTCCACTGAACCCACAGCGGTAGCAATGCGATCAGGATAAAGATAACTTCACCGGCATACATGTTACCGAACAAACGCAGTGCCAGACTGATCGGCTTGATAATCAGCGCCAGTACTTCAAGAATCAGGTTGAACGGGATCATGATCCAGTGATTAAACGGATTCATCGACAGTTCCCGGGTAAAGCCACCAACACCTTTAACCTTGAAGCTGTAAAACAGAATCAGCAGGAAGACGCCAATCGACATACCGAAGGTCGCGTTCGGGTCAGTGGTCGGAACAATCTTGAAGTATTCGAGCCCCATCGCATGGGCGATATATGGAATGTAATCCACCGGAATCAGCTTCAGGGCGTTCATCAGGAAGATCCAGACAAAAATCGTCAGCGCCAGTGGCGCAATCAGCGGGTTTTTGCCAGCAAAGACATCGCGCACAAGACCCTGAATAAACTCAAAAGTCATTTCAACAAGGTTCTGCAGGCCGCCCGGCGTACCGGTAGTTACCCGGCTTGCAGCAAAGCGGAACAGACCCAGGAACAGAAGGCCCATTGCAAGGGACCAACCCATGGTATCCACGTGGATCGCCATGAAGCCCATGTCGGTTGCTTCGGTTGCCGTGGTTGCAAAAGTCCAGCCGGTCTCTTGCATCACAGTTCCGTCAGCTCGTTCATAGCCAGCCGGAAGCTTTCCATAGGTCAGGTTAGTGAGGTGGTGTTTTATATACTCTACTGGGGTATCAGCTGCCATACTGCTCTCGTCCAGTCATCGCTGTGGTCGCGGCCGGATGAGCCAGCGTAACGCCGTACCCATCACAACCATCACAGCAAAAGTGAATAACAGAGCCGGTACATGTACTGGCTCCATTAAAGTGAAAACGGCCGCAAAAAACACTGCGGTAAGGGCAAGCTTGATGCTTTCTGCCCTGAACATGTTACCCACCGCCACATGAACCTGACGGGCGCCCTGATATCGAAAAGTCCGATGGGCAAAATACGCGTTTGGTATGACAAAAATAAGACCGCCGATAAACGCGGAATAACCAGCCAAACGACTTTCGGTAAACCAAAAAAGGCTGAGAATGCTCAGTATTACCATCTCTATGGTGAGCCACTTTGCCAGCGGCACATACGTGATGGCTTTCTTAAAACGGCTCATATCACCTACTGTCATTCCAAGCGCGCGGAATTATATGTGTTAACCGGTAGGTGTTCAACATAACCGGATGGAAAATTCGGACACTTTTTGACCAGAACAACTGAGAAAGAACGTTATCTTCACACAATTTGTGTTCTGCAACCTGTTACACAACCACATCTGGTGTTTCTATCGAAAAACAGGCTTATAGATGATTTCTCTAATTTTTTCAGAGTTAACGGATATGACCCAGAATTCCGTCGAGCTCATCCAGTGAGGTGTACTCGATAACCAGTTTACCCTTTCCCCGCTTGCCATGAGCGATCGATACACGAGCGCCCAACCGATCAGAAAGGTCGTCCTGTAAAGCACGTATATTCGGATCAAGCGCTTTATTCTCAACAACCTCTTCAGCCGGCTTTTCCTGCTGAACACGGCGAACTAATGCTTCGGTCTGCCGGACAGACAAAGACTTGGCAACCACCTGCCTGGCTACCTGCATTTGCTGTTCCGGAGGCAATGTCAGCATGGCACGCCCATGGCCCATCTCCAGATCGCCATGCTCAAGCATGGTCCGAACATCTTCAGTCAGGCCAATCAAGCGTAGAAGATTGGTGATGGTGGTCCGGGATTTACCTACTGCCTCTGCTACCTGAGCCTGGGTAAGGCTGAACTCTTCTTGCAGCCGCTGCAGTGCAAACGCTTCTTCTATGGGATTCAGGTTTTCGCGCTGGATATTTTCAATCAGCGCCATAGCGATGGCGGCTTCATCCGGGACTTCACGGATAATGGCCGGAATACGATCAAGCTCAGCGATCTGCGTAGCCCGCCAGCGCCGTTCACCGGCAATCAGCTCATAGCGGCCATCCGCGACAGGGCGGACAACAACGGGTTGCATTACGCCCTGCTGGCGAATGGAATCAGCCAGCTCCTGCAGCGCCGTCGGATCCATGTCGCGCCTGGGCTGGTAGCGCCCACGCTGAATGAGATCGACCGGTATATCCCGCATTTCTCCGTCGCGACTGGTGGCTTCCTTATCAAGGTTAACCTTGGAGCCCTGCAAGAGAGCCCCTAAACCACGTTCGCCCAAGCCTCGCTTCTTCGCCGCCATGGTAGTTGTCATTCTTCCTGTTGAAATAATGGATGCACGGTTGCCTGACGGCGAACTATGTTACACCGCAACGGCGCCGGATGTCTTTTTTGACCCATGACGGCGCACCATTTCGCCCGCCATCGCCAGATAAGCAATTGCGCCCTTAGACGCCTTATCATAGTTCAGAGCCGGCATGCCGTAACTTGGGGCTTCTGCCAGGCGTACATTGCGTGGAATCACTGCCCGGTAAACTTTGTCGCCAAAATACTCGCGCAGCTGCCCTGATACATCCAGGGTGAGACTGTTACGCGGATCGTACATGGTGCGCAGAATACCTTCTATTTCCAGATCGGGATTTACGGTTTCCTTGATTTGTTCAACGGTATTCATCAAAGCCGCCAAACCTTCCAGTGCGTAGTATTCACACTGCATAGGGATAAGTACCGTGTCTGCTGCAGACAGGGAGTTCACTGTCAGCAAGTTCAGAGACGGCGGACAATCGATCAAAATATAGTCGTATTGGTTCCGAACGCTGTTTAATGCCAGGCGCAGGCGGTGTTCACGACCAATTTCGTTCATCAACTCGACTTCAGCGGCGGTCAGATCGCCATTACCGGGTAACAAATCAAAGCCGGCCGGGTCCGTTTTTACAATAATCTCTTCTGCTGATGCACGCTTGGTAAGCAGATCGTAACCGGATAACTCCAAAGCGTTTTTATCCACGCCACTGCCCATCGTGGCGTTGCCCTGCGGATCCATGTCAACCAACAACACCCTGCGCTTTATGGCCACCAGCGACGCAGCAAGGTTGACGCAGGTGGTGGTTTTACCCACACCGCCTTTCTGATTGGTCACTGCAATCACGCGCGTCATGCTTTGCCTCCTGCTGTTGCGGGTTACCGGGATGATTCTTTGTGCCGGGCGATGATAAGCAGATGTCGCTCTCCATCGGCACCGGGCACATTCAGGGAATGACTGGATTCTACCTGCCAGGCGGCAGGAAGGGCAGCCACTTCATCATCCGGGTACTGACCTTTCATGGCAAGGAACTCACCGTCTTCCGCCAACAGTTGCTCACACCAGGTCACCAGATTTGCCAGTGCGGTGAAAGCCCGGCTACTGATCTGGCTGTATGGCTGCTTTGGCTGGCAGTCTTCAGCACGGCCGTGGATAACCTCTACGTTTTTCAATCCGAGCTCCAGCACGCACTGGTTCAGGAAACGGGTTTTCTTGCCGTTACTGTCCAGCAGGGTGAAACGCTTGTAGGGAAATACGATGGCTAATGGAATCCCCGGCATGCCACCACCAGCCCCTACGTCCAGCAAGTGGTCTGTGGTAACCCACGGCATAATGCTCAGGCTGTCCAGTAACTGACGCGACACCATCACCCGCTCATCACGAACGGCGGTCAGGTTGTAAGCCTTGTTCCATTTATTCAGCAGAGCCAGAAAAGCCAGCAACTGTTGTTGCTGGCTTTCGCTCAGAGAAAGCTTCATGTTGTCCAGCCCGTCACGGAGCTGGCCCGGCCATTGTGGATAAATCATAGGCTTGAATCAGGCGCTTTGTTTACGGATAAGGTCCCGCTTTTTCAGATGAACGAGTATCTGGCTGATGGCCGCCGGCGTCACACCCTGGATGCGGGATGCCTGAGCTACGGTTTCCGGACGCACAGCTTGCAGTTTTTGCTTGATCTCATTAGACAAGCCGCCAATTACTTCGTAATCCAGATCTGCCGGTAGCCGGGTATTTTCATTTTTGCGCAGCCGCTCGATTTCGTCCGCCTGGCGGGAAATATAGCCTTCGTACTTGATCTCGATCTCTACCTGTTCCGCAACCACTGGATCTTCAGCAAGGCAATCACCAATTTCAGCAATGTGCTGGTAGACAATTTCCGGGCGGCGCAACAATTCAGCCAGCGATTGATCGCGGGTCATGGGCTGTTTGAGGTAACCGTTTGCCCGCTCACCAGCTTCGGTGTTCGGGTGAATGCGGGTTTGCTCCAGACGGCGGCGCTCATTGGTGATCGCTTCGCTCTTCTCACTGAACTTCTGCCAGCGGTCGTCATCCACCAAGCCAAGTTTGCGGCCGATTTCAGTCAAACGCAGGTCAGCGTTGTCTTCCCGAAGGATCAACCGGTATTCCGCGCGACTGGTGAACATGCGGTAAGGCTCATTGGTGCCCATGGTGATCAGGTCATCAACCAGCACGCCCAGATATGCTTCATCCCGGCGCGGATACCACTCGTCTTTATCTTGTGCCCGTAATGCCGCATTAATACCAGCAAGCAGACCCTGGGCGCCAGCTTCTTCATAACCGGTCGTACCATTGATCTGGCCCGCGAAGTACAAGCCCTGGATAAATTTGGTTTCCAGAGTATGGCGCAGGTCTTGCGGGTTCAGGTAGTCGTATTCGATAGCATAGCCAGGGCGCAGTATATGGGCATTCTCGAACCCGGGAATCGATCGCACCGCTGCCAGCTGAATATCAAACGGCAAACTGGTGGATATGCCGTTCGGGTAAAGCTCGTGAGTGGTCAGGCCTTCCGGTTCGACAAAAATCTGGTGTGAGTCCTTGTCCGCAAAACGATTGACCTTGTCTTCAATAGACGGGCAATAACGCGGGCCCACACCTTCAATGTTACCGGCAAACATCGGAGAGCGATCAAACCCGCTGCGGATGATGTCGTGGGTTTCTTCGGTGGTGCGGGTTACGTAGCAACAGATTTGCTCAGGATGCTCGTCACGACTGCCAATAAATGACATCACCGGCGTCGGGTCGTCGCCCCACTGCTTTTGCATTACGGAAAAATCAACGGTTCTGGCATCAATACGCGGTGGGGTGCCGGTTTTCAGACGGCCAACGTTGAAGGGCAGTTCGCGTAACCTCTTTGCCAAAGCATTGGCCGGCGCATCACCGGCACGTCCACCCGCATGGTTCTGCATACCAATGTGGATAACACCACCCAGGAAGGTTCCGGTGGTCAGCACCACAGTTTTGGCGTTAAAGCGGATGCCAGTCTGGGTGACGACACCCACCACCTGTTCGTTTTCCACAATCAGGTCATCTGCCGCCTGCTGGAACAGTGTCAGGTTAGGTTGGTTTTCCAGGGTGTAGCGAATCGCGGCTTTGTACAAAATCCGGTCTGCCTGAGCACGTGTTGCACGCACTGCCGGGCCCTTACGTGCGTTCAATACCCGGAACTGGATACCGGCTTTGTCTGTGGCTCTCGCCATGACGCCGCCCAGAGCGTCGATTTCTTTAACCAGATGGCTTTTTCCGATGCCGCCAATGGCCGGGTTACAGGACATCTGACCCAGGGTTTCAATGTTGTGGGTCAGCAGCAGGGTTTGCGACCCCATACGTGCCGCCGCTAGTGCGGCTTCAGTACCGGCATGGCCACCACCAATGACAATGACATCGAAACGGGTCGGAAACTCCACACTGCACCTCAAAAATCGGGGGATAAAAACAGGGCGGCGAGTATAACTCCTCGCCAGGGAAATTGCAGTCAGAATGTGCAATTTTTAACCAGATTATGAGTGATCAGAGAATATTGGTGTGACATAACCCTTCTGAAGCGACATAAACATGGATTTTTTTCTTCTATGTAAAAACCGAAACCGTCGGATTTTCAGTGGCTTGAAGATAGCTTCTAACAATCTTTTAAAGATTTTATCCACAGAAAAAAGGAACAAAAAAACACCTTTAAAAACCACCCATCTTATTGATTTTAAATAAGTTATAGCAATCTATCCAAAAACCATCCCAAAGTTATCACATAAGTTATCCACAAACACACCCTGTCAGAAAAACAAGAGCTGACAGGGCGGAGCCTCAGAGAGCTACTCGTTTACATCCACGGGCCCGCCTGACAAGCGCTCTAACTCTTTTTCCACCGCATTAGACGACTTGGCAAACCGGGCCAGCAGGTTGTAAAGCACAGGAATGATGAACAAAGTCAAAGTGGTCGCAAAAATCAGCCCGCCCAGAATCACCACACCAATGGCCGCCCGGCTTTCGGCACCAGCTCCTGTCGCTATCACCAGAGGCACTGCACCAAATACCGTAGATATGGTGGTCATCAGTACCGGCCGGAAGCGCAGAAGCGAGCCTTCAAGAATTGCATCCCGTACTTCGTACCCCTGATCCCGTAGCTGGTTGGCAAATTCGACGATCAAAATCCCGTTTTTCGCCATTAAACCGAGAAGCATGATGATGCCTATCTCACTGTATATATTCAGGCTGATGCCCGACCATGCCAAAGCCATCAAAGCGCCAGTAACCGCCAGCGGTACCGACAACATGATAATCAACGGATGAATCCAGCTTTCAAACTGAGCGGCCAGCACCAGAAACACAATCACGAAAGCCAGCGCAAAGGTGATAAAAATAGCCGATGACGAATCCTGAAACTCCCGGGACAAGCCTTTGAAAGTAACCCTCGCTTCCGGAGGAAGGTTATCCACAGCCAAGGTATTCAGATAATCCAGCGCCGTTCCCAGGTCATAACCATCCGCCAGCGATGCACTGATTACCACAGCCGGCAGCCTGTCTATCCGGCGAAGATCCGGGTTAGCACCAATTTCATCCACAGATACCAGCGCTTTCAGGGGAATCAGTTCTCCCCCTTCTCTGGACCGTAAGAAGATCTGTTCAAGATCTTCCGGGGTCGCACGATTGGCATCGTCGGCCTGCACAATGACATCGTATTCCTGGCCGCGGTCCATATAGGTCGTTACTTGCCGTGAAGCCAGCATGGTCTGCAGCGTCAGGCCCACATCCTGTACGGTGATGTCCAGGTCGGCGGCCCGGTCACGGTCAATATTCACCCGCAGTTCGGGCCGGGTCAGCTCGAAATCAGTATCCACATTCAGCAGATTTGGGTTTTCCTTCGCCCGTTCCAGAATTTCCTCACTCCAGGCCTGCACAGACTCGTAATCCGGCCCCGCCACCACAAATTCCACCGGCTGATTGAAGCCGCGCTGACCAAGTCCCGGAGGGTTGATCACGTTGATTCGAACACCGGAAATATCCGAAATCTTGTCTCGTATTTCAGACGTCACCTGTTGCTGTTTGATACTGCGCTGATCCCAGGGTGCTAACCCCAGAATCATGAACGCGCTGTCTTCTTCGCCGCGGAAACCCACTATCGCCATCAATCGTTCGGCTATGCCTGAATCCAGATACTCAAGCAACTCCTGCTCAGCTTGCCGGACAAAGTGGTCCGTGTACTCCACCGTTGAGCCCCGGGGTGCCGTTGCCGGCATGATAATGACACCCCTGTCTTCCGTGGGCGCCAATTCCTGGGGCAGGCTCGGGTAAATAACCCCCGCAATAATCACCCCGGCCACTCCAATACCCAACAACAAACCAGACTGGTTCAGTGAGAACCTCAGTGCCTTTTCATAACCGTTAGTCAGGCCATTCAGCACCCCCTCACTGAACGCCCATAGCCGGTGCCCTTCTGCACTTTCCGGACTATGCTTCAGCCATTTAGAACACAGCATGGGCGCCAGAGTCAGCGCCACCAGACTGGATACAATGACCGCCGCAGCCAGAGTAAAGCCAAACTCCGCAAATAACCGGCCTATGTTGCCGCCCATGAACGAAATGGGCACAAATACAGCCACCAGGGTCAGGGTGGTCGCAATAACCGCAAACGCCACCTGTTTGGCCCCCAGATAGGCCGCCAGCAGCGGTGGTTCACCGTCATCAATCCGCCGCTGGATGTTTTCCAGCATCACGATGGCATCATCCACAACCAGGCCAATGGCAAGAATGATGGCCAGCAGGGTAAGGACGTTGATAGAAAAACCGAGGAAACCCAGGCCAATAAAGGCACCGATAACAGCAACCGGAATGGTCACCGCAGGAATCAGCGTGGCCCGCCAGGAACGCAGAAACAGGAAGATCACCAGAATAACCAATGACACGGAGATCGCCAGTGTAGTCAAAACTTCCTTTATCGAAGCCCTGATAAAAATGGATTCATCATAACTTTCAGTGATCGACACTTCCGGCGGCAGAGTTTTCCGAATGGTTGCCAGCTCGGCTTTCACCGCATCAGATACCGCGACGGTATTGGCCTTGGACTGGCGAATAATACCCATGCCAATGGCTGTTGTACCACTGGCCCTGAGCCGATCGACATCAGACTCCACGCCCATTTGTACGTTGGCCACCTCACCCAGACGCAGCAGATCATTGCCATCACGGCGCACCACCAGATTACGGAATTCTTCCACCGACGACAGTCGTCCTTCGGCTCTGACAGTAAAATTCCGGGTGGACGACTCAACCGACCCTGCGGGTAATTCCACGTTATTGGCGCGCAGCGCCTGTTCCACTTCAGCAACGGTAATATTGCGCGCAGCCAGTCTTTCCCGGTCGAGCCATACCCTTATGGCATACCGGCGTTCCCCGCCAATACGCACATCGGCCACGCCATCGAGCACCGAAAGGCGGTCACTCAATACCCGGTCAGCAAAATCGCTAAGCTCGGCACTGTCCCAGACATCACTGGTGAGCGTTACCCACATCATAGGTCTGGCATCAGAATCGGCTTTTCGTACCACCGGGGGATCTGCTTCATCCGGCAAGCGGTTCAGTATTCGGGAAACTGCGTCCCGTACATCGTTGGCGGCAACTTCGATATCCCGGGAGGTGTTGAATTCAATGGTGGTGCGGGACTCGCCCTGTTCGGTTGAAGATTCAATGGTACGTATGCCTTCAACACCACTGATACTACCTTCAATCACCTGAGTGATCTGGCTATCCACCACTTCTGCCGCAGCACCGGTATAGTCGGTGGAAACAGACACAATAGGCGGATCAATATCCGGATATTCTCTCACCGGCAGGCCAAACAACGCCGATAACCCGAACACCACAATCATCAGACTGAGAACGGTGGCAAAAACCGGCCGTTTTATTGAAATATCTGACAACACCATGAATCAGGACTCCTGATCAGGTGCGAACCTGTTTTCTGGTATCGATCGATCCGACTCAATCACCCGGATTCGGTTACCCGAGCTCAACCGGTCCTGACCGGTAACCACAACTGCATCCTCCAGATTCAAACCTTCCGTTACTTCCACCAGCCCGGGCATACGATTTCCAATCTGAACGGACACCCGGCGTGCTATTCCGTCTTCTGCTACAAACACATATTTTTCATCGCCCCGGACCATCACAGCCTGCTCAGGCACCACCAAACCTTCCCGTTCCTGCAACGTCAGGGAAGCAGACATGAATTGCCCCGGGCGCAACAGGCCATCCGTATTGTCAATCAATGCCCGCACCGCCAGTGTCCGGCTTAACTCGTTGATCCGGGTGGCGAGTTCCATCAGGTGACCTTCAAAAACCCGGCCCGGAAAGGCCGGTGAAGTCGCCAGCACCGGCTGACCAACCTGTACCTCCCCGACAAACCGCTCAGGTACCGAAAAATTCAGTTCAAGCTGATCGGTGGAGTCCAGGGTTGTAATACTGGTTCCACTCTCAAGAAAGGCGCCAATGCTGATTTCAGACAGGCCAACCACACCGGCAAACGGCGCTTCAATATGGTGTTTTTCCAACCGGACTCTGGCCGCTTCACGCTGAGCCAGCGTAACATCAACCATGGTTCGGAGTTCATCAACCTGAGACTGGGACACGCTGTTATTCGCCCGCAAACTCTTGGCCCTTTCGTACTGACGACGGGCATCCGATAACTGAGCGTCCAAGACGGCTACATCGGCACGCGCCAGCCGATCATCCAGACGAAGCAGAACATCACCTTGCTGAACCCGCCTGCCAGGCTCCAGATTGATGTCAACGACCCGGCCACTGACTTCGGTCATCAGCTCGACAGAATCAACCGCCCGCAGGTTGGCAACCGCAGAGACCTGATCTCTGATCTGGCGCAATTCCGGTACGGTGATGTTGACCGACGTCGGCTGAGGTTGCGCCTTCTGCCCATCAACAATAGGGTCCTGGTTCAAGTACACACCAGCTCCAACCACCACCATTGCGATTACTACCAGCCCAACCAGCCACTGCTTCCACATGAATTTCAACAACCTGTGCGTTATTTGCTTTGCGGGTCAGACCCCGCCCCACCATTAACAATATAAGACTCAACCACCCTAAACCACTGACCTTTTATTGAATAAGACTATTTTGCATGACTTTTACACTCCAGACATCGTCATTTCAGCCAGTTGTCCAATCTGACAGCCCGCCAAGGGGTTTCTGTCAATGGCAGCCAGCGGGGAATGCCGTACAACTGCATGCACTCGGGCTTACGGGCCCTATGGACTCTCATTACAATCGGAAGGATTGGTTATGCCTGTGTACAAAGCGCCCTTGCGGGACATTAAGTTTCTGCTGAATGATGTGTTTGACTACCCACGCCACTACCAAAGTCTGGCCTCTGGCGAACAGGCTACGCCAGACATTGTTGAAGCCATCCTGAACGAATGTGCACGGTTCAGTGAAGAAGTGCTCAGCCCTCTGTACCAAAGTGGTGATGAAGAAGGCTGCAAGCTGAAAGATGGAGAGGTTACCACGCCAAAAGGCTTCAAAGATGCCTACAACCAGTATGTGATGGCCGGCTGGCAAGGCCTGTCTGCACCCGAAGAATTTGGTGGCCAGGGCTTACCTGCCTCTATGGGGTTGTTCAAGCAAGAAATGATGGGCACAGCCAACTGGCCATTCGCGATGTATCCCGGCCTCTCCCTTGGAGCGATGAACACCATTTTCGTGCACGGCAGCGAGGAACAAAAGCAAACCTTCCTGATCCCGCTGACAGAAGGACGCTGGGGCGGCACTATGTGCCTGACGGAGCCTCAGTGCGGCACGGATCTGGGCCAGGTAAAAACCAAAGCAGAACCTCAACCGGATGGCACCTACAAAATCACTGGTACCAAAATTTTTATTTCGTCCGGTGAGCACGATCTGACAGACAACATTATCCACATCGTTCTTGCCCGGCTTCCAGGCGCCCCCAGCGGCACTCGTGGCATCAGTCTGTTTATCGTACCCAAATTTCTGCCAACAGAAGACGGTGGTGTGGGCGAACGCAATGGCGTGAGCTGCGGCAGCCTGGAAAAGAAAATGGGCATTAAGGCTTCCGCCACCTGCGTAATGAACTTCGATGATGCCACCGGTTACCTGATTGGCCCGGAAAACGAAGGTCTTGAGTGCATGTTCACCTTTATGAACACCGCACGAATCGGTACCGCGATTCAAGGTGTTGGCCCGGCAGAATTGTCTTATCAGTGGGCCTTGGAATACGCCAAAGAACGCCGTTCCATGCGCGCTCTGTCTGGTAAAAAAGAACCTGAACAGGTGGCTGACAGCCTGATTCACCACGCCGATGTACGCCGCATGCTACTGACCCAGAAAGCCATTGCAGAAGGCGGCCGGGCCATGCTGTTTTACGCCGCCAAACTGGCTGATCACATGGTGGAAGCGCACACGGCTAACGATACGGAAAAGGTGGAAAAGTACGACGACAAGCTGGGCTTTCTGACACCGATTCTGAAAGGCTTCCTGACCGAACTGGGCAATGAAGCCGCAAACCTGGGCGTACAGGTGTTTGGTGGCCACGGTTACATCCGTGAACACGGCATGGAACAGATTGTTCGTGATACCCGGATTGCTACCCTGTATGAAGGCACCACTGGTATTCAGGCGCTGGACCTTTTAGGCCGTAAGGTCCTGTTAACAACTCAGGGTGGCGCAGTACGTGAGTTCACTCTGAAGGTTGCGAACTTTGCCCGCAAACACCTGACCAACAAAAAGCTTCGCCCTATGGCCATTGAGCTGCTGAAGCTGACGGCCCAATGGAACATGTTAACCGTGCGAGTGATGTTGGCTGCCCGCAAAGACCGGGATGTGGTCAGTGCAGCCGCCTACGACTTCCTGATGTATAGCGGGTATGTGTCTATGGCGTATATGTGGCTACGCCAATCGGCTGTAGCTGCTGACAAACTGGAAAATGGAGGCAGTGAATCCGAAGCCTTCTATCAGACTAAACTCAACACAGCGGAGTTCTATTACGAACGCCTGCTGCCCCGGGCGCAAACCCATGCCACCAGCATGCTGAGCCCAACACGAAACCTGATGCAGATAAACGCCGACAATCTGGCCTTTACCGGGTAATTCCCGGTAGACTTTGTCCCGGGTAGGCATCTACCCGGGACTTTTTTATCCTGATGTCTTCACCTCAGGCCAGTTACCGTTAAATCAGAAGTCTACAGTGGCAGACAGCCACAGGCGACGCCCCTCTTCAACGGCTCCACCAGCGGCCATGCCGCGGTTCACATAGATGTATTCAGAAGCCCAGTCGGTAACCTCATTACCACCATCATCTACGTAGCTGTATTGACCGCCTTTCAGGAAGTCTTTATCAAACAGGTTGTAGATAGTAGCTGTAAGCTTCACATTTTCACTGGCCTGATAAGAGCCACCCAAGTGGAACAGCGCATAGTCACTCAGATCACCGAGTTGCTGATAAACCGCGGCTTCTTCAGCTGTCAGGTTTTCCTGAAGGGTAACATAACGGGTCCGTTCACCACGGTATTCACCCGATAGCCACAGATCCAGTTGGGACGTAGCCTGCCAATTCAGGCGTGCCTGCAGTACATGTTCCGGGGTATTGGTCAGTGGCGCACCTTTGTTTTCACCACTTTTCTGTTCGGTATCAGTATAGGTGTAACTGCTCCGCAGGCTCCAGTCCGGCGCAAATGTCCAGTTAGACGCCAGTTCAACCCCTCGGGTTTCCGCCTTGCCGATGTTATCCAGCTGATCGTAAATACCATCCGGGATCAGAGAATCACCTGTGATAGTGATGGGCGTTCCATCATCAATTTTGTCACTGAAACGGGTATAAAAGACGGTTGCATTGGCTTTGAAACCATTCAGGTTATCAAAGTAAGCACCCACCTCGTAGTTGGTGCTTTTTTCCGGCTCCAGATCTGGCGTACCGATTGTCATAATGGTGCCCTGCCCGGTAACGCCATTTATACCGTCGTGCAGGTCATTGATATCTGGGGTTTTATAGCCTTTACTCACACCACCTTTCAGCGTCCAGTTGGCACTGGAATTCCACACCAGGTAAGCCCGGGGCGTAAAGTGACCGGAGAAGGCATCGTGATCTTCATAACGGCCACCCAGCGTTAACGCCAGATCGTCTCTCAGATACCACTCATCTTCTGCAAAAATGGCCCAGGAGTTTTGTTCAAAGGTGGTGTCGGCAATGCCGTCGGTCAGTTCGGTATCCCGGTACTGAGCTCCCAGAGTCACAATATGGTTATCCGTAACGGGTGTAACCAATTTGGTGTCGAAGATTGTATCTTTAGATTCCAGCTCCCGGTCATCTCCACCAACCAAAGCCTGATAGGGCGCATCATAAGCCGAGCCGATCGTGCCGGGCAGAGTACGACCTTCGGTTTCGGTAACGTTATAGCTCAGATCATTGCTCCAGGTACCAAAACCGAGTTCACTGGAGTGGCCCAGTACTACCTGTTCCCGGTTGAAACGCAATTCGTCGGCATAACCATTGGCCAGGCCTGGATCATCTTCACAGCTACGGTCTTTACCATCCAGAGTACCCAGTTGGCAGGCATCATTGTTATAAACCTGCTTACCCTGCTCTGCATCCAGATAGAATTCGTGTCCTTGTGCCGGCACGAACGTCAGCCGCGCACCCACGGTATGGTTTCGGCCATCAACCGGTGCAACACCCCGCTTCGGTGCTTCAGACCCGTCTTCAAAATCAAGATCCGCCGCTTCACGGTCGAATACGCTGCCTCGAACACTCAGGCCAAGGACATTTTCAATCAACGGGCCGCTGGTATAGAAACTGGCTTTCCCGTTATCTCCAAAATCTCTGTTTTCCTGAAAGGTGTGTTCCAGGGTCACTGAGCCAACCCATTCATCGGACACTTTCTTAGTGATGATATTAACCACGCCGCCAATTGCATCAGAACCATAAAGCGTAGACATGGGGCCCCGAATGACTTCGATACGCTCAATGGCCGACAGTGGTGGCATGAAACTGGTCGAGGTATCACCAAAACCATTCGGCGTGACATCTCCCGGAGGATTCTGGCGCCGGCCGTCAATCAGGATCAGAGTATATTCACTCGGCAGGCCACGGATACTGATGCTCAGTCCGCCGGTCTTACCCGTGTTCTGGCGTATATCCACGCCTTCTATAGTATCCAAAGCTTCCGCCAGGTTAGAAAACTGACTCTGTTGCAGGTTTTGCTGGTTCAGCACACTGATGCTGGCTGGAGCGTCCGTCACTTTCTGCTCGAAACCAGAAGCGGATACCACCAGCTCATCCAGTTCCATTGGTTGGGCTGCCACCTGAAGGGTATAGCCGGAAGATAACAGCGCTACCGATGTCGCCAGTATTGAAGACCTGAACTGCATGAGCCACTCCTTGAATGTTAAGAATCAAAACAAAGAGCGAATGATAATGATTTGTATTAACTAAATACAACCCTTTTGTTATTTTTTGGTTATTCACAGACAGGAAAGATTGGGAAAACGCCCGCCGGCGACTGCCAGCGGGCGATAAACCTTTAACGAAACAGATAGTTGGCGTGAAAGCGCAGGTGCTGCTCAATGAAGCTGGCAATAAAGTAATAACTATGGTCGTAACCTTCATGCCGGTTCATTTCCAGCGGATAACCACTTTTCAGGGCCGCAGCCTCCAGAGCTTCCGGCTTGAGCTGCTCTGCCAGGAAATTATCGGCTTCTCCCTGGTCCACCAGTGCCGGCACAAACTGACGGGCCTTGCCCATCAACAGACTGGCGTCATACTCGGCCCAGCCAGACGTTTCTTCCCCCAAGTAGGCACCAAAGGCTTTCTTCCCCCAGGGACAATTCACCGGATTGCTGATCGGACTGAAAGCCGACACCGAGCGATACCGCTCCGGATTACGCAACGCCAGAACCAAAGCGCCGTGCCCACCCATAGAATGCCCTGCAATTGAACGCTGATCACTGACCGGGAATATGGATTCAATCAGTGCGGGCAGTTCGTTCAGAACATAATCGTACATCCGGTAATGCCGGTTCCAGGGAGCCTCGGTCGCGTTCACATAAAAGCCTGCGCCCTTGCCTAAGTCATAACCTTCATCATCCGCCACGTCATCACCACGTGGGCTGGTGTCCGGGGCAATAATAGCCATACCCAACTCAGCAGCCATACGATGGGCACCGGCCTTTTGCATGAAATTTTCATCCGTACACGTCAAACCAGAGAGCCAATACAAAGCAGGCACTTTGTTGCTACTGGATGCCAGCGGCGGCAGATAAACCGCAAAACGCATAGTGCAATTCAGCGTTTCGGAATAGTGGCTGTACTGCTTGTGCCAACCACCGAAGCTCTTATTACAGCTCAGGTTTTCAATCGTCATGGAAACCTCTCAATCGAATGGTCGCCGGTACATGGTACAGGCGACCTATTCCATTACTTGTCGAAGTGGATAACGGAGCGAATGCTCTTGCCTTCGTGCATCAGATCAAAGGCATCGTTGATCTCTTCCAGGCCCATGGTGTGAGTGATGAAATCATCCAGTTTGAATTCACCCTGCATGTAACGCTCAACAATACCCGGCAGTTCAGAGCGCCCCTTCACACCACCAAAGGCTGTACCTCTCCAGACCCGGCCCGTTACCAACTGGAATGGGCGCGTTGATATTTCCTGACCAGCCCCGGCAACACCGATGATCACAGATTCACCCCAGCCTTTGTGGCAGCACTCCAAAGCTGAACGCATCACATCCACGTTACCGATGCACTCGAAGGAGTAGTCCACACCACCATCAGTCAGATCAACAATCACTTCCTGAATAGGTTTGTCGTAATCCTTCGGGTTGATGCAATCGGTAGCTCCCAGCTTGCGGGCCAATTCGAACTTGCTTTCATTGATGTCGATCGCAATGATGCGGCTGGCCTTGGCCATGGAGGCCCCAATAACTGCCGACAGGCCAATACCACCCATACCGAAAATGGCTACCGTAGCGCCCTCTTCTACCTTGGCGGTGTTCATCACCGCACCCATGCCAGTGGTTACGCCACAACCGAGCAAACACACTTCTTCCAGCGGCGCTGCTTTGTTCACCTTCGCCAGTGCAATTTCCGGCAGCACGGTGTATTCAGAGAAAGTTGAACACCCCATGTAGTGGAAAATAGGCTCACCGTTCAGGGAGAAACGAGTGGTGCCATCCGGCATCAGCCCTTTGCCCTGGGTTTCGCGAATTTTCTGGCACAGGTTGGTTTTTCCGGAGGTGCAGAATTTGCATTCACCACACTCCGGGGTATACAGCGGAATCACGTGGTCGCCCACCTGCACGCTGGTAACCCCCTCGCCGACGGACTCCACAATGCCGCCGCCTTCATGACCCAGAATCGCCGGGAAGATACCTTCGGGATCTTCCCCGGACAGGGTAAATGCATCGGTATGGCAAACACCGCTGGCGACAACGCGGATTCGCACTTCACCGGCCTGTGGAGGCATCACGTCCACTTCCTCAATGGTCAGCGGTTGCTTCGGGCCCCAGGCAATGGCTGCTTTGGATTTAATAGTCTGGGTCATAACGCTCTCCAGTTGTTGTGATGACTCAAGAGGCTGCCGCCAGCCTCTGTTCGTTGTCATCAACCGATTTTCAGAATAGGTTTGATGGTAATGCCGCTGGCAGAATCTTCAAAGGCCTGATTAATCTGTTCAAATTCATAGAATTTAACCAGTTTATCGAATGGGAACTGACCCGCTTTGAAGTAAGCAATCAACTGGGGAATAAATACCCTGGGGATAGAATCCCCTTCAATAACACCGATCATGCTCTTGCCTTCAGCCATCAGGTCATTGTGAATATCCAGACTCATCTCCGGCGTAATGCCTACAATCGCAACTGTGCCCAAAGGCCGCAAGGCGTTCAATGATTGCTTAACAACAGGCGGAACCCCGGTGGTTTCAACCGCATAATGACTGCCGCCACCCGTGAGCGTTTTAACTTCCGCTACTACATCCACATTTTTACCGTTGAAGACATGAGTCGCGCCCAGTTCTTTAGCCAATGCAAGGCGACTGTCATGCACATCAACGGCTATGATGTGCTCACACCCGACAATTCTGGCGGCCATAACTGCACTGAGCCCGACTGCACCCGCACCGTAGATGACAATACTGGAACCAAACTCCGGTTTGAGGCGATTAAGTACCGTGCCAGCCCCTGTCTGAATACCACACCCCAACGGGCCCAGCAGGGCCAGATCAACCTCCGGATCCACTTTCACCGCATTTCTCGATTTGGTGATGGCGTAGGTGGCAAAGGAGGATTGACCAAAAAACGTTCCTAATTCAGTTTCGCCTTGGGCCAGCCGGTGGCTGCCATCATCCATGGCACCGCCAAAGTTAAGATCATTGAAGGTATCGCAAACCGTTGGATGGCCGGTCAGGCAATGCCCGCAATTACCGCAATGGGCAAATGACAACACCACATGATCACCCGGCTGCAGATCAGAGACACCCTTACCCACAGCATCCACTACGCCCGAACCTTCGTGACCGAGAACTATCGGGTATGGTGCAATGCCCAGATCCCGCGCTACCACATCTGTGTGACAAACTCCGGTGGCAACAACGCGAACTCTGACTTCATCAAAGTCAGGTTCTGAAAGCTGAACAGGCTCCAGCTTGAAGGCTTCGCCCTTGCTATGAGTTACCGCTGCTTTGATATCCATAATATGACCTCTTCAATTCTTGAGCGTATTCAGAACGGATAGTGTCTGGGAGTACGTTGCACACTCACCCATTGCACGGTGGAATATTCTTCGATGGCCCAATCCCCATTAAAACGGCCGAGCCCTGAGTTTTTCTCGCCACCAAACGGCATATGGGCTTCATCGTTCACCGACATATCGTTTACGTGTGTCATGCCCGCCTTGATCTTGCTTGCAAACCTCTGGCCCCGGCTCAGGTCGCCAGAGAAAACCGCGCTGGAGAGCCCAAAATCCGTGGCATTGGCCAGTTCCAGGGCGTGTTCTTCATTCCGGGCTTTCTGTATACCCACCAATGGCCCAAAGATTTCCTCACGACTGATGTCCATATCAGGGGTTACATCACCAAAGATGTGGGGCGACACCATTTGCCCGTTAATTTCACCATCGAGAAGTACGGTAGCACCCTGCTCTTTGGCCTTGGCAATCTTGTTCTTCAGGCCCTCAAGCTGAGATTTGTTGATGATAGGGCCAATAGCGGTTTCCATCAGGGCTGGGTCACCGACATTCAGCGTGCGGACGTGGGCAATAAAGTTATCCACAAAGCGGTCGTAAATCGTCGCATCAACAATAATCCGGTTGATGGCCATACAAATCTGGCCCTGATGCAGAAACTTGCCGAACACCGCAGCTTTCACCGCCTGCTCCACATCCGCATCATCAAGCACGACAAACGGGCTATTGCCGCCCAGTTCCAGAGCAACCCTTTTCAGGTAACGACCACCGGTGGCAATCTTGGCGAGGTTCTTACCAACAGGCGTGGAACCGGTAAAAGAAATCAGGGAAGGAACAGGGTGCGCTACGAAGTCATCACCAATAGCAGACCCCGGGCCAATCACCACACTCAGCACGCCTGCGGGTAAACCGGCCTCCTCAAAGATACGGCCCAGTAACAAACCGCCAGTCACCGGCGTATCACTCGCCGGTTTAATCACCACGGCATTCCCCAAGGCAATGGCTGGTGCGACAGAGCGCTGCGAAAGGTGCAGCGGGAAATTCCAGGGGCTGATCACGCCAACCACTCCCAGCGGCTTGCGATAAACCAGGTTTTCTTTTCCGGGAATATCACTGCTCATGGTGGCACCATGGGCTCTGGCAGGCATACTCGCGGCTTCCAGAGTAATCGCCCGGGCACTGCCCCATTCGATATTAGCTTTCAGGCGTGTACTACCAGACTCCCGGATGAGCCAGTCGATAATTTCGTCTTTACGTTGATCAAAAATGGATACTACCCGGTGCATCAATGCAGAACGTTCAGCTGGCGGGGTGTTAGCCCAGGCTTCCTGAGCCTGGGCAGCCTTTCGGTAGGTAGCATCCAGGTCAGCAGAGGTCGCAGACCGGATAGCAAGTATGGTTTCGCCCGAATAGGGGTTTATGACTGAGCGGGATTCATCCCCGCTTCCTTCCCGCCACTCGCCTTCCAGAAGTTGTAGATGTAAATCACGATAGTCATCAGACATAAGCTCAACCCCACTGTGTATTCCGAACGTGTGATATCAGTGTATCCCCTTCTCGGAATCTTGTGGCTTAGCTAGTGGTATCTACTACGGAATGATCTCTTTGCCGAGTGCATCGCCACCCCCCAGAGACTGATAAAGCTGTGCCTGAACCACAAACTGGTTATACCGGCTCTCCAGCAATGAAGACTCAACGTTGCGCCGGGACTCCATGGCATTGAGCCAGTCAATAATATCGCTTTCACCCTGATTGTATTTGCTCTCGTAGATACGCTCTATTTCTTTAGCATTGTCATACTGTTGTTCGTAAACACTATACTGATAGGCGTAGTGCTTTTTCGCGGTCAGCAGGTTATCGACCTCTTCAAATGCCAGATAAAGGATATCCCGGTAATCCACAACGGCCAGCTGATAATCGATTTCAGAAATACCTTTGTTCAGCTTCATCTCACGCCACTGAAGAAATGGCAGAACGATACCGCTTCCCAATTGAGCAACGGGGTTTTGCAGCAACTCCAGCAGGTTTGATGAAGATGTGTTAAGTGCCCCGGTCAGCGTGATGGTCGGCAAATAGCTCGCATCTACCGCATCTTTCGAGGCAAGCGCGGATTGCAGTTTATACAGGCTGGCTTTGACATCGGGTCGGCGTAACAGAAGGTCAGCCGGTAGCCCCGCTGCAATATCCGGCATGGTCTGTTGCGGCAGCTGCTCAACGGTGACCCCCGTCGCTTGCAGAGGCTGGTTCAACAGTATCGAAATCGAATTTCGGGCTTCTGACAGCTCCTGCTGTAACTGGCTCAGTTGCACCTGCTGATTAAACCGAGCCTGCTCTGATTCAATCACCTCTAACTGTGTGGTTTCTCCGTTTTCATACTTTAGCCGGGCCAGCCCGGCAATACGGTCGCTGTCCGCTAAATTATCTTTGACCAGAGCCAGCCTCTGGTTGAGGTGTCCCACTTTCCAGTAGAGCATGGCCGTGGTTACCACCAGATCCTGAGCCAGGTACTCTCTGTCTTCATAGCTGGCCCGGGCTGCCAACTCACTGGCATCCGCCAAGGCATCAACGCGGTGCCACAGGTCCAGTTCATAACTCAGGGACAACCTCGCTCCGTAGCGAGTCTCCGATGAATCAGCATCAATATCGTATTCGTAGGAAGAGTCCTGTGAAAAACTCAGCCTGGGAACTTTATTGTTTTCACTGACCCCCGCTTCCAGGAGTGCTTTTCTAAGGGTCAGTGTGGCCTTTTCCAGATTGCTGTTAGAAGCCAGCACCTTGTCGATCAGGTTGTTGAGTTCTGGGTCCCCGAACAGGGTCCACCATTTTTCAGGTTGTTCAAGGGGAATGCTGGTGCGGCTCTGATCGTCTGCTTTGGCAGTCTCCTTCTGCAAGGACACCTGAGACCAGCTTTCGGGAACATTCAACTCCGGCTGCTGATAATCACTGCGCATGGTGCTGCAACCCAACAGTGAAACAACACACAATATCGTAGTCGACAGCTTTATCATCATATTCATTTAGCCTCCCCCCTAGTCTCTGGCGAGTGCATCAATAGGATTAAGTCGTGCAGCATTCCGGGCAGGAAAATACCCGAAGATAATGCCAATCAAGGTTGAACAGGCGAACGCAGCAATGATTGAGGTCGTTGAGTAGATCATCTGGAAATCACTGCCGGTGTAGGTGATGATCACGCCCACCAGAAACGCGAGCCCTATTCCCAGCAGGCCACCGCAGAAACATACCAGTACGGCTTCAATCAAAAACTGGCGCATGATGTCCGTCTGCCTGGCCCCCACAGCTATGCGTATACCGATCTCCCGGGTTCGCTCCGTTACCGATACCAGCATAATGTTCATTACCCCAATCCCACCCACGAGCAATGAAATAAAGGCTATGGCGGAAATCAGCAGGGTCATGGTCTCAGAGGTTTTCTCGATACTTTTGCGCACCGTGTCGGTGTTGATGGTAAAAAAATCCACAACGCCATGACGCATGGTCAACAAACTGATGATGCCTTGCTCGGCCACTTCACTGGATACATTTTCATCAACCCGCACAGTGATATCACTGACGTAGTTTTGCCGGAATATACGCCCGGAAACGGTGGTGTACGGTAACCAGATGTTCAGCTCTTCGCTGTTATCAGTCACGCTTTCAATGGGGTCGGTCACGCCAATCACTCGCACAGGAAGGCGTCCGAGAAAGATCACACTGCCAAGAGCCTGACCGTCAGAGAACAATTCCTCTTCCGTGTTGGCATCAATCACCGCAACCTGTTCAAGCTCTTCAATACTGTCTTCATCAAAATATTGTCCCCGCGCCAGGGTGTATCCACGCACCCGGAAGTACTCGGGGCCCACCCCCTGAACCGAACCGGTCACCGTTTCGCTGGAATAACGGATAGCGACATTTGCTCTGACCGTAGGCGTAACACTGTCTACAAATGGCAGGGTTTTAAGAGTATTGGCATCATCCGCTGTCAGCGTGCGCACTCGCCCGGAACGGCGATCGCCGCGCCCGGTTCCGGGTTTTATCTCAATGGTGTTAGTGCCCATTGACGAAATTTCATCCAGAATCGATTGCTGCGACCCAGCCCCCAATGCCACAACGGAGACTACCGACGCAATACCAATAATGATTCCCAGCATAGTCAAAAACGTACGCAAACGATTATTGGACATGGCGATCAGCGCCATTTTGAATGCTTCGATATAACGGGACCAATTCAGACCTGGCGATGCTTTAACGGGTTTCTTTTCCGGTTCGTTGCGCACCGGAACCAGCCGCCGGCCTTCCTTTGCACTGGCGTTTCGTTCATCGCTGATAATCTCGCCGTCTTTAATTTCAATAACCCGGTCGGCAAATTCGGCAATCTTCGGGTCGTGGGTTACCAGAACAATGGTGTGGCCGTCGTCATGTAACTCCCGCAGGAGTTTCATCATTTCCGCGCCGCTTTTGCTGTCCAGCGCTCCGGTTGGTTCATCCGCCAGAATAACCTCACCACCGTTGATCAGGGCGCGGGCCACACTGACACGCTGCTGCTGGCCACCACTGAGCTGGTTGGGTTTATGATCCAAACGATGACTCAAACCAAGGCGAGCCAGCAGATTTCTCGCCTTTTCCTCCCGGGAATGAGGCCCCTCATTGGCATACATAGCCGGAATTTCGGCGTTTCTAAGTGCGGTCAGATCACTCAGCAAATGATAACGCTGAAAAATAAAGCCAAAATACTCTCGCCGAAGGGCCGCCAGTTCATCATCGTTCATGGTCGAGGTATCCTGACCATTGATGAAATATCTGCCTTTGCTGGGCTTATCCAGACAACCCAGGATATTCATAAACGCAGATTTACCCGAGCCGGAAGCCCCGATAATGGCGATCATTTCGCCACGCTGAACCTGCAAATTGATATTTTTCAGAACCGTAAGTTCGTTCTCACCGTTGGAAAACGTACGACTTACACCCACCACATTTAACAGAGCATCAGCCATGGTTTATAGCCTCATGCCCGTACTAATATTGGGGCCACCGCGCCCCGGCCGGCCACCCATGGGTATTACGGAAGCCGCTTCGTTATCACCGGAAGACTGGCCTATAACAATCTCATCACCTTCGTCCAGACCGGACAAAATCTGTGCATAAATTTTGTTATTGATGCCTACTTTGACATCGCGGTATTCCGTTTGGTCGTTATGTTTAACCAGAACCTGATAGGAAGATTCTGTACCAGGGATTTTGATCAGTACCTGGGAGGGCACAAGTAAAGCGGCTTCGGCATTTTCCAGAATGATGGATACCTGAGCGGTCATCCCGAAGCGCAACAGGTTTTCAGGGTTATCCACATCGAACAAGGCGTTAAAATAAATGGCCTCATCATCACCAATTTGCAGGGTGCTGTCGTCGCCTGTAAGTAAGGTCGGACCAGGTTCAATGGCCCGTAAAACGCCCCGGTATTTCTTTCTGCTTTCACCCAGAATCGTGAAATACACTTCCTGCCCGGCCCGCACGTTGATGATGTCCGCTTCAGACACCTGAGCCTTTACCGTCATTACATCCAATTGCGCCAACTCAACAATACTGGGCGTTCCCTGGTTGTTATTTACCGTCTGACCTTCTTCAACTGAGACGTAAATGACAGTGCCATCTGTTGGTGACGAAATGGTGGTGTAACCCAGGTCGAGTTTGGCGTTATCCACACTGATGATGGCTTTTTCTTTCTCAGCGCTGAGCTGATCCAGTTCGGCGCGGTAAACCGCCAACATGGACTCAGCCGTGTCGTATTCCGCCTGCGAAGTAGCGCCTTCCCGCAGCATGTTTTTCTTACGGGTAAATTCTGCCTGAGCAGCTTTGATCTGAGCCTGCTTTGCCATGTATTGAGCATTAATACTTTTAAGCGATGCTTCGGCTTCTTTAAGCGCATTTTGTTGCGCAAGGTTGTCTATCTGGGCAATCAAGTCACCCTTCTTGACGTATTCACCAACTTCAACCGCCATTTTTTCGATCATGCCCGAAACCTGAGCGCCCACACTGACCAATTTCGATGGATAGAGCACACCGTTTGTCAGCACCACATTTTCAATGTTGCCACGCTTAACAAAGTCTGTGATGAATACGGGCTTAACTTGCCGTGCCATGGAGTATTTGTAGCCAATACCCGCTACGACAAACAACAAAATGACAAAGGGGAAAAGCTTTTTCAGATTCATAGCCCAAGATCCATAGCGATTAAGGTAACTATTAATGAGTCACCTTAATCCTATCGATCAGGCCTTCAGGATGAGTGACAATGTTGTCATTTAACGATTGGAATAAATAGTTTTATAAAAACAATATCTTGCGAACTCTGTTCCAGGGTCAGATCGCCTCCGTGTGCACGGGCGATTTCCCGGGATAAACTCAGACCCAGCCCACTGCCAGAGATACCTTGTGTATGCTCGGGCTCGCCACGATAAAATCGGTCGAACAACTGGTTTCTGACGTTCTCAGACATTGGGTGACAATAGTTGCTGATCCGTACTTCAATGGCAGATTCTTGCTCGCAGGCTTCAATCGTTACGCCCTTCTCGGGAAGGCTATACCGAATCACGTTCGCCAACAGATTATTCAGAAGCTGTCTCAGTAATACCCTGTCAGCTTTAGTGATCAGATTTCGCTCAATGGAACGATGAATCACCAGGTCTTCCGACAACAATTCCATATCGGCTATCAGTTCGTCCATTAACTCAGTGATATTGACCGGCTCCAGATGCAACGCCATGGAACGGGCGTCAGCTTGTGACAGCAGTAACAATTTACGGGTGATCGCCGAAAGGTGCCCCACTTCATCAAGGATAGCGTTCAGATCCAGCTGTGAAGTATCTTCAGACAACACCGCTTGCTCCAGCTTGCCTCTTAACACTGTCAGCGGTGTTTTCAGCTCATGGGCCGCATCGGCGGTAAAGCGGGAAATTTGCTGAAAACTATCTTCCAGACGAGCCAGCATGGTGTTGTAGGCTTCAATCAGCATCTGGAATTCTTTGTCTTCATTATGCCCGGGTAAGCGATGACTAAGGTCTTTTTGTGTCACCAGATTCATCGACTGGTGCAGACGATTTATCGGTCGGATGGTATGACTGGCAATCAGCCATGAACCCAAGATACTGAGCAGCAACGAGATCGGGATAACCACAATCAGCGCTTCTTGCAGAGTTTTTTCCAACTCCTTTGCAGTAGCTGCAACATCGACAGCGATAAAGCTCTTTCTGTCTGCAATATGCATGAAACCGGCTCGCCATTGGCTTTGCTGATACTCAAACGAAGCAACCTGACACAGACCATCGGCATGATCTGCATTTACCCAGTTCAACGTACTTATCAGCCTATTGACATCAGTCTCTGCTGACTTGATCAGCAGATCGTTGTCACGGGATTCGATCAGTAACATCAGTTGTCGGGGTGAATCGACTCTTAGTTTATCAACCAGGTCCGCAATCATCGGACCCGCTGCCAAGCCGGTATCGTCGGGTATCGCTCGATTACGAAGAACACCATTGCTATCAAAACGAGGAATAATACGCCTTGCTTCCATACACAGGCGCGCATCCAGATGATCCAGCTCCACCTGCATAATGCGTGACCAGCTCAGAGAGATCACAGTCGCAAGCACCGCAATCACAGTCAGGATGGAGATCGCAAAAATACGGATACGGAAATGCATGCAATAACCTCAGCGGGAACTCAAGCGGTATCCCGTACCTCGTACCGATTCAATGGCGCCAACCATTTCCCCTGCCTCATCCAGTGAGGCAATCTTACGGCGAATACGTTTAATACAGACATCCACAACATTGGTACAGGGATCAAAATCGTAGCCCCAGACATGCTCCAGCAACTGGCCGCGAGTTAACACCTGATTGGCGGAACGCATAAGGTACTCAAGCAGGCTGAATTCCCGGCTGGTAAGTTCTACCGACTGGCCCCGACAGTTAATGGTTCGATTTATGCAGTCCAGCTGCAGCGAGCCTGCCTCAATCAAATGCTGCTGTGCGCCACCATGTCGTCGGAATAGCGCCTGAATGCGGGCGTTCAGCTCTTCTACATAGAAAGGTTTGGCCAGATAATCATCAGCACCCATTTCCAGGCCCTGCACACGATCCCCCAACTCATTACGGGCGGTCAGCAAAATAATGGGGGTGTCGATGCGTTCTTTACGCAGAGAACGGAGAATATCCAGGCCATCGCGGCCCGGCAGCATGATGTCGAGAATAATGACATCGAAGGTATTCTTACTGGCAACCTCGTACCCACGATGCCCGTCAGCGCAATGGATTACATTGAAGTTTTTAGCACGCAAACCTTCACAGACGAAATCAGCAATTTTCTGTTCATCTTCGACCAGCAATACGTTCATTGAGCTTAATCCTTAGACCACTCATGGAAGCTTTTTGCTACATCACTTCCCGATACAGAACGAACTGAAAATCTTGCCAAGCAGTTCATCGGGAGTCAGGTGCCCAGTAATTTCACCCAAAGCGTCCTGAGCGGCTCTGAGGTCTTCCGCCAGAAGCTCCCCTGCGCCATACCCTTCCAACTGACTTTGGCCCTGAACCAGCGAATCCCTGGCGCGTTCCAGTGCGTCCAGATGCCGACGTCGGGCCAGAAAGCCGCCTTCTGTGGTGCTGGCAAAGCCAATACACTCTTTCAGGTGATTGCGCAGAACATCCAACCCTTCCGCCTCTTTGGCTGCCAGACGAACGACTGGAGCAAGCTGATGCGGCTCTGCGCTGATTCCCACTGGTTCACCCGACAGATCCACTTTGTTACGAATGACGGTTACTGGCGCATTACAGGGGAGCTTGTCGATAAAGTCCGGCCAAATCTCGTGAGGTTCGGTTTTATCGGTCGTGGTGGCATCTACCATCAGCAGAATTCGGTCAGCCTGACGGATTTCTTCCCAGGCCCGGGCAATACCAATGCGCTCTACTTCATCCGGGCTGTCACGAAGACCTGCCGTATCAATTATGTGCAGTGGCATACCGTCAATATGGATATGTTCCCGCAACACATCCCGGGTAGTGCCTTCAATCGCGGTAACGATAGCGGCTTCCCGGCCCGCCAATGCATTCAGCAAACTGGACTTACCCGCATTGGGTCTGCCAGCAATCACCACTTTCATACCGTCCCGAAGAATAGTGCCCTGTTGTGCTTCAGACAGTATCTGTTCCACCCGTTGTAGTAATGAAACAAGATCTGCAGCCACTTTGCCATCCGCCAGAAAATCGATTTCTTCTTCAGGAAAATCAATGGCGGCCTCTACATAAATACGCAGGTGGGTGACAGCCTCGACCAGATCATCTATGCGGCGTGAAAACACACCCTGCATCGAACGTACGGCGCAGCGTGCAGCTTGTTCCGAGCTACTTTCAATCAGATCGGCAATGGCCTCAGCCTGGGCAAGATCCAGCTTATCATTGAGAAAGGCACGTTCAGAAAACTCTCCGGGGCGGGCGAGGCGAGCTCCCAGGCTACATACTTCTCTAAGCAGTATGTCGAGAATAACCGTGCCACCATGGCCCTGCAGCTCAAACACGTCTTCCCCGGTAAACGAATGCGGATTCGGGAAGTACAGGCCGATGCCTTCATCAATCAGCTCGCCTTTGGAGTCCATAAATGCTCCAAAGTGTGCGTAACGAGGCCTGGGGTCAAAGCCCAGCATGGTGCGGGCAATCACGGAAGCTTTTGGGCCGGATACCCGGACTATACCTACCCCGGCCTGTCCCGGCGCTGTGGCGATGGCGGCAATGGTATCGGTGGCTGGCTGCATAATGACGTTCCTTACAAAAAACAAAGGCTCCACACGGGAGCCTTTGTCTGGACAGAAATACTGATTCGTCAGTACTTCTTGCCTGCTGTTTCCGCTTCAATCTTGCGAGTAATGTACCACTGCTGCGAGATTGAAAGAATGTTGTTCACCAACCAGTACAGTACCAGACCGGCCGGGAACCAGAGGAAGAACACGGTGAAGATCATAGGCATCAGCTTCATGATCTTGGCCTGCATAGGATCAGGTGGTGTCGGGTTCAGGCTCATCTGGATGAACATGCTGGCCCCCATCAGAATTGGCAGGATGAAGTATGGGTCCATCTGAGACAAATCCTGAATCCACAGCATGAAGGGTGCATGGCGTAATTGCACACTTTCAAACAGAACCCAGTACAGAGAAATAAACACCGGCATCTGAACCAGAATTGGCAAGCAACCACCCAGCGGGTTGATTTTCTCTCGCTTGTACAGGGCCATCATTTCCTGAGACATGCGCTGGCGATCATCACCGTAGAGCTCTTTCAATCGGGCAAGGTGGGGCGCAACTGCACGCATCTTGGCCATTGACCGATAGCTGGTGGCTGACAGGTGGAAGAATACAGCCTTCACCAGAACCGTTAGGAGAATAATTGAAACTCCCCAATTACCCACCAGGCCATAGAACCATTCCAGAACGATAAACAGAGGTAATGAGATAAAAAACAGCCAGCCGAAATCGACGGTGCGGTCGAGGTTTGGAGCTACAGCTTCCAGACGGTCGATAATCTTAGGACCAACATAGGCGGTGGCTCCAACTTCTACGGTTTCGCCTGCGGCCACCGTAGTCGCCGGGTAAACAAAGCCCATCACATGCAATTGGCCACGTTGGGTGGTCTGGAATTGAGCCGGGGTTTCTGAATCAGGTACCCAGGCCGTCAGGAAATAATGCTGCAAAAACGCTAACCAGCCATTGGTTACAGATTGATTGATGCGTTTTTCTGCGAGGTCATCAAATTTATATTTTTCATAAGGATCTTCAGGAGTACTTACCACCATGCCAAGGAAGGCTTTGATACCCATGCTTGCCTGGGAAGTTGGGTCTGGTGCCTGATCACGAACAATTTTGCCAGTAAAGTTAGCCTGCCAGGGGGTATCCGACTGGTTATTGATCAGGTAACGAACACCAATTTCATAGCTATCACGTTTTAGCTGGTAACGTTTGGTGATTTTAACTCCGGTATCAGTGGTGTAGCTGAGATCGATAGTGAGGTTATCGTTTCCATCAGCCAGAACGAATTCGTTTTGTGTACTGGAAAACACAGGAGGCTGAGTGGCGCCACGACCATCAGGCCCATCTCGTCCAATCAGGCCACTTTCCAATAAGTAAGTACGGTTATTACTGTTGGTGAGAAGCTTAAGCGGTTGTTCGCTGTTTAACGATTCGTCAAAGTCCAGCAAAGAACTTTCAACCAGGTTGCCGCCAATACGGTCAATTTTCAGATCGTAAACGTCAGTTTTCACCGAGATATAACGATTGTTTACGTTTTCACTGGCTGCAGGACTGGCTGTAGATACTCCACCTGTTTCCGGTGTTAAAAACTCTTCTCCGGTTGAACCGTTTGTTCCATTCTCAGGCAGCACCATGTCATCCACTGGCAAATTGCCATTCATGGACGATTCGGTTTGAACCACTTGTGCTGTTTGTGGTTGGTGGTAATCCTCGTTCCAGGCAAGCACCATCAGATAACTGACAATCGCAAGACCGGCAAACAAAACGATGCGTTGAATATCCATAAACTTAGGGTCTGGTCTGAGTAGTGGATTGAAACTGTTCAGTTGGGCTAATTGTTACGTCAGGGTTCGTCTTTTTGACGGGTTCTTCAGTTCCTGGAACCGGATCATAACCGGCATCGCCCCAAGGATGACACCTTAACAAGCGTGCACCTGCAAGATAGCTGCCTTTCAGAGCTCCATGATGTTGTATAGCCTCAATGGCATATTGTGAACAGGTAGGAGTGTGTCGGCAATGGCTGCCCATCATCGGGCTGATAGCGTACTGGTAGAACCGTATAGGTAAAAGCAGAAGTTGGCGCATTACTCGTTGCCCTGAGCATGAGCTTCTGATCGGGCAGCGACGACCTGGCGATATTTTTTCTTCACCCGACGCCAGATATCGTTCAATGAAGAACGAACTTCAGGATTTTCGAGGTTATTAAGCCCTTGTCGACCCAGAACAATAATATCCAGGCCCGGTAAATCCTGCTGTAGTCTGAATGTTTCTCTGACCTGGCGTTTGATCCGGTTTCTCTGGACGGCGTGCCGTAGGTTTTTCTTTGAGAAAATCAAACCAATCCTGGCATGACCGAGATTATTCGGGGCCGCCAGGATCAGAAAATTCCGGTGCGGAACTTTCAGCTGCACGTCATCGAAGACTTTGCCGTAATCTGAAGGCTTCAGAAGCCTGTTCGATTTTGGAAACGTCAAAGCCTTCATGAGGCAGTTTTCAGCTTACGCAGACAGACGTGCGCGGCCTTTGGCACGACGACGGGAGATCACCTTACGGCCGTTAGCAGTCGCCATACGGGCACGGAAGCCGTGAACACGCTTGCGCTTCAGGACGCTCGGTTGGAATGTTCTTTTCATGATGATGTTCTCACAAATCGTAAATTGAAATTTGTAACTGGCTGGAAAATAGACAGCTGAAACAGGAGCGGCATTCTAGTCAAATCTCACAGGAAGATCAATCAATGAGGACAGGGGATTGTAACTTTTCTACGTGGGTAGTTTCCGCAGCCGTGATTAATAGCATTAGTAGGTTTTTTTAAAGTTCTTTCAAAGATTAATTATTACTGTTATTACGCAGTATGTTTTCTGTGGATAATGATAAAAAACACTTTAAATATAAAAAGTTACGGTGATGATAAGGCTTGTGACATGTGTGGTTAAGCCCTGTGGGTAAGAGTATGCGAAATTGTGAATAAGTGGGGTTTTGATCATCTCTCCGAGTTATGCATCGATCGATACAGGGGTTTCACACAGGGCTTATCCCATGATGCGCACAGCCTTCTGTGTATAACTATTTTTCAATAGTTTTCTGTACACAAGGCTGTAGATATGTCTGTAACAAGTTGAAAATATTATTTAAATGTTTCCACAGCCTGTTCATTACCTGGGTGGACGGCCTTTTACTGAGCGGCTGCTCGGGGTAGAATCCGGGGTCACCTTGAGCAACGGGAAAATTCTTTCCGGTGTGAGAATAGTCAGGTAGTTGGGAGTGGGCGGTCTTGCCTAACAGTATGTGGCATCAATGTCTTGAAGTACTTCGGGATGAATTTCCCGCACAGCAGTTTAATACCTGGTTGCGGCCTCTTCAGTCTGATCAACGTGAAGGCCAGTTGATGCTGTTCGCTCCGAACCGTTTTGTTATGGACTGGGTGAATGAAAAGTACCTGAGACGCATTGAGGAAGTGCTTAAAGATCTGAACGGCGGCCAGGCTCCCAGAGTTCAGATGAAAGTAGGTTCTGCTCCAAAGCCTGATGATCCTGTTGTCCGGTCTGTCCCTGAAGTTGATGAAACAGGGCATACGGTTACAGAAGAAGAGAAGAGTGTTGCCGCTACCGTTGCCCATCGTCGCGCTAACACGACGAATAACAGCAACCTGGCGACATCAACGATGAGCGGTCAGCGCCGGTCTGTTCAGGTAGAGGGTGATATTAAGCACCAGAGCTTCCTGAACGAGACCTTTACCTTTGATACGTTTGTAGAGGGTAAATCTAACCAACTGGCTCGCGCAGCTTCTATGCAGGTGGCTGAGAATCCGGGGGGTGCCTATAACCCATTGTTCCTTTATGGTGGAGTCGGGTTGGGTAAAACTCACTTGATGCACGCCATAGGCAATGAAATTGTTCGTCGCAATCCAAATGCCAAAGTTGCTTATTTGCGTTCTGAGCGTTTTGTGGCGGATATGGTGAAGGCGCTTCAATTGAACGCCATTAACGAATTTAAACGCTACTACCGTTCGGTTGATGCGTTGCTGATTGATGATATCCAGTTTTTTGCTCGTAAAGAGCGTTCTCAGGAAGAGTTTTTCCACACGTTTAATGCTCTGCTGGAAGGCGGCCAACAAGTGATTGTAACTTGTGATCGTTTTCCTAAAGAAATAGTGGATATGGAAGAACGGCTGAAATCCCGTTTCGGTTGGGGCCTGACTGTCATGGTTGAGCCTCCAGAACTGGAAACCCGTGTTGCGATTTTGATGAAAAAAGCTGAGCAGGCCAACGTTAAATTGAGTAGCGAGGCGGCTTTCTTTATTGCTCAGAAAATTCGTTCAAACGTTCGAGAGCTAGAAGGTGCGCTACGCCTGGTGATAGCGAACGCTCACTTCACTGGGTCGGAGATTACGCCTCCTTTTATCAGAGAAAGTCTGAAAGATCTGTTGGCGTTACATGAAAAACAGGTCAGTGTTGATAACATTCAAAGGACGGTTGCGGAGTACTATAAGATCAAAGTGGCCGATCTGTTGTCCAAAAGGCGAACCCGGACCGTGACTCGCCCCAGGCAAGTAGCCATGTTGTTATCTAAAGAGCTGACCAATCACAGTCTTCCTGAGATTGGTGATGCTTTTGGCGGGCGCGATCACACTACGGTGTTGCACGCCTGTAAGAAAATCAGAGAACTCCAGGAGACCGATCCCGGTATCCGGGAGGACTACCAGAATTTTATGAGATTACTGACCACCTGACGCTAAAGGTGGCAAGCTAATAACATTCACTTCCGATAACTGAAGCCGAGTGCCATGAAACTGACAATCAGCCGTGAATCCCTGCTTACTCCGCTGCAAAGCATCGCTGGCGTTGTGGAAAAGAAACAGACCATGCCGGTTCTGTCTAACGTGTTACTGGAAGCTGAAGGTAATACGTTGACGCTGACTGGCACCAATATGGAAGTGGAACTGGTAGGCCGGGTGACGCCGGTACATGTAGACCAGCCTGGCAGGATCACTGTTCCGGCCCGTAAGCTGTCTGATATTTGTCGTGCTCTGGGCGATGAAGCACCAATTGAACTGGCACAAGAAGGTGATCGGTTGCATGTTCGCGCCGGCAACTCTCATTTCACGCTATCGACCTTGCCTGCGGAACATTTCCCCAACGTAGAAGATGAGCCAGAGAGTTTTCGTCTGGAACTGCCCCAGAAAGAATTGGGCCGTATGCTGGATGCGACGGCGTTCGCCATGGCTCAGCAGGACGTTCGCTACTATCTGAATGGTTTGTTGCTGGAAGTAGACTCAGGACACGTTCGCACGGTGGCTACCGATGGTCATCGGCTGGCATTGGCGCATTTTGATATGGAAACCGGTTGCCCGGAAGCCCGTCAGGTTATCGTGCCAAGAAAAGGTATTCTGGAACTGGCTCGTTTGTTGAGTGATGACGAATCCCCGGTAACTCTGGTTATCGGGGACAATCACCTGCGCGCAACGGTCGGGTCATATACGTTCACTTCCAAGCTGATTGAAGGGAAATTTCCGGACTACAATCGGGTCATTCCGCGCGGCGGGGATAAAGTCGTTTTGGCTGACCGGGCAACGCTTAAGAATACTCTGCAGCGAGCGGGCATTCTTTCTCACGAGAACATTCGTGGTGTGCGGCTAAATCTCAAACCTGGTCAGCTTGAAGTTTTTGCCAACAACCCTGATCAGGAACAGGCCGAAGATGCACTGCCTGTGGATTATCAGGGCGAATCACTTCAGATTGGCTTTAATGTAGGCTACCTGGTCGATGTAATGAATGCGCTGAGTGATGCTCAGGTTAAGGTCACGCTGTCTAACCCTAACAGTAGTGCATTGATCGAAGCGGAAAATGATAATGGTTGTATGTACGTTGTCATGCCGATGCGTTTGTAATTGTTTCCGGAGGAATCGATGGGACCCATAGTGAATGGAATCAAAGGCGCGTTCAGGATAGGTCAAACGCTGTCAGTGCTTGGTCGTACCGGTGTTAACTGGGTTCGGGGCGATCGCCCACCCACGCCAAAGTTGTTGCGTCAGACATTTGAAAATCTGGGTTCGACTTATATAAAGCTGGGCCAGTTTATTGCCAGTTCACCCACGTTCTTCCCGAAAGAATACGTCGAGGAGTTTCAGAACTGTCTCGACAACACACCAAGCCTGCCGTTCAGCGTTATCAAAAAGATAATCCGTGATGAGCTGGGCCGCCCGATTGATGAGGTTTATTCCGAGATTGATCCGGTAGCTCTGGCATCGGCGTCGATTGCTCAGGTGCACGCAGCCAGACTGGTGACTGGCGAAGATGTGGTTATCAAAGTTCAGAAGCCGGGTGTTGAAAACATTCTGCTGACAGATCTGAATTTCTTGTATTTGTCTGCTCGTATTCTGGAAACCCTGGCGCCGAAGCTGTCATGGACTTCTCTATCCGGCATTGTCGACGAAATCCAGAAAACCATGATGGAAGAATGTGATTTCATCAAGGAAGCCAATAACCTTAAGGTATTCCGGGCGTTTCTTGAGTCAACCGGCAATGAAGATGCAACCGTACCCGTGGTCTACGATCACTGCAGTAGTCGCCGAATTCTGACGATGGAGCGTTTCTACGGTGTTCCGTTAACCGATCTTGACAGTATTCGCGGTTATGCCAAAGATCCCGAGCGTACCTTGATTACAGCGATGAACACCTGGTTTTCCAGTTTGACTCAGTGTGAATTCTTTCACGCAGATGTGCATGCAGGAAACTTAATGGTACTGAAAGACGGCCGCGTCGGTTTTATCGATTTTGGTATCGTGGGCCGGATCAAACCGGATACCTGGCAGGCTGTCAGTGATTTTATTTCTGCCATTATGGTTGGGAATTTCCAGGGCATGGCAGATGCGATGATTCGTATTGGAGTCACTCGTCGTGCTGTAAAGGCGGAAGATTTGGCTGCCGATCTTCAGCGCTTGTATAAACAGATGGACCGGATGGTACCGGACGAGAGTGTCTACCAAATGGAACAAGCCGAAGATGACGTAAACCATATTCTGATGGATATGGTGAAAGTCGGTGAGAGCCATGGTCTGCACTTTCCCAGAGAGTTTGCGTTGTTGCTTAAACAGTTCCTCTACTTCGACCGCTATGTGCATATCATGGCGCCAGAGATGGATGTATTTATGGATGATCGGCTAACTATGCTGCATTAACGAGCCAAGTACCCTTGCATCTTGTACACTAAGGCAGTGTCGGTTAGCGGCATTGCCTTTTGTTTTATAGGGCTCCTAGTTTTCTACCTGGTATTGAGACTCCCCTCTTTATGGCGCTAGTGAAACTCCAGACTCAGTTTTTTCGAAACCTGGAGCCAGAACCCGTCAGGTTCTCCCCCTCTTTCAATCTTCTTTATGGTTCCAACGGAAGTGGTAAGTCCAGTGTGCTTGAAGCCATTGGTTATCTTGGTTTGGGGCGTTCGTTCCGGGTCTCGCGTCATCAGGCGGTGGTGGCCCATGGGCAGAGCAAGTTGACAGTATTTGGTGCTCTGGACAAGGGAATTGATGAAGCGTCTTGTGAAATGACAGACATTTCATGCGCAGAGCATCGTTTGGGTATTTCTCGGGATATTGTCTCCAAAGAAACGTCTCTGAGAGTTGATGGTGAGGCCGTCAGGAATTTGTCGACGTTAGCGAAACGCTTGCCTGTGTCCGTTATTGATCCGGGAGTATTCGATATTGTTGCCGGTGGGCCGGGGAAGCGTCGACAGTTTCTTGATTGGTTAGTGTTCCACGTGGAACCTTCTTTTTCATCTTCATGGCAACAATGTCAGAGAGTTACATCACAGCGGAATCAAACGCTCAGAAATGGTAGAATCGATGAGTCGCTGATGAGGGTATGGGATAATCAGTTTGGACCCCTTTCGGAATCTCTGAGCGACACCAGGGAGCGCGTTTTTTACCAGTTCAAGGTTGCATTCGATGAAGTTCTTAAAGAACTGGATGCAGAGTGGGCCGAGGGGGTGAAGCTGGAGTTTTATCCGGGCTGGGATCGTTCGCAATCTTTGGTTGATGTTTTGAAAGGGCATCGCGAACAGGAGCGGCGCATGGGCCATACAATTTATGGTCCGAATCGTGCGGATATTCGTCTTAAATACGGCGGGCGACCTGTAGCCGAAACGTTTTCGCGAGGCCAGCAAAAGACCTTGGTTATTCTTATGAAAATAGCCCAAGGCAAAGTTTTGAGTGATTTGGGCAAACAAGTCACTTTTTTGCTTGATGATATTAATGCCGAGCTGGATGTCCGTCACCGGATAATGCTGGCAAGAAAGCTCCAGGATTTACGTTGCCAGGTGTTTATTACGTCCATCGAGCACCCGGAACCCGAGGTGTTATGGAAGGATGGACAGGCACCAGAATACAGAATGTTCCACGTGGAACATGGAAAATTGACGGAAGAATAAACTGGGTAGGATTGCAGCAGATCCTGAAAGTACTGCTGAGTCTGTTACCGGGTATCACCTTCAGGAGTCTCATTAATGAGTGAATCGAACTACAATTCCTCCAGTATCAAAGTCCTAAAGGGACTGGATGCGGTGCGTAAACGTCCCGGCATGTACATCGGTGATACTGATGATGGTACGGGGTTGCACCACATGGTCTTTGAATTGGTGGATAACTCCATCGATGAGGCTCTGGCAGGACACTGTTCTGAGATTGGCGTGATTATTCACCCTGATGAATCAGTCAGCGTACAAGACAACGGCCGTGGTATTCCTGTTGATATTCACGAAGAAGAAGGCGTGTCTGCCGCTGAAGTTATCATGACGGTACTGCATGCTGGCGGTAAGTTTGATGATAACTCTTATAAAGTGTCGGGCGGTCTGCATGGTGTGGGGGTGTCCGTTGTTAACGCCCTGTCTTCCAAACTGACGCTCACCATTCGTCGTAATGGCACTGTCTATGAGCAGACATACACACACGGGGTTCCTGATGCTCCGCTAGGTGCGGTAGGTGAAACGGAATCCTCCGGGACCAAGGTGCATTTCATCCCATCACCGGAAACCTTCAGCCATATTAAATTTCACTATGAAATTCTGGCTAAACGTCTTCGGGAACTGGCATTCCTGAACAGCGGTGTGCGCATTCGTTTAACCGAGGAAAGCACCGGTCGTGAGGAAGTATTCGAATATGAAGGTGGTTTGCGTGCCTTTGTTGAGCATCTGAATACCAACAAGACCCCGATTAATCAGGTCTTCCATTTCAACCGTGAACGTGAAGACGGTATTTCGGTGGAAGTGGCTATGCAGTGGAACGATGCCTTCCAGGAAAATCTGTATTGCTTTACTAACAACATTCCCCAGAGGGATGGCGGTACTCACCTTGCGGGATTCCGTGCTGCCCTCACCCGCTCTTTGAATAACTATATTGAGCATGAAGGTCTGGGCAAAAAATCCAAGGTTTCGACGTCTGGTGATGATGCTCGTGAGGGCCTGACAGCGATCGTTAGTGTTAAAGTGCCTGATCCGAAATTTTCATCTCAGACCAAAGATAAGCTGGTGTCATCTGAGGTGAAAACCGCAGTTGAGCAGGAGTTATATCAGAGCTTTGCTGATTATCTCCAGGAGAATCCAAACGAAGCCAAGCTGATCGTTAATAAAATGATTGAAGCTGCGCGTGCTCGTGAAGCTGCTCGTAAAGCCCGGGATATGACCCGTCGTAAAGGCGCACTGGATATCGCTGGCTTGCCTGGAAAACTGGCTGATTGCCAGGAAAAAGATCCCGCCCTCTCTGAACTGTTCATAGTGGAGGGTGATTCTGCGGGTGGTAGTGCCAAGCAGGGTCGTGATCGTAAGACGCAGGCTATCCTTCCGCTGAAAGGTAAGATCCTGAACGTGGAAAAAGCCCGGTTCGATAAGATGTTGTCATCTGCTGAAGTTGGTACCCTGATTACAGCGCTGGGCTGTGGTATTGGCCGGGAAGAGTTTAACCCGGATAAGCTGCGTTACCACTCCATTATCATTATGACCGATGCCGACGTGGATGGTTCGCACATCCGGACTCTCCTTTTGACATTCCTGTTCCGTCAGATGCGTGAGATTATCGAACGTGGGCACGTATTCATTGCCATGCCACCTCTTTACAAGGTCAAGCGTGGTAAGCAAGAGCAATACCTGAAGGACGAGAAGGCGAAAGTGGCTTACCTTACCCAGACGGCTCTGGATGGCGCTCAGTTGTACGTGAATGCGGATGCCCCACCCATCAAGGATTCTGCTCTGGAAACCATGATTATGGACTACCAGACAGTGATGGGAATGATTGAGCGTTTGTCCCGCGCTTATCCGGCCAAGGTCCTGGAGCAGATGATCTACAACGACACTCTGTCTGTTGAGCAGCTGAAAGATGAAGCTTCAGTATCGGCCTGGATTAATCGACTGGGTGAAGGCCTGGAGCTGGATACCCGAACCGGAACCAAATACACCTTCTCAGTGACCCGGGACGAGGAACGTAATTTGTTCCTGCCTAAAGTGACGATCTACATGCACGGTATTCCGTATGAGCATGTCTTCAGCCATGAATTCTTTGAATCTACGTCTTACAAGGCTATTGCGCGCCTGGGCGAGACCATCGAAGGGCTGATCGAAGACGGCGCCTATATTCAGCGTGGTGAGCGTAAGCAGCCCATTTTGTCGTTTGCCGGCGCTCTGGACTGGTTGATGAAAGAAGCCCAGCGTGGCCTGAACATTCAGCGGTATAAAGGACTGGGTGAAATGAACCCGGAACAGCTTTGGGAAACCACTATGGACCCTGAAAGCCGTCGAATGATGAAGGTGACCATTGAAGATGCTTTTGCAGCCGATCAGATCTTTACGACCCTGATGGGTGACGATGTTGAGCCTCGGCGTAATTTCATCCAGACTCATGCACTGGAAGTAAGCAACCTGGATATCTGATTACTTGAGATACCAGGCAATAAAAAACGGTGGATCCTTGCTGGATGCCACCGTTTTTTTTTGCCTGGATTATCAAACCAGATTTCTTACTTTGAGGTTTTTGCCCTTTTTCGCTCTTTTTCTTTTTCAACCAGATGTGGGGACATTACCTCTTCAAGTGTATGGCCGGTCAGCCGGCGAATGGTGCGCCATAAATACCAGAAAATAAGCATCATCATCACCATGGAGGGAATGGCGATCATCGGATAGCTGACCAGGGTCATTCTCCCCAGTTCCTCGTTGAAAGCCTGGGTACCTGCCGGGCTGACCACAATCCAACGGGCCAGGACATAATTCATAATGGACGAAAACAGGAACGTTCCGGCAAAGAAATAACTGGCATTGAGCAGCCGGGCTTCAAACTCATCAACACAGTTCCTCTCTTCAAGAGATGCGTGAATTTTATCTACATCGAGCACACTCGGGTTATACAAAAGCGTGCGTACCAGTGGATATCTGGTACGGGTAGATACCAGAACGGCCAGACCAATCACGGCAGGCACGGCCGCTTCCTTGATGGCAAGCCAGCCAGCATCCAGTTCGAACAAGCCAATTCCGCCTGTGAGCCCCACGCTGATCAAACCCAACAGAGCAATAAAATTCTTTTTACGGTAACGAATCAGTTCGAACAGGCCCCAGGTCAGGGGAAATGCTAAACCGATAATAAGAGCGTTAACACTGCCAAGATCATTCTCACCACTGAACTTCATCAGAATGACAGATGGAATGATGATACTGACTAATAAATCAATCCAAGGCCTGGGTTGATGTTCCGGAATATGGGAGGAGTTCTCAGAGGTCATGAGATAGCCTGATAGTTGAAAAAACAGCAGCTTGAAGAGGCTGCACGAACAAAGTGCTCCCGCAGTATACGATGAATACCGAGACTAGCGTAAGCGTAGGAACCGGCTTTACCATGCCTTTGACTCGGGCGTTTGTTACAACATGGAATTTCATGAAAGCCTGCAGTTGGTGAGCCTTCACGGTACCATTCCTGTATCGACTCAGATTCCATTGGCTAACAGGAAACTCCAGTGCGCGCATACGCAGACAACGACTACCCCGCTGATCACAAGCCAGACTGGAAAGTGATAGCTGGTCTTTGGCCCTATCTGACTGAATTCCGTGGTCGAGTAGTGCTCGCCCTAACTTTGTTGGTGTTAGCCAAGTTGGCTACAGTGGCAACCCCTGTGGCTCTGAAATATATCGTGGACTATCTGGACCAAAGCCGCGGTGAAGATCTGTTGTTGTGGATTCCTGTCGTTTTGGTAGTGGCCTACGGATCGTTACGTTTTGGTGCGACGCTATTCAGTGAATTGCGGGACGCCGTATTCGCCCGGGTAGCCGAGCGAGCGATGCGCCGGGTGTCGTTGCGCATCTTTGAACACCTGCACCAGCGGGAACTGGGGTTTCACCTGGACCGAAAAACCGGTGGGCTGGCCCGGGATATAGAGCGAGGTACCAACGGTATCAGCTTCCTGCTGAGATTTACCCTGTTTAATATTGTTCCCACTATTCTGGAAATCCTGATGGTTGCAGGCATTATGTTGGCGGTGTTCAACCTGGGATATGTGCTGGCTATTCTGATAGCCGTGGTTGTGTACGTGGTTTATTCAATCAAAATTACAGAATGGCGCACCCAGTTTGTTCGCGAGGCCAATGCCCGGGACAACCAGTCTAATTCAAGGGCCATAGACAGCCTGCTGAACTACGAAACGGTTAAATATTTCAACAACGAACGTTATGAAGCGCAGTTGTATGATCAGGATCTGGAAAACTGGGAACAGGCTCGCTTGAAGAACCGTCTGTCATTGGCGGCTCTGAACACTGGCCAGGCATTAATTATTGGCGTCGCTTTGATTGCGATTATGAGCATGGCAGTGGGTGAAGTCGCCAGTGGTGAAATTACTCTGGGCGACTTCACCATGGTTAATGCCTACCTGTTGCAGCTATTTATTCCTCTGAATGCTCTGGGCTTTGTCTATCGGGAAATTAGGCAGTCGCTGGTAAATGTAGAGAGGTTGTTCAAGCTACTCGGAGATAAACCTGCTATTCAGGATGCCCCGGGCGCTACCGAATTGGCTGTAAGTAAGGCTGAAGTAAGTTTTGAGCATATCCATTTTGCCTACCGTGCAGATCGCCCTATCTTGCAAGATGTAAACTTTTCAATTCCGGCGGGCCATACCGTGGCTGTAGTCGGGGCCAGTGGTGCCGGCAAGTCTACCCTTGCCCGCTTATTGTTCCGTTTTTACGATGTAGATAAAGGCACTATTCGCATTGATGGACAGGATATCAGGCAAGTCACCCAGGATAGCCTGCGCTCGGCGATAGGTGTGGTGCCCCAGGATACCGTGTTGTTTAACGATACTTTGTATCGAAATCTGGCCTATGGCCGGCCCGAAGCGTCCCCGGAAGAAGTTTACCGGGCTGCTCACCTGGCTCATTTGGATAAGTTTATTGAAAGTCTGCCTGATGGATACGACACCAAGGTTGGCGAACGGGGTTTGAAGTTATCCGGTGGTGAGAAACAACGGGTGGCTATTGCTCGGGTGATTCTAAAAAATCCTCCCATCCTTATCCTGGATGAAGCAACATCGTCACTGGATTCTTTATCAGAGCACGCCATTCTGAGTGCATTGAAGGAAGTGAGTCAGCAGCGCACAACTCTGGTCATTGCCCACAGGCTTTCGACCATTCGGGATGCCAATACCATTCTGGTGATGGATGGTGGGCATATTGTTGAAAGCGGTAGTCACCTTAATTTGCTTGCCCGGGGCGGACATTATGCGCATCTCTGGCAACAGCAACATCAAGGGACTGAAGGCTGATTCTCGTCTGCGGCATTATGTCCCATTCCCTGATAAGTTTGTTTAAAACACCATAACCTCTTAATAAAAATCAATTAAAGGAGGTTATAGATGAAAAATTTAGGGATGGTTGGTGCGGTTTCCTGTGCTTTGCTTCTTTCTGCGTGTGGTGGTTCGTCTTCATCAACGGATATAGGGCAAGATTCTGCTTCAACAACGAATACAGGACAAGACTCGTCCTCATCAATGACTGTTGAGCAGGACACGGACAATACAAAAAGTCTGGTCATACCTTTTGCGGCGGTTGTTGGTTCTGATCCATTAAAATGTGACACCACATATTCGGGGATAGGTACCGCAGGCTCTGATGTTACCGTTAAGGATCTGCGTTTCTTCGTCCATGATCTGGCGCTTGTGACGGATCAAGGCGATATTTTGCCGGTGGCGCTTGACTCTGACGCTTTGGCTCAAAACGATCGAGTAGCATTGCTCGACTTCCGGGACACTGCTGAGGTTAATGCGGCGGGTGATTTGGTTGAAGTTTGTGCCGCCGGTAATACAGGCGTTAATCCGACTTTCAAAGATACTGTCGAGGGCACCGTCGAGCTTGATACGGCAGTGAGTATTGCTGCAATCAAGTTTACTTTGGGCGTACCGTTTGATCTGAACCACGAGAGCCAGACAGACGCGGAAGAGCCTTTGCGGAATCCTGGCTTAGCATCTGGTATGACCTGGAACTGGCAAAACGGCTATAAATTTCTTGCGGCGGATGTTTGGCCGGAAGGTGGTGTCGTTCGGCCCGCAGATCCCGAATGGTCTAACTCCCGCTGGAATATCCATCTTGGAAGTACCGGGTGTGAAGTATCAGCTTCGGAGCTTGACCAGGGCGTTGCTCCGAAAGTCTGCCCGAATGAGAACCGTATAGAATTAACGTTGCCCCTCAATGGTGTGAGTGTCGACGAAGCCGCGATTCAGTTTGATTACAAGGCCTTGGTTTCTGGGTCTAATCTTGGTCAGGATGACGGTGTTTCGCCGGGTTGTATGTCGAGTCAAACAGACCCCGAGTGCGAAGCGATTTTTGAGCGTCTGGCGCTACCCTGGGGTACTTCCCCTAACTCAACCGGTAATCCGAATGCCATCGTCTTTTCTGTCGTTCAGAAGAATTAGACCATGGGGAAACATCGCAAATATATCGCAGGCCCCACCGGGCCTGCGTTAATGTTGTTCGTTTCTCTCGGTTTGTCTGGTTGCCTGGAAACCAGTTCGACCACGATAGATGATCAGGGCGCTACTGTTTCTTCATTTGATTGGGGATTACCCAAGTCTATCCCTCTGCCCCGTGTTCCGGCAGACAACCCGATGACAGAAGAAAAGTTCGAGTTGGGGCGGCATCTGTTTTATGACCAACGGCTATCGGTGAATGGGGAGTTAAGTTGTTCCAGCTGCCATCATCAGGACAAAGCCTTCAGCGATGGGATGACTACTCCTTTTGGAGCAACGGGTGAGCTCCACCCCCGTAACAGCCAGTCTCTGGTCAATGTTGCCTGGGCAAGTACTTTAACTTGGGGTAACCCGAGTCTTGGCACTATTGAACAGCAGATTATGATTCCGCTGTTTGGTGATGATCCCATTGAACATGGACTGAATGCCGGTAATTCTGAGCAGGTATTACGTAGTATTCAGGCAGATCCCGTTTACGCGACTTTGTTCCAGCAAGCCTTTCCTGATCAGGATGCGCCGTTATACGGGGACTTGGCATGGGACAATATCGTGAAAGCGCTGGCGTCGTTTGTACGTGGCCTCGTGTCTTTTGACAGTGCTTTCGATCGTGGAGAGTTGTCAGACTCGGCTCTTCGCGGGGAAAAACTGTTTAATAGTGAACGTTTAGAGTGCTTTCATTGCCACGCAGGGTATAACTTCTCGGATGCAACTGTTGACCGCCAAACCAGTTTCAGCCAGTTGGCTTTCCATAACACTGGGCTATATAACATTGATGGAATGGGGAGCTATCCGGAATCTAACACGGGTCGTCATGAAGTAACCGGAAACCCTGATCATATGGGGCAATTCCGTGCACCAACTCTCCGGAACATCGCGCTTACGGCGCCGTACAACCATGATGGATCGGTCAAATCTCTTGAAGATGTTGTACGCAACTACGCCGCTGGTGGGCGCCTGAGGGTTTCCCCGCCCTACCCGGGCGATGGCCGTATGAATCCCTATAAAGACAGCTTCATCGTTTCGTTTTCAATTACTGAATCGGAAATCCAGGACCTCGTAGCCTTTTTAGAGTCTCTGACGGATCAGACATTTATTACCAATCCGCGATTCTCAAATCCCTGGACCGATAATTCCAATAAGGATCTGACTCCATGATTCGTTTCTGTGTCTTGCTGGCATTGCTTCTGCCGGTTACGGGTTATGCCCATTACATTCCCGAAGATGCTCAGCTGGATGTGAGTGCAAGCGTGGCAGCAACCTGGCGTTCAGCCAGTCTGGTTGATGAATATGAGTTCTGGCAAATCCCGGGAACCATGATGGGTGGACATGCCTGGCCCCAGGAGAAGGGTGTAAGTGTTGATGAAGCAACCCTGACGGTTGGTTCCCGCATCAATGAGCGTGTGTTCGGGGTCATTGAAATTGGTAGCCACGGAGGCGGCGATGATCATAGCGATGAAGTGGAACTGCAACACGCCTATCTAGGCTATGTCTGTTGTGATTCGACCGGCCCCTGGGTGCTGGAAGCCGGTAAAATGTCAGCCGTGTTTTCTCCGAGTCTGGCCAGCCATGCTGCTGACCGGCGGATCAGCGATTCGCCCTTGGTCAATGATGTATTTTTTGGCCGCGACTTTCACGATGAAGGTGTGCGCTTCTGGTGGCATGAAACAGCGGGGGTATCGGCGGGCGTTGAGGTGTGGCGGGGCAAGGCTTTTCCAGCCACCGATACCGGCGATACTAACTGGGATGTATTCGCCAGTTACCTGTGGCAGGGGCAAAGGTTTACTATGTCCGGGGGCGGCTGGTTCTACCAGGCCTCTGCCAGTTCCAGAGCAGACCACCGTTATGGAGGCACACATATTCATACCCCGGTGGCACCACCAGGCGTAACGGCAACCCTGTTTCCTGATACCCGCTTTACCGGCGATACAGATATCGCCGGTCTGCACGGTGCTATTCGTTACAACCCTCAACCTCATTGGCAATGGGGTGTTGAAGCAGAATTTATGCAAATGAATATGGACGGCATCCTGCATGACTCTACCGGACGTCAGGCCAGCGTAGACAGCGATCAGTTTGGCGGCTGGGTACAACCATATCTGCAGTGGCGCCGTCATACGATGGGCCTGAGAGGTGAATGGCTCTCAACCGACAATCATCTGGCAGGGGCTGCAGCACTTGTTCTGGCCACTGATTCCGGATTAGCAAACCCGGAGGATCATGATCCGGAGCGTTACACCGCTTTCTGGCACTGGCAATGGAAGGATAACCTGGCACTTCGAACCGAAGTCACCGAAGATCGAACCTTGCCTGAGAGTGACCTGCGCTGGTCGGTGGGCGTGGTCTGGAGTGGACGGCTCTGGCCTTCAGATTCAGGCGCCAGTACCAGGCACCAGCACTGACTGCGGGCAAAAGGACTCTGGCCCCCTTTGGGGCCGGGCGTCAGCTCAAAATGGTGATGACAGCCCTGCTGTGGCAACAGCAACAGCACAACTATGACGAAGAGGAAAGTCACTGAGTTATGGTCTATGTTTGAGCTTAAGCCGCTTTCAGCATATGCAGGGAGAAATTATGCCGCCACGCCCGAGACATCCGGGAGTTTACGTTGAGGAAATCCCCTCTGGCGTACAAACGATAACCGGGGTGCCAACGTCGATTGCGCTCTTTATCGGTATGGCTCGGCAAGGCGAAGAGGGGCGTCCTGTCGCTATTCGCAGCCATTCTGAGTTTGAACAAATCTTCGGCAGCGATGTTGCCTACGGAGAACTTGAGCTGCAGATAAAGCAGTTTTTCCTCAATGGTGGTGTTGAAGCGATTGTCGTGCGTATCGTTGGTGAGGGCGGTAGTCACCCGGAACCGGGTGACTACGAAAACCTGTTCCGGGCTCTTGCCTCTGAGGTCGATCATTTCAACGTGCTTGTTCTGCCCCGTGGCGTTGAGCAAACGGATGACCAACGGCAACGGATATGGGGGGCTGCCAGCGTATTCTGTCAGCGCCATCGGGCTTTCCTGATTGTTGATCCTCGGGCTGATTGGAATGCGGTGAGTGATGTTGCAGATGGAATAGCCGCGCTGCGTGTTGGATCTCTCATCGATCATGCGGCTATCTACTGGCCACGCATCCATGTGGCGTCGGTGACCTGGCCCGTTGACCCGGCCGGCACCATTGCGGGCATTATTGCACGCACTGATACCCAGCGCGGCGTCTGGAAGGCGCCGGCGGGTCGGGATGCCTCCATTCTGGGCATCACTGGGTTGGAACATGTGATGTCGAATGCCGGAAATAATGTGACCAACCCCCAAGGGGTCAACGCGCTGCGACAATTTCCCTTCGGTGTGGTGGTTTGGGGCGCGCGCACCATGGCTGGCTTTGATAATTCCGGTGAGTACGAATACAAGTATATTACCGTCCGGCGCACAGCACTTTTCATAGAGAAAAGTCTTTCCCTGGGGCTTGAATTCGCTCTGTATGAGCAGAATAACAATCGTTTGTGGGCGCAGGTAAGACTGGCCGTCAATGCATTCATGCACAACCTTTACCTGCAGGGGGCATTCCAGGGCGCCAAGGCGTCTGATGCCTATTTTGTGCGCTGCGACGCCAGCACCACCACACAGAATGATATCAATCAGGGTCGGCTCAGTGTGGTTGTGGGTTTCGCACCCGTACGCCCGGCAGAATTCGTCATTCTGAAGGTTCAGCAGAGCACTGGTTCCCCGCTAGTACCATAGCCAAACCGGAAGCGCGTACGACAGCCTGACCGACGCCTTCTCTGAATACATGGGTGTCGCCGGTTATCAGGCTGAACCAGTTCCTGGCGCGGGTGATGCCGGTATAGACGAGTTCCCGTGAGAGAACGGGGCTCAGGCGATCTGGCAGCACCAGGCAGGTGTGATTGAATTCAGATCCCTGGGACTTATGCACCGTCATGGCGTATACGGTTTCCAGTTGCTGCAGGCGGCTGGGAGAAATCCAGCGGATACTTCCGCTGCCATCGCTGGCAGGAAAGGCTACACGCAAGACTGTCTGTGGGTTTTGGTCGGTGTTCTGTGTGTCTCCATGAACGGGCAGGCTGAAAGTAATGCCCACATCACCATTCATCAGCCCCAGGTTGTAATCGTTGCCGGTAATCAACACTGGGCGCCCGGCATACCAGCCGTCGGTCCTCGGAATCAGCCGTTGTGCCAGCAAGTGATGGGCAATCAGCTCATTCAGGCCTTCCACGCCCCAGGGGCCCCGCCGCAGAGCGCAGAGTATCTGAAAGTCACTGAAGGCCTGCAGTACCGTTTTCGCCAGCTGGTCCCATTGTTCTGTGGAGCTTTTGCTGTTCAGGTTGTGACTCTGCATCAGCGTTAGATAATGGCGGTAGCCTACCGGTGGCGGTAGTGGCTGGCCATTACCGTCTATACGCCCTTCTCCATGGTTGCGGAAGGCCTGCGGGCTGCCTGTAACTGCATGGCTACATATCAGCGCCTGAGTGGTTTCCAGTGAGGGTTTTCTTGTGTGGCCATTGAGCCACACCACATCTTCGAATCCTGCGTTGCGGGCATGTTCAAGAGTGCTGGCGCTCAAGGTATTGGTGTTGACCGCCTCGGCAAGCTGGCGGATACCGCTGCCTTCGGCAAACCGGTAACTCTTGCGCAGCATGGCGACGGCCTGGTCCATCGCCTGTCCATTGGCATCAATCAGGCTACCTGGTACTTGTGTGCCGGTGATATCGGCAAGCCAGGCTGCGGTTTCCGGGGTGTAATGCCCTTCTCTTGCACGTTGGCACAGTTCTCCTAACACAGCACCGGCATCGACAGAGGCAAGCTGGTCTTTATCTCCGAGCAGTATGAGTTGGGCGCTGGCAGGCAGGGCGTCGAATACTGAGGCCATCATATCCACGTCCACCATGGAGGCTTCATCGATCACCAGAATATCCACCATTAAGGGGTTGTCCTGGTTATGGCGGAATTTACGGGAGTCTGGCCGGCTACCCAGCAGTCGGTGGAGGGTGGTGACTTTGGTAGGAATATCATCCAGTGCTACCTTGCCGGGTAACTTTGTCAGCGGCAGGCGGCTTACCGCGCCGCCAATCGATTCATTTAAGCGGGCGGCTGCTTTACCGGTGGGTGCCGCCAACCGAATGCGGTATTTGCGCCCTTCTCTTTCGGGTGATTCACCAGCCACGGCTTGCAGCGCTGCCAGCAGGTTTACCACTGTGGTGGTTTTACCGGTACCGGGGCCTCCGGTGATCACCGCGAAACGGCTTCGGGCTGCCAGGGCGCAGGCAAGCTTCTGGTAGTCGATGGCCTCTTCCGGTTGGAACAAGGTATTCAGAGCCTGCGACAGTGTTTGTGCTGGCAAAGAATTCAGTTCAGCCACTGGTGAGGGTAAGGCCAGGCGCTGAAGAATGCCTTCAGCAATGCGCTGTTCGTAACGCCAGAATCGGCGCAGATAAAGTCGTCGCTCCACCAAAATCAGCGGTGATAATCGTGAACCGTCGCTGACAGCCAGAGACCCAGACAGCGCTGACTGGCAGTCAGCCAGGGTTATCCGGGCCAGCAGGTCTGCCGGTTTGAGTTGGTTCAGCTCCATGATTTCAGACGGACTGAGAGTTTCCCGTTTGGGTTCTTCTGGCGGCAGCGACAAAGTGTTGTCTGCGTCGTCAAGCAGGTTCGCTAAGTCAATGCAGACATGGCCACGTCCCACCTGATGGGAGGTTAGCGCGGCGAGGAGTAACACTAATGGATGTAGTTGTTCGCCTTGCTCTTCGGATAAATCCCGGATGAGCCGGGCAAAACTGATGTCTAGTGGGCGAATCCATTCCGCGTGTTGCCACTGTTCCAGTAAGGCATCGGTTTTATCCAGGCTGGTGAGCAAGTGGGTGTTATCCATCGCCATGGTTTTTATTTCCGGGGCCAGCTCGCTATCCCCTAAGTCCATCGACATCTGGTATTCAGTGTTTCGGGTACGGCTCATACCGCTACCTCCCCTGATACAGCGTCGCCATCAAACAAGGCGTCCAGTTGGTGAATCAAGGCTTTCGGTGGCTTGTCGCTGAACGTGCCGCCGGAGGCGGAATTCACGCCTCTCAGAAACAGGTACACGGCACCCCCTATGTGCTGGTCGTAGTCATAATCTGGTAACCGGGCTTTCAGCAAACGGTGCAAGGCTAATAGATAAAGCACGTATTGCAGGTCGTAGCGTTTATCCAGAATGGCCTGGCCCATGGCTTGATCGGTGTAGGCAGAGTCTTCCTCGCCCAGGGTATTAGATTTGTAGTCCAGCACGTAATACTGTCCGTTGTGTTCAAACACCAGATCAATAAAGCCCTTGAGCATGCCGTTGAAGGTTTTTGCCTCGGCCTGTGGTCTGTCAGAACCATTGAGCGTGTGAGCTTTGACCATCTGGTCAAGTTTCTGAACATTAACGTTGCGGCTTTCAAACCAGAATTCCAGCTCAGGGCGAAGGGTGGACAGGCCTGCCAGACTGATGCAGTCGCTGGTGTTTCTCTGCAATTGTATGGGGCGTGTTATCAGCGCTAGCAGCCAGTGTTCCAGTGGCTCTACCCATTCGCTCCAGCCACGGGTGCTACAACGGCGGGTCAGCTGATCCCTGAGTACATCAGGGTTATCGACAACCCATTGAAAGCCGTTGTGGGTGCACCATTCCAGCAGCTCATGCAGAAAGGTGCCGGGGCCTGCTCCTTTCGGGAAGTGATGATGATTGCGTTTATCCGGCATTGCTGGCGTTTCATCTTCGGTGTTCTGGGCACTTTCCTCCAGCAGGTGCTGGGTCTGGGCGTCTTCTATTTCACCGGTAAAGGTGATGCCTGTGCCCGCTATGCCGGTGTATTCAATGGATGAATAACTGGCAATCCACCAGTCTTCTTTGGCTTCGCGGGTGGAGTTCAGCGCCGGGCCGAGGGCTTCTGGCGCTGGCTCTGTGTAATGGGTTTCTTCTGCATCAGGCAGTGGTGTGACTGCAATCTCCGGTCTGCCTTCGCCCAGTTGGTTCAGGCAGTGGGTGATTGAGCTGTCTGAATCACCCGCAATCAGGTAACCCAGCCCACTTTGGTGCCAGTTATCGAGCGCAGCAGCGCCTACCCAAGTGGCAAACCGTGCCCGGGTCAGAGCGACGTAAATCTTGCGGATATCTTCGCCCAGGCGCTCTTTGTCAGCATTGGCAACATCATCCGCGCTCGGGTCAAACACGGTAATGAGTTTGTTCTCGTCATCGTGATAACTGACAAAGGCTTGTTTTTCATTCTGGGCCCGGTAGGCGGTACCAAATGGCAGAAAGACCAGTGGATATTCCAGGCCTTTGGACTTATGCACTGTAATAACCTTCACCAAGGCTGCGTCGCTTTCCAGACGAAGGGTTCTGTGTTCATCTTCTTCATCTGCTGCCCGGAGAATCTGAGTGAAGTGGTGCACCAGAGCATGTTCACCATCGAGTTGCAGGCTATCCTGCTGGAGCAGCTCCGCGATGTGAAGAATGTCGGTTAGCCGCCGCTCGCCGTCGGGCCGTTGCAGCAATCGGCCGGGGACTTCGAAATCCATCAGAAAGCTGCGAAGCATGGGCAGAACGCCCTGATTCTGCCATTGCTGCTGGTAACCGATAAAACGATCGATTTCCCGTTCCAGTGCGATTTCATCAGTGAGCAGCTGGTTCATGTCCTGCCAGGACTGGCCCAGTGTGGGTGTAGCCAGAGCTGCCCGGATGTAGGCCAGTTGTCGGGGTTCAGCAAAAGCCCTTAGCCAGCACAGCACTTCTTTGGCTTCTTGCGAGGTCAGTACGGAACCCCGATCAGACAGGTAGACGCTTTTGATACGTCGGCGCCCCAGCGCATCCCGGACTGCACGGGCTTCGTCGCGATTATTAACCAGAATGGCTATGTCTTTCGGGGTGACAGGCTCAAGATCATCCGGGGTATCCGGTAACGCGAAACCGGCCTGCCCGGCCTGGCCCAGTGAGAGTAAACGGGTGATTTCGCTGGCGCAGGCTTCTGCAATATCTTCAGTTGCAGTGTTTTTTGCCAGAGCTTTTCGGCTGCCGTCTTTGTTTTCGTCTTCTGATTCGTGTGTCCAGAACATCAAGCTGGGTTGCAGTTCGCCGTTCACTGACCACTGGCGTTTGGTACCGTTGGCAGCAACACTCTGGAATGGCAGTGGAGAGGTATCGCCTTTGCCAAACAGGAAGGCGCCATCACGGCTGTGTTGGTCGCTGTATTCAAACACCCGGTTAACGGCGCTGACCATCAACTCGGCGGAACGGAAGTTTTTGCCAAGGGTGTACGTGCGTTTTTTCACGCCTTGGCGCGCCTGCAGATACGTGTAGATATCCGCGCCCCGGAAGCCATAAATAGCCTGTTTCGGATCACCGATCATCAGCAGGCAGGTGTCGGGGTTGTTGCTTTCTACGTTGTAGATGCGGTCGAAGATACGATATTGAACCGGGTCGGTATCCTGGAATTCATCAATCAGCGCAACCGGGAACTGGCGACGGATGGTGGCCGCCAGTTGATCGCCTCGAGGACCATGAAGGGCGTCGTCCAGCCGGGTGAGCAGATCATCAAAACCCATCTCTGAACGTTTCTGCTTTTCGGTTTCGAGGCGTTCAGCCATCCAGTAGCTGGCGTGGCGTAAGATGTCGGATTTGGCGCTGGGTTGATTCTGCCCGAACGCCATCAGTTCTTCTATGGCGTGGAATGCCGGATGATGCGGAGCTGGGGCATCACCTTTCAGGATGCTATACAGGCCTTCGGGTGTCTGATTTTTGAAGCCTGCGGCGGAGTTCAGTTTTTCCGGTAGCAACTCATCGGAGCTCGTCCAGGCCTCCAGGGAATTCCAGATTTTCAGCATGGCGTTTTTGCTGTTGCCGTTTAGCCGTTTGCTCTTGTGAAGCTCGTTCAGCAGATCGGCTACTTCACCTTGCCACTTGGCCCACTCGTAGCTTTTCAGTGTTTTGGATCGCATCTCTCTTTCGGTTACCACCTGTTCGATGGCGTTATGCACATCTTGGGGTGGCGTACCCAGACTTTCGGGATCGCCGATCAGGTTACGTACCGCCGCACGTAGATCGCTTGGGGTTTTCCAGTGACTCAGGGCTTCATCCATGAGTGTCGGTGGTAGTGGATACACAAAGGTACGCCAGTAATCCCGGGCGACTTCATCCAGCAATTCACTCTGGTCGGTTTCCAGGGTCAATTTGAACAGACTGCCACTGTCGAAGGCATGCTCGCTCAGCATGCGATTGCAGAATCCATGGATGGTTGATACGGCAGCTTCATCCATCCATTCTGCGGCGAGCAGCAGTTTCTTGCGACAGTCTGGCCAAGTGGCCGGGTCTGGATAGCATTCGTCCCGCAGCTTGTGGATAAGTGCGGTTTCCGCCGAAGCTTCAAGGCTGGTTGCGTACTCTGAAAATACCTCGGCGGCTTGCGTCAGCCGGGTCCGGATACGGTCTCGAAGTTCTTTGGTGGCTGCTTCGGTGAAGGTCACAACCAGCAGGTTGGGCGGCAGAAGGTTGTGCAGCGGACTGCCATCGGCCTGGCTGTGGCCGAGCACCAAACGGACATACAAAATCGCAATGGTGAAGGTTTTGCCGGTACCGGCACTGGCCTCAATCAGGGCACTGCCATTCAGGGGTAGTGCCAGCGGGTCCAGACTGGGGTTTCGGTTGGTTGTATGGTCGGTCATTCCATGCCCTCAATTTGCCCGGCCGCTGATTTGCCCTGCTCCGCTTCCCACAGGGGTACATACAGGTCGTGCAATAATGCTTCAAACTCTCCGCTGTCCATGAGTGCTTCCGGGGTTTCGTAAGCACCACGCAGATAGCCGATGTCCCGGGAAAGAGCCGTGTTATAGGCTTTTTCGGCTTCATTGATGGCGCGCTCGTGATTGCCTACGTGCTTCTTACCGCCGTAAAAACTGGTAATCCAGGCGAAACCGGTGTCGCAGTGAATAGGCAGCGCCCGTGTAGTGGCTTCCATCCAGCGTTTCAGGGCGGCGTTAAAGTGTTTCCCGGCAAGTTCGGGGGTCATTGGGGAAAATGTAAATTTTCGGCCTTCTTCCTTACCCAGAATCAGGGTTGCAAAGGGTTGGCCGCTGAGCTGTCCGGCAAGATGAATCACCCAGTCTCGCAGAAGGTTGGCGTAGCGTACTTTTCGATTGGAATCTGTGCCGGAGAGTAGCCCGGAATTGGCGATTACCAGCCGGCACAGGTCGCCGTTGGGGTTACGGCGCAGTCCATCGATCAGATCGGCCACTTCGACGGTGTGTGATGAATCTTCAAAGAGATAGTTGAAGGCCCGGGGTTCAGCGACAACTTCCGGCCATTCGGTAAGCGCACTTTGGTAACGTTCGAACAGGTTTGGCAAGCGTCCTGATAATTCGGTACGTAGACGATGTTCTGTCACGCCCATGCCCAGGTCACCCCTCCGGGCCATACGATCCAGCGTGTTTCCCAGGCGTTCATACAGTTCGGCTTCAGAGCCGGACTTGAGCAGGCTTTGGTGAATTAATTCGTTGTCCAGGCGCCAGCGCTCGAGACCGTTCAGGTCAAAGTTTTCGTTGTCAGTATCGTCGTCTTCCACATCGTCAAAATGCACCTGCAGGCGGCGCTGATAGAAGGTGTCGATGGGCTTTTTCAGGAAGCTGGCCAGTTCGTTCAGGCTGATAGGCTCTTCCGGTGCCAGGTAAGGCAATGCCTGTTGAGTCTGTTCGGCTGCTTCCAGGCCATGTGCACTGCGCCATTCCCGTTCATAAGTGAACAGGTTGCGGCTTTGAAGAACGTCTGTCAGTGGTTTGGGAGAGCTGCTGGTGGCGTTTTCCTGACCGTTGGCCTTTGGGAAATAGTCACGACTGAAAGGCTGCAGCGGGTGTTGGGTGGTCAACGCTTTGGTGACGCTTTGGTCCGGTTGCCCGGCCACTGTCCACAGGCTGTCGAGATGATCCTGAAGTTGCCCCACAAGTACCGACGGCGGGCGCTCTGAGTCATCTTTGATACTGCGCCCTACCCAACTGATATAAAGCTGCTCCCGGGCAGAAAGCAGGGCTTCCAGAAACAGATAGCGATCGTCTTCCCTACGGGAACGGTCACCCGGGCGGTAATCCTGGGCCATCAGGTCAAAATCCACCGGTGGTCGGGAGCGGGGGTAGTCGCCATCATTCATACCCAGCAAGCACACTTTGCGGAAAGGAATGGCTCGCATCGGCATCAATGTGGCGAAATTGACTTTACCCGCCAGGAATCGCTGGTTCAGGCCGCCTTCGTCCAGGCCCGCCAGTAGAACATCTTTAACAATGTTCAGAGGTAGCGACTGGTTTTCGAGCCCGGCAGCCATGGCATCTTCCAGCCATTGCTCCAGTTGACGCCGGAAGCGGTTGAGCAAGAGCAGATCGCTGCCTTCCACCTTGAGGAAAAATTGTTCCAGCATGTCGGAGAACAACATTTCCCATTCGCCGGGGGATCGAGGTGTTTGCAGTGCCTGCCACAGAGTTTCCAGCTGATGCACAAAAGCACTGAGCCGGCCGGCAAGATCGGCCTGCAGGCCGCCAATTTCGCCGTATGGCTCTACGCCGGCCCAGGGTTCATCTTCACCCATGCCGTAACCCAGCAGCATGGATCTCAGGCCCGATTGCCAGGTGTTGCGATCCAGCTCTGCCGGAAGGTCCAGGCTTTCCCGGTGCTGGCTGTGCAGGCCCCAGCGGATATTGGCTCCTTCCACCCAGCGTCTGGCCAGAGGAATGTCATCTTCACTGATACCAAAGCGGTCTCGGATGCCTGGCACTTCCAGCAGGCTGATGACTTCACTTACGCCAAACCGGCTGCGAGGTAAGGACATCAGGGTTTCCAGAGCAATCAGCACGGGTTCGTGGTGGCGCTGGCCCTGATCTGAAATAGTAAAAGGAATGTGACGTTTCCGGCCGGGCTGATAACGGCCGAACACCGCCTGGATATGGGGCGCATACACGTTAATATCCGGCACCATAACGATCACATCCCGGGGCCGTAGACCGGGGTTGGCATTGAACGCCGCCAGCAGCTGATCGTGCAGGATTTCCACCTCCCGCTGGGGGCCATGGGCATCGTGGAACACGATGGAATGATCATGGGTCAGATCCAGCTGGCGTTGTTGTGCACGGATTTCCTGCAGTGGGGTGAGGTTGTGGATGTCATTTTGCAGCTGGTGCAGAAGGCAAGGTGCCTCACCGGCGCCGTGTTCAGAAAAAATATCGATCGTTTGACCTGGTGTCCTGAAGCTGTGGCGGTATTCCTCAGGGTTGTCGAATTCGTCCAATAGGCGGATGTAGTCACGGCCTTGCTTTCCCCAGGCTGCCAGCAACGGGTTGGCGTGTTGGTGCAATTGATCCGCATTGTCAATTTGTGACAACACGGGATGGGCTGTGCCACGTTTACGCTCGGCTTTCAGCAGCTCCCGATCACTGATGATATCGGCCCAATAGAACTGACAGGGGTTGTGAACACAGAGCACCACCTGGCTGAAGCGGCTGAGTACATAGAGTGCTTCCAGGGCTTGTCGTGGCAGTGATGATACCCCGAATACCACGATGCGTTTGGGTAACTGGGCCGGGTTGGCTGGCGTGGTGATACGCTGACCCTGCTCCATAAATCGGGTATGGATCTGTGACCGGCTGGTATGGGAGGCTTCGCCCACGTCTTTTACCAGCATGCGCCACAATAAGGGTTGCCAAAGGGTTTCTGGAGCCAGAGGTTTTTCTTCGTCACGGGCGGTGATAATGACATCCTTACCCTGCTCCCAGGCGGCCAGCCAGTCCGCACGAAATACCTGATACTGGTCGAACAGATCGGCTACCTTTTCGGCCAGCTGGAAATTGCGTAACTCGGTATCGGTGCCGTCCAGAAACCGGGCCAGTGGCGTAAAGGCTTCATTCTGACCGACCAGCTCTGGCAGCAGCCGGTATAACCGCCAAACCAGCCGGCGTTTATCGAACGGAGACTGTTCTGGCACAGATCCTTCCGGGAGAACGGCTCGGTAGGCTTGCCAGATAAACCGGGCCGGGAACAGGAAATCCATGCCAGCCGCAATGCCCAGGCCGCCTTCCATGCCATCGTCAGAGGCCTTTTCGGCCAGTGCCAGCTTCAGCCACTGGGCAATGCCGTTACTCTGCACCAGAAAAGTTTCACTTTGCAGCGGAGGCATGGGGTTCTGACGACAGATGTACACGACCACCCGGCGCAGATCTTCCAGGTGATTTGCGTGGATGGCGTGAAAACCAGGTTCAATGCTGGCGTGTTCGGGGGCGGACAAAGCGGCCATGGGTATCCTTTGCTGCGTTGTGAGCTGAGTTCCTGGAGCAACAGCTTACCTTAAGCGCCCCTGAATTCGCATAGGGCGGCAAGGCAACACGGCAAAGGATACCGGACTGACACGACACAGAGTGTCGCGCAGATAAACTGACTAGCTAAGCAAGAAAAGCAGCATCTCCCTGACTTTAGATTTGGTGGCTGGGTCCAGGCAGGTGAGATCTTCAACGTGAAGTTGCCGGTGCTTCAGTAACCTGCATAAACAGTCCGCAGAAACTGCGATGGAGACCTGGCCGGAATCCGGCTGGCCTTGCCAGTTCACCTGATGGCAGTGACTGCGCTGTAACATATCGGTGTTTGGTAAGGGCATTCCCATGAAGCCTCCTGAGTTCAGTGAGCCACCGCAAGGGGTTGGCTGACAGAGTAAGCGGAAGAAAAACTGGGCCAGTTCAGATACTCGGTCACAAATTCTGGTTGGCGGGACGGGTCCAGCAACACCTCAATACATTCATCGGTACTACACCACCCGCTGGGGCTGCCATAACAAGGTTCAGCAGACTGAAGGCTCTCAATAGCGCCGAACAACACTGAATCAGCAGCGGCATGATCACCATGATCTCTGAGAGTGCGGCAAACCAGAATCGCGGAGAGAGTGAGCTCTACCTGCATGCAATCCGGATGTTCTGTTCGCGCCAGACAAGCCAGGTCAAAGGCGCTACCTGTGGCTGCAAGCATTTGTTCGGTATTATTTTTTTCACAGAAGGTGACAGCGTTTTCCATCCAGAGCATCCATAAATTATTCTGTTCATTGAGCGAAAGTTTGGCAAACATCTGGTGATGGCGCAGGCAGAGAAATTTCATATCAAGCTCCTTTTCTTAATGCAAATGATAATAGTTATCATTAAGAGAGATGGCAAGATTAACCTTGCTTAATATTTGTGCATTAGTTCCGGTTTGAGCCTGTTGGCAGTCCGTCGTAAAGTGCTGTAGCCCTTTCGATAACGGATTGCAGCACCACCATGATCAACCGAAGACCGGCGCCCGCCAGCGTGGATAACCCGTTTTATTATCTTGAAAACATGGACATGCTGGTTGCCTGGGTAGCCGACCACCACGGTGATCTGCTGACTGTGGACGAACAGCGTCGCTTGGTGGCCTTTGCCAATTTGCCTACCGGTCCCCGGGCGTTGCTGACGCGCATGGTGATGCGTAGCGGTGAGCTGTTTCGGGTGGACAAGCTTCGTTACCCGGAACTGCCCGTACCGGAAGCCGAAGCCTTAGATCTGTTACAGCGGGATGGCTGGCTGGAAGAAAGCCCGATGCTTAATCTGGACGATCTGTTCCGGCTGTTCACTCTGGGGGAATTGCGCTCTGTGTTTGGTTTCTGGTTGCAGCAGCAGGGCCAGCCCAAAAACCTCTCCAAGGCTCGGATGCATGAGGTGCTGATTGAAGATTTCCGTGTGACTAAATCGCTGGAAGGCTGGTTCTCCCTCTCTGGAATCGAGATGTATTCCCAAGTCGTCGAGCTTCGGGATATGTCCCTGTTCGATCGCATCCGTTTGATGTTCTTCGGAAACTTGCGTCAGAGTTGGACCGACTTTGTCTTGGTGGAACTGGGTGTGCAGCGATTCGAACCTGTGCCTTTTTCTACCGGGTCCCGCGCCTTTCATCACCGGGCTGAGGTCGACAGTTACCTGCAGATGCATCGGTGCCGGGAACAACTAGATGAGGGATATGCCGCGAATGAGGTATGGGCACGTATTCCAGACCCTGTGGATAATCCTTGGTTAGCCAGTCGCCGTGACCGCCTGTTATTGGAGTTGGGTCGTCAGGCCGAGCGGCAGGGTAATCAGCCACTGGCGTTGCAGGCATGGGCGGCTAGCCAGCATCGGGAAGCCCGGCTTAAGCAGTTGCGCCTGCTGGAACGGATGAAACGCTTTGACGAGGCCTGGGCCATCGCCCGTCAGTGGCAAACCTGTAAGCTGAGCGATGCGGAAGCTCAGGGATTGGTAAGGATCCTGAAACGGCTGGCACCCAAGGTGGGTGTGCCAAAACCGGAAACGCTATCCGCTCCGGTTTTACGAGAGTTCACGGTAACCTTGCGCAAACCGGAGACTGGCACGGTGGAAATGGCGGCATTAAACCATTTAAGTAATGATGATGCCCCGGTCTTTTATGTGGAAAACACCCTGATCAACGCCTTGTTTGGTCTGCTGTGCTGGCCCGTCATCTTTAAGCCCATCCCCGGCGCCTTTTTTCACCCTTTTCATGCTGGCCCGGCGGATTTGACCCAGGAAAATTTCGTCACCCGGCGGCAAGCAGATTTCGATCACTGCTTTGCCTTGCTCACGAGTGACGTTTATCGCGAACGAATCATGGAAACCTTCCACGCGAAACAGGGCATTGCCAATCCCTTTATTGCCTGGCCGGTGATCACCGAGGAATTGCTGCAATTGGCAATTGACTGTATCCCGGCGCACCACCTATCCACCCTGTTCCGGCGTTTGCTGAATAACATCAAGGAACACCGCAGTGGGTTTCCGGACTTAATCCGGTTTATCCCCAACGCGGCCTCCCCTGAGCAGCGTTACGAAATGATAGAAGTAAAAGGTCCCGGCGATCGGTTGCAGGATCATCAGCGCCGTTGGCTTAGCTATTTCGATCAGCAGGGTATTCCCGCCAGTGTCTGTTATGTGCGTTGGCAACAGGCCGGGGAAGCAACGTGAAGGTCGCTGTCCGAACCCTGTGCGAATTCGCCGCCCGCCATGGTGATCTGGATTTCCGCTATACCCCGGCCCCGAGTGCCCAGGAAGGTATCGCTGGCCATCAGATGCTCCAGAATAGCCGTGGTTATGGCTATAAAAGCGAATACTCACTAACTGGAGAGTGTTTGGGACTAAAGCTTTCAGGCAGAGCTGATGGCTATAATCCCCACAAAGGCCGGTTGGAAGAAATAAAGACACACCGGGGCGATGTGTCTCGTATCCGAGAGCACCAGCGTGCGTTGCATCGGGCTCAGTTACGGGCCTATGGTGCCCTGTTATGCCGACAGGAAAAGCGAAAAAAACTGGAGCTGGCGCTGATATATTTTGATACCGGAAAGAACAAAGAAAGCACGGTAGTAGAAATGGCCAGTGCCGAAGAGCTCTGGCAAGAACTGGAAGAGTTATGCACCCGCTATAAAGCCTGGGCTGAGCAGGAAGAGCACCACCGGGAGCTGCGAGATAGCCTGCTGGCTGGTCTGATCTTCCCTTTCCCGAAGTTCCGCCCGCTCCAGCGGCAACTTGCGGAAACGGTTTACAAGAATTCCATGAAAGCCGGCACCTTGCTGCTGGAAGCACCGACCGGGCTTGGGAAAACACTGGGTACACTGTTTCCGGCACTGATGGCTATGCCGGCTGCCAAACAGGACCGCCTATTTTACCTCACGTGTCGCAACACCGCGCGTCAGCTGGCATTGGATGCTGTGGACAAGTTAAGTTCCGCCCAGAATAAATTGCAGCCCTGGCCCCTGCGCACGTTGGAACTGGTGTCTAAAGACGATGCTTGTGAATACCCGGATAAAGCCTGTCACGGTGACTCCTGCCCATTGGCGCAGGGCTTTTTCGATCGCTTGCCGGATGCGCGAGCCGAAGCGGTTCAAACCAAAGGCCTACTAAATCAGAAGATTTTAGCGAAGATTGCTGCAGGTCACGATATTTGTCCATATTTCCTGGCTCAGGAAATGGCCCGTTGGAGTGATCTGGTGATTGGAGATGTGAACAGAATGTTCGACCAGTCTGCTCTGCTTCACGCTCTGACCCGGCAGAATAGCTGGAGCGTCAGTGTGCTGGTGGATGAAGCCCACAATCTGGTAGACCGGGGCCGGGGAATGTACTCGGTGCGTTTGGATCAGCAGCGCTTACTGAAGGTAAAGAAAACTGCACCTGAATCACTGAAGCCGGCACTGGATCGAACGGCCCGGGCCTGGCAGAGCCTGATACGTGACTATGGGGAGCAAACGCAACCGGTGTTCCGGGCAACGTTGCCAACCCAGATGATTGGGGCACTGCAGGCAATGGTTTCTGATATTACTGACTATCTGGCGGACAACCCGCCGGATCTCGGGCTGCAAGAAGTCATGTTTGAAGCTGTGGCTTTTATGAGACTGTCGGACAGTTTCGGCGAACATTCCTTGTGTGAGTTTCAGCGCAGCGGCCGAGGTCGGGCCAGTTTGGCCCTGCAGAACCTGATTCCGGCAGACTTTCTGAGAGACCGTTTTACCGCTGCCAATTCGTTACTGCTGTTCTCCGCTACCCTGAGCCCCGGCATTTATTACCGGGATCTGCTGGGCTTGCCGGAAGGCGCTCGTTTTACCTCCTTGCCCAGCCCGTTCAGCCCTGAACAACTACAGGTGCAGTTTACCCCGGGAATCAGCACTCGCCAGTTGGACCGGGATGCTTCACTACTCCCGATTGCCGAAGTGATTGCCTGCCAGTACCGGCAACGCCCGGGCCACTATCTGGCATTCTTCAGCAGCTTTAAATACGCAGCTCAAGCCAGTGATGCTTTGGCTCAGCACGCGCCGGATATCCCCCAGCGGCGCCAGCAACCGGGGATGAGCCCGGAGCAGCGCCGGGTATTCCTGGCGGGTTTTCAGAAACCAGAGGGCTGCGTTGCCTTTGCCGTATTGGGCGGGGTATTTAGCGAAGGGATTGACTTACCGGGGGATCAGCTCATCGGTGCGTTTGTGGCTACATTAGGCTTACCGCCTTTCGATGCCTGGCATGACATCCTCAAAGCCCGCCTGCAGCAGCGTTTTGGTAAAGGCTACGACTACACTTACCTGATCCCCGGGCTACAGAAGGTGGCGCAGGCAGCTGGCCGGGTTATTCGCACACCGGAAGACCAAGGGGTGATCTGGCTGATCGATGACCGGTTTTTACAGCCATCAGTGAACCGGCTACTTCCGCGCTGGTGGTTTTCTGACGACCATTAAAATAATATCTCATTGAAATATAAGATAATATTCTGAAGCTTACGACATATCGCTATATTGCGTATAGATTGCAAGCTTATAATCTGTCCTAATATCACCTTTTCTTACCTGTTTCCTAGGACAAATATTGCAGATGAATAACACGGATCTTGTATTCCAAAGCTATGGACGTTGTTGTCGGAAGGATGACTTTTTTGTCGATTTTTACGAATTCTTCATGTCCAGCTCTGACGCCATTCGTAACCGCTTTGCTCAAACCGATATGGAAGCCCAACGCCACCTTCTGCGCCATGGTGTCATGCAGATCATCCTGGTGGCCCGAGGTATGTCTGACCGCAAACTCAGGGATTTGGGAGAAAGCCATAGCCGCCATAAATACGACATTCAGCCAGAATGGTATGGTTTGTGGGAAGAAGCGCTGTTAAAAACAGTCAGAGTTCATGATCCCGAGTACACACCACAGCTGCGTCAAGCCTGGAAGGAAGTATTGAAACCGGGTATTGACCTGATTCGCGACGCATACTGATTTCTGCGGGGCTGGCGGTTAAAAAAGATTAAAAGCTAACTTGATTGCTGTCAGCCCGGTTGTGTTACTTTTCTCCTATACTGACTCTTACGTTTGAAATTCCCTTTTTCAAGGATGAGTTATGGCCGGCAAAGGTGTAAAAACCTCCTCAAAACTCTTTATTGTTCTGGTTGTCGTAGCGGCTGTTGCTGTCGCTGCTTATTACCTGATCCCCAACGGTGATGAATTGCCAGAGTATATTGCCTCTGGCAATGGTCGAATCGAAGCTACCGAAGTGGATATTGCCACCCGTATCCCCGGGCGCCTGGAATCTTTTGCCGTGCGTGAAGGCGATATGGTGGAAGCGGGTCAGCAGCTGGCGGTTATGGATACCGACGAGCTGAGAGCTCAGCTTGCGGCGGCAGAAGCAAATCTGCATCAGGCGGAACAGTCACAGTATCTGGCAGAAGCCCTAGTGGCTCAGCGTGAGAGCGAACAGCGCTATGCCCTCGCTGAATTGGCTCGCATCAATACGCTGGTCGACCGGGGGCATGCCTCTCGTGAGCAGCAAGACCGTGCCCGTACCGCAGCAGAAACAGCGGATGCAGCGCTGCAGGCAGCCAAGGTCCAGGTCGCTTCTGCACTAGCCGGTATTGAAGCCGCTAAAGCCGCTATCCGGCAAATTCAGACGAATATTGATGACAGCGAACTCACCACGCCAGTGGGTGGTCGCGTGCTCTATCGCTTGGCTGAACCCGGCGAAGTACTGGCTGCCGGCGGCAAGGTTGCGACCGTGCTGGATGTCACCGATGTGTATATGACCATTTTCCTGCCCACCTCCCAGGCTGGCCGGGTTCGGGTCGGTTCTGAAGCCCGGATTATTCTGGATGCCCTGCCCGATTATGTAGTCCCGGCGGACGTCAGCTTTGTTGCAGCAGAAGCACAGTTCACCCCCAAATCCGTGGAAACCCGCAGTGAGCGGGAGAAGCTGATGTTCCGGGTTCGTATTCGCATTAATCCGGAGCTGCTTAAAGCCTACCGTGATCGGGTGAAAACCGGAGTACCCGGTGAAGCCTATGTTCGTTTGGATGAAAGCCAGGCATGGCCGGAAAACCTGGATGTGAGCCTGCCAAATGACTAACACCGTGGCCCGGCTGGAAGGAATCAGCCACACCTACGGGGAAACCATTGCGCTGTCTGACATAACTCTGGATTTTCCCGTAGGCTGCATGGTGGGTTTGATCGGCCCGGACGGTGCCGGCAAGTCCTCCTTACTCGGGTTGATCGCTGGCGCACGCCGACTGCAGCAGGGCAAGCTGACCGTTCTTGGCTCCGATATGAGCAGCCAGCGCTCCCGCAGCCGGCTGGCCCCGCGCATTGCCTATATGCCTCAGGGACTGGGCGGAAATCTTTACCATACCCTGACCGTTGACGAAAACCTGGGCTTCTTTGCCGACCTGTTTGGCCTGTCGGGCAAGAAACGTGAGCAACAGATTCACCGGTTGCTGGAGGCTACCGGGCTATTGCCATTCCGGGATCGTCCTGCCGGGAAATTGTCTGGTGGAATGAAGCAGAAGCTGGGCCTATGCTGCGCCTTGATTCACCACCCGGACCTGCTGATCCTTGATGAGCCGACCACCGGTGTTGATCCGCTTTCCCGCGCCCGTTTCTGGGATCTGATTGACGTTATCCGCAAGCAACGGTCGGGGATGAGCGTGCTGGTTGCCACGGCCTATATGGAAGAGGCAGAAAGGTTTGACTGGCTGGCGGTGATGGATGAGGGTCGCATTCTGGCCACCGACACCCCTAACGCTCTGCATGAACGCACCAACACTTCCTCGCTCGATGACGCCTTTATCGCGCTCTCTTCCGGAGAAAGCCCGGCGGTGACATCCTCAGAGCAAAAGGCGGCATTGTCTTTACCGGATGTTGACGGCACCGATAACAGGCCCGCCATTGAAGCAAAACATTTGACCCTTCGGTTTGGTGATTTCACCGCAGTAAAAGATGTCAGCTTCTCGATTCGGCGCGGAGAAATCTTCGGCTTTCTCGGTTCAAATGGTTGTGGCAAGACGACAACCATGAAAATGCTGACCGGATTGTTGTCGCCAACAGAAGGTGATGTCTCGCTGTTTGGCAAACCGTTAGACGCAAGGGACCTGAATACCCGTCAGAGGGTGGGCTACATGTCGCAGGGGTTTTCCCTGTATGGCGAGCTGACGGTGAGGCAGAATCTGGAGTTGCACGCCCGATTGTTCCACCTTCCGAAAGACCAGGTCCATACCCGGGTGGATGAACTGGCAACCGAGTTCGGCCTCTCGGAGGTCATGGATCAGCTTGCCAGTCATTTGCCCCTGGGTGTGCGCCAGCGGCTTTCGCTGGCGGTGGCCGTGGTACACAGGCCAGAGCTACTGATCCTTGATGAGCCCACCTCGGGTGTTGATCCCGGCGCCCGGAACCAGTTCTGGTCTTTGTTGTTCCGTCTGTCACGGAATGACGGCGTTACTATCTTTATTTCCACCCATTTCATGAATGAAGGGGAACGGTGTGACCGGATTTCCCTGATGCATGCCGGTGAGGTGCTTGCCTCAGACAAACCGGAAGTGTTGGTGGCGCAGGCTGGTGAAAAGAATCTGGAGGGGGCATTTATGCGCACCCTTGAAGCGGCGACGGGTACCGAAAATATTGGTGCTGCCGCGGTGCTGGCCGACGATCAGGAGAGCGAGACCAGGTTCCAATGGTTCAGTGCGCGGCGTCTGTGGGCCTATGGTCACCGAGAGGCCCGGGAGCTCCTCAGGGATCCTATTCGCATGGCCTTTGCTTTCGTTGGGTCTGCCCTGCTGATGCTGATCCTGGGTTATGGCATTACCCTGGATGTTGAGGATTTGTCCTTTGCGGTACTGGATCAGGACCAGACTCCCCAGAGCCGGGATTACATTACGGCCTTTTCCGGATCACGCTATTTTATTGAACGGCCTCCCATCACGGATATGTCGGCACTGGAACAACGGATGCAGTCCGGTGAGTTGAGCGTGGCGCTGGTCATACCACCAGGATATGGCAAAGATCTGAAGCGGGGGCGGGACACCGAAATTGGTGTATGGGTGGATGGTGCCATGCCATTCCGGGGAGAGACCATTGCCGGTTACGTTCAGGGAATCCATTACAGTTACCTGTCGGACCTGGTACAACGCACCTACGGAATAGTACCAACGTTAAGCCTGGTCTCAATTGAAGATCGTTACCGCTACAATCAGGATTTCCGGAGTCTGGACGCGATGGTGCCAGCGGTCATCCCTATCCTGCTTATTTTTATTCCTTCCATCCTGATGGCTTTGGGGATTGTTCGTGAAAAGGAACTCGGCTCAATCACAAACCTGTATGTTACTCCGGTAACGCGCCTGGAATTCCTGTTGGGCAAGCAGCTCCCCTACATTGCATTCAGTATGATCAGCTATGTCAGTCTGGTCATGCTGGCGGTTTGGGTGTTCAAGGTACCGCTCAAAGGCGGATTGTGGACACTATCGCTCGGGGCCCTGTTGTACGTGATTGTGACCACAGGCCTGGGTCAGGTTATTTCGGCATTCGCATCTACCCAGATTGCCGCATTGGCAGCAACAGCGATCATTACTCTTTTGCCCACCGTCCAGTTTTCGGGACTGACGGAGCCTGTTTCTTCCCAGGTGGGGGTGGGTGCGCTCATTGGCGAATTCTGGCCTGCAACCTGGTTCCTTCAGGTCAGCCGGGGGGTTTTTACCAAGGGGCTTTCCTTCACTGACCTCCAACAGACGTTACTTAACCTGGCAGCCTTCATTCCGGTGCTGACCCTGATGTCGGTTTTTCTGCTCAAGAAACAGGGGCGCTAGACGTGAAATCACTGGCTAATATCTGGAATCTGGGACTCAAGGAACTGCGCAGCCTTTGGGGTGACAAGGTATTGTTGGTGTTTGTGTTGCTGGCGTTTACCCTGATTATCTATACGGCTGGCTCGGCTGGTTCCATGGAGCTGAACAACGCCCCGGTGGCGGTGGTTGATGAGGATCAGACGATTCTTTCGGGGCGAATCATCCAGTCGTTCCAGCAGCCCTGGTTCCTTGAACCGGAATTGATCCGGTATGACCAGATTGATGCCATGTTAGACCGTGGTACTCATACCTTTGTTCTGGAAATACCCGAAGGGTTCGAACGGGATGTGCGCCAGGGGAATGAAGTCAGTGTGCAGTTGAATATTGACGCAACCCGAATGACTCAGGCCTTTATCGGGGCTAATTACATTGAATCATTTATTACGACCGAGGTTGCAGAATTTATTGAGCCCGGCAGTGGCTCAACGGAACTACAGGTTAACCTGGTGAACCGGGTCAGCTTTAATCCCAACCTGGAAGGCTCCTGGTTTGGTGGCGTGATGGAGCTGATTACCGAGGTGACTCTGATCAGCATCATTCTGACCGGCGCTGCCCTGATCCGTGAACGGGAACATGGCACCATTGAACATCTGATGGTCATGCCGCTGCGTTCATACGAAATCATGGCGGCTAAGGCTTGGGCGAATGCTCTGGTGGTGATGATCGCGGCCACGTTGTCGGTGACACTCGTTATTCAGGGCTGGTTACAGGTACCTGTTGCCGGGTCGGTTTTGCTGTTTCTGGCTGGTGCTTTGCTTCACCTGTTTTCTACGACCGCCATTGGCATTCTGATTGGCACCGTTGCCCGGACAATGCCCCAGTTTGGTTTGTTGCTGATATTGATCATTCTGCCGTTACAGCTTCTTTCGGGGGGCATTACGCCCCGGGAGAGCATGCCGGAAATAGTTCAGAACATCATGCTGTTGGCACCGACAACACACTTTGTCAGTCTGGCGCAGGGTATTTTGTACCGAGGTGCCGGAATTGATGTGGTGTGGCCCCAGTTTCTGGCCCTGATGTCCATCGGGGCGGTGTTTTTCGGGGCGGCTCTGGTGCTATTCCGGCGACACATGTCTGTGTAACCGGAACGTGTGTTTACCAAGCCGCCCAGTGCCTTTGTATTACATACAGGGGCGGTAGCGGCCTTCGTGAACCTTGACGCGATCGATTTCAAAGCCATCGAACTTTCTTACGAAAGTATTCTCATCGACACGCTCGAATACGCTGCAACCTCCCCGGTGGCCATAGCCAACATTGGTACAGAACTCCCCGTCTTTTACCTCCCACTTGCCGAGATAGCGGGTATAGCCGGAGGCATGTTCTGCACGTTTGTCCTGACCAAAGATTTTCCCGTCTTCTGAAAAGTATTCGTAGAAGGTATGCCGACACTCACCTGCCTCCTGATAATCGGCCTGGAGAGTATTGCCAACCAAAACATCGCGAATCTGTTCCCCTTCAAGAATTTCCTGAGCCATAACGGCACCAGAGGATGAGAACAGAGCAGCCATCAGACTGAGGGTAAGCAGTTTTTTCATTTTTATTCCTCGTTCATGGATGTACAGACAGAAGTATAGATGAGTTATTTAGTTATATAACGCGACTCCAGAAGCCGGCATATTGGTATCTACGCTGAGAGGGTGATGGTTTGCGGTAAGGGTTACAGCTTCCCCCCCTCCAGTGATTGCCTATGAACGACGCGTTCAGTTTGCCGGGCAATCATAATCAGGCTAAGCGTAGTTCATTTTTGGCAAACGAACAGAGAAAGATGGGGGCAGTTGCCTGCGCTTTGACGGATGTCAAAGATTGCCGGGTTTATAACATCGGGTCCGAGATGTTTGTTGATTAGGTCTATCGATGCTTCGCCACTAGCGACTTTTTCTGAACGGAAGGACAGTTGAGCCTGTGCTCAGGATTTTTGTTTTAAGAGTCGATGAAAGTTTGTCGCAGAGTGAGGGGAAGCGATAAAGAGTAAAGCAGAAAAATGGTCGGCGTGAGAGGATTCGAACCTCCGACCCCTTCGTCCCGAACGAAGTGCGCTACCAAGCTGCGCTACACGCCGATCAACGGCCGGTATTATACGGATTACCGGCCGTTTTTCTACCCTTCCCTGGGGAAATACCTCAATAAAACCGCAGAGGAGCCTTGTTACCCTGCGGTGGGTAACAAGGATATATCCGCTACGCGCAGGAACAGGTTACGCAGGCGATTGAGCAGTGCTAAACGGTTGTTACGCACGGCTTCGTCGTCTGCCATAACCATGACTTCGTCGAAGAAGTTATCCACCGGCTCGCGCAGGCTGGCCAGTGAGGTCAGAGCCGTGGCGTAATCACCCTGCTCAAACAACGGCAGAACTTTCTGAGCCTGCTCTTCGACCTTCTGAGCCAGGGCCTTCTCGGCAGCATCTTGAAGCAGTGTGCTATCAACCGTCTCACCGATGCTGTCGCCACCCTGCTTGGTCAGGATGTTGGATACCCGCTTGTTGGCACCGGCCAGGGCCAGAGCTTCAGGCAGCTGGCGGAAGGCTTCTACAGCTTTTACGCGGCGGTTGAAGTCCAGCGGGCAGGTCGGGCGACGTGCATGTACGGCCAGGTAGACTTCTGCACCAATACCCTGCTCATCGTAGAAGGCACGGAAGCGTTCAAGCATGTAGTTCACGACGGTACTGGCGGTGTTCTGCTCGGTCAGTACGGTGAAGTTTTGCTCAGCCCATTCGCACAGGCTCTGTAAATCCAGCGGCAGTTCCCGCTCAATGATGATGCGTAGTACGCCGAGAGAGGCACGGCGCAGAGCGAAGGGGTCACGGGTACCGGATGGTGGTTGCCTGATACCAAACAAGCCAACCAGTGAGTCGATACGGTCGGCGATAGCGACGGCACAACCGGTCAGAGTTGTGGGCAGGTCGTCACCGGCAAAGCGAGGCATATACTGTTCGTTCAGGGCTTTGGCGACATCTGCGTGTTCCCCGTCATCAGCGGCGTAGTAGCTTCCCATGATGCCCTGAAGGTCGGTGAACTCCAGTACCATTTCGGTGACCAGGTCGGTTTTGGCCAGCATGGCGGCGCGCTCAGCCAGGGCTGGGTCACTGCCAATGGCTTCTGCTATTTTCCTGGCAAGCGCGGCTACGCGGACAGATTTGTCGTAGATACTGCCCAGTTTTTCCTGGAACACGATGGGTTTGAGCGCATCGATCCGGTCTTCGAGCCTGGTTTTGCAGTCGGTTTCGAAGAAGAAGGCTGCGTCTGATAAACGTGGCCGGATAACCTTCTCGTTACCGGATATAACCTGAGCCGGATCTTTACTTTCCAGGTTGGCTACGGTGATGAACAGCGGCAACATTCGGTCGTTGCTGTCGACCACGTGGAAGTACTTTTGGTGCTCCTTCATGGAGGAGATCAGAGCTTCGGAAGGGACTTTCAGGAAGCGCTCTTCAAAGCGGCCCATAAGGGGGACTGGCCATTCGTTCAGGGCAGTAACTTCGTCCAGCAGGTCTTCATCGATCACGGCGATACCCCCGGCTTCTTTTTCAGCCAGGGCGCTTACACCTGCCCGGATCCGCTCACGACGTTCGGCAAAGTCAGCCAGTACGTAGCCTTCTTGCTTGAGCACGGTTTCGTAGTCTGCCGGGGTTGGGATGATCAGCTCTTTCGGGCAGTGGAACCGGTGGCCGCGGGTTTTGTTGCCGGGCTTCAGATTCATGATCGGGGTTTCAATCACGTTGTTGCCATAGAGCATGATCAGCCAGTGCACCGGACGCACAAATTCCGTGCGGTGGGCACCCCAGCGCATGCGCTTGGGGATCGGCAAATCTGCGAGTGACTGGTCTACCAGTTCTGGCAATAGTTCAACGGTGGGTTTGCCCTGTTCAACGGTACGGAAAACCAGCCAGGCGCCTTTATCGGTTTCCAGAGTATCGAGTTGGTCAGGGGTAATACCCAATGAGGTGGCAAAGCCTGTCAGCGCACGGGTCGGATTGCCGGCATCGTCAAAGGCGGCTTTGACAGCAGGCCCGCGTTTTTCAACAGACTTGTCTGGCTGTGCGTCAGCCAGATCGCGGATCCGTACGGCCAGGCGGCGCGGTGCAGCGAAAGCTTCTACTTTGCCGAAAGCTACTCCAGCTTCTTCCAAACCTTTGGTGATGCCTTGGGTGAAGGCGTCAGACAGGCCCTTCAGGGCTTTTGGAGGTAGTTCCTCGGTACCAAGTTCAACCAGAAAATCCTGTGTTGCCATTATGCTTTCCCCTGTTCCTGCGGTGCCTTTTTCGCTTTTCCGGACTTCTTGCCATTGGCTTTTGCGCTAGCCGCATCAGCTGCCGCCAATACCTCTTTGCGGAGGTTTTCAGGCGCCAGCGGGAAACCCAGTTTGCGGCGGCTTTCAAAGTAGGCCTGAGCTACGGAGCGAGCCAGGGTGCGTACACGCAGGATGAAACGCTGGCGCTCGGTCACGGAGATAGCGTGGCGGGCATCCAGCAGGTTGAAGGTGTGGGAGGCCTTGAGCACTTGCTCGTAGGCTGGTAGCGGCAGGCCTGCTTCGATCAGGCGGGCGCTTTCCCGCTCGTAAACGTCGAAGCTATGGAACAGGAATTCGGTATCGGCCTGTTCGAAGTTGTAGGTGGACATTTCAACTTCTTGTTGATGGAACACGTCGCCGTAGGTGACAACGCCATCCGGACCGTTGGTCCAGACCAGGTCGTACACGCTGTCTACACCTTGCAGGTACATGGCGATACGCTCAAGCCCGTAGGTCAGTTCGCCGGTGACCGGGTAGCATTCCAGACCGCCAACTTGTTGGAAGTAGGTGAACTGGGTGACTTCCATTCCGTTCAGCCAGATTTCCCAGCCAAGACCCCAGGCACCCAGTGTCGGGGATTCCCAGTTGTCTTCCACAAAGCGGATGTCGTGAACCAGTGGGTCCAGCCCCAGAGCCCGCAGAGAATCCAGGTACAGTTCCTGGATGTTATCTGGAGAGGGCTTGAGCACTACCTGAAACTGGTAGTAATGCTGTAAGCGGTTGGGGTTTTCGCCATAGCGGCCGTCTGTTGGGCGACGGCTAGGTTGTACGTAGGCGGAGTTCCAGGTCTCAGGCCCGATGGAGCGCAGAAAGGTGGCGGGGTGGAAAGTGCCTGCGCCGACTTCCATATCGAGAGGCTGGAGAACCACGCAGCCGTGCTGCGCCCAGAAATTCTGCAATGCCAGAATCAGACCCTGGAAGGTCTTGATGTCTGGCGCGGAGTTATTGGTTGCCTTGTCTGTCACGACGTTTGCCTGCTGGTCAGTCTGTGTGTGGCGCTCCGGTTTTCTGGAGCACTCTGAAATTTGAAAACGCGCATTATACGCTGGCTGGCGCTGCTTTTCTAAGT
>NZ_JBFHJO010000009.1:0-82068 GCF_041595835.1 Marinobacter sp. | reverse complement strand
CCACTATTCACTCGTCAGCAGGTGACTCTGCCAACCCCTCAATCAGGTATTCCGTAAGCGTTTTATAGCCGTAAGTTACCTGTGCATAAGCACTGTTCGGGGCATCACGGAACAGCATTCCGCAGCCTGTTACCGTTCCACGCCTCTCAAGGTATGCCTCACGAATAAGGTTTGCTGTTGTCGAGTCTAACCCCTCCATATTCAATGACGAATAGTACAGTTGCCACTGCAAATCTCCCGCATCCGGGCCCGCCATCGAAAGACTTTTCAGGGGGTATCTCTGCAAACGCTCTATCTGGAGGCTTCCACCCTCATCCGGCTGACTGTATTCCCGCACATCGTATTCGTAGGCATCAACCTCGCCCGCAATCTCGAGAGGGAATAACAAGGTCACATACGGCTCAGACAACCGCGGCAACTCGTCATTCACACCCTTCGGCTCGCAAACACCTTCAGGCTCTTTAAAGGCAAGCTGAACCTCCAATGCCCCCCCCGACGCTATTCTGTACCCGGTAACAGAACTCCCGGCCAATACATCTGCCGGCGATTTATCAGGCGCTTCCGTGGTCAGCAGGCTGATTTCTCGCTCCTCAGAGACAGAGCCAGACACCACCTCTACAACCATACTTTTATCGTTCCAGCTCCAGGTCATCTCAGCAGTACCATCCAGCTCAGAGCTGTCCGGGCTTATACCACGGGTTTCCAGGTGGCAGGATGTAACGGTATCGAAATAGGCTCGCTCATTATCCCAATCAAAGACCAGACGTTCGTGAATGCCGCCTTCGTCATACAAACCTTTGCTATGCTCGGAAAGAGACGCGCTGGGGTGCCATTGATTTTTCAGCTTTGCGATATACCCATTAACCTGAACAAGCCGGGCAAGCTCTGGCAGTGAGGGCTCCATACAGCCCCGACTGGAAACAGACAGTAGCTGACCATCTTCAGTGTAATCAAACCTAAGCTCTGCAGACTTCTCAAGATTACTCGCCGGCAGGCTGCCCCCGCCCTCAGCAGAAGCCGATACCGTCTGACTTGTCAGTAGAACCGGATTTTCCAGTTCCACAGGTACGACCGGCAATTCAATCGCATCGGTATCAACAGTGTCATAATTCTCACCAGAAGCTGCGTCATCCACCAATTGGATAATGTCCGCCGCATTCTGAACCAGAGAGATACCAAGCAAATACACCGCATCCCTCGATAAGAACCGCTCAGTCCCGTCACTGTTTTCTCTGGCCAGGCTCGAATTGTAATCGTCGGGCGTTTGGCTGGCCATGAAGCGAGCCAGTGCACGAGCATAGGCATGAGCCTGTTCGTTACGGGAAAGAATGTAATCCTGCAAAAGATTCAACCCATTCAGGTCAGCAGAACTCTCGGGCGCAACGTTTTTTGGATTAAGGTTGATTCGTTTTGCGACTTCAGCCCGGAATCGCGCCAGGGTGGTCAGCGGCGTCACATTTGTGACCCCCGGACTAGCCGACATCAGGTAGGCCCGCTTAACGGCCACTTCGCCACTACGGGTTTCTTCCATGGTTTTACCGGGGAGCGCCAGCGCGTATAGAGGGTAATCTCTGGGGTCCAGATCTTTACCCTTGAGCTCATCGACCTGCAGCTCATCAGTATCAAGCGTGAAACGGCCACCTGCCGTCGTCATATCGGTGGGCTCCCCGCTCTGCAGGATGTGAGTCTCACCATTGGCCAGGGTGACACTGAGCGGGCCCGGGTTGTACTGACCGTCATCATTCAAATCCAGCCAGACGCGGGCGTTCCGAAGGTAACCATCGATTACCCGCCCCTCATAATCCACCGGTTCGCTATAGCTGACTCCATCAAAATCACGGCCGTCAACCGGCAGTTGATCGGACTCTTCGCCACAACCGGCGATGGCAAGTGTTAACAGGGGAACGGAAAGACTGATCAGGCGTTTCATCGCGGCAACCATTTATCCTTGTTAGAAGGTTGTGCCGCTACTGTAGGGAATACCATCGCCGGAGACATTGACAGGCTTGGCAAAATGTAAAGTTTGGTAAATAACAGGCCCCAATTTGCTTCAGCGCCTGTTATTTACCGGCAAATCAGAATGAGCGGGCGACAATTTCTTTCATGATTTCGTTTGTGCCAGCGTATATACGCTGCACGCGAGAATCAGCCCAGGCTCGGGCGATGGGATATTCCCACATATAACCGTAGCCACCGTGCAGCTGCACGCATTCGTCCATCACCTTACATTGCAGATCGGTGGTGTGCTGTTTCAGCATGGCTGCCGTGGGAACATCCAGCTTTTTGTCCAGGTGCAATTCCAAACAACGATCGGTAAAAACCCGCGCCGCAGTAATTTCAGCTTTCAGCTCCGCCAGTTTGAAGCGCGTATTCTGAAACGCGATCACAGGCTTTCCAAACGCTTTCCGCTCTTTAACGTAATCCAGAGTCCACTGCCACGCGGCTTCAGCTGCCGCCACGGCACCAAGCGCCACCTGCAAACGTTCTGAAGCCAGCTCTTGCATCAACTGAAAAAAGCCCTGACCTTCACCAGGGCCAATCAGGTTTTTCACCGGTACTTTGACATCCTGGAAGAACAATTCAGAGGTGTCCTGCGCCTTCATCCCCACCTTGTTCAGGTTCTGGCCTTTCTCGAAACCATCCCAAGAGGTTTCCACCACCAGCAGACTGATGCCCTTGGCGCCTTCTTTGGGGTCGGTTTTGGCTACAACAACAACCAAGTCCGCCAACTGACCGTTAGTGATAAAGGTTTTGGAACCATTCAGGATGAAATGGTCGCCCTGACGAATCGCTGTCGTTTTCACACCCTGCAGATCAGAACCTGCACCAGGTTCCGTCATGGCTATCGCGCCGATCATTTCACCGGAAGCCAGTTTCGGGAGGTAATGGTTCTTCAGTTCATCCGAACCATAGTTCAGGATGTAGGGGGCGACGATATCTGAATGCAGCCCCCAACCTATACCGGTCAAACCTGCCCTTGCGATTTCTTCGATCAATACCGCACTGTAACGGAAGTCAGCACCCACTCCGCCAAACTCTTCCGGCAAACAGGGGCACAGGAATCCCAACTCACCCGCCTTGTGCCAAAGTTCACGGCTTACCTGTCCATCTTTTTCCCATTGTTCATGATAGGGCGTAGCTTCCTGCTCCAGGAACTTACGAACGGAATCCCGGAAACCTTCAAGATCGGCATCAAACAGAGTACGTGGAATCATTGCTGAACCTCGATGTACGAGTGGATTTGTTTTTATGTTCAGCCAGTGTGTGGCGGGGTGCGATTTTGCTCAATGGTGAAAACCATCAATCGCTTTGGCCAAAACCAACGCCGGAGGAAATCCCGCTCAGCTTTTCTTTTCACCCCAACGAGGCACAAGAGTCTGGGGCATCTCAAGATGGTCAAGAATTCGAGCTACCATGAAATCCACCAGATCACCGACAGATTCCGGCTTGTGGTAAAAACCCGGGCTGGCCGGCATGATCACGGCGCCCATGCGGGTTAGCCTGAGCATATTTTCCAGATGGACTTCCGAATAGGGAGATTCGCGCAACACCAGAATCAGCTTTCGCCGTTCTTTCAGCGCCACATCACCCGCACGCTCAATCAGGTTATTGCTAGCGCCCGTAGCCAGCGCGGACAGCGTTCCGGTACTGCACGGGCAAATGACCATGGGCGCTTTTTCACCCGAGCCAGAGGCCGGTGGTGAAAACCAGTCTTCTCTGCCGAATACCTGAACCTGCCCCGGCTGAGCACCCGTGTGCTCAGTAAAGGCTTCAGCCATCGCCCGCGGAGAACCGGGCAAACGAAAATCTGTTTCAGTGGCAATGACCACCTGCGCTGCCCGGCTCACCATAACATTCACCCGGCAGCCATTTGCCACCAGACATTGCATCAGGCGCAAAGCATACTGGGCACCCGAAGCACCGGTGATTGCAAGATTGATGACTGGTGAACGTTCAGCCACGAATTTTCTCCAGTTCCGCCACCAGTTTTTGATGAATTCCGCCAAACCCGCCATTACTCATAATGACAATGTGGCAGGTTTCAGGCAGCAGTTCCAATGTGCGAGCAATCAGTGCATCCACTGAATCGTCGACACTGTGGTGATCCAGCGCTCCATGCTCTGCCCGCCAGCTATTTACCAGTTCCGGCAACCAGTCCATATTGCTGAGATTGGCCCACAGCACATGATCGGCGCAGGCTGCACTGGGGATCAATGTTTGCTGATGCACCCCCTGTTTCATAGTGTTAGAGCGGGGCTCAATAATAGCAATGATCGGTTCATCCCCCACCTGGTTACGCAGACCTTCAAGAGTGGAAGCAATAGCCGTGGGATGGTGAGCAAAATCATCATACACAGTCACGCCACCAACCTCGCCCACTAACTCCATGCGCCGCTTAACACCTGAAAAACGGCACAAAGCCGCCACCGCATGATCCGGTGTTACGCCAACATGGCGGGCAGCGGCAATCGCTGACAAGGCATTGCGCACGTTATGCAGACCGGTCATATTCCACTTCAGCATAGCAACCGGCTGCTCGTGGTGAATGACCATAAACCGGCTACCATCCTCCGACATCAACTCGGCTCGCCAGTCTGTACTCCGGGAAATTTCACTGCCAATGGAGGTATCCTGCACCGGGCTCCAGCACCCCATGCCCAAGGCGTTATCCAGGTGCGGATCAAGCGCCGGACGAATGATCAGCCCCTGCGAAGGCACCGTGCGTACCACATGGTGAAACTGACGTTCAATCGCTTCAACATTGTCAAAAATGTCCGCGTGATCGTATTCAAGATTATTCAGAATCAACGTATTCGGGCGGTAATGGATAAACTTGGAACGCTTATCGAAAAATGCGCTGTCGTATTCATCCGCCTCAATAACAAAGAAGTCACTGGTTCCCAACCGGGCTGAAACCGGAAAATCCTGCGGCACGCCACCCACCAGATAACCAGCATCGAAACCGGCCTGATCAAGAATCCACAGAAGCATGGCGGTGGTGGTGGTTTTGCCATGTGTACCGGCCACAGCCATCACCCACCGATGGTGGAGCACCTCCCGCGCCAGCCACTCAGGGCCGGACATATAATCAATTCGGCGATTGAGTACCGCTTCAACTTCCACATTACCCCGGGACATGGCATTGCCAATCAGCACCAGGTCCGGCCTGGGTTCAAGATTCTCTGACCGATAGCCTTCCATCAGCTCAATACCCTGGGCTTCAAGTTGTGTGCTCATGGGCGGATAAACACCTTGGTCAGACCCGGTCACGGTATGACCAAGTTCCCTGGCAATCACGGCCAAACTGCCCATAAACGTGCCACAGATGCCCAGAATATGTATATGCATTAGGGTATTGCCTCCAATTTGAATCCTGCCAAGCCTCTACCATCCTTTCTGCGGGGTCAAGAGGCGGCATATCCTCATGAAAAGCCGCCCTGTTTGACGTATCATCTGTGCCATCATGGAACCAGCAGGAGGCTTAAGCCCGCGATGGCGATCAAGAACGCATTTTATGCCCAATCTGGCGGTGTAACCGCCGTCATCAACGCCAGTGCATGCGGCGTTATTCAGACCGCACGCAAGCATCCGGACAAGATCGGCAAAGTCTACGCCGGCCGTAACGGAATTATTGGCGCACTGACCGAAGAGCTGATTGATACCAGCCTGGAATCGGATGATGCCATTCAGGCGCTGATTCACACCCCGGGTGGCGCGTTTGGCTCCTGCCGATACAAACTGAAGAACTTGTCCGAGAACCAGCGCGAATACGAGCGGCTGATCGAAGTCTTCCGAGCCCACGACATCGGCTACTTCTTCTACAACGGCGGCGGCGATTCACAGGATACCGCTTACAAAGTCTCCCAGCTGGCCGACAAAATGGGTTATCCGATCACCTGCATCGGTGTACCTAAAACGGTCGACAACGACCTTCCGTTTACCGACTGCTGCCCGGGTTTTGGCTCTGTCGCCAAGTACATTGCCACCTCCACAATGGAAGCCAGCCTGGACATCAAGTCTATGTGCGAAACTTCCACCAAGGTATTCATCCTGGAAGTCATGGGCCGGCATGCGGGCTGGATCGCCGCCTCCGGCGCTTTGGCTAGCCAGGGAGAAGAAAGCGAACCGCCTCATATCATCCTGTTCCCTGAAATTCCGTTCGACCGGGAGAAGTTCCTGGCACGGGTTGATCAATGCGTGAAGGAATATGGATACTGTGTCGTAGTTGCCTCTGAAGGCGCCCAATACGACGACGGTCGTTTTGTAGCCGACGCCGGTGCCAAAGATGCATTCGGACACACACAATTAGGCGGTGTTGCCCCGGCTCTGGCCAACATGGTCAGGCAGGCGCTGGGTCACAAATACCACTGGGCCGTTGCGGACTATCTGCAACGCGCTGCTCGCCACATCGCTTCTGCCACAGACGTTGAGCAAGCCTATGCCGTAGGCAAGGCTGCGGTGGAAATGGCTCTGGCCGACAAGCAGGCTCTCATGCCTACCATCGTGCGAGATCAGGCCAAGCCTTACCGCTGGTCAATTGGCGAAGCCAACCTGAGTGAAGTCGCCAACCAGGAAAAGAAAATGCCCATCCATTACATTACGGATGACGGCTTTGGCATTACCCAAGAGTGCCGCGACTACCTGCAACCCCTGATTGAAGGCGAAAACTTCCCGCCTTTCGAAAATGGCATACCCAAGGTGGCCAAACTGAAGAACCAGCTGGTCGAGAAAAAGCTGAAAACAGAGTTCACCCTCTGACGGGTATCATCTGAAACAAAAAGCCCGACCACTGCATAGTGGCCGGGCTTTTTTATATCGGATAAAAAATGCTAACCCACAGCGGACTTAAGCGCTGTGTTCACGCACATAAGCAAAGAACTCATCACAACCACCCACATACTCGGAACCCACCAAGATCTGGGGCACAGTGTAGACCGGGCGACCAATACGATCTGCAACGTCCTGCTTACTCAGACCCTGTTCAACCATATCAATCCAGGTGTATGGATAGTTCCTGGATTCACATAAATTTCTTGCTCGAACACAAAAGCCACACCCCATACGGCCGTAGATGGTGACATGCTCCATAAATACCTCCGGTTGCACGGGGCTAACCCCTGCGATGATTATAAAAATGCCTTGGTCGAATTCAATGATGACACGAGCACCAAAAATTGAAAATTGATGCTTCACATAGGGGTCATAGTAAGTGCTGATACTGCCCCAGGCAGGAAAGCAATCAGGTTTTCAGGCGATTCAGTTCCCGATCCAGAACCTGCACCTGTCCATCCAGTGCCTCACCACTCTGGCGAACACGATGAGCTAACTCCCGCAAATCAGTAGCTGCGTCACCAAGCTGGGTCAAATTACGATTGATCTCTTCACTCACAGAGCTCTGCTCCTCCGCAGCAGTGGCAACTTGAGTGACATGCTCTACGATGGTATCGATACGTTCCACAACCGTGGCCAATGAATGAGCAGCCTCCCGGGTTCCATCCACTGCCGTCGAGGCACGCTCAACGCCACTTTGAATCACCGACACTGCACCGGTCACATCGCCCCTCAAACTCTCGATCATATCGCTGATTTCATCGGTAGATTCACGGGTCCTGGAGGCGAGGGTCCTTACTTCATCCGCTACCACCGCGAAGCCCCGGCCTTGTTCCCCGGCACGAGCGGCCTCTATCGCAGCGTTGAGAGCAAGCAGGTTAGTCTGTTCAGCAATCCCCCGAATAACCTCAATAATCCGGTTTATTTCTTCACTACGCTGAGCCACATGGCCGATCGCTGAGCTGGCCTGCCCCATATCCCCAGCCAACGCATCCACACCTCTGACTGCCACGCTCAGGGTATCCTGTGTAAACCGGATACCATCACGAGCCGCACAGGCGTTCTCAGCCGCCTCACCGGCGAAACCTGCAACTTCACCTGCCGCTGCAGACATCTCATTCATCGCAGTAACCACGCTGTCAACATCCTGATGCTGACGGGCTGTCTGTTCGTCAATATCCCGGCCAATAGCGCCCACACCTGCAGCCTGGCCATGAACCTGGGCGTTTACGCTTTTCAGATCGTTAATCATTTCCCGTAAGCGTGCGAGGAATGCGTTAAACCCGCCAGCCAGGTCTATCAATTCGGCATGAGTATCTATATCCAGATCATGAGTGAGATCACCTTCCGCACTGGCCAGGTTTCGCATTCGGTCTCGAATCTCATCGAGGGGGCGGGTTACCGAGCGCACTAGCAGGATCAGTACAGCAATGGCCATTAGCACGACAATCGCACCAACCACTGTTTGGCGAGTTGCAGTATTATCCACTTCGGATGCCAATAACCCGGTCATTTCGCCGACACCTGCAAGGGCAACATCACGGGGCAACTCGATCAATAATGACCACTCGCTGCCGGACAGCGCCACCTTTACCGGATAGGCAACGGCGAGCGTTTCTCCGTCGTCATACTGCCCCCCCTGCCGATGCAGCCGGGCAAACTCAGAGGCCAGGCCAGGTATGGCTTCCGCAAGAGGCCGCCCCAGTTGTTGCTGATAATGGGAAGAGGCCGCAATCAAGCCGCTTTCGCTGATTAACGAGACCCTTGATTCACCGCTGTACAGCTTCTGGCTAACGTCAATAAGCATGGTTTGCAGCGTCGTCAGGTTGATGTCCACACCCACCACACCGGCAAACTTTCCAGCACTCAGAACAGGAACAACCAGACTGGTCATCAACTCCGAATAGCCATCCTCTATTTCATAGTCATAAGGCTCTAACAAACAGGGCTTAAGAGAGTCCATTGAACACAGATACCACTCAGCCTCACGCACACCGAACTCATCACGATTTTCCAGATATTTTTCAGAGGGGTCCGCTGTATGGCTGAACTCGATATCACCCTGCGGGTTGCGGAAATAGTAGATTTCGAGCGTACCCGCATCGCTGCTATGCTCTGCGGCATCATCAGTGAAATAAAGATCCAGCCCATCATAGGCATCTGGCTCAAAGTGCGCGTAGATCGCACTCAGGTTGTCTTGGTCAGCTAAAACCGTTTTAATCATCGCCTGGAGACTCCAACGGCTAATGCTCCCAAGACGATTATCTTCAATATTCTGACTAATCAGGCTACGCAGCATTTCCGGTGCCTGATAGGCTGCGTCAAATTTGCCAGCCACCAACTCACCATACTGTCCGGCAGTTGCAATCAACTGATCCATCACAATACTTTGTACCGTTTGACCCACTCCCTTAGACAGCCGGTCCTCCATGGCAGTCAAAGAGACCTGAGCCGTCACGACAATGCTGATCCCTAAAACCAACAGCAACGTAATGACCAAACCGTAGAGTTTGAAGCGGAGTGAAAGCTGTTTCATAGACGGCAAAACCTTTTAAAGTAAGCTTCAACTAATACCATAGAGCATGGAGCGCCCGTGGCGTACCTGACCCTGTTTTCCACCGCATTCGTTGCGGCAACCCTATTACCGGCCTATTCCGAAATACTGCTGGGCACACTTGTCAGCCAGGGACTGCCGTTATTCTGGCTTTGGTTCTCGGCAACGCTGGGCAACACACTAGGATCTGTCGTTAACGGAGTTATCGGCCGGCAAGTGGATCGCTTTAAGCACAAACGCTGGTTTCCGGTCAGTGAGCAACAGTTACATAAGGCCCGAAACCGGTTTAATCGTTACGGGCAGTGGTCTCTGTTAATGGGATGGCTACCGCTGGGCGGCGATGCGCTAACACTGGTAGGAGGCGTAATGCGGGTACCCTGGCCAAACTTCATCATTCTGGTTGGCATAGGGAAGGGTCTGCGGTATGCCATCGTCATCTGGATAGCACTGCAGACGCTACATTAACCTTCCCGGTTGCTGTACAGGTACTGTCTCAGAAGGTCCTCGCCATTAAATTCTGAACACAACACCGCTATAAATGTATAGACGCCAATCAGCTTCCGGTTCAGGAAGACAAATTCTTTTGGCGGTACCCGGAAGTAACGACTGATAGCTGACCGAGCGGCCTGTTTCGCCACCCGGGATGGCAAATCACTTTGCTTCCAGCGATATTCGCCCAGACTATTTACTGCGTAGTCCGGCCATTGGCTTCGATCTTTGGCCAAAGGCTCCAATACAGACATACACACCGAACCAAATTTTTCCAACACTGCCGCCGGCCAGTCCCGACTCATAAAATGCAGCGTTATCCCGCCATCAATGACAGAGTCCAGGTCGCCCTCGTAAGATGCTTTGATCATCTGAATGACCGGGGAAAGGAATGCCTCGGAGTATCGTTGTACGGCGCCGAAATCTAGCAATACAATTTTGTCTTGCCAGGAGCCTTCTCCCGCTTCCCTGGCAATACGAATCCGGTAATTCCCAAAATTCGGGTCCGTCTGAATCTCACCCCAATCAAACAATTCCCGGAAAAACAACTCAAGAGCAGCCTTACCTAACGCACTTCTCCGGTCCAAAGAGAGGTGCCGGACTTCTGGAGCGTTAATGGGGTAACCGTGTTCATAGGTGGAAGCAATAATATGATCGGTCGAATACTCCTGCAGCACCCGGGGAACTACAAAACGAGGATCCCCCATAAGCATTTGGCGAAAATTTTCAGTGGTTCGGGCTTCCAGACGGTAATCGACCTCCCGGTGCATCATCTCCCGGACTTCTTCCAGCCAGTCATTGAATTCCGGACCAAAGCTCACCAACCGAGCAACCTTCAACAACTGAGCAACCGCATTCAGGTCGCTATCAACCGCATCAGCCACCCCCGGGTATTGCACTTTCAGGACAAGCTCAAGCCCATCACTTTTACGCAACGCCCGATGCACCTGCCCCAAAGAGGCCGCGCCTATGGGTTCCGGATCAACGTCCAGTTCGGCCAGGCGCTCAGCTCCGATTTCGTCCTTGAGAACCCGTTCAATGGCAGGCCACTCCAGCGATGTGGTCTGGTCCTCCAGTGTATGCAGCGCCTCGGTGACTTCGTCTGGCAGAAAATGTTCACCATACAGCGCCATCACCTGGCCGATTTTCACAACACTGCCCTTGAGCTTGCCAAGTTCATCCACCAGAAACCGAGCCTGGTTCGACAGCATCGCGCTGTGACGCTTTTCCCGGTTCTCTTTACTGCTAAGCCAGTTAGTGGCCAGATGCGATGCCATGCGAGTCCCGGCAAATAAACCCGCCTTGGTCAGAGATAACCGGCGCTCAAAACTGCCAGTCTTGATTCGAGAAACGGATTTTCCGGGCTGCCTGGTCGACATGCATAACCTGTCTGTTAGAAAGTTCGAAATGTTGGCGGCCTACCAACCCTGCCTGAACTCTACATCCTGTCCACCAAGCCCAGAGACCAACTGCCTGACAAGGAGCTGTTCCACTTCATACACAGAAACGCCCGGTACGAAAGAACTGACTTGGCACATAGACAAACCCGCGTAGCCACAAGGGTTAATCCGGGAAAAGGGCTCCATATCCATATTTACATTAAGGGCCAGGCCATGGAATGAACAGCCTCTGCGTACACGCAGGCCGAGTGATGCGATTTTAGCGCCGTTCACATAAACGCCAGGGGCATCCGACCTGGATGCTGAGTCGATGTCATAGTCACCGAGAGTACGAACAATAGCCTGTTCAATCTCATCGACCAGAGCACGAACCCCCAGTTTACGCCGGGATAGGTCAATCAGCAGATACACAACCAATTGCCCGGGCCCGTGATAGGTTACCTGGCCACCTCGATCAACTTGAATAACCGGAATGTCACCAGGCAGAAGAATGTGCTCAGCCTTCCCGGCCTGCCCCTGGGTAAACACTCTTGGGTGCTCAAGGCACCAGAGCTCATCCACCGTGGTTTCATCACGGGAAGCAGTGAAGGATTTCATTGCTTCCCATGTTTCCATGTACGGCTGTTGTCCCAGGGACCGGACGATAAGATCTGCCATCACACCACCATATGAACCCGGCCACTGGCCTTAAGCTCTTCAAAGAGTGCTTTCAGTTGCGGCTCACCCGTGGCGACCATTTTCAGCCGAACCGATAAAAACCGGCCATTACGACTAGGGTTTTCGGACACATCGGCAGTGGAAATGCCAGGAGCGTGCTTGTCCACAACACTCACCACAAACTCGGTGAAATCCGGAGCGGAATCTCCGATTACTTTAATGATGTAATCGCAGGGAAATTCAATTTTTGGCGCTTTCGGCTCAGTCATACCCTACTAAACTCCCAGTCGTCGCAGCCAAAGCCTGCGGACTTAATTAAAAAGTTGGATGAAAAAGAGTTTGATCGAATCCCACAGGCGTTTAAACAGCCCGCCTTGCTCAATTTCAGTCAGGGCCAGCACCGGCTGTTCAATCAAGACTTCGCCATCAAGAGCTACGCGAACCCGACCAAGCTCCTCGCCCATTTTGATGGGTGCTTTAATCACAGAATCAAGGTCGACTGAAGATTCCAGCTTAGCTCTTGAGCCACGAGGAATAGTGACATAAACATCTTCAGCCATACCCACCGAAACCCTATTCTCTGCGCCACCCCATACATCTGCAGCCATCAATTCCTGACCAGCGCGGAATAAACGCTCGGTTTCATAATACCGGAAGCCGTAGTTAAGCATTTTCTGAACTTCCTGAGCCCGGGCCGCTGAACTACTGGTGCCCATGACGGAGGCAATCAAACGAGTGTCGCCACGTTTTGCTGAGGCGACCAGGCAGTATCCGGCTTCTTCCGTGTGCCCTGTTTTCAAACCATCCACACTGTCATCTCGCCAGAGCAGAGCATTACGGTTTGGCTGGCGAATATTGTTATAGGTGAAGTGTTTTTCAGCGTACAGCGAATAGTTTTCCGGATAATCCTGAATAATCGCCCGAGCCAGAATGGCCAGATCATAAGCTGTGGAGAAATGATCCGCAGCAGGTAAACCCGTTGCATTCTGGAAATGCGTGTTGGTCATGCCCAGCAGTTGCGCCTGCTGGTTCATGATATCGACAAAGGCATCTTCACTGCCTGCAATAAACTCCGCCAACGCAACCGAAGCATCGTTACCGGACTGAATAATGACACCTTTGAGCAAGTCTTCTACCGTTGCGCTGGTACCTTCCCGGACAAAGGTTCTGGAACCTTCCGTGCGCCACGCTTTAACGCTGATAGGCACCATATCCGACATGGAAATACGGCCCTCGTCGAGCTCACGCTCAACAATATAAGCGGTCATCATCTTGGTCAGACTGGCCGGAGGCAAACGCTCATTGCTGTTGTGCTCCATGATCACATGACCACTAAGAGGGTCCATCAGTACCCATGAACTGCCGGCTATCTGAGGAGCCGACGGAATAAGCACTGACTGAGCTGAAGCCTGGGCGGCAAAAACAGTCAGAGATAAAGCCAGAAAAAAGATTCGAGTAAAAATTTTGAAAGCCATGGGTAGTTTCATTCGCTGTCAGATGTTTGTCTTATGTATGTTCTGAACTCAAACGGTTCAGTGTGAGTCGGTAAGAACAATGGAATTACCAAACCCCCTGGATTCCAGAAGGCCTTGAGCGTATCGGGCGTCCTCTTCATTCACAAACGGGCCAACCTGTACCCGATGAAAACGCCCGCCATCCGTTGATACTTCACGAACCCGGACCGGATTTTCCAGCACCCCCTGAGCGCGGACGAGCATAGCATTTGCCGGCTCCCGACTACCGAAGGCACCTAACTGCACAAACAGCGCCTGCTGAGATCCGCCAACGACGCTCTCAGCAGGCTTCGGAGGCGCCTCAGCCACCACTGTACCGGCTTTGGGGTCATAGCGCTCTCCTGCCAAAAACATAGATCCGTCTGGCGCGACTGTAATAGCAGCCACTTCAACCCGGGCAGTACCTCGGGACTGGTAACCTAGTTTTTTAGCGGCAGCATAAGAGAGATCAATCAACCGATCGCCATGAAAGGGCCCCCGGTCATTTACCCGAACGATCACAGAGCGACCATTATCCAGGTTTGTTACTCTGGCATAACTCGGAATACGCAGTGATTTGTGGGCAGCAGACATAGAGTACATATCGAACACTTCACCGTTCGATGTTTTGTGCCCATGAAACTTCTGCCCGTACCAGCTAGCCGTGCCCCTGGCCACGTAGCCTTCGTTGCTGTCGACAACGTGATAGCTTTTACCCCACACCTGATACGGCGACTTGTTGCCAGCGCGACGAGGAGCTTCATACCTAGGCACTGCGTCAGTCAGGCCGCTGGTGTCAAAATTTCCTTCGGGTGCCCGATCCTGCTTCAAGGTATACCTTGAAGAGTGATCCACCTCTGGTGAACTGGTATTGGTGCTGGCGCAACCTGACAGCCCCAACACGACTGCCGGTACCAGGAACCAGGTATTCAGAATTTTCGCCATAGCTGTGCGCAACTCATAATGTTGGTTTGTCAGAGACTACTGACCCGCAATATTGTACCGGGTTCCTGCAGGCATTCACCATTACCAGCCGCTCATCATTCTCCTTTGCGTCAGGCAGTAATCATTCGCCGATGCGTGTGAATAGACATCAACACACCGAATGCTGACATAAGTGTCACGCCAGAAGTTCCGCCATAACTGATTAATGGCAGAGGAACCCCGACAACAGGCAGCAACCCACTGACCATGCCTATATTGACAAAAACGTAGATAAAAAAGGTCATGGTCAATGCGCCAGCTAACAGCCGGCCAAAGGAGTCCTGCGCCGTCACCGCGATGTACAGGCAACGAAGAATAATCAGAAAATACAGTGTCAGCAGCAGCAGCATGCCCACAAAACCGAATTCCTCCGCCAATACAGCAACAATAAAGTCAGTATGGCTTTCTGGCAGGAATTCCAGGTGGGACTGTGTCCCCTGGAGCCACCCCTTTCCGTCCATCCCCCCCGAGCCAATTGCAGTTTTCGACTGAATAATGTTCCAACCAGCACCCAGGGGATCACTTTGAGGGTCCAGCAAGGTTAAAACTCTCTGTTTCTGGTAGTCCCTCATAACGAAAAACCACATCAGCGGAGCTGAAACGGACACGACACCAAAAAAGGCAACGATCAATTTCCAGCTCATACCCGCAAAAAACACCACAAATATTCCAGCCATACCAACCAGCAATGAAGTGCCTAAGTCAGGCTGTTGAACGATCAGAAACATGGGTAGCAATACGATGATCAAACCAGCCATTACCCGGCCAAAGGTTGGTGGCAGATAATATCTGGAGAGGTACCAGGCTGCCATCATCGGCACAACGAGCTTCATAAATTCCGATGGCTGAAAACGAGGTAGCCCGGGAAGAGCCAGCCAGCGCTGAGCTCCCTTGGCACCCACGCCAACCAGCAGAACAGCCACCAGGCCTGCCAGGCCCAGAATATATAGCCAGGGCGACCAGCGCCGGAATACGGCAGGGTCCAGTTGGGCAAAAACAAACATCACAACAAACGCTACGGCCAAGCGAATGCCCTGAGCCTTAACCACTTCAATATTTCTGTCAGCACCGCTGTAGAGCACAAACAGCCCACCACCCACAAGCGCCAGTAACAGCGCCAACAGAATGGGGTCAATATGCAATATGCTCCAGATACTTCGCGTGCGTCCCAGACCAGCATTCACCTGAGAGCCTAACAGCTTATTACCCATAGCCATCAGTGAGTGCTCCCTTCATGGTCGGATTGCCCCAGCATGTCAGCCGCTTCGGCAGCAGGGAACTCTTCAAGCCAGGCATCGAACAAGCCTCTTCCAACGGGAGCGGCAACACTACTGCCACCACCACCATTTTCCACAATCACTGCAACAGCGATTTGCGGGTTATCCGCCGGTGCAAAGCCGACAAACAGCGCGTGATCCCTGAGGCGCTCCCGGATCTCTTCTGCGTCGTATTCTTCATCCTGAGCAAGGCTGAAAACCTGGGCTGTGCCGGTTTTCCCTGCCATTCTATAGCTGGCACCCCGGGCTGCTGCCCGCGCCGTACCCCGGGCACCATGCATAACCTCTTCCATGGTATCCACCACATATTCCCAGTCGCTGTTATCTTTCAGTGTTAACGGGGTATGGGTTTCTTTAGGTAAAAACTCATCAGCTGAACGGTCGCCGCGAATATCCTTAAGTAACCGGGGCTCAACCCACTCACCTCTGTTGGCCACCAATGCGGTTGCTGTTGCAAGCTGCAACGGAGTGGCCAGGAAAAAGCCCTGGCCAATACCCATGTTCACTGAATCCCCCGGATACCATGGCTCATTTCGAACCGCTCGCTTCCAGTCACTGGATGGCAGTAGACCACTCAGAGCGCCGGCAACATCCAGTGTCGCATCTTCCCCAAACCCGAAGGCAGAGAGATATTTGTGCATGGTATCAACACCCATCTCTACGGCCACATCGTAAAAATAGACATCGCAGGACTGTGCAACCGAGCCTTTAAGATCAATCCAGCCATGACCGGATCGCTTCCAGTCACGATACCGGCGCCCGCCTTCACGTAACTGGTAATAGCCCGGATCCCAGATTTTTCGCTCCCGGGTGGTCACGCCACTATCCAATGCAGCCACGGCCATCATCGGCTTGATTGTTGATCCCGGAGGGTACTGACCGCGTAAAGCACGGTTAAACAGGGGTTTATCAATACTTTCACTAAGCCCCCGGTAATCAGCAACACTGATACCCGTCACAAACTTGTTCGCATCAAACCCGGGAACACTCGCCAAAGCCAGTATTCCTCCGGTTGCCGGCTCGATGGCCACAATCGCGCCGCGACGACCCTCTAACAGTTCATGGGCTTTCTTCTGAAGGCGGAGGTCCAGATGCAACTGAATGTCTTCACCGGGCACGGGATTCTCCCGTTCCAATACACGTAAAATCCGCCCACGGGCGTTGGTCTCAACGTGCTGATACCCTACCCGGCCATGGAGCACTTTTTCATAAAACCGCTCGATCCCGGATTTGCCGATGTAGTGTGTCCCTGCATAGTTGACGGGATCAATTTTCTGAAGTTCCTCCCGGTTGATGCGCCCGACAAAACCCAGTGCGTGAGCTGTCAGCTCACTGTGCGGGTAGTAACGAACCAGTTCAGCTTCCACTTCCACCCCCGGAAACTCATGCCTGTGCACCGCCATTTTGGCAATATCATCTTCACCAAGATCATAGAACAGAGGAATTTCCTGATAAGGTCGTCTGGGTTCTTTAAGGCGTTTTCTGAAGCGTTCGAGGTCTTCGTCTTCGATGTCAATAATGGCGGCAAGCCGGGCCAGAGTTTCGTCTATTGGCCCCGCCCGTTCCGGCACAATGGTCAGGCTGAACACGGGCCGGTTCTCCGCCATCAGAATTCCATTCCGGTCATACACCAAGCCTCTGGGTGGCGGCACAGATTGCACCTGAACCCGGTTTTTATCAGACAACGTGGTGTAGATCTCATGTTCAACGATCTGCAGCTGATACATACGAACCAGCAAGCCAGACATCAGAACAATCACAAATATCAGCATAACCAAAGCACGGCGCTGGAAGAGCCGGCGTTCTGCTGCAGTGTCTTTGAATTCACCCCACGCCATAGAACGTCCTAGGCCCGGTGATAGGGGTGATTGCGCGTGATTGACCAGGCACGATATAGCTGCTCGGCGAGCAGAATACGCACCAAAGGATGAGGTAAAGTCAGGGGAGAGAGGGACCACTGCTGATCGGCACGTTGCCGACAGGCATCGGCCAGGCCATCAGGGCCACCAACCAGAAAAGATACATCCCGACCATCTTGCTGCCAGTTTTCAAGCTGGCTGGCCAGTTTTTCAGTAGACCACGGGCGGCCACCCACCTCCAAAGCAATCACCCTGTCCCGCTGACCAACAGCAGCAAGAATAGCATCGCTTTCTCGCTGCATCAGCCTGGGGATATCCGGGTTCTTACCTCGGTGAGCCATAGCAATTTCAGTCAGCTCGAGGGGCAACTCCGGCGGCATCCGGCGCGCGTAATCGTTGTACCCCGCAGTGACCCAGTCGGGCATCTTCTGCCCCACGCAGATCATTCGCAGGCGCATGATTACTCTCTGCCTACCGCACCAACATCCGGCGCATCGCGCCAGAATCGTTCCAAATCGTAAAACTCGCGGGCAGCCGGCATCATCAGATGCACGACAACATCACCCAAATCAACGAGAATCCAGTCGCTGCCTGCAGCACCTTCTACATTACTGGCCCGGACTCCCTGCTCCTTAGCTTCCAAAACCACGGAATCTGCAAGTGATTTAACGTGCCGACTGGACGTTCCGGATGCGAGAACCATAAAATCAGTGACGCTGGTACGATCACGAACATCAATCACGCTGATGTCCTGCGCCTTGATCTCTTCAAGTGCGTTCACGACCAGATCTTTCAGTTGTTCTGCCTGCATAATTACCCTGTGTTCCGGGCGATGGCCCTTATGGCCGCCCGATTAGTGATATTCAAACGCGATTGTAGCACTAAAACTTTCAGTCGGGGCAGGCACCGTAAAGGCCTTCATCATGAATTCTCTGCCATACAGAATCCGGCACAAGGTAACGAGGCGAGCGCCCGTCAGCAATCCTTTGCCGAATACCTGTTGCAGAAATGTCCATAAGAGGCGGTTTGAACTCGAAAAATTTTCCACCAGGAGTATGCCTCAGCTCTCCCGGAGTCGCTGCCCTGCGCTCTTCAAGCAACAGGCTCGCCGGACTACCTTCAGGCAGATCCGAACCTGGGCGGCGTACAACGACAACATGAGCCAGTGCAGGAATTTCCTGCCACTCCCTCCACCGATCAAAGCTGGCAAAAGCATCCGTTCCCACCACCATCACCAGTGGCTGTTCAGCGCCCAGTTCATTTCGCAATTGGCGAAGCGTATCGGCTGTATATGAAGCCCCGGCACGCTGCAACTCCCGGTCATCGACCTGCAAACGGGGCTCGCCACGGATCGCCAACTGAATCATCTGCAGTCGCTGAACAGACGTAGCCCCGGTACCACCGCGGTGTGGCGGAATATGGCAGGGCACCAAATGTACCCGATCCACCTCAAGGGTGTCAGACACCTCAAGAGCCAGCCTCAGGTGGCCATGATGAATCGGATCAAAGGTCCCGCCGTAGATTACATGCATTCAGTCAGGTCCGGATATGGCCGTCACCAAACACCACATATTTCTGAGATGTCAGTCCGTGCAGCCCAACCGGCCCACGGGCATGAATCTTATCGGTAGAGATACCAATCTCCGCACCGAGCCCATACTCAAAGCCGTCCGCGAAGCGCGTGGAAGCGTTAACCATCACAGAGCTGGAGTCCACCTCGGTGAGAAACCGACGAGCCCGGGTGTAGTTTTCCGTAATAATACTTTCAGTATGCTGGGAGCTATAGCGGTTGATATGATCTATAGCACCATCCAGACCGTCGACTACCCGCACCGCCAGAATAGGCGCAAGATATTCCGCATGCCAGTCATCTTCTGTGGCGGCGACAATATCTTTCAGAATGGTAAGCGTGCGCTCACAACCTCGAAGTTCCACGCTTTTCTCTGCAAACTCTCCGGCCAACAACGGCAAAATATCCTCAGCTATCTCTTGATCCACCAATAACGTTTCCATGGTGTTGCAAGTACCGTAACGCTGGGTTTTCGCATTAATCGCAACTTTAAGGGCTTTTTCAGGATCCGCATGACTATCAATATAGACATGGCAAACACCATCCAGATGTTTGATCACCGGCACTCTGGCATCGCGAGTGATGCGCTCAATCAACCCCTTTCCACCCCGGGGCACGATGACATCCACATATTGCGGCATGGTGATCAACTCCCCTACAGCCGCACGGTCAGTCGTTGTGACCACCTGAACCGCAGCTTTAGGAAGACCCGCTAAAGCCAACCCTTTATCCAAACACATCGCAATGGCTTGATTGGAGTGAATCGCCTCAGACCCGCCCCGCAAAATGGTAGCGTTGCCTGACTTAAGGCACAGACTGGCAGCTTCAACCGTAACATTCGGACGTGACTCGTAAATGATGCCGATAACCCCCAGAGGCACCCGCATTTTACCCACCTGAATCCCTGATGGGCGGTAAGTCATATCTGTAATTTCGCCAACCGGGTCGGGCAGGGACGCAACCTGTACCAACCCCTCGATCATGGCATCGATTCGTGCGGGAGTTAGTTCCAGGCGATCAAGCATCGCCGCATCAAGCCCGTTGGCCCGACCATTTTCCAGATCTTTCAGGTTAGCCTGCGCGAGTTCAGCTCTGGCCTCGTTCAACGCATCAGCAGTCGCCAGGAGCGCCTGATTGCGCACTTCAGTGGCGGACCGGGCAACTTCCCGTGCGGCGGACCGGGCCTTCTGGCCCAGCTCTGTCATATAAGCGGCTACGTCCATTGATTTACCTTTTTTTCTGCAAGCTGATTCTAAAACCGGTGACTTACTTTACCTTTCCCGTTTCAAGTCCGCACCTCAAACGACTATTATACCGCTGCACAAGCTTCAATATTCAACGGATGTGCCCGTAAAGGACAGTAACCATGCTCCAGTTGGCCGAAAAATTCCTGCCTGGCAAGCTTTCGAGAACAGGCTTTATCGCTCTGGCACTGACAGCCGCCGCCTGCGCCGCTCTGGGAGAACCTTTGGCGACAGCAGCGGCAGCATCAACGGCCGGTCTGTTTCTTGCTGGCATGCAGGGCAACCGGCACCGCCAGGCCGCGCCCTGGCCACAACTGCGCATGCTGTTTTTTGTCACCCTGAATCTCGCACTGGTGGCCGCACTCTGGCTTGGCCCCTGGGCACTAAGCCACTGGTTTTATGCTCTTCCCCTGATCACCTTCGGGCTTATTCCAGGCTATTTTGCAGTCGCTGTCTCTGCTGCATTAGTTGCCATTGTGCTGTCCTGCACCCAATGGGTCATCACCCTGCCCGACCGGCACCAGATGGTCAGTGCCTTCGTGCTAACCACCCTGCTTGGCGCTATCCTGGTTTTTCTGCAAAAGTACAAAGCCCGCCAGCTTGAACCCCTGCGACGCACAGACAAACTCACACAGGCTGCCAGCAGAGAGTACCTGTCGGCGGATTTACACAAAGAAATTCAGCGCAGCGAACGGGAGGGCACCAACTTGTCGGCGCTGGTTATCGGCCTGGACACCCACCTGAGCGATGCTGACCCAGATGAAGACATTCGCGCCATTCTGCCCCGCATCGGCCGCTACTTACATTCTCAGCTAAGAGACTTTGACACCTACTACCGAATAGCTGACCTGCAGTTTCTGGTAATTCTTCCAGGAGCAAATACCGCGGAAGCTGCGAAAACTGCAGAACAAATTCGCAAAGACCTATGCACCCTCATGACGTCTCACGGGCTACAATTAACCGTCAGTGCTGGCGTTGCTGGCCTGAACATCGGCGATGACGCTGACAGTCTGCAAATCAGTGCCGCTAACGCTCTGCGCCGAGCTCAGCAACAAGGCGGCAACCGAACGCAGACATACAGCAACCCAGTACCAACCGACATTAATGGCCCCACAGGTTTTGAAGAGGCAGCACAATGACGGAAACCCGACTCAGAACCTGGACCCACAGCGTAGCCTACACATTGGCGGCCATCTTTATTGGCGGGCTGGCTCTACAAAATCTGCGTTACGGCTTTTATCAACTGTTTTACCTGGCCCTGGCAATGACGGCACTGCTGGCCGCAGGGCTGATATACACCCTGATCTGTCGGCGCCATCAGCTTTCAGCGCCAGGCCATCTGATCATTCTGTGCTTGCTGAACTGCGGCCTGGTTGTCTCAAGCTTTACCATGAATGCTCCTGGCATTAGCCACTGGGCCATGCCCTTACTGGTGCTTAATTTGACCATTCTGCCTCTGCGGCATGGCCTGGCGCTTTCAACCTTGCTGCTTATCCCTTTGATCATAGCTATCTGGCTGGAGCAACCAACAGCTGACGCATTGATTACCAGTTCCGGGCTGGTTTTACTGCTGGCTGTAGCCGGACTGTATATCTGGAGCTATGACCACATGGCACAATCGGCCCAGGATCTGGCAATCACTGACCCGGAAACCGGCGCTCATAATGCAAGATTCCTCGACGAAACCCTGCAAAAAGAAATCAGTCGGGCCATTGCGACGGGCCATCCGCTCTCAGTTGTCAGTCTGAATCTGGACCATGCCGATGAAGTTCGGGATCTCTATGGTAAGGACGGCCTGCAAAATCTGCTGAAGAGCATTACCGAACATTTATTTGAAATCATCCGGGCAGGTGACACCCTCTACACAGTGAATGGCTCAGAGTTCTTTCTGATTCTGCCCTTCACTCCGGAAGAGGGCGTGCGGGTCATTGCTGAACGTATTCGCCGCAGCATTACCGAACATGACTGGCCTGAAGTCGGGACAGTTTCGGTAAGCCTCGGCTGCACCACCCGCGGCAACGGCGACACCAGTACCGACTCGCTCCGGTCCAGAGCGACGCATGCCATGAATGAGGCCCGCAAGAGAGGTGCTGATTCCGCTTGGTTCTGCCCCGGAGAACCCGTCAAGGCATGAGTGAAACCTGGCTCAACGATGTGACCTCCTGGGTGGCCACCAACCCTGGCTGGCTGGCACTTATTCTTGCCGCAACCGCTTTTATCGAGTCGCTGGCCATCGCCGGCCTGATCGTGCCCGGTGTAGCTATGCTTTTTGCATTTGCGGCACTCGCTGGCAAGTCAGGAATGCCACTCTCTGAAGCCTTGATTTGGGCTGGCGCAGGCGCGGTAGCCGGAGACGTACTGAGCTTTGCCATAGGCAGGGCTCTGCAGGGGCGCATCAATACTGTCTGGCCCCTTAGCCGCTACCCAAAGCTGATTGCCAGGGGCGAATCATTTTTTAACACCCACGGTGGTAAGAGCGTCGTCATTGGCCGGTTTGTCGGCCCTATCCGTCCCATCATCCCACTCATCGCCGGCGCACTCCACATGCCTTGGCGACGCTTCCTTTTGTTTAATTTACTGTCTGCAGTCGGCTGGGCGTTAACGTATATTCTTCCCGGCTATCTGGTCGGAGCCGCCTTGGCCAGCGGAATAAAACCACCACCCCACTTTTATCTGATACTCACCATTAGCGGCATTGCCCTGATCGGCGTTTATTTGATTGCCCTCAGAGCACGCCTTGACCTTGGCCAGGGCAGCCGGCTCTATAGCTGGCTGGAATCCCGGATGGCGAAATACGACGCAACACACCGGTTCTGGAGGCTGTACACCAGCGCCCGGCCATCTCACAGAGGTGAATTTCCCCTGCCCTCATTAATGATGGCGACCACCGCCCTGGCATTATTTCTGATTCTTACCCAGGCGGTAACCTTCAGCAGCTCACTTCAATTGTTCAATCAGCAGGTCACAGAATGGTTCAGCCTGCTTCGCCAGCCTATTCTGGACTTGCCACTGCTAGCCTTTACGCTGGCTGGAGACCCTCCCGTATTGGTCACCGCAGCCATCCTGACCACAACTGTACTCGCTCTTCGAGGGTACTATGCTGCCGCTTTGCATGTAGCAGCCGCAGCACTGCTAACCGCTGTCAGCGTCTGGCTATTGAAAGCAGGCATCGGTATCAGTCGGCCTGACCAGGTATTCAACCCACCAGAGTCCGGCGCCTTTCCCAGCGGCCATACCGCAGGTGTTACTGTTCTTGTGACACTTGCAGCCAGTTTTATTGCAGGAGAAAATCACCAAAGGCAGCGTTGGCAAAGCTATGTTTTGCTATCACTGCCACTGCTACCCGTCGCACTGAGCAGGCTGTATCTCGGGGTTCACTGGTTTACCGATGTTCTGGGAGGCTTCTTTCTGGGGCTGACTGTCACCGGCGTAATCAGGGCCAGCTATAGTCGTTTTGACAGGGTACCGCTCAAGCCTGACATACTCAGCTGGGCTGCATTAATCATTTGGCTGGTATTCTCAACGTTTTATATCTCCGGCCACTGGGAGGCAGCACTTATCAATTACTCGGCTAAGGCCTAGGATTCCCCCTCAAGCACCTCCAACAGTTCTTGTAATCGATCAAGGCGTTCAAGCGGATCCTGCAGCTCTGCCAAACGTTGCTTTTCCTGCTTATCCAAGGGCAATAACTCTGTCAGCCTCCAGCCAACATGCCTTGCGTCGTCATAGTTCACATCCATATCAAGATCTTTAATAGCCGGGTGACGAAACAATGCCCGAAGTACCGACGGTAGCTCTTGATAACATTCCGGCACATCACATTCAGCCTCTGCAATCAAACACTCAACATCCCCGACATTGAGCCCATCGTCCTGCTGCCAGCTCCGAACCACCGTCACCTTGACCTCCCCCTCTACAGTAATCCCAAGCAGGCCATTGTCCAGTTGCTGGAAATCGATGATCCGCACATAGGTGCCAATATCGTAAAAAGCTGCGTTTCGTGCGGTTTCCGGACCATCCTGCAACAACACAACAACAAACCCACGGTCTTCTTTCAGACAACGGGTAAGCATGTCGATATAACGCGGCTCGAACAGCTGCAGCGGGACGCGCCCTTGGGGCAAAATAACGGAATTCAGAGGGAACAAGGGCACATTCATAATGGTTTCAATCACCGCAAGGCAAACTCCGGAACTAACGTTTATTTAACGGGCAGATAACAGCTTCTGGACCTCATCCACCCGTTTTCGGGCCTCACTCAGTAGCTGGAGACTACGAGAGGCATTCAATTCCAACGCGCCCAACCGGTGCCAGGCAGGCACCTCATCAAAAGCCGGCAGACCAGAACTCTGACTGGAACCCACCATAGAATGCAGCTGAGCTACAATAACCACATCTACCAGCTGAGGTGCTGGTTCCCGACATTCGTATTGCCAGTCTTCGGCATAACGGGCTGCCTCAACAAAGGGCTTCGGGAACGACCAGTGTTCCAATACGGCACAACCAATATCCGCCCGCAGTTCTGACATGGCATGGTGGAGATTCACTTCATCGGCAAACAGATTTACGTGATACTCCGCCTGCACCAGAACCTGCACAATACCAATATCATGCAGCAACCCTGCCAGCATAGCCTCTTCGGGGTCAAGGTTAGTGGCTTGATCTGCCAACACCCAGCACAGTGCCGCGACTTCCCGGGAATGCTGCCACAGCTTTTCCATTTCTTTTTGAAGAGCCGGCTGACGGGACTTAAAAACTTCCCGCATAGCAAACACTGTCACCAGCTGACGCGTTGTTCGCATCCCAAGACGGACGACGGATTCCCTCACATTTCTGACATCACTGAAACCGCGATATAAAGGACTGTTACAAGCCCGAACCAACTTAACCGCCATGGCAGGGTCCGCTGAAACAGCAGTAGCTACCTCGGCTGCACCGGAGTCTTCACGATCGACCAACCGCCGGACTTTCCAGGCAACCTCCGGCACGCTTGGCAACTGGACCTGATTGGAGCGCAGTTCAGAGTAGAACTCCATCAGCAAATGATGCTCTTCACTCTCCTCGCCAGCGCCGACCATTGAATCAATTTCCACCTGAGCAACAGGGGCCGCCCGAAGCAATTGATTCAGGACTTCCTGATCGATAACCAGAAACTCACAATGCTTTACCGCTGTTACGTCATACATTCTGGGTTGTAGCCGGGCAACCGGGTTGGCCGCCTGGTCTGTTTCCGCCTCAAGAACAGACTTTCTGCCATCCTGAGAGTTCAGCTCCACCGTACCGGTTACGAGAAAATAATCCATCCCGTCCCGGACGCCACGCTCCATGACCTTCTGACCCGGACTGTACGTTTTGCGTTCAGCCCGACTGGCCAAAAGGACTAATTGCCCATCGGTCAAGCGACCAAGTGGATTAAAGCCTTTTAACCGTCGTAGAGATAGCCTTTCCTGGCCTCCCATAAACAAACTCCTCAGAAATTGATATCGAACAAATCACATTGATTGTTACGCATTGTAAACGCCAGACAGCAAAACAGCCATGCGAGCGGCGCCGAATCTGGTATCCTCTTCTTTTAGCATCCAAAGGCAGTTAGTCGCTTAAACAAGATCATTAGGGAGAGAGCACCACATCATGCCCCAGTATCGTTCGCACACGTCAACAGCAGGCCGGAATATGGCCGGAGCCCGCGCCCTGTGGCGCGCCACAGGGATGAAAAATGACGATTTCGGCAAGCCCATCATTGCCGTCGTTAACTCATTCACCCAATTTGTACCGGGCCATGTTCACCTGAAGGATCTGGGCCAACTGGTCTGCCGCGAAATCGAAGCGGCCGGTGGTGTTGCCAAGGAATTCAACACCATCGCTGTCGATGATGGTATCGCCATGGGTCACGACGGCATGCTTTACTCCTTGCCGTCCAGGGAAATCATCGCAGACTCCGTTGAATATATGGCCAATGCACACTGTGCCGACGCCTTGGTGTGCATTTCCAACTGCGACAAAATCACCCCAGGCATGCTGATGGCCGCCCTGCGCCTCAACATACCTACGATCTTTGTTTCCGGTGGCCCAATGGAAGCCGGAAAAACCAAGTTATCTGAAAACAAGCTCGACCTGGTCGACGCAATGGTTATCGCCGCTGACCCTACCGCCAGCGACGAAAAAGTGGCCGAGTACGAGCGCAGCGCCTGCCCGACTTGCGGTTCATGCTCCGGCATGTTCACAGCGAACTCCATGAACTGCCTGACCGAAGCCATTGGTCTATCCTTGCCAGGCAATGGTTCCTTGCTGGCGACTCACTCTGACCGTGAACAGCTGTTCCTCAAAGCAGGACGCCAGATTGTAGAAAACACAAAACGCTACTACGAGCAAGACGATGACAGCGTACTACCTCGCAGCATTGCCTCTCTCGAAGCGTTCCAGAACGCCATGGTCATGGATATCGCCATGGGCGGTTCCACCAATACTATTCTGCACCTTCTGGCGGCCGCTCAGGAAGGCGAGGTTGATTTCGACCTGGCCGATATCGACCGCCTGTCCCGCAAGGTACCTCAACTTTGCAAAGTGGCTCCGAACTCGCCCAAATATCACATGGAAGATGTGCACCGGGCCGGGGGCATCATGGGCATTCTGGGAGAGCTTGATCGCGCAGGACTGATCAATACTGATCTGCCAACCGTCCACAGCAAAACCATGAAAGAAGCCCTGAAAACCTGGGATATCATGCAGTCACCAACGCCGGAAGTGATTGAGTTCTATAAAGCGGGTCCTGCGGGCATCCCCACCCAGACGGCGTTCAGCCAAAGCACCCGCTGGCCAAGCCTGGACGGTGACCGCGAGAACGGCTGCATCCGCACCGCAGAACACGCCTATTCTTCTGAAGGCGGTCTGGCCGTTCTTTATGGCAACATTGCCATGAACGGCTGTGTTGTAAAAACAGCGGGTGTAGACGAAAGCATCTATGTGTTTGAAGGTAAAGCCCGGGTATTTGAAAGCCAGGACTCAGCCGTTGCCGGGATACTGGACGACGATGTTAAACCAGGCGATGTAGTGATCATTCGATACGAAGGCCCCCGCGGCGGCCCCGGAATGCAGGAAATGCTCTATCCTACCAGCTATCTGAAATCTAAAGGGCTCGGCAAGGAGTGCGCACTGCTCACGGATGGCAGGTTCTCTGGTGGCACGTCCGGTCTTTCGATCGGCCATGCATCACCAGAAGCTGCAGCCGGTGGTGCTATCGGTCTTATCGAAGACGGCGATACCATTCTGATCGATATCCCCAACCGCTCAATCAATGTCCAGGTTAGTGATGAAGAGCTGGATAAGCGTCGGAGCGCCCGCGATGCTAAAGGCTGGAAGCCTGATCAGCCAAGAGAGCGGAAGGTTTCTGCAGCACTCAAGGCCTATGCTTTGCTTGCTACCAGCGCTGATAAGGGAGCTGTCAGAGATTTGTCCAAACTGGACTAACGACCTGCCCGACAAAAAGCCCGACCACCGTTGTGAGTCGGGCTTTTTCTCGCCTCCGATGACTAGATCACCAAAGTGACCAGCCCTCATCCTTCTCTTTATTTTTCTCTCCAGTCTGATCCGCTTTCGGCGCCTCTGAGGCGGCCTCCACCGTTTCAGATATAACGGAGCTTGAAGAGGCGGCTCCACCACCCGAAGATGCTGTTTGCTGCACGGGCACCATGCCCAAAGCCTTTTTAGTCTCTTCAGTCAGAATACCATTGGCTTCCAACCCTTGATCTTTTTGAAAACGAACCAACTCCGAACGAGTATTGTCGTCCATCGAAGGGCGAACGTCTGAAATGTTATAGCCCGCTCCATAGAGCGCGTGTTTCAGGGCAACAACGTCATTGGCCTGGGCAACTGAAACCGAACCCAGCAGGGCGACCGCTCCGACCAGCAACAACGTCTTACCCAAACGACGCGTGACTGTTTTCATGGTTCTCACCTGATCTACTCCTGATATCTTTGCGATACCTGTTTATTTATTATTATGTGGCGCCAATCCCCACCTCGAAGGCGTATCTGAAACCCTAACATACTTTAGTCACCCCGGCAGTGACCCGCTTCCGACGGCGTCAGCTGTCACTTCGGCCTATTCACCAAACTCACGAATAAAGATGCCCCAAAAAGCCATGAATAAAGCAGCGACCAAAGGCCCCATCACAAAACCATTAATCCCGAACATCGCAATGCCTCCCAGGGTAGACAGTAACACCAGGTAATCCGGCAGCTTGGTATCACGTCCCACCAGAATAGGGCGTAATATATTATCCGCCAGACCAATAACTACCACGCCAAAAACAGTCAGCACAATGGCCGGCACCACATCACCAACAGCCGTCAAATACAGTGCGACAGGGACCCAGACAATGGCAGCACCCACTGCGGGCAACAGTGAAACAATGGCCATAACAACACCCCAAAGCAACGCTCCGGTAATACCCAGTATCCCGAAAATAATTCCGCCGAGCGCTCCCTGAATGATGGCAATCAACAAATTCCCCTTTACCGTAGCCCGGGTTACCTCAGCGAACTTGGCAAACAACAGCCGTTCACGCTCATCTCCCAGCGGTAACGCCTTAATTATCAGCTCCACCAGTTTGTTACCATCACGAATCAAAAAGAAGGCCAGGTATATCATCAAGGCCCAACCCAGGAAAAACTCAAAAGTATTCTGCCCTACTTCCAAAGCCTGCTTGGCCAAAAACTGACTGCCCCCTAAAAATGCATTAACGGCACGATCCCTCAACTCGCCGACATTGATATCAAATTGAGCAAGGAACGCCTGAATTGCCGGGAAAGAATCATTGATCTGATCGATATATTCGCCAGGCCGGATCTCACCACTCTGGATTTTCTGATAAATCCCCATCCCTTCGCCGATCATTGCCGCCCCGAGCACCAACACAGGAATCACAACAATGACCGTGCAAATAAAGAGAGTAATCAACGCATTGAGATTGGGGCGGTCACCCAACCGCCTGAGCAGTATCTGTTGAACGGGGTGAAAGATCAGCGCAATAGCCACCGCCCAGAAAATGGGGCCTAAAAACGGTTTCATTAGCAGGACAAACGCAATGGACACCCCCACCAGCATGGCAAGAAAAGTCCGTGTTTCAAGTTTGGCGTACATAAACGCAAAGCCCCTAATTATGAGAAAATATCGAAGCAAAAGACTATCACGATAGCGTGGCCACTGTAGCCAACTTCGCGCTATAGTGGGAAGTTATTGACCAACAATTGAACAAGTTATGTCACTACCCGCTGAAAGCTTCAGTATCGAAACAGCCCTTGAGGCCGCTATCGAGCTACGACGAGTCCTGGCTGCCCGCACCCACCGTCGCAAGGTCATGGGGCAAGAGGTACTCGTGCCGGGACAATTGGGAGAGGCACTGAATCTACCCAAGATTATCAGCCGCCTTAGCAGCAAACAGCAGCGCCATCGCGACATGGGGCTGGACAATTTTCAGGAGCTTTGGCCAACGTTATCAGGCCGCACCCGAGAAAAAGTGCTCAACGCTATCGGCTGGTACGACCCCAAGCAACTGGACTGGGAAGACAAACGTTCCAACCGGCGCCCCGTCATCGACCCGGAAGAAAAGACCGCATAAGAGCTTCGTACCGTTAACAAAACCGCCTCACCATTGCGTTCGGATTCAAACTGACAACGCTCTGTTACGCAACTTCAACACACAAAGTTTTCACCTGCCTTATCCTGAAGCTCTGAGATTGTCGACCGACGGTCACGCAACCAATCAGTTAGGATAGTCGATGGCATGCGTATTCTGAGAACCGACGAAGCCCGCTTCGCAGGCCTGCCGGATTACCCCTTTAAAGCCAATTATCTGGACGTTGAGCCAGGCCTTCGGATGCATTTCGTTGATGAAGGGCCAGCAAACGCCCTCCCTGTGGTCATGCTTCATGGCGAACCATCATGGTCTTATCTGTACCGGCACATGATCCCTGTCGTTGCCGCTGCCGGCCATAGAGTACTGGCGCCAGACCTGATCGGTTTCGGAAAGTCAGACAAACCAGCGGCCATTTCAGACTATTCATACGATAGCCAGATGCACTGGCTGTCCTCTTGGTTAGAAAAACTGGATTTATGGGACGTCACCCTGGTATGCCAGAACTGGGGGTCACTATTAGGCTTGAGACTTGCCGCAGAAAATCAACGTCGGTTCAGCCGCATTATTGTTGGAAATGGCATGCTGCCCACCGGAGAAGCCCGTACATCACTCGCCTTCAAAGCCTGGAAGACGTTTGCCAATCGCAGCCCCTGGTTTCCAGTCAGCAGAATCATTCAGCTGGGCACCGAAAAAGCATTGACGCGCCATGAGCTGGAGGCCTACGAGGCCCCCTACCCAAACGATGAATACAAAGCGGGGCCCAGGGCTTTTCCCGCGCTGATACCCACATCACTGAAAGACCCTTCCGGCGCAGCAAACCGGGAAGCCTGGAGAATACTGGAAAAGTGGCGGAAACCTTTTATCACCTGCTTCAGCGATGGTGACCCCATCACCCGGGGTGGTGACCGTTACATGCAACGTCGTATTCCCGGCGCTTTCGGCCAACCCCACATTACCCTGCCCGGGGGGCATTTCCTGCAGGAAGATTCCCCTCAAGCATTTGCAAGGGTAATCATTGACGCGCTAAAAAACGAAATGGCAGCCTGACGGCCACTCGCTCCGCCTCTTAGCCAAATACCGTGACGGTTTGCCGGCTCAGAGCCACCAGCTCTCCCCTGGCTGTCCAGATTCCGGCATGAGTATGGCCATAACCGGCGCCAGCCTGATCAATTTTGGCCCGATACAATAACCAGTCACCCGGCTCAAGAACCGGTCGCGGATGCACGATTTCCAGAGCCCAGCTCAAAGAACTGGCGGGTGCAGGGCGCTTCAGATGTGGCAATATGGCAGGCGGCCAGGCGTCAACAAGCGCGATGATATGAGCATCCGTCAAGCACTCCGGCACTTCCCGGAATTGCATCCAGCCACCCATTTCACGCCCCCCCTTACCGGAAAACGGCATGTGCCCAAACGCCCAACGCATTTCGATATGCTGGGTGAATTCTGGCGAGAGGCCTTTGATATAGGGCAGTTCCTGACACTTTCCAATCGGTCTGGCACTCGGCCCCGGTTCCGGTGCCACCCGGACCTCAGATTCACGATCACCACCAAAACTTGCCATACAAACCAGCCGGGGTTCACCCTTCTGAAGAATTCGCCCAGCCACATGCGACACAGCCCGGCCTTCCCGCAGCAACTCTGCTTCAAAAACAGCTTCAACCTCGGCTTCAACGGGCCCTACAAAGGATACATTAAGGGCACGAACAGCCCTCCCCTTTTCCACCTTTGACGACATCACTTCAAAAGCCAGTGCTGCAGCCAGACCGCCAAAAGTCGACCGACCTTGCCCCCAGCTCGCAGGAATTACAGCTGCGCCAGTTTGGCGCACACTCCCCAGAAGCTCATCAAACCTCATATACTTCCCCATTAGTTAGCCTGCAAACAGTTAAGACTGCCGAACTTCCAGCCCACTGGCAAGCCAGCTGTCCCGGCAACTACCTACCCCGGCCTTAGTATTAAATGTGTTAATACTTCCCCAAAACGACTATAATCTTTCAAAATCATGCATTGCCTTTGCGATGTCATATCCTCCGAATACCGAGTAAATTCATGTCAGAATTGTCTTTTGCCGAACTGGGGCTGGATCCAGCTGTACTGGAAGCCGTTGCCTCTGTTGGCTATGAAACACCGTCACCCATCCAAGCACAATCCATTCCCGCCTTGTTGGCCGGCAACCATTTATTGGGTGTCGCTCAGACCGGCACCGGGAAAACAGCCGCTTTTGCTCTGCCATTGCTGAGCCGCATCGACCCGAACATTGCCGAGCCCCAGATCCTGGTACTGGCACCTACCCGGGAACTGGCAATCCAGGTAGCTGAAGCATTCACTACCTACGCCAGCAAATTCAAGCACTTCCACGTGCTACCGATTTATGGCGGGCAGGATTTTGCCCCACAAATTCGCGGCCTGAAGCGGGGCGCTCAGGTTATCGTGGGTACGCCAGGCCGCTTGCTGGATCACCTGCGCAAAGGCACCCTCAGACTTGATAACCTTCGGGCTCTGGTCCTGGATGAAGCCGATGAAATGCTCCGAATGGGCTTTATTGACGACGTTGAGGCGATTCTGTCCAAGACGCCGGCAAACTGTCAGCGCGCTCTGTTCTCGGCCACCATGCCGCCACAGATCAAGAAAGTAGCCCAGACATACCTGAAAAACGCCACAGAGGTTCGCATTGAAAGCGAAACCCGTACGGTTGAACGTATTTCCCAGTTTGTATTGCCGGTTTACGCTGAGCGTAAGCTCGATGCCCTGACCCGAATTCTGGAAGTAGAGCCTTTTGATGCGGCAATCATTTTTGTCCGCACAAAAGCTGAAACGGCACTGTTATCAGAGAAGTTATCTGCACGCGGCCATGCGGTCGCACCTCTGAGCGGCGACCTGAACCAGCGCCAGCGCGAACAGACCGTCGAAGATCTGAAACGCGGACGTAAGGACATCATTATTGCGACTGACGTAGCAGCTCGCGGCCTGGACGTCGCCAGAATCACTCACGTGATCAACTATGACGTTCCTTACGACACAGAAGCCTATATCCACCGTGTAGGCCGTACTGGCCGTGCTGGTCGCTCCGGCAAAGCCATCCTGCTTGTCACACCCCGCGAGCGCAGTTGGTTGCGCACTCTTGAGCGTGCCACCAACTCACCGATGGAAGCCTATCAGCTACCTTCACCTGCCGCCCTGCAACAGATGCGTGTTGAGCAGTTTGAATCTCAGCTACTGGGCTTCGCAGACGATCCCCGTGCAGCCAAGGCCATCGCCCTGCTCGACGAGATTGCTGAACGCAACGACATGGATATCACTGCAGTAGCCGGTGCTCTGGCTTGCTGGATGGAGGCATCCCAGCCGGATTCTCTGCCACTGGAACAGCCTGAACCATTGCCTGAAGTCTCTGCAGCTCCGCCACGTCGCAGAGGTGCTCCCTCAGGAAAAGGCAACTTCCGGAAGGGCGGCCCAGGCAAAAGTTTCCGGAAGGACAGTAAGCCGGGTGGCCACCGCAAAGATGGCCCCAAAGGTCGTCCTGCCGGCAAAGGCCCCAAGCCTGGCGGCAAGCCCGGCCCTAAGCGCTCCCCGCGCTGACCGGCCCCTGGCGTAACCGGTCAGCTAGACCGGTTACGCTGATAGACGACAAAGCTGTAGTCATACGGATTATTGTCTGACGCGGAGAAATCTTCGCGTCCGATTTCTTCCCAGTCATCCCAGTTTACTTCCGGAAAGAAAGCATCCCCGTCAACGTCAGCATGCACCTGCGTGATATAAAGCCGGTCAACCACTGGCAGTGCTTCGGCATAAATTTGCCCGCCACCAATAATCATCACCTCGTCACCACCATCCAGTTCCGCCTGAGCTTCTGCTTTGATCAGCGCAGCATCTAATGATGTGGCTGAAACAGTTCCTGCTGGCGCATTCCTGTCTGGATTGCGGGAAATAACGACATTCATCCGCCCCGGCAACGGCCGGCCGATAGAATCCCAGGTTTTCCTGCCCATGATAATGGGCTTACCCATAGTGGCCTCTTTGAAGTAACGCAGGTCACCCGGCAAGTACCAGGGAAGTTTATTGTTTCGCCCGATAACCCGGTTTCTGGCCATGGCTACGATCAGTGCTTTTCTCATTTTCACCTTTTCCTCGAACGCTTATATCTTGCCACCCCGTCACCACCTGATCGTTGGCGCAGAGGAATAAAGATGGCTTTCCTCCTGCAACACCATGCAGTCTGCGGAATTTAAATCGCTATCGGAGCTTTAATACCAGGGTATGGGTCGTAACCTTCAAACTCAAAATCTTCCAGCTCGTAATCAAAAATACTTTCAGGCTTACGCTTGAGCACCAACTTCGGCAGAGCTCTGGGCTCACGCTTCAACTGCTCAAAAACAATGTCATCGGTCAGGTGGTTCTGATACAGATGACAATCACCGAAAGTATGAACAAACTCCCCCACGTCCAGGTCGCACTGCTGAGCAATCATGTGAGTCAGCAAAGCGTAGGACGCAATATTGAACGGCACGCCCAGGAACAAATCAGCACTACGCTGGTATAGCTGGCAGGAAAGTCTGCCGTCAATCACGTAAAACTGGAACAGACAGTGACAAGGCGCCAGTGCCATGCGCCCCTCCCGCACATTATCCTGAGGGCCGATGGACTCATCAGGAAGTTCTGCCGGATTCCAGGCTGAAACAATCAAGCGGCGGGAATTCGGCTTATTGCGAATCTGGTTTACCACCTCACTTATCTGATCAATCACTTCGCCGTTGTGACAATCCCAACTGCGCCACTGCTTGCCGTAAATTGGCCCAAGATCACCATTTTCCAATGCCCATTCGTTCCAGATGGAAACCTTGCGCTCTTTCAGCCAATTATTGTCCGTTGAGCCATTCAGAAACCACAGCAGCTCATAAATGATGCTGCGCAGGTGTACTTTTTTGGTGGTCACCAGCGGGAAGCCTTCCTGCAGATTAAAACGAATCTGTCGCCCAAAAACAGAGCGAGTGCCCACACCAGTGCGGTCGCCTTTATCGAACCCGTTGTCGACAACGTCGTGCATCAGATCGAGATAAGCTTTCATGGTTTTTCTCTCCGATAAGCAATAGCAATCAAAGCCGCGCCGGCAATAATCATCGGCAACGAAAGTACTTGCCCCATAGTGACCCAGCCAAACGCCAGGTAACCCAATTGCGCATCTGGCAGGCGCACGAATTCAACCAGAAAGCGAAATATGCCGTAGCACAGCAAAAACAGGCCCGATACTGCCATCCTTGGGCGCTCCTTTGCGGAGAACCACCAAAGAATAACAAAGAGCACAACCCCTTCCAGAGCCACCTGATACAGTTGTGAAGGATGACGAGCCAGGGCATCCTGAGCCCTCGGAAACACCATAGCCCAGGGCAGATCCGTAGGCTTGCCCCAAAGCTCACCATTAATAAAGTTACCCACCCGGCCTGCTCCCAGACCAACCGGCACCAATGGGGCGACAAAATCAGCGATTTTCCAGAAGCCTGCCTTCGTTTTCCGGCCATACCACCACATGGCGACCATCACGCCCAGCAAACCTCCGTGGAAGGCCATACCTCCTTCCCACACGCGAAACAGCCAAAGCGGATCGGCAAGAAATGCATCAAAGTTATAAAACACAACATAACCAAAGCGCCCGCCCAGAATGACGCCCAGCGCCATGTAAAACAGAAGGTCGCCAACCTGTTCTTCCTTAAGAGGCGACCAGGGCTTCCGGCTACGGATGCAGCCAAGCCACCAGCCGGCAACAAAGCCAACCAGGTAGGTCAAACCGTACCAATGAATTTTTACGGGCCCGATGGAAATAGCGACCGGATCAATCTGAGGATGTTGCAACATGGGCAGACTCTTAGCTCAACAGGAATCGTACGCCGACAATAATCAGCACTATGGCAAAAATACGTTTTAACAGGCGACCATCAAGGCGATGCGCCAACTTGGCACCGACACGGGCGAATATGACACTGGTCGACACAATACCAATGAGCGCCGGCAAATAAATAAATCCGAAACTCATTTCGGGCAACGCCGGATGTTGCCACCCAGTCCAGATATTTCCGACAGCACCCGCTATGGCAATCGGAAAACCACACGCTGCGGAAGTGGCCACAGCTTGCTGCATACGCACATTGGACCAGGTCAGATACGGGACCGATATCGTACCGCCACCGATACCAAAAATGGCTGAGGCCCAACCAATGACACCACCGGCAACCCAAAGCCCGGCAACCCCCGGAACATCCCGGCCAGGTTTGGGGTTCACCTCCAGAATCATTTTAAGCGCCACCAGAATGGCGAACACGCCAATAATTGTTTGCAGGAACGGCCCACTCAGCATTGCCGCCGTCCAGGCACCGATCAGAGCCCCCATCACGATACCGACAGTCATGGGCCGAAAAAGATCCCAGCGCACAGCACCGTGCTGATGGTGAGTACGAATGGAGCTGACAGAGGTAAACACAATGGTCGCCAGAGACGTACCAATTGCCAGGTGAGCAGCAATCTCAGGGCTGATCCCCATAAAGCCAAAACTGAAGATCAGCACGGGTACAATCACCAAGCCGCCACCAATGCCGAACAGGCCAGCCATGGTGCCGGCAAGCGCACCCAGCAACAGATACAAAACAACAACGCCAAGCAGGGTCATAATTATCATTGATCCGGGGAAGAATTCAGGCTGGTATGATACGCATTGTTGCCAACCGCTGCAGCCTCCTGGACATAAGGAAGTTCACCAGATATGTGCACCATTGTTTTTGCTATTGGCCAGAGCCGCCATTTCCCACTGGTGGTAGCGGCCAATCGAGATGAATTTTTCCATCGCCCAACGGCCGCTATGGACTGGTGGCAAGCCGACACAGGCCAAAATATTCTGGCCGGCCGAGATCTGGAGTCTGGCGGCACATGGCTGGCCGTATCACAGGAGGGCATGGTGGCAGCCGTCACCAACGTCCGGGAAGGCAGTGCCGAGGCCGGGCGTTGCAGCCGGGGAGAACTGCCACTAAAAGCTCTCAGCCAACCTTGCCAAAACCTGAAAGAAATGCTCGGAAGTGAAGCGGGGCGCTATTCAGGCTTCAACCTGATTTCCCTGTCTACGAGCGGCGGATGGTATTACAGCAACCGGGACGCCCACCCCGGACGGCAGATTTTCAAAGGCATCTATGGACTGAGCAATCACTTACTGCAAACTCCCTGGCCCAAACTGCTTCGCCTGCGTAACAATATTGGCCGGCACATAGACCAGGCCGGTACAGACTCCTCCGAGCTGCACAATCAGTTAGCTCCACTATTGCAAGACACCACTCCAGCCCCGGACAATCAATTACCGGATACCGGCGTCGGGATTGAGACAGAAAGATTCCTTTCATCGCTCTTTATTGCGGGCGATCACTACGGTACCCGGGCAACAACCATCGTTACCGTGTCTGAACAAGGTGAAATACGAGTTACTGAACAATCGTGGGGCCCCAATGCCCGGAAGCAGGAACAACGACAATTCTGCTGGCAGCGATAGTCCGGGGACTCTGATATAATCCGCGCATTTCCTGACACACCGGACCGGAGGATCGCCCATGGCCGGCGAGAAAGAAAACACATCCATAGCCGACTTTGAAAAATCCCTGGACGAACTGGAAAAACTGGTTCGGGACCTGGAACAGGGCGAACTGCCTCTGGAGCAGTCTCTGGCTGCCTTCGAACGAGGCATCAAACTGACCCGCGAATGCCAGAACGCACTGAAATCCGCTGAACAGCGGGTTGAACAACTGGTTCAGAACAGTGATGGAACTCTGGAAACCCGCCCCTTCTCTGCGGACGACACAAACTGATGACTGAGCGCACCTCCCTGGCGATTAACTACCTTGAACAGTGCCGCCAGCGTATTGATGCTGAACTTGACCGTAGCATCCGTCAGGATTCTGCTTCCGAGCGACTTCAAGAAGCCATGCGCTACAGCGTTCTTGGTGGCGGGAAACGTATTCGCCCGGCGCTCTGCCTGGCAGCAGCCCGAGCCGTAGGAAGCGACGAAAACACGGCTTTAACACCGGCTTGCGCCCTGGAACTGATCCATGCCTATTCTCTGGTGCACGATGACCTGCCGGCCATGGACGATGACGACCTTCGCCGAGGGCGACCGACAACTCACATCGCTTTCGACGAAGCCAGCGCCATTCTGGCGGGAGATGCGTTGCAAACCCTGGCCTTTCGCATGCTCGCCAGCGCGCCGGCACTCTCAGATGCACAGCGGGTGAAGATGATTACTGAGCTGGCGCAGGCCAGTGGCCACAAGGGCATGGTCGGCGGTCAGGCCATTGACCTGGAATCCGTGGGCGTTCAACTGAGTCTCGAGCAACTCGAAAACATGCACCGGCACAAAACCGGCGCTTTAATTGAGGCAAGCGTAGGCCTCGGCGCACTGACCTCACCCAAGGTTACAGAAAGCCAGCGCAGCACTCTGTCTGACTACGCCAGCGCTCTTGGGCTGGCCTTTCAGGTTCAGGATGACCTGCTCGACATCGAAGGTGACACCGAAGTTATCGGCAAGCGCCAGGGATCAGATGTTGCCAAAGCCAAACCGACCTACCCTGCACTACTTGGCATTGATGGTGCCCGGGAGCACCTGGCAGCACTACTTAACCAGGCCCAGAGAGCGCTGGACGGTTTTGGCGAGGAAGCAGATCCGCTGCGAGCTATGGCAGACTATGTGGTCACTCGAAACCACTAACTCTCCGACAGAACAACAGCGCAAGACGCCATTGTTTGTTACATCTGGCCCGGGAAGCATGAAACAGGCGCTCCTGTTCCCTATAATGGCCCGCCAGAGAACTCATATTTCCAAGAAAGACCCAAGCTGATGCAGGACACATACATTTTCAGGGAAATCCCGTCACAGCGGCCTAACACCCCATTGCTGGACAGGATAGACGTGCCGACCCAACTGCGTGAACTGCCGCCGGAAGATCTGCCGCAACTGGCCAGAGAACTGCGGGCTTTCTTACTGTGGTCGGTAGGTCAGACCGGCGGACACTTTGGCGCCGGCCTGGGGGTTCTTGAGCTGACCATCGCCCTGCATTACGTATTTAACACCCCTGAAGACCGTTTAATCTGGGACGTTGGTCATCAGGCCTACCCTCACAAAATTCTGACCGGCCGGCGCGAACAAATGGGCACCATCCGCCGGAAAGGCGGCCTCTCAGGGTTCCCGAAACGAGCTGAAAGCGTTTACGACACCTTTGGTGTAGGTCACTCAAGCACATCTATCAGTGCTGCTCTGGGCATGGCAATTACCGCCAAGATGCAGAAGACCGGCCGTAAAAGCATTGCAGTGATCGGCGATGGCGCCATGACAGCCGGCATGGCTTTCGAAGCCCTCAACCATGCCGGGCACCTGCACTCCGACATGCTGGTAATCCTGAACGACAACGACATGTCGATTTCACGTAACGTAGGTGGCCTCTCTAATTATTTTGCAAAACTCTTATCCAGCCGGACCTACAATCAGGTTCGCGACACCAGCAAAAAAGTTCTTAAAGATACTCCCCATCTCATGGCACTTGCCAAAAAGACGGAAGAACATTTTAAAGGGCTAATTGCCCCAGGCACCTTCTTTGAAGAGCTGGGGTTTAACTATATAGGGCCTATTGACGGCCACGATCTGCCCCTGCTGATAGAAACTCTGACAAACATTCGCGAGCTCGAAGGCCCGCAGTTTTTGCACATTGTGACCACCAAAGGGAAAGGTTTTGCTCCGGCTGAAGCTGACCCGATCGGCTATCACGCCATCAACAAAATTGAACCGGTGCCAGCCGATAAACCTGAGCCCGTCGCCAGCAAGCCCGCAAGCCCCAAATACGCCAATGTGTTTGGCCAATGGTTATGCGATGCGGCAGAGCAAGACGAGCGTGTAGCCGGCATTACTCCTGCCATGTGTGAAGGTTCCGACTTACTGGCATTCTCTGAGCGTTTCCCTGACCGGTATTTCGATGTCGCTATTGCTGAGCAGCACGCGGTTACTCTCGCAGCAGGCATGGCCTGTGATGGTGCAAAACCTGTCGTAGCGATCTACTCGACATTCCTGCAGCGAGGCTATGACCAACTGATTCACGACGTTGCTATTCAGGACCTGGATGTGCTGTTTGCGATTGACCGCGCAGGACTTGTCGGCGAAGACGGCCCAACCCATGCGGGCGCCTTCGACATCAGCTATCTGCGCTGCATTCCGGGCATCATCATCATGACGCCATCGGACGAAAACGAAACTCGTCAACTGCTCCAGACAGGGCTGGAATTCAACGGCACGGCTGCTGTCCGTTACCCCCGTGGAACGGGGCCGGGCGCAGCCATTCAACAGGAACTGACACCACTACCTATTGGCAAAGGACGGGTAGTTCGGGAAGGCTCCCGAGTCGCCATTCTCAACTTTGGCACCCTGCTTGGCGCAGCCCTGCAGGCTGCAGAAGAGCTGAACGCAACCGTTGCCGACATGAGATTTGTAAAACCGCTGGATGAGACGCTGGTTCTGGAACTTGCGGAACAACATGACTTGCTGGTGACTCTGGAAGAAAATGCAATTGCCGGTGGTGCAGGTAGCGCAGTTACCGAATTCCTAAGTGCCAGGGAAGTTGTTATGCCTGTGATGCAGATAGGCTTGCCTGACCGTTATATCGATCACGGCAAACCAGAAGAATTACTCAAAGAATGCGGCCTGGATGCTGAGGGTATACGCACATCCATTGCCGGCAGGCTGGAACGGCTGGGCAAGCCTTCATTTGTAGCCGCCAAGTGATGAGTACGCTGGCCCGGCATTCACCGGCCAGCGCCATGTCAACAAGAGTCAGGCGAGGTCATCGTCCTGGTGCGTTTCCAGCCAGTGCCCCAGCTTGCTTTGCTTGGTATTCAAATAATGCTCGTTATGAGGGTTGCGGCCCACATGCAGCGGAACTCTCTCAACAATCTGAATACCGTACGACTCCAGCGCTTTAACCTTTCTCGGATTATTGGTCATCAGTTTCAGGCTGCTGACACCCAGATGCTCCAACATATCCTGGCACATGCTGTAATCACGCAAATCTGCTGCGAAACCCAACTGCTCATTGGCCTCGACAGTATCGGCTCCCTGATCCTGCAAGTGGTAAGCGCGGATTTTGTTAAGCAGACCGATACCACGGCCTTCCTGACGCAGATACATGAGAATGCCCCGCCCCTCTCGGGCGATACTGCGTAATGCTTCTTCCAACTGATAACCGCAGTCACAACGCATGCTGTATAGCGCATCGCCAGTAAGGCACTCAGAATGAGTGCGCGCCAGCACAGGCTCATCAGTACGAATATCACCCAACGTCAGAGCCACATGCTCTTTGCCGGTCTCAGTTTCTTCAAAACCATGCATATCGAAGACACCAAAGGGGGTCGGCAAACGGCAGGTCTCAATGTAACGAACAGCCACTGTAATTCCTCGTGGTTCTGACAAATGGGGCGGGCATTCTATCACGGCACTACTATGCGGGCGTAGTGCCCGCAACCCAATGGCCGGAACGGCCTCCTTTTTTCTCCAGCAGCCGCACATTGTCGACTACCATGCCTTTATCCACCGCCTTGCACATATCGTAAAGCGTCAAGGCCGCAATACTCGCCGCTGTTAACGCTTCCATCTCCACTCCGGTCTGACCAGACAGCTTACAACGAGTCTCAACATGCACAGATGCGCCATCACTACCTGGGGTTAACAGAACCTTTATGGACGTAAGGTTCAGGGCATGGCACAGGGGTATTAAATCGTGGGTTTTCTTGGCAGCCATAATACCGGCAATGCGGGCAGTGGCCAGCACATCCCCTTTAGGGTGCTCACCGTCAACAATCATTCTCAAGGTTTCAGGCCGCATACGAATTAACGCTTCAGCACGGGCCTCGCGCTCGGTAACGGTCTTATCCGTCACATCAACCATCCGGGCTTCGCCTTTATCATCAAGATGAGTCAGCTTGCTCACACACTACTCCGTCTGCGTTAATTCAGATCATAACGTTCATCTACCCGGCGACCACCAGAAGCTGATACCGGCGATGCCCTGAGCCCCTGAAGCACAGGCCCTGGGCCGATGGCCAACCCCCATTCCACCAAGACCGTAGACGGGGACAACCGCACTTGAGACCAAACGGGCAAAGCGCGTCCACCCCAAAGCCTTCTCGCCCGGATGACTGGTCGTCGGAAGCACAGGCCCAAGCACCGCGTAATCAGCCCTCAAAAGCTCTGCATGACGCAATTGGACAGCGCTATGGCACGACACACCCAGCGTCACGTTCTCCGGAACAGGGCGCTCTGAGAGCGCTTCAGCTTCACGCCAAGGCAAATGAACACCGGCAGCATCAGGAAATTCCCTGAGCAACTCAGGACTTCCGTGCAACAACACGCCGACACCGGTTCCAGAACAGACAGACAACACAGCAGCTGCCAGCTTCCGGTAATCCTCTTTTTGTAAATCCGGCGCACGAAGTACCACTAGCCCGGAATTCAGCCCTTTTACTGAAGCGACAAAGCGCGAGAAGCCATCTTCCCACGATACCATGGCTCCGGTAATCGGTAGATTCCCAGGCAGGTTCAACGCCTGGATAATCGGCCGGTTCGCAGCAGGAAAATCTTCATTCCTTAGGGAGTGAGGCCACAGCCAGTCAATCGACTGACCTTCCCTGCCTTCCGCCTCACCTTCGGCGGCAACGGTTTTCCAGACATCCAGAAACACCTGCTTATCGCCATAGTCATGATGAATACCAATGACAGGCTCCAGACTGTCCAGCGGCACCTTCAGACCGGTTTCTTCTGCAATCTCACGTACCAATGCTTGCTGGACGGTTTCACCAGGCTCGACCTTGCCGCCGGGAAATTCCAGCAGACCACCCTGATGAACGTGGTCCGGGCGCCGCGCAATCAGCACGCGGCCGTCCCGGATAATGACCGCTACAGCGACATGAACCGCTTTATCCGTTAGCACAGACACCTGATCAACTGCGGTATTCAGCATTGATGGTTACGTACTCTTGTGAGAAGTCACAGGTCCAGACGGTTTCCTGAATATCTCCACGCTTCAGATCAATGGCAATGGTGATTTCCTCCTGATCCATCACCGCTTGGCCGCGCTCCTCGGAATAATCATCTGCACGACCGCCATTGCGAACCAGACACACATCTCCCAGATAGATTTCCAGCGCTTTCAGGTTCAGATCCGGCACGCCGGCCCGGCCTACAGCGGCCAGAATCCGCCCCCAGTTAGGGTCTGATGCATAAAGCGCGGTTTTAACCAGCGGTGAGTGGGCAACCGTATAAGCCACATCCAGTGCTTCTTGCTGGTTTGCTGCGCCACTCACATCAATGGTGACAAATTTGGTGGCGCCTTCACCGTCCCGGACAATGGCATGGGCCAGATCCATATACACAGTACGCAGCGCATCTTTCAACTTGGTAAACAATGGGCTATCGGCCATGATCTCAGGGCCACTGTACTGTCCACTGGCCATCAGCATGCAGGAATCATTGGTCGATGTATCACTATCAATGGTGATCCTGTTAAACGACTTCTCGCCTAGCTCCGAAGCCAACGTCTGCAAGGCATCCGGTGCAATTTTTGCGTCCGTTGCGATAAACCCGAGCATGGTCGCCATGTTGGGGCGAATCATGCCTGCCCCCTTACTGATTCCGGAGATAGTGACTGTATGGCCATCCAGATCAATCTGACAGGACGCACCTTTGGGACGAGTGTCTGTGGTCATAATTCCACTGGCAGCCTCGGCCCAGCGATCTTCGCGAGTATCTGCCAGGGCTTCCGGCAGCGCCTTAACAATTTTATCGACAGGCAGGGGCTCACCAATCACCCCCGTAGAAAACGGCAGTACGCTGGCAACGCTCACACCCCCCCTCTCAGCCAGTGCAGCACAGCAACGCTCTGCATCCGCCAGCCCGTGGTCACCTGTGCCCGCATTGGCATTGCCCGTGTTAATCAGCAAATAACGAGGAGCAGCCTCAGCCAGATGACGTCGACTCAGCACCACAGGAGCAGCACAAAACTGGTTCTGGGTAAAAATACCCGCCACCCGCGCCTCAGGCGTCAACTCAAACACTACAACATCCTTACGGCCAGGCGTCTTGATACCTGCACTGGCAATGCCGATCTTCACCCCTGCAACCGGAAAAAACTCCGGTAAATTTCCGGGACCTACCGCCATGACTCTCTCCTCGAATTATCCCAACCTGAAAACGACAAAACCCGCAAGCTGCCGATGCCTGGGCAGTTTGCGGGTTCTGGCTTGTGTACTTCCGGTTCGCTTCAGCTAACCTTACCGCAGCACTGCTTATACTTCTTACCAGACCCGCATGGGCAAGGCTCGTTTCGGCCTACCTTGCGTTCCTGGCGCACAAAAGTGTCTGGTGTTGCCTGTTGATTGGCGTCGCCCTCACCCTGACCTGACGCAGTGGCTCTGGTTTCGTCATGGCGAAGGTTGGCACGAGCCATTTCACGCTCCAGTTCTTCCTTACGGCGACGCTCCACTTCCTCCATCTCTTCGCGGCTTTGCACCCGAACGTGGCTCAGGACCCGGGCTACATCCCGCTTCATGCCATCCAACATGTTCTCAAACAGGTTAAAGGCTTCGCGTTTATATTCCTGTTTAGGGTTTTTCTGAGCATAGCCCCGCAGGTGAATACCTCGACGCAGGTGATCCATATTCGACAGGTGCTCTTTCCAGAGCGTATCCAGCACTTGCAGGAAAACCTGCTTTTCAAACTTACGCATGGACTCAGCTCCGGCGACTTCCTCCTTCGCCTTATACTCAGCCACAATAGCGTCAAGAATCTTCTGACGCAGTTTTTCTTCAAACAGCTTGCTGTCTTCTTCCAGCCACTTCTGAATCGGCAGGTCAATTGCCATTTCAGATTGTAGCTGTGCCTCCAGACCACTCACATCCCACTGTTCTGGCATACTTTGAGGCGGAATGAACTCACTGATCAGCTCATCAACCACATCCGCCCGGATAGTATCAACCATTTCGGAAATGTCGTTCGAAGCCATAACTTCGTTACGCTGCTCATAGATAACCGTACGCTGATCATTAGCGACGTCATCGTATTCCAGCAGAGTTTTGCGCATATCAAAGTTACGGCCTTCAACCTTGCGCTGAGATTTCTCGATGGCATTGGTGACCATGCGGTGCTCAATGGCCTCGCCTTGTTTCATACCCATCGCCTGCATCAGATTCTTCACACGTTCCGGCGCGAAGATTCTCATCAGGTTATCTTCTAACGACAGGAAGAAACGGGAAGAGCCCGGATCACCCTGTCGACCTGCACGACCACGAAGCTGGTTATCAATCCGGCGGGATTCATGGCGTTCAGTACCAATAATATGCAAACCGCCGGCTTCCAATACCTGATTGTGGCGTTCGCTCCATTCAGCTTTAAGACGGGCGATTTCTTCTTCAGAAGAGTTCGCCATACCCGCGGCTTCATATTCCCAGTTACCACCCAGAACGATATCTGTACCACGGCCCGCCATGTTGGTAGCAATGGTAACGGCACCCGGGCGACCGGCCTGGGCGATGATCATTGCCTCGGACTCGTGCTGCTTCGCATTCAGGATTTTATGATCAATACGTGCTTTCTTGAGCAACATAGATAAGAGTTCAGACGCCTCAATCGACGCAGTACCTACCAGAATAGGCCGGCCTTCGGCTGTTACGTCTTTAATCTCATCAATAATGGCGTGGAATTTTTCTTCCTGAGTCAGGAAAACCAGATCATTGTAATCAATCCGCTGAATTGGCTTATTCGGCGGAATCACGACAACATCCAGACCGTAGATCTGACGGAACTCGAAAGCTTCGGTGTCTGCGGTACCGGTCATGCCTGCCAGTTTTTCGTACAGGCGGAAATAGTTCTGGAAGGTGGTTGAAGCCAGGGTCTGACTTTCTGCCTGAATTTTCAGGCCTTCCTTCGCTTCAATAGCCTGATGCAGGCCTTCGCTCCAGCGACGGCCTGGCATGGTCCGGCCAGTGTGCTCATCAACGATAACGACCTGACCACCCTGAACGATGTAATCAACATCTTTCTGAAACAAGTGGTGAGCTCGCAGCCCGGAGTGGACATGATGAAGCAAGCCAAGGTTAGCGGCAGAATACAGACTTTCACCTTCTTGCAGCAGACCGCGACCAAGCAATAGCTCTTCCACTTTCTCGTGGCCAGTTTCGGTCAATTCCACCTGACGGGTTTTTTCGTCAATGGTGAAGTCACCCGAGGATTCACCCTCTTCACTGACTTCCCCCTGCTCCAGGCTGGGAATCAAGGTATTAATCGCCTGGTAAAGTTTGGAGGAGTCTTCAGCCGCTCCGGAGATTATCAGCGGCGTACGAGCTTCATCGATCAAGATAGAGTCCACTTCATCCACGATGGCGAAGTGGAGCCCGCGCTGGACCTTGTCATCAATGCTGAAGGCCATGTTATCGCGCAGGTAATCAAACCCAAATTCGTTATTGGTTCCGTATGTGATATCAGCCTGATAAGCGGCCTTCTTTTCTTCCGGCGACTGGCCGGAAACCACAACACCCACTTCCATGCCAAGGAAACGATAGAGTTTACCCATCCATTCGGCATCACGACGGGCAAGGTAATCGTTCACAGTAACAACGTGAACCCCTTTGCCAAGGAGAGCGTTCAGGTATACCGCAGCGGTTGCGACCAGGGTTTTACCTTCACCGGTTTTCATTTCGGCAATACGCCCCTCGTTCAGGGTCATAGCACCGACTAACTGGACATCGTAATGCCGCATACCCATAACACGGCGACTGGCTTCACGAACGGTAGCAAAGGCTTCAGGCAGGATCGAGTCCAGAGTTTCGCCTTCTTCCAGGCGACGGCGGAACACGGCGGTCTTGCCCTGCAATTCGGTATCCGACAGCGCGCTAAACTGCTCTTCAAGTTCATTGACACGTAAGACCACCTTGCGCATCCGCTTGATTTCTCGAGCGTTCTTACTGCCAAACATCTTGGTTGCAAGCTTTGTGAACATAGACCACGGCTTCTTCAGTTAAACGGAGGAAGCCGGCATTCTAACCTTATTTAGCGAAAGGACAAAAGGAGGGCTTCACGGGAATGAAATCAGCGGCTTGCACGCCGGATATATTTTTCCGGATTTTCGGGCTTGCCATTACGGATCACTTCAAAGTGAACATGCGGGCCAGTGGAGCGGCCAGTGCTTCCCATCAAGGCGACAACCTGGCCTTTTTGGACGATGTCGCCCACGTTCACCTTGATTGTTTTAGCATGAGCATAACGAGTCACCAGGCCATCGCCGTGGTCTATCTCAACCAGGTTGCCATAGCCATAACGTTCATCTGCATAGGTCACCACGCCGCTAGCCACTGCAATGATGTCACTACCGTCTTTGCCTGCGAGATCAACACCGCCATGCCAGGTACGTTTACCCGTGAAAGGATCGGAGCGATAGCCGTACTTAGAGGACAGCCAGCCCCAGGTAATTGGACGACCCTGCACATAAAGCTCATCTTCCAGCTTCTCCCGCGAGGCAACTTTCTCTAGCAAGCGCAGCTGCTTCTCACGATCTTCAATTTGCTTTTCAATCTGGTCAATCATTTTCGTCAGCTCTGGGGCGCTGAAGGAGTCGGCTGGCAGCAACTCTTCTTCCGGGCCACCCATAGCCGCAGATTTATCGAAATTAAATTCATCACTAGCCACAAGACCAGATTCTACAAATCGCTGACCCAAGGCGTCGAGGCGCAGCAAACTACCCTGAATACGCCCCAGACGAAGAGTAAGGGCATCAATCTGGTGCCCTACTTCTTCCCGCACTCTGTCAACTTCAGCCTGCTGCTCGTTAAGTTTCTGCTGCCACTGTGAAACCAACTCAGACTCCTGCGGTTCAGCAGCAGAAACCTGCCCCATAGCGGCCTGATAACCAGCCCAGGCAGCAGCAGAAATGACCGCCAGCACGATGAAAATTATGCTTATTACAGAAGCGGCATTCAGCGGTATGGACCGATGCTGACCATGGCTTTTACCAACGAAAATTACATTCATATCGTCGTTCGGTGTCATTGGGGAGTCGCAACCTTATCCTTGTAGTGCTGCGACCCGGAATATTTCCGAGCGGGTCTGCTATCCTTAGCAACAACTACGTACTGAAAAAAAGTCGTAGCATCCGGTAGACAATCTCTTAGAGTACAATGTAAAACGACTGTCATATCCATGCTACGTACAAAGCGTGCAGAAGTGTAACCAATCGTAAACAGCGTCGTCGAGCAAAACCCGGCAATGAACAGAAAAAGTGATCAAAAAATGATCTTCAGCACAGTTTCGCCAGGCTCAGGCTCTACCCTGAAGCAACTTATTGCGAAAGCCGGTGTGCATATTGAAGCAGAGCAAATTGTCCTCTCGGCCATTCCCGACGACCTGGTAGAAGGTACCCGATTTGTCGCCTGTCAGGATGGGGAGCTCGTACTGTCTACAGACACCGCCAGCAAAGCAACCCGGCTAAGGTTCCGCCAACACGAGATCATGGAGTTACTCCGGGAAAATGAACTTTTCCGTTTCGTCTGGAAAATCCGCATAAAAGTGGTGCCAGCCAGATTCAAAGCGCGAAAGAAAGCAGAAAAGGTGCCCCTCAGTAAAGAAAATGCCCGACTCCTCTCAGAGGAAGCCGGGCACACGAAGGATAAAGCATTACGCGAGGTTCTCGAAAAACTCGCTAGTCACGTCCGGGATTAAGGCTTCCAGCCTTAACCTTCGACCGCCAACACAGGCTTCATGTAAGAAATCGGGGCAGTTGCTTCGTCATCGAAGGTCACCACTTCCCATGCATCTTCTTCAGCCTTGAGCTTGCGCAACAGCTTATTGTTCAAATCGTGACCAGATTTAATACCGCGGAACTCACCAATCAGGCTGTTGCCCAGAAGGTAAAGATCACCGATTGCATCCAGCACCTTGTGCTTAACGAACTCATCGTCGTAGCGCAAGCCGTCTTCGTTCAGGATTTTGTAGTCATCGACCACAATGGCGTTATCGACACTACCACCAAGAGCCAGGTTCATCGCTCTCAGCTTTTCGATATCGCGCATAAATCCGAAGGTTCGGGCGCGGGATACTTCTTTCACAAAGGAGGTACTTGAGAAATCAACCGTCGCGGTCTGGGCCCTGCCCTTGAACACCGGGTGGTCAAAATCAATACCAAAGCTGACTTTAAAGCCTTCAAACGGCAGAAAGGTCGCCTTTTTGCCATCTTCTTCAACAGTCACTTCACGCTTGATACGAATGAAACGCTTTGCGGCCTCTTGTTCTGAAATACCTGCAGACTGGAGCAGGAACACGAACGGACCAGCAGAGCCATCCATAATCGGCACTTCAGATGCGCTGAGCTCAACGAAACAATTATCAATTCCGAGACCGGCCATGGCGGACAGCAAGTGCTCTACCGTCGCCACACGCACACCGTCTTTTACCAGCGTCGTGGACAGCATGGTCTCACCCACATTTTCCGCGCAGGCACGAATTTCGACAACCGGGTCGAGATCCGTACGCCGGAAAATGATCCCCGTATCAACTGGTGCAGGCTTTAGGGTCAGGTAAACCTTTTCCCCTGAGTGCAGGCCTATACCGGTCGCACGGATGGTGTTTTTTAGTGTGCGTTGTCTGATCATCGGTTCATTATTCCGTCACAAAAGAGCGATATTCTGAGCAAAATTCTGCCCGTAGAATATCAGAATTCAAGACTGAGCACCATTTAACCAAGATGACATTACTTAACTTTACTAATAGCCACTCGCTATGGTTAGCCAGCTCATGTTTGACAAAGACTTAAACTTTCACCCTCATTGAGTGTCTCAGCCTTATGCCAGATTTGAGACAGATTATCAGTCAGCCTGCCTGCGAAGGAATGCGGGAATATCGAGATAATCCACGCCTTGCTCTTCGCTTTCTTTGCTCTGGTCCAATGCTACGTTGCCTTGCGTGACAGCACGACGACGGAGAATGGCCGGACGATCCAGTTGGTTGTAATCAGTTTTGCCATCCAGAGTGCGGGAGTTATCCACAACCTTGGTCGGCTTTTCGCGTTCACCACCCAAACCAGTAGCTACAACCGTAACTTTCAGCTCTTCGGTCATTTCCGGATCGATCACCGTACCAACCACAACGGTGGCAGAGTCTGAAGCAAACTCACGAACGATGTCGCCAACCTCGGTGAACTCACCCAGGTTCAGGTCCATACCCGCGGTAATATTGACCAGAATACCTTTGGCACCCTGCAGATTAACGTCTTCCAGCAGCGGGCTGCGCACAGCGGCTTCTGCGGCTTCACGCGCACGGTTTTCACCCGTCGCACGACCGGTACCCATCATGGCCATACCCATTTCAGACATAACCGTCTTTACGTCAGCAAAGTCGACGTTGATCATACCGTTGCGGGTAATCAGGTCGGCAATACCCTGAACAGCACCCAGCAGTACATCGTTTGCTGCAGCAAAAGCGTCCAACAGGCTGGTTTTCTTGCCCATGACTGCCAACAGCTTTTCGTTTGGGATGGTGATCAAAGAGTCGACGCTTTCTTCCAGCTCTTTCAGACCGGATTCCGCAACACTCATTCGCTTGCCACCTTCAAACTGGAACGGTTTGGTTACAACCGCAACCGTCAGGATGCCCAGCTCACGGGCGACTTCAGCAACAATCGGCGCAGCTCCGGTTCCTGTACCACCACCCATACCAGCGGTAATAAACACCATATCGGAGCCGTTCAGGGATTCAGCGATACGGTCGCGATCTTCCAAAGCAGACTGGCGCCCTACTTCCGGGTTAGCACCTGCACCCAGCCCCTTGGTGATATTGCCGCCAAGCTGAATAATCTGACGCGCGTCCAGATCTTTCAGTGCCTGGGCATCTGTATTGGCGCAAATAAATTCCACGCCTTCAATGTCGCTATTGAGCATATGGCGTACGGCATTACCACCACCACCACCAACACCGACAACCTTTATAACTGCGGTTTGCTGAACATTATCAACGAGTTCAAACATATCCCCTACTCCTTCGTGCTGTTTCCGGACTTTCCAGACCGGTTAATTTCATTCGTTATGTGTTTTCGAGAAACCTTCGTGTACAACACCCGGGGCACCGTCAGAAATGACCGGTAAACCAGGCTTTCATGCGCTCAATCAGTGAAGGAGCGTCTTCACCTTTAAGCACCGGCGTCCGGCCAAGATCCATTTGCCGGAAGCCATGAATTAACAACCCAACGCCCGTGGCGTAAATCGGGTTATTAACCACTTCCGTCATCCCGGAGACTGCCTGAGGACAGGCTAGTCTTACCGGCATGTGGAAGATTTCTTCAGCCAGCTCCACCACCCCTTCCATGGTGGAGGAACCGCCCGTGATTACGATGCCCGCCGGAATCAGCTCTTCAAATCCGGAACGGCGTAACTCTGACTGCACCAGCGTGAACAACTCCTCATAGCGAGGCTCAACCACTTCCGCCAACGCCTGGCGCGAGAGGTCTCTGGGAGCCCTGTCGCCAACACTTGGCACTTTGATGGTTTCCTCTGCACCGGCGAGTTGGGTCAGTGCGCAGGCATACTTGATCTTGATTTCTTCAGCGTTCTGGGTTGGTGTCCGCAATGCCATGGCAATGTCATTGGTCACCTGATCACCGGCAATCGGGATTACTGCGGTATGACGAATAGCCCCACCCGTGAATACAGCGATATCTGTGGTGCCACCACCAATATCGACCACGCAAACCCCAAGCTCTTTCTCGTCCTCAGTCAAGATGGCATGGCTGGATGCCAGCTGTTCCAGGATGATGTCATCCACTTCCAGGCCACACCGCTTCACGCACTTTTCGATGTTCTGAGCCGCGTTGACAGCACACGTCACCAGATGCACTTTGGCTTCCAAACGGACGCCAGACATGCCCATGGGTTCCTTAATGCCTTCCTGGTTATCAATCACAAATTCCTGAGGAAGAATGTGCAGAATCTTCTGATCAGCAGGAATGGCCACCGCCTGCGCGGCATCAATTACCCGATCAACATCAGCCTGCGTGACTTCCCGGTCCCGGATCGCCACGATGCCGTGGGAGTTCAGGCTCTTGATATGGCTACCCGCAATACCGGCATATACCGAATGAATCCGGCAACCCGCCATCAGTTCAGCCTCTTCAACCGCACGCTGAATAGCCTGTACCGTCACTTCAATGTTCACCACCACTCCGCGCTTGAGCCCGCGGGATGGGTGGGAACCGATTCCGACAACTTCGATGGTTCCATCCATCTTTCGCTTGCCGACAATCGCAACCACCTTGGAGGTTCCGATATCCAGGCCGACAATCATGTTTTCCGTTTCAACCGATGACATGTGTTTCACCAAACCCCAGGTTCGTATTAATCGTTATCAGGATTTCGGTGCAGCAATTGCTGCATCCGCCTTCCACTGCACCGCAACGCCATTGGTGTAGCGGGCATCTACCCGACTGACTTCATCCACTCGGGAGGCCAGTCGGTTCTCGTATACGGTTATGAAGCGTTCAAACCTTTGCTCGACCTTATCCCGCCCCAGTACCACTTCAATTCCATTCGTCAGAGTCAGAGTCCACGCACCACGCTGTTCCAGTGACAGCCCGGCAAAGCCAAGACCATAACCAAATAACTGTTCACTCATATTGCGCGCCATGGCGATCACCTCCCGAACCCTCTCATCGGGCCCGGACAACCGTGGCAGTCGCCCAGCCACTTCAGGGTTCGGCGGCGAGAACAGCTCACCTGAACGGCTCACCAAACGCCCATCACTCCAATAGGCCAGCGGTTTCTTCTCCCGAATATCGATGACAAGCCGACCAGGCCACACACGCCTTACTGCCGCAGACTCAACCCAAGGCCGGCTTTCCAGCGCAGCTTTAATCTCAGCAAGATCCGTCGAGAAATAACTTTTTCCTATCCAGGCCCCGGCTGCTCGTTCAATCCCAATCTGACTGTCTCCGACAAACTTGCCGTGAACATCCACCGCCACTATTTGTTGATCCATGGCGGCCAACAAACGGTCAGTACCCCATGGCACCAGGGCTGCCAATAACACAATGGTGGCGCCCAGACCAACCTGCAGCCAAGGCACGGCGGACAAAACAGCTTTCAACACACCAAACCGGTCTTGCCCAGGTTCTACAGAGGTTGCCCCCCGTCGACGGGGCTGCTCAGGCGGTACTGCCCGGCTCCGGATCAGTAATGTTTCAAGCATTCGGCGCCTCCACCAAAGTGTCTTTCAGTATTCGCACCACCAGTTCCTGGAAGCTGATACCCGCGGCTTTCGCCGCCATTGGAACCAGGCTGTGATCAGTCATTCCTGGCACGGTATTCACTTCGAGCAACCAGAATTCACCGTTCGCATCTTGCATGATGTCGACCCGCCCCCAGGTGCGGCACCCCAACACACGGAATGCATCCAGGGCCAAATGCTGCAAACGCAACTCATCATCTATTGGCAGCCCGCAAGGGATTCTGTAATGGGTGTCATCAGCCAGATACTTCGCGTCGTAATCGTAAAAATCATGATCTGTGCTCAAGCCGATAGCCGGCAGAGCTTTGTCCTGAAGCAAGCTGACCGTAAACTCCGGCCCTTCAATCCACTTCTCAACCAGCACCAAGTCATCCATTGCCGCTGCAGACTCGTAGGCTTCCACCAGCTCACTGGCAGTACGGACTTTTCGGATACCAATGCTGGAGCCCTCGTGGGCTGGCTTAACACTTAATGGCGCCCCCAGACTTGCAACAATATCTTCAGCTTCATCAGCAGACTTCATGGCCCGGAATGCCGGAGTTGGCAGGCCACAGCCTTCAAAAACATATTTCGTGCGCAACTTGTCCATGGCCAGAGCCGACGCCAGTACCTCACTACCGGTATAGGGAATGCCTGCTTGCTCCAGGATTGCCTGAAGCGTGCCGTCTTCCCCGCCCCGCCCGTGAAGCGCAATAAATACCCTGTCAAAATCCGGCGCGATCACAGCATCCAGCAAGCTGCCACGAACATCTACACTTCGGGCATCAACACCTGCAGACTGCAAGGCTGCCAACACGGCTTCACCACTTTTCAGGGACACTGCTCGTTCAGCAGAATCGCCGCCCATAAATACCGCAACCCGCCCCAGAGCTTTTACCAACTCGGGGGGCGCCTGATATGTTTGAGTGTCGGTATGGGTCATATCACTCACTTTCTGCTACTCCCTTTGCGGCAAGGCGTGCAGCTACGCCGCCAATATCACCGGCACCCTGGGTAATCAACAGGTCGCCGTCCTGAAGCACTGTTTCCAGAAGACTTTCTATTTCCTGGTTATCTTCAACAAACATCGGCTCGAGGCTGCCTCGCTGCCGGATACTCCGGCATAGAGCCCGGCTATCAGCACCGGGGATTGCAGGTTCACCGGCTGAGTAAACGTCCATCAACAACAGGCCGTCCACCTCGGACAACACCCGGACGAAATCCTCATACAGGTCCCGGGTTCGAGTGAAACGGTGCGGCTGATACAGCATGACAATGCGACGCTCCGGCCAGGCACCACGTGCAGCTTTAATGACAGCTTCGACTTCAGTCGGGTGATGCCCGTAATCATCCACCAAGGTGACCTGCGCACGGGACGTTTTATACTCGCCATACACCTGAAACCGACGTCCCACACCTGCAAAACCGGCCAATCCGCGACAAATAGCCTGCTCGTCAACGCCTTCGTCTGTAGCTACGGCAATAACCGCAAGTGCATTGAGCACGTTGTGGCGCCCGGGCATTTTCAACTCAACGTCAAGGTCTGGGCGCCCACCGGGTCGGCGCACAACAAAACTGGTTTTCAAACCGTCTGAGAGAATGTTTTCAGCCCTATAATCAGCATCCGGATTATCAATGCCATAGGTAATGACGGCCCGGGAGATTCTTGGAATAATTTCCTGCACATAAGGGTCATCAACGCACATCACGGCAACGCCATAGAACGGCAGGTTATGCAGGAAATCCACAAACGTCTGCTTCAGTTTTTCGATATCCCCACCATAGGTTTCCATATGGTCGGCTTCGATATTAGTGACCACCGAAACGGTTGGTGTCAGGTGTAGAAACGATGCGTCGCTCTCATCGGCTTCTGCCACCAGATAACGGGAACCGCCTAGCTTTGCATTAGTGCCGGCACTGTTCAGCTTGCCTCCAATGACAAACGTAGGGTCCAGACCCGCCTCACCCAACACAGAGGCAATCAGGCTCGTTGTTGTGGTTTTGCCATGGGTTCCAGCAACTGCGATGCCGTGCCGATACCGCATAATTTCCGCCAGCATTTCTGCACGAGGGACAACGGGTATGCGACGACCGCGAGCCGACACTACTTCCGGGTTTTCATCGGCAACGGCAGAGGACACCACCACGACATCTGCAGTCGCGCTGTTTTCTGCCCGATGGCCAATCTGGACTTCAATGCCCATAGCACGAAGCCTGGCCGTCACAACACTGTCCTTGATGTCAGAACCGGAAACGTCATATCCCTGATTCTTCAGAACTTCGGCAATACCGCTCATGCCCGCACCACCAATTCCGATAAAATGAATTCGGTGAATACGGCGCATTTCAGGAACCTGATACACCAGTGGCGGACTATTCAACTCAGCCATTGGCGGCCTCCAGACAGTAGTTCACAACTCTCTCCGTTGCATCGGGGCGCGCCAGCGAGCGGGCGGCCTTCGCCATGTTCAAAATTCTTTCGCGGTTGCCGGTCAAGTCTTTTAGCGTTTCGGCAAGCACCTCTGGGGTCACCTGAGACTGAGGGACCAGAATTGCAGCACCGGCTTTAACCATGTGTTGTCCGTTACGCGTCTGGTGGTCATCCACCGCATGGGGAAATGGCACTAAAACAGCGCCAACGCCAGCAGCACACAGCTCAGACACCGTCAAAGCTCCTGCCCGACAAATCACCAGATCAGCCCATTCATAAGCTTCGGCCATGTCGCGGATAAACGGTTCAATGCTGGCCTGAATGCCAGCCGTATCATAAGCCGCTCGGGCTGTTTCAAAATTCTTTTCACCACACTGATGCCGGACCTGCGGCCGCTCACCCTCAGACAACAAAGCGAGAGCCCGCGGTAACTGCTGATTAAACACCTGTGCTCCAAGACTGCCACCAACAACCAACACTCTGGCCGGCGACTGCCTGCAAGCAAGCCGCTGCCCGGGTTCTGGCAGACTCGCCAGGTCTTTGCGTACTGGATTGCCGGTACAGCGCGTTACAACCTTGTCACCGAAGCTTCCCGGGAAGGCCTCCAGCACTGTGGATGCAAAGCGTGTCAGCAGTCGATTGGTCATGCCAGCTACTGCATTCTGTTCATGGATAACCAGAGGCTTACGTTGCATCCATGCGGCGACTCCACCTGGACCAGTCACAAAGCCTCCCATGCCCACAACACAGTCTGGGTTAATCTTGCGCAGGAGTGTGTACGCTTCACCCAGCGCCCGCATCAAGCGGAACGGCGCCAGCAATAACGCCAACTTTCCCTTGCCCCGAAGACCGGTAATATGAATAAGTGAAAGAGGGATATCCGTCTCACCAATCAACCGCTCTTCCATGCCGCCCTTAGCGCCCAGCCAATAGACTTCGTGGCCTTTTTCCTGCAGCGCTCTGGCGGTTGCCAGTGCCGGGAACACGTGCCCACCGGTGCCACCAGCCATCATCAGGAAACGACGAGGACTATTCATACACAGCGCCTCCTCGAGTTTTTCGTGCCGGTAGTTCTGACGCCATCTTCTCTTTATCCAAGCGCTCCATTTCTACTCGCGCCAGCACACCCAGGCCGATACAGGTAATCATCAAACTAGAACCGCCATAACTCACCAGGGGCAAAGTCAGCCCTTTGGTTGGTAGCAACCCTGTGCAAACGCACATATTGATAACTGCCTGTAAACCTATGAGTAGAGTGACACCGTAGCTAAAGCAGGCGCCAAATGGCATGTCGTTTTTCTCTGCTCTGCGAGCAATCACAAGCCCGCTCACTACCAAAGCTGTAAACAGTGCCAGTACGATCAATGCCCCAAGAAGACCAAACTCTTCCGCAATAATTGCGAAGATGAAGTCGGTATGCGCTTCAGGCAAGAAAAACAGTTTCTGAACCGAGTTACCCAAACCAACACCGGTCCATTCACCGCGACCAAAGGCAATCAATGATTGGGTGAGCTGGTAACCACTATCAAACTGGTCTTTCCAGGGGTCCAGGTAACTCACTACCCTTTTCAGGCGGTAGGGTGCGCTAACAACCAATACAGTGCCCAAGAACGCCATTAGCCCAATCAATGGCAAGAACCGGGTCAGCCGTACACCGCTCAGGAAAATGACGCCGGCAGCCGCAACGGTCAAAACAACAGAAGCACCGAAGTCTGGCTCAATCATTAATAATCCAACCGCCAGCCCCAAAACAATCAACGGCCGGATGAAACCTGACCAGGAGTTCAGCAGTGCATCCCGGCGACGCACCACATAGCCTGCCAGATAAGCGATCACGCAAAGCTTAGCAACTTCAGAAACCTGAACATTGAACAACCCCATAGGTATCCAGCGGGTAGAACCGTTGACGGTGCGCCCCAGAGGCGTGAGCACCAACACCAAAACAGCCAGACCAATACCTAAAAGCAACCAACCACTCCGCTCCCACCAGGAAGTCGGTACATTTACCGCAATCAGGGCAGCCAAACAGCCAAGCGCAGCAAAAATCACCTGGCGAATGACATAGTGATAGCTATTGCCCAGTGTCGCTGCAGCCATATCCATCGAAGCCGACGAAATCATCACGACCCCAATAACCAGCAGTGCCACTGAGGACAAAATCAAAACCGGGAGCGGCTGGAGCTCCAAGGGCTTGACCTGGTGATACTGGATGTTGGCAGCGACGTGCATCAGAGTGCCTCCACCAGTGCGCGGAACTGATCACCGCGGTCGTTATAATCCCGGAACATATCAAAGCTTGCACAGGCTGGTGACAACAGCACCCGGTCACCAGCATTTGCTAAGCGATGAGCTTTATCCAGCGCTCCTTTCAGACTATCCGCTTTAACTACGTTGACACTCTCTCCGAGAGCGGCAGCAATTGCATCGGCATCCCGGCCCATCAAGACAACGGCACGGCACAGATGGCTCACCGGCTCAGCCAATGGTGAGAAATCAGCGCCCTTACCATCACCACCAGCCACCAGAATAACCTTACCCTGCTCCGGTACGAGACTCTCAATAGCCGCGACAGTTGCCCCGACATTAGTACCTTTGGAATCATTGATATAATCAACGCCACCCAGGTTCCGGATAAACTCACAACGATGAGGCAGGCCCCGGAACTGGCGGGCTACATCCAACATTGGAGCCATTGGCAAACCTGCAGCCCGGCCTAGCGCAAGCGCAGCCATTACGTTGCTGACGTTGTGGCGCCCCATCAACTTCAACTCACTGGCCAACAACAAATTATCAAAACCAAACGTGATCCAGGTTCCCTGATCATCATCTCGGGTGCTGAATGTTTCAGGGTTCACGCGGTTAAACCCGAAGCACAAGAAGCGCAGATTATCCCGCGCCATCGGCGTGCTCAGAGCATCATCCAGATTCACAACGGCATTTTTGCAACCGCGATAGACCCTTTGCTTAGCCTGGAAGTACGCCATTTTGTCCGGGTAGCGATCCATGTGATCATCGCTGACGTTCAACACGGTTGCCGCAACAGCATTCAGTGCCTCAGTGGTTTCCAGCTGAAAGCTTGAGACCTCCAGAACGTACAGATCTGCACCCTGCCCAAGGAGATCCAGCGCAGGCGTTCCGATGTTCCCACCAATCCGGACATTCTTCCCGGCAGCCTTCGCCATTTCTCCCACAAGCGTGGTTACGGTGGTTTTGCCGTTTGACCCAGTGATGGCAATAACAGGTGCGTCTGCCGCCTCAGCAAACAGGTCGATGTCCCCCCGGATGAGTGCGCCCTTTTCTGCAGCACCCGCAATCGCAGGTTCAGCAACACTGATGCCAGGGCTAACAATGAGCTCACTAAAGCCGGCGAACATGTCCGGATCAAACGCTCCGAGACAGACCGGCACATCAGGCCATTCATGGCGCAGTTCCTGAAGCCCCGGAGGGTTCTCGCGGCTATCGGCCACGGTAATTTCCCGGCCTTGCCCTGATAGATAGCGCACGCAGGAAAGCCCGGTTTTACCGAGCCCTACGATCAATGTGCGACGATCTGAAACAATGACACTCATAGCCGTGGCCATTTCCTAGCGAATTTTCAGACTGGCGAGGCCAATCAAGACCAGAACCACTGTAATAACCCAGAACCGCACAATGACTCGCGGCTCAGGCCATCCCTTTAATTCAAAATGATGATGCAGCGGTGCCATGCGGAATATTCGGCGCCCCGTCAGGCGGAACGAACCTACTTGCAAGATCACCGAAATGGTTTCCATGACGAACACGCCGCCCATGATAAACAGAACAATCTCCTGGCGAACAATGACAGCAACCACACCCAACGCAGCCCCCAACGCAAGAGCGCCTACATCGCCCATAAACACTTGGGCAGGATAGGTGTTGAACCACAAAAACCCGAGACCGGCACCCACCAAAGCACAACAAAATACGATCAATTCACCGGCACCCGGCAAGTGGGGAATCAACAGATAATTGGCAAACTGTGCATGCCCCGACACGTAGGCAAAAATAGCCAGTGCGCCCGCCACCATGACAGTCGGCATAATTGCGAGACCATCGAGACCGTCCGTCAGATTTACCGCGTTACTACTGCCAACAATCACAAAATACGTCAGCAGGATGAACATCACCGGCCCCAGAGTCAGCGATACATTTTTCAGGAATGGCAGGTAGAGCGATGTTTCCTGCGGCAAGGTTGAGGTGGCATAAAGAACCACCGCCGCAGCCGCACCTATCAATGACTGCCAAAAGTACTTCCAGCGCCCTGGAAGACCACGGGGGTTACGTTCAACCACCTTACGGTAGTCATCAACCCAGCCAATCGCGCCAAAAAGTATGGTGACCACTAATACGGTCCAGACATAACGGTTGCTAAGGTCAGCCCACAGCAGTGTAGAAATCGTGATAGCAACCAGAATCAGAGCGCCTCCCATAGTAGGCGTACCGGCTTTGCTCAGATGCGTTTGGGGACCGTCATCCCGCACCGCCTGACCAATCTGATACTGACTGAGCTTCCGGATCATCAGCGGACCGATCAACAGAGAAATCAGTAGTGCGGTCAACACGCCCAGAATGGCGCGCACCGTCAGGTACTGAAATACCGTCAGTGCAGAAAAATGTTGAGATAAAACCTCTGTTAACCAGAGCAGCATGTGTTTTTCACCTTTGTCTGAATTCCCTCCACCACAAGATCCATGGCGGAACTTCGAGAACCTTTCACCAGCACTGTCATGGTGCCCTGACGGCCATCAAAGATGGCGTCTATGGCTTGCTCATGGGCCTGGAACTGTTCGGTATCTTGCCCAAAGCCGTCGACATAGCCTCCACAACCGGAACCCACTACCAACAACCGTTCAATACCTTTTTCTTTTGCGTATGCGCCCACATCCCGGTGCAGCTCATCGCCCTGCGGGCCTAGCTCTGCCATAGCACCCAAAACTGCCACTCGCTCACCCGGGTATTCAGACAGCACATCCAATGCTGCTTTCATAGAAGCAGGATTAGCGTTGTAGCTGTCGTCGATCAGCGTCAAACCCTGAGCGGGCACTAACACCTGCAACCTACCTTTAACCGCCTGAACTCTGCCTAAGCCCTGGAGCAATTGTTCATTGCTTGCCCCAAACTCTCTGCATGCAGCTATTGCCAACAAGGCATTAGTGACATTGTGTTCTCCGACCAAGGGCAGGGATAACTCGCAACGCCAGTCATCCGGCCCCTCAACCTGAAGAGCGAGTGTCTGGTCTGCCATAACATTTGCCGAAGCCCGGTAATCTGCTTCGGGGTGCTTCATACGCGACACACTGACAACCCGGCGGTCTCCGGCACGCATACGCCATTGATCAAAGGCCGCATCATCACGATTGAGCACCACCAGGCCGTCACGAGAGACACCGTCAATAATCTCACCCTTGGCAGCCACGATATTCTGATAACTGCCAAATCCTTCGAGGTGTGCCTGACCCGCGTTGGTCAGAATCACCACCTGAGGGCGCACAATGGCAACTGTATGCGCAATTTCACCCAAACCACTTGCGCCAAGCTCAATAGCGCCAAACTGATGTTCTGGAGCCATTCGAAACAAGGTCAGCGGAACACCTATGTGGTTGTTCAGGTTGCCTTCTGTTGCCAGCACATCGCCCATTTGCTCAAGAATGGACGAAGTCAACTGACGGACGGTTGTCTTACCGCTACTCCCGGTTATAGCAACCAGGCGCGCACTGCTTTCATCTCGATTACCCGCTGCCAGAGCAGCCAGCGCGTTAACAGTATCCCTGACGACCAGTTGCGGTATCTCAACAGATTCATCCGCGGTATCAACAACTGCCGCAACAGCCCCCTGAGACCAAGCCTGCTGCAGAAACTTGTGCCCATCAAAACGGTCTCCGCGAAGCGCTACAAACAACTGCCCTTCACCCACGGAGCGAGTGTCTGTAGACACCCCGGATATGTGAACAGATTCAGGCCCAACCTGCGCACCGGCCAAGTCAGCGCTAAGCCAACCCTGCAGCTCTGCCAGAGAAAAGGCGCGCATCATGCCACACCTCCGTTGAGTTGCAATTGGTGACGAACCTGTTCTGCATCGCTAAATGGCAATTTCTGGCCCGCCACTTCCTGCCAGGCCTCATGCCCCTTACCCGCGATCAACACCAAGTCTTCCGGCCCGGCCATAGCAATCGCATCGGCAATCGCTGCTGCTCTGTCATGAATAACCTGATAGCCAAAGCTACTAGAAAAGCCCTGAGCAACATCCTTTGCAATTTGCACGGGATCTTCTGAGCGAGGGTTGTCGTCTGTTACTATGACGACATCTGCACGCTTCTCAGCTTCCGCAGCCATTTCCGGCCGTTTGCCTGAATCACGATCTCCTCCACAGCCGAACACACAAATCAATTTACCGCTAACGTGGGGTTTCAGTGCTGCCAACGCATTCGCCAAGGCATCGGGTGTATGCGCATAATCCACCACCACACAGCGGCCATCCGAGCCGGTAAACCGCTCCAGACGTCCAGCTGGGGGCACCAGCCGTGAACAGGCATCAACGGCACGATCTACTGGCACACCCAGGGTCAGAACAGTTGCCAGCGCAGCAAGCACATTGCTTGCATTGAAACTACCCATTAATGGTACTTGCAGCTCAAATTCACCCCATAAACCATCCACCATGGCACGGAAGCCTGATGCTGTCGGAGTAAATTCCTTCAACCACAATTCTGTTTGGGCTTCATGCAGGCTATAACGAATCCTGTCGCACAAACCCTCAACCTGGTCGTAGAGCTGACGTCCAAACGGATCATCGAAATTAATGACTGAGAAGTGCAGTTCTTCCCGCTGGAATAAGCGCGCCTTGGCCTCACCGTAGACTTCCATCGTTCCGTGATAATCCAGGTGATCCCGAGTCAGATTGGTGAACACTGCTCCAGTCATTGTCAGCTTGTCGATACGCCCCTGATCCAGAGCGTGGGAAGACACTTCCATCACTGCAGCACGACCACCGTCGCGACGAATCTGACTCAACACCCGGTTCACCTGAACGGCGTCGGGCGTAGTGTGAGTTGCAGGCTGCAACTTTCCGGGCATTCCGTATCCCAGCGTACCCAAAACCCCGCACGGTGTGCCCGTGTCTTTGAGTAGTGCGGCGATGTACTGGGTTACCGATGTCTTACCATTGGTTCCAGTGACACCGATCACCCGGAGGTGGCGGGATGGATGCTCAAAAAAACGAGTGGCAATCCTGCCTAACTGTTCACGCAAACCAACGATCGGCACAATCAAGGCCCCTTGCCTCTCATGGCACTCTTTCGGGCTTTCTACCTCAAGTAAAACCGCCGTAGCGCCTGCGCCAATCGCCTGATCAACATAGGCTTCAGCAGACGTTTTCGCTCCAGACAACGCTATAAACGCATCGCCAGATTTCACCTTCCGGCTGTCTGTTTGCAGGCCGTGAATAGTGACATCAAAAACCGATGGCACATCTGCAATACCTTGCAGCAATGTATTTATGGATGTGATGCACATGGCTTAACCCCTCTCCCCGGAAGTAACCCCGGGAGCCGCGGCTCCGGAAACTTCCAGTTCAGGCTTCACATTCAGCAGCCTCAGTGCATCGCCCATTACACGGGCAAATACTGGCGCAGCAACTTCGCCGCCGTAGTATTCACCCGACTGGGGCGCATCAACGGCTACAACCGTCACAATTCTTGGGTCATCAATGGGGGCCATACCGGCAAAAATGGCCTTGTACATGTTGTCTTCATAGCCTTGTGCGCCCACAAGATGAACCGTTCCGGTCTTTCCTCCGGCAGCATAAAGACCAGGCTGCGCCCGGCCACCGGTTCCTCTGGCTACCGCCTGCTTCAACATTTTTCTAACTTCAATCGTGACACTTTCAGAAAGGACCCGCTGCCCCTGGGGCGGCTGTTCCTGCTTCAGCAGGCTCACCGGATACCGAATCCCGCCATTCGCTATAACCATGTAGGCTTGCGCCAACTGCAACGCGTTCACGCTAACGCCATAGCCGTATGAGAGAGTCGACTCTTCTACAGGACGCCACTTGGCTGGTGCTGGTAAAACGCCAACGGCTTCCCCCGGGAAGCCTATACCTGTTGCCTGCCCCAGCCCCATCCGGGCAAAGAGGTTACTCAAAACGTCTCCACCGAGATCTGTCGCTATCTTGCTGACACCCACGTTACTGGATTTGACGATAATCTCCGTCAGATCCATCACGCCATAATTGCGATGATCCCGAATCGTAAAACGCCCGAATCTTCGGTAGCCCGGAGACGTATCTATGGTGCTATTCACCTTATATTGGCCAGACTCAAGAGCCGCAGCGATGGTCAGCGGCTTAATGGTAGAACCTGGTTCAAATAAGTCAGTAATCGCTTTATTACGCAGATTTTCAGCGGCCAACTGAGAGCGGTCATTGGGGTTATAAGACCCTTGATTCACCATCGCCAGCACTTCTCCAGTGCTCACATCAAGCATCACCAGTGTTCCACCTCGAGCCTTGTGTGCACTAACGACGGCTTTCAACTCACGATATGCAAGATACTGGAGGCGAAGATCAATGCTCAGCTCAAGGTCTTGCCCCGGACGGGCATCACGAATCAACATCAGATCTTTGATGACATGCCCGCGACGGTCTTTCAGCACCCGTTTGGCACCTGGTTCACCTTCCAGCCATTGGTTATATGCCAGTTCAATACCTTCCTGACCTTGTTCATCAATGCTGGTAAACCCAACCACATGGGCCGTAACCTCGCCCGCCGGATAATAACGGCGATATTCCTGGCGCGCATAAACACCACCCACACCCAGCGCTAACGCATCTCTGGCCATAGCCGGCTGAACTTTCCGGCGCAGATAAATGAACTCGCGACTGGCATAATCACGGAGTCGCTGACGCAGCTCCCCTTCTGACAATTCAAGCAGTCTTGCCAGAGCCGCCAGCTTAGGGTCTTCCGGATCAATTTCTGAAGGGTTGGCCCACACCGTTTGTACCGGAGTACTAACCGCCAGAGGCTCGCCGTGACGATCCGTCACAACGCCGCGATGAGCATCAATCGATTCCACGCGAATCGTCCGCACATCCCCCTGTTTGCGCAGGAAGTCGTTGTCCACCACCAACAGATCAGTAACCCGCCAACCTATACCCAGTACAATAAGCAGAAAAACGCCCAGCACAGAGCCAAAGCGCCAGGCTTTTAAACCTGCCAGCATTCGCTGTACCCAGCTTGTTGTCTGCCTGCTTCGACCGGACAAATTGGTCACCCTGCTGTTGTTGTTTTTTCTATTTAGCCGCTATCGGCGTCATCAACGGCACCAGCACAATATCCTGACGCCCGGGAACACGCATGCCGAACCGATCTGCAGCCAGTTTTTCAACACGACCGTGAGCACTCAAAGCACTCTGCTCTAAAAGCAACTGACTCCACTCCCGCTCATGGGCATTCCGCTGTTCTTGCAGGGTAGAGAGGGTATTGAACAACTCTCGATTTTTATGGGCACTGATCACCACACCAATAGCGGATACAGTCAAGAGCAATACCAGCACCAGAGAAACCAGCACCCGAGTCTCTCTGGTTGTCTCAAAAACCTCTCTGGAAACGCGAACCGCAGAGGCAACACCCTCCCTCATTTTTTCTTTATTGAGCTTGGTGGTTTTCGTTGGTTGTTCTATAGCTACGGCGCCCATGGCGTCTCGCTCCCTTGCGAATTCGCTTCAGTTAATTCTTCGTTCCAGCACCCGCATAACAGCACTGCGGGCCCGAACGTTCTCATCTATTTCATGTTCGCTGGCTTTGCTGGCCTTACCGATCAGACGGAAGGACGACTTCATCTGCTCCGCCGTCACTGGCACGCCTTTTGGAATCTTCGGCCCTTGGGCCAAATCTCTCATAAACCTCTTCACCAAACGGTCTTCCAGAGAATGGAAGCTAATGACTACCAGCCGGCCACCAGGCGTCAATCGCTCTGCTGCCACTTTGAGCCCCACCTCCAGGTCTTCCAATTCCCGATTGATGAAGATCCGGATAGCCTGAAACGTACGGGTTGCAGGATGCTTATGTTTTTCCTTCTTAGGCACGGCCTCGGCAACTAACTCTGCCAGCTGCCGCGTGGTTTCGAGCGGTTCTTCGCCCCTGCGTTGCACAATCAAACGCGCAATGCGACGAGAAAACCGCTCTTCGCCGTACCGGAAAATCACATCCGCAATATCTTTCTCATCCGCACTGGCCAGCCATTGCGCGGCGCTTGGCGCCTGCTGCGGGTTCATCCGCATGTCCAAAGGACCGTCTCGCATAAAGGAAAAGCCGCGAGCGGCATCGTCCAACTGAGGCGATGACACCCCGAGATCCATTAACACCCCATTGACGGCCGGCCACTGCTGAGAATCCAGCGCCCCGGCCAGCTCGGAAAAAGACCCGTGAAACCAATTAAAACGCGGGTCACTGGCAGCCAGCTCCTCAGCCACCCGGATCGCCTCAGGGTCTTTATCAATACCGAGCAAGCGCCCTTCTCCGGCGAGTTGACTGAGAATCAACCGACTATGACCACCGCGGCCGAATGTGGCATCAACATAACGGCCTGAGCTGTCATTGATCAGATAATCAACCGCTTCATCGAGCAGCACTGACCGGTGTTTGAATCCTTCAACAGCTTCTGGGTCTGGCCTGGTCATAGCGACAAAGCCTCCATCTCAGGCGGCACATCATCGTCATCAGAAGACTCACCCAGCCAGGCCAACCAGCGCTCTTCGCTCCAGAGCTCCCATTTATTCCCCTGGCCGATCAGCATCAATTTCTTTTCCAGATACGCATAATTTCTGAGCGTAGGCGGCACCAAAATGCGGCCTGCCGAATCCAGCTCCATAGGTGCGGCATTACCTAACATGAGCCTTTGCAAGCGCCGAACCGCCTTCTTAACATTGGGCAGCGCTTCAATTTTGGGGCGCAAAGCATCCCATTCGGGTTCCGGATACAGCAGCACGCAACGTTCTTCCTCAGTATTGGCACTGGCAGTCAAAACAATACGGCCACCACAAAGCTGCGCGAGCTCTTCACGCAGCTTTGTCGGGATCGCCAGGCGACCCTTCGCGTCCATATTGATGGCATGACTGCCAAGAAAATTGCTCATTTACGCCGTATCCAAGGGTAGTTTTTCCACAAAAAACCACTAGAAACCACTTTTTCCCACTTCCGCACACTATAGAAACACAGAAAAGACAATGCAAGCGCCGCTTTCATGCGCGCGGAAGCAAAAGTTCCTTTAATGACAAGAGGTTACAAAAGAGAAACTTACAAAAGACTTAAAACAGCACAAAGAAATAGTGAAAAAACAAGCACCTGCGATTAACTCTGAAGAGCCAGTCTAGGCTGTAAGATTTTTTAGCTATAAACGCAGGGTTATGAGAAGGGCAAACATTAAATCTTGAAAGAGAGAAATGGCGAGCTCGCCGATAAGCCGGGTTCTGTCGTGGACAGTCATTCATCTAGGGCCTGCGTCGCCACAGGCCTCAAGCAACCTACCCGAATCCAGCGCGGGCCACGCCAACGGATTCCTATTTGGTCTTGCTCCAGGTGGGGTTTACCATCGCCGTGAACTGTTGCCAGTCACGCGGTGCGCTCTTACCGCACCATTTCAACCTTACCGGCGCCCGAAGGCACTTAGGCGGTATACTTTCTGTTGCACTTTCCGTCGACTCGCGCCGCCCAGGCGTTACCTGGCACCTTGCCCTATGGAGCCCGGACTTTCCTCCCCCGGTAAAACCGGCGGCGACTGTCTGGCGAGCTCGGCGCTGACAATACCTCTGCAGCAGCTGGCGCGCAAGCGCTTTAATCACCCTTCAGCTCCAGCGCACGCTGATAAAGCTCATTTTTACCCAGCCCACAAACATCCGCCACAATTCTCGCAGCTTTCTTTACCGGCAACTCCTGCACCAGCATGGCCAGCAATTTATCAGCATCAACAGAAGCGTCCGCACCCGGAATATTCTCAGCACCACGAACCATAACCACAAACTCACCCTTGGAGCCATGGGGATCAGCCTGCAACTCCGCCAACACTTCCGAAGCTGCCCCGGCATAGAAGGTTTCAAAAGCCTTAGTCAACTCGCGCCCCAGCACGCACTCCCGGTCAGGGCCAAACACCTCCACCAGATCTTCCAAAAAATCAATGATTCGATGGGGCGACTCGTAAAACACCAGAGTTGCTGGCTGCTGTTTAAAACCTTCCAGAGCCGTTTTTCGCCCCACCCGCTTAGCCGGCAAAAAACCCGAGAACAGAAATTGATCTGTCGGCAGGCCTGCAGCAGAAAGGGCCGCTACCAACGCACAAGCACCAGGAATTGGAGACACTTTAAAGCCGGCCGCCCGAGCTTCTCTCACGAGAATATAACCAGGGTCAGAGATCAGGGGGGTGCCCGCATCCGACACCAAGGCAACACTCTGGCCGCGATACAGAGCTTCAAGCACCTGACTCACCCGGCCCCGCTCATTGTGATCATGAAGCGCAAGCATCTGTTTGCTTAAGCCCAGATGTTGCAATAGCCTGCCGCTGTGACGAGTATCCTCTGCGGCCACCAGATCAGCCTTTGCTAACACTTGGCGCGCGCGCTCAGACAAGTCATCAAGATTACCGATTGGCGTAGCGACAACATAAAGAAGACCACCGGGGCTGCCGGGCGAACGCTCTGAACTGGACATAGACTGACTCCGGAGAATAGGTATTACACCGCGTAAAATTCCGGCCCCATGACAGGCTCGTCATGTGAAATACGCCGGGAGCTGGTAAACTTGCCACCTAATTAGCGGCATCACAAGCCCAATGATCCGGAGACCACCGAGCCTGCCATGATGACACACCGCATCCAACGCCCAGCCTTGATCCTGCCAGCTTTTTTATTTGCACTATTTAGCGGCTGCGCCACGATAGATCTGGAGAGTCATGTTGCCGACACACCAGAGCAAGCACTGACACTGGCGGCAAAGGAAAGCAACCCCGAAACCGCCCAACGCTATCTCCTTCGGGTAGCCAGCGAGTATCAGGCAAAGAGCAGCCATTCCGCCGCCCGGAAAATTCTCCGCTCGGATCTCCTGACGACCGCAATTGGCGAATCACAAAACCAACGCCGCCTTTTAGCCATGGCCAGTGCCATCGAGCTGGAAGACACCAGCTGGGCGCAAGACCTCACCATAAAGAGTTCTGCGGAAGATTTCCTCAACTACCCAGCCGAGCTGATACCTCGCGCAGCCAACCTTCAAGCACAAACTCAGTCGCTGGCAGGCAAACCACTCGATGCCGCCATGACACTGATTTTACTCAGCCAAACCGACAGCGGCAGCAATCCCCAGACCACCCATGACAACATTTGGAGCTACCTGAAAACAGTCAGCGCTTCGCAGCTTCAGAAAGCGACTGACAGCGCCCTCGGATTCGAAAATCAGGGGTGGCTGGAGCTGGCATTAACCCTCAGATCTTCCGGAGACAACCTCGACACTCAAGGTAAACTGATCCGCCAATGGCAAAACAACTGGCCAGGACACCCCGCAGCTCAAACATTACCAGCCGAGCTTGGCTTACTGGCAGACCTGTCCGCATCGAGACCGGAGAACATCATACTGGCACTGCCACTGCAAGGCCCGTTAGCCAGCGCAGGAAAAGCCATCAGAGATGGGTTCATTGCAGCTTACTACAGCGACGAATCCTCCGACCGCACGAAAACTGACATCAAAGTCATCGACACTTCAAACAGTTCCTTTGGCGATCAATACGCATCCTTTGCCTCAGGCAAAGCCGACCTGATCGTGGGCCCGCTTGAGAAAGAAAGCCTGGCAGAGCTGGCTTCCATGAACACCTTGCCAATTCCAGTGCTTGGTCTTAACTACTTGCCGCCTGATACCCGCAAACCCAAAGGCCTGTTCCAGTTCGGCCTCTCCGCCGACGATGAAGCTCGACAAATTGCAGAGCGGCTGGCCAGCCGCAACATCACTCGCATCCTTGCCTTGATACCCTATGGCGAATGGGGTGACCGAGTGACCTCCGCACTCACCGCCAGAATGCAAGAAACCGGAGTTACAGCGCTCCATATTCAGCGATTCTTCCCTGAAGATAACCTTCGTTCAGTGACTGCCGACGTCCTTGGCATAACAACATCTCGCCAAAGGGCGATCAACGTCGAGCGCACGATTGGACTGAATGTCGAATTCGAACCGCGGCCGCGCCAGGATGCCGAAGCCATTGTTATGGTTGCAGAACCCTCAATTGCCCGACAATTCAAACCTTTGTTCGCGTTCTATTATGCTGGCGACTTGCCCGTATACGCCCCCTCCATTATCTATGATGGCACCCCCAACCCTGGAAGGAACCGCGACCTCAATAACGTCATATTTACTGACATCCCCTGGATCCTGGCCGAGGAAAACCCGCTCCGCAGTGAAGCGACAACATATCTGCCAGGAACAAAAGGGCAATTAGGACGTCTTTTCGCCATGGGCGCAGATGCCTGGCAAATCAGCAAACGCCTGCCACTGCTTCAGCGCGTAAAAGGCGCAGCCATCGAAGGCCAAACCGGCCGACTGACCATGACACCAGACGGATCTATCCACCGCGAACAACTCTGGGCACAGTTCACCAACGGTGATCCGAAAATACTGAACCAGCTCCCCACTGAGCAGCGGATAACCGACCCAAAGGTACCAACAACCGCAGACTGACAAGCGACATAGCCATGGAAGGCAAAAAAGCATTAGGCGATTACTACGAAGGCGTTGCTGCCCGCTACCTATCTCACAAGGGCATACAAATACTGGAGCGCAACGTTTACAGCCGAGGGGGCGAGATCGACATCATTGGCCTGGACAATGACGTATTAGTGTTCTTTGAGGTACGGTTCCGAAAAACCGGCAGCCTGGTAGACCCCATAAGCTCAATCACACCGGCCAAACAAAAGCGTTTACTCAGGGCCGCATCCTTTTATCTTCACCGTCACCACCTCTGGGACACAGCCACCAGAATTGACGTAGTCGGGATTACGCCGGGAACTACCAGTAAATACCGGGTACAATGGATTAAAAACGCAATTCAGGCAGGTTAGCACTGGCGCCATGACCAATACCGAAGAAAAAATCAATTACTGGTTTGCAAACCACATGGAACAGACGGCACAAGCCGCTGTTACGGCAGGTCCGGCAATAGAAGGGGTCGCTGACGCCTTTGTGGGCACCCTTCTGCAAGATGGGAAAATCATTGCTTGTGCCAACGGCAATGCCAACGTCCTGGCACAGTACCTCTGCACAGCGCTGCTTTCTCGATTTGACCAGGACCGGCCGGCATTACCTGCGATCAACCTGGGCGCAGACGCAACAACCTATTCCGCAATCTGCCGAGATAATCGCTTCAACGACACATTCTCGCGACAGGTCAGGGCCATCGGAAAGCCAGGAGACCTGCTGTTTGTTATCGTCGATGACGGGCACAAAGCCAACCTGATACAGGCAATCCAGGCCGCCCATGACAGAGAAATGATGGTCGTTGTTCTAAGCGCCCGAGAAAAGTCTGACATCACCTCTCTCATGCACCCGGAAGACCACGAAGTGTCCCTCAGCAACCTGCCCCCTCACGAGGCCACGCCACTTATGATGGTCATTATCAACGCACTGTGCGCCTTGATTGACGAGAAACTATTTGGAGGGTAATAAAAAAGCCGGCAAGCCGGCTCTTTTATTACTTTACAACTTTCAGAGTGGGCCGACCCGATGGCCGGTCGTCCGCTCTGCGGGATGACGTTTTCTCTCCACCCCCCTCAGGATCAGGAAAACCTGGCTCACTGCCAAACACCATTCCCTCACCATTTTCTTTTGCATAAATGGCCATGACAGCCTGCAAAGGAATGAACACCTGCATAGGTACTCCGCCAAAACGGGCACTGAACTCAAGCGCCCCATTACCAATGACCAAACCCCGCACAGCTCCCGTGCTGATATTGAGAACTATCTGGCCGTTGGCCACATGCTCAGTGGGCACCTGGACCCCCTGAACCCCCGCATCAACTACAATGTAGGGCGTACAGTCGTTATCCAGAATCCATTCATTCAATGCCCTTACCAAGTATGGGCGGCTGGATGTCATGGCAATACTTAAGTCAGACACTAAAACAACTCCTGCACCGGAATCCGGGCACCAGCCCTTAGCTCCGGATATCTTCTTCCAGATCGGAAAGGCTTGCTTTGAAACCTTCGCGGCCGAAGATGCTATCCATATATTTGAGCAACGGTTTAGCCTGCTTATCCTTATCACCCAGGTCAATACCCAGAGCAGGTAAACGCCACAAAATAGGCGCAATGCAGCAATCGACAATGGTGAACTCTTCCGACAAGAAGAAAGGCGTTTCCGCAAACAGTGGTGCTGTAGCCAACAGGCTCTCTTTCAGCTCCTTGCGAGCTGCCTCAGTTGCCTTACCGGTTGGCTGAGACACAATCTGATCAACCAGCGTGCACCAGTCTTTCTGAATCCTGTGAATCATCAGTCGGCTGTTAGCCCGGGCAACAGGGTACACCGGCAGGAGCGGAGGGTGAGGGAAGCGCTCATCCAGATACTCCATCATGATATTCGGCTCGTACAGAACCAGATCACGATCCACCAAAGTTGGTACAGCGTTGTACGGATTCAGGTCCGCCAATTCCGCCGGAGGGTTGTCCGGATCCACATCAACAACATCAACGGTAACACCCTTTTCAGCCAGCACAATCCGAACACGGTGACTGTAATGACTTGCGGGATCCGAGAAAAACGTCATTGATGACCGTTTGGTCACAACGCCCATATAAGCTACCTCACGATTCAAAATCGAAACAATCCAATAAACGCAAAAATCCAGCGGGCCTTATCGACCCGCTGGAATCAAGAATTAAGGATTATACCCTAAATCTTAGTGCACGTCTTTCCAGTACTCGCGGTTCAGCAGATACGCGAAGACGAAGAAGATGGCCACGAATATCAGCACGAAAATACCAAGACGCTCGCGCTCGACTTTTACCGGGTCACCCATGTAGGACATAAAATTAGTCAAATCCCACATCGCCTGATCAAACTCAGCACTAGTCATGCTGCCTTCGATCGCGTACTCAGGGCACACATCACCATGGTTGATGTTACCGCTAAGAGGCTCTACAGAAGGCTCAACACCGATGCTGGGCTTAACCGCACACAGCCCCTGAAGATCTACCAGCACATGAGGCATACCAACAAGGTCGAAAACCACGTTGTTTACACCCAGCGGACGAGTCTCATCCTTGTAGAAACCACGCAGATACGAATATACCCAAGACTCGCCACGCAGACGGGTCTCCAGCGTCAGATCTGGTGGCGGAGCACCGAACCAGCCGGAAGCCATATCCTTGTTCATGGAGTTTTTCATCAATTCACCAATTTTTGCTCCAGTGAAAATCAGATTCTCCTCGTACAAGGCGGCGGGAATCTCCAGGTCATCAGACACCCGCTTGTAACGGGCATATTCCATGGAGTGACAGCCCATGCAGTAGTTGGTAAACAAAGCGGCACCACGCTGCAGGGATTCCTTATCGGTGTGATCCGGGCTCATATCATCCAGATGAACTCCGGCACCGGCTGCCAGCCCAAGAGCTGGCAGGATCGCGATGAAAAGACCAAAAATCAGCTTTCTCATTATCCTGTCACCCTCTCTGGCACTGGCTTGGTTTTTTCCATGCGCGTATAGAACGGCATGAGAATAAAGTACGCAAAGTACAGTGCGGTCAAAATCTGAGCCAAAGTAGTCCGTCCCTCAGTTGCAGGAACAATACCCAGATAGCCCAACACGATAAAGCTGATCGCAAAGATCACCAGAGCAATTTTGCTCAACCAGCCTTTATAACGAATCGACCGGACGGGGCTTCTATCCAGCCAGGGGAGTACAAACAGAATCGCAATCGCTCCACCCATGACCACTACACCCCAGAACTTGGCATCAAGACCAAACAGGTCAACAGTAACCGCACGCAACATGGCGTAGAACGGTGTGAAATACCATACCGGAGCAATGTGTGCTGGAGTCTTCAGATTGTTCGCTGGCTCAAAGTTAGGCTTCTCGAGGAACAAGCCACCCACTTCAGGGAAGAAGAACACCACGATAAAAAAGATAAAGAAGAACACCGCAACACCCAGCAAATCGTGCACTGAGTAGTATGGGTGGAACGGAATACCATCTTTCGGAATGCCGTTTTCGTCTTTGTTCTTTTTGATATCAATACCGTCAGGGTTGTTCGAGCCCACTTCATGCAGAGCCAGGATGTGCAGAACAACCAGCGCTAACAGTACGATCGGCAGAGCAACAACGTGTAACGCAAAGAACCGGTTTAGAGTAATACCAGAAATCAGGTAGTCACCACGAATCCACAGAGACAGGTCTTCGCCAATTACCGGGATAGCACCAAACAGGTTAACGATAACCTGAGCACCCCAATATGACATCTGCCCCCAAGGTAGCAAGTAACCCATGAACGCTTCAGCCATAAGCGCCAGGTAAATAAGCATACCGAAGATCCAGATAAGCTCGCGTGGCTTCTGGTAAGACCCATACATCAGGCCCCGGAACATGTGCAGATAAACCACAATGAAGAAGGCAGAAGCACCGGTAGAATGCAGATAACGTAACAGCCAACCCCACTCAACATCACGCATGATGTATTCGACAGAGGCGAACGCGCCCTCTCCCGAAGGATTGTAGCTCATGGTCAGCCAGATCCCGGTAACCAACTGGTTAACCAGAACGAGCATGGCGAGAGAGCCGAAGAAATACCAGAAATTGAAATTTTTGGGCGCGTAATACTTCGCCAAGTGATTATTCCAGGCATCGACAATAGGAAGACGTTCATCTACCCAGTTCAGAAGTTTTTGCATTACGCTGCCTCCGGATCAAGACCAATCGTCAAGGTCGAATCGTTATCGAACCGATAAGGCGGTACCACCAGATTCAGAGGTGCTGGCTGCCCACTAAATACACGGCCCGACAAATCAAACTTGGAACCATGACAGGGACAAAAGAATCCACCCAACCATTCGTCACCCAAATCTGCCGGAGCAACCTCGGGACGATAGGTCGGCACACACCCCAAGTGCGTACAGATCCCCACAAGAACAATAAACTCCGGCTTAAGGGAGCGGGATGTTCCTTTGATGTATTCCGGCTGCTGACTGGTTGCGGCTGACTCAGGGTCTTTCAACCGAGGCGTCATTTGCTCAATGCGATCCAGCATTTCTTTAGACCGCCGAATAACCCATACCGGCTTACCGCGCCACTCAATAGTTACCTGCTGGCCCGGCTCAATTTTGTCGACATTCATTGTTACCGGTGCACCGGCCGCTTCCGCTTTCGCACTGGGATTCCAGGACGCTACGAAAGGAACAGCTGCACCGACGACGCCGACACCACCTACCACGGATGTGGCACCGATCAAAAATCGGCGCCGACCTTGGCTCACGTCGCCATTACTCATTATGGTTTTCTCCCATCAGGCGAGGCACAGACGCGGAAAAACCGGAACTGCGCTTCGAAAAGGACTTCACAACCCAAAAATATAAGCGAGGAAATGGTAATGAAATTACCCCTCGCTTACAAGCTAGAAAGGCCCAGAGCTGACCTTATCCCTGCGCCAGATCAAAAATCTTTACGGACGTTAGGCACAAAAAAACCCGACCATAAGATCGGGTTTTTCAATCGGCAGAAGGTGCAGATTAACGCTTGGAGAACTGCGGACGCTTACGCGCTTTACGCAGACCAACCTTCTTACGCTCAACTTTACGAGCATCACGAGTAACATAACCCGCCTGACGCATAGCTGGACGCAGTGTTTCGTCATAGTCCATCAGGGCGCGAGTCAGACCGTGGCGAATCGCGCCAGCCTGACCACTGATACCACCACCCTTAACAGTGACATTGATATCGAAACGATCTTCGGAACCAGCTACAACCAGCGGCTGACGAACGATCATTCGAAGAGTCTCGCGACCGAAGAATTCTTCGATGCTACGACCATTGATGGAGATGTTACCGCTTCCCGGCTTGATAAAAACCCGAGCCGTGGATGACTTGCGGCGACCAGTACCGTAATTTTGTGCTACAGACATATTCGCCTTCCGTTAAATGTCGAGTTCTTTGGGCTGCTGGGCGGCATGCGCATGCTCAGCGCCGGCGTACACTTTCAGCTTCTTGAACATGGCACGGCCGAGCGGGCCTTTCGGAAGCATGCCTTTAACAGACTTCTGAATGATTTGCTCGGGAGCCTTGTCAACCAGCTTCTCGAAACTGATGGATTTGATTCCACCTGGAAAGCCGGTATGGCTGTAATACATCTTATCAGATGCCTTGTTGCCGGTAACCTTCACCTGGCTGGCATTGATAACAACGATATAATCGCCAGTGTCCACATGAGGGGTATACTCAGGCTTATGCTTGCCCCGCAGACGAAGGGCGATTTCGGTTGACAGACGACCCAGCGTCTTGCCGGCTGCGTCTACAACGTACCAGTCACGTTTTACAGTTTCTGGTTTCGCACTCAGAGTCTTCATTGATTCCGCCTTGAACGCTAAAAGAAACGTTAAAAACCACCACCGGTACATACAAGGCATCCGGAGGAGATTCATACCTGTTTTGCGCTGACACTATTCGGGGCTGAGATAGTGACATCGCCTTGAAAAGCCAGGGCGCGAAGTATACTCGAACCTGTTTACAATGCCAACCCTGCCTTGCAGGGTTTCGCTAAACCCCTACAAAGAAGCTGGATGGGCCACTAACTCGTCAGGTGCCAAGCCATATAGCCTGCCCGCATTTTCCATTAGCGCTTCTGCCAGCCACTCTTTGTTTTCGCCCCGTAACGCAGCCAACTCAGCAAAAATCTCAGGAATGTGCACCGGTGAATTCTGCCCTTTCGCCACACCCACAGGCGCCATATCGGGTGCGTCAGTTTCCAGAACTAACACGTCCACAGGTAAACGGGAAATCACATCACGAGTCTTTTTAGCCCGCCCATGAGTTACAACACCACCCACGCCAATATAGCAGCCCAGCTCAATAAATTTACAGGCCTGTTGATAGCTACCCGAGAAGCCATGAATCAAAGTGCGCCCGCCGCCCTCTGCCCGTAGAACAGCGGCAACCTGATCGTGGGTTTTTACCGAGTGAACCACCAGCGCAAGGTTCAACTTTGCAGCAATCGCCACTTGCGCCGAGAACCATGGCAATTGTGCTGACAACTCACCCCGCAGCCCGTCAAGACCACACTCTCCGACACCAACACAACCCGGGGGCTGGCTACCAAGCATTTTTTCAAGATCATCGATATCTTGTGCTGTATGCTCGGCGACAAACCACGGATGAATACCGAGACAGTACCAGACCCCCTTCCCCGGATCCGACAAGCCCGCAACTCTTTGCCAGTCTGCCTGACGAACAGCCGGTATAACCAACCCCTTCACTCCAACCTCTGACGCCTGCGCCAACACCTGCTCCCGGACACCGTCGAACCGGGGAAAGTCAAAGTGACAGTGGGCGTCAAAGAAGCGCATAACCAACCTGGCGCCCGGCCGCCTTAATGTTCCCTGGTTTTGTGGAACTGGACGTCAGGATAACGCTCCTGCGCAAGACTCAGATTAACCATAGTTGGTGCGATATAGGCCAGGCGATCACCACCATCAAGCGCCACGTTGTCCTGATTTTTACGCTTGAACTCTTCCAGCTTCCGGTCATCATCACAGGTAACCCATCGGGCAGTCGCCACGTTGATAGGCTCGTATACAGCCTCAACCTTATACTCACTTTTGAGCCGCGCAACCACCACGTCGAACTGAAGAACACCGACAGCGCCAACAATAAGGTCGTTATTTTTAAACGGCCTGAACACCTGGACAGCACCTTCTTCAGAAAGCTGAATCAACCCCTTCTGCAACTGCTTCGCCTTCAACGGGTCTTTCAAACGAATGCGACGGAACAGTTCGGGCGCAAAATTGGGAATCCCTGTAAACTTCATATCTTCACCTGCGGTGAAGGTATCACCTAACTGAATCGTTCCATGGTTGTGAAGACCAATAATATCACCGGCAAAAGCCTGTTCAGCATGCTCCCGGTCGCCGGCCATAAACGTCAGCGCATCAGAAAAACGAACATCCTTTGCTATACGGACATGCCGGGCTTTCATTCCCGGCTTGTAGCTTCCGGAAACGATACGAACAAACGCAATCCGGTCTCTATGCTGAGGGTCCATATTTGCCTGAATTTTGAACACGAACCCCGAGAAACCGTCTTCCTCAGGCTCGACTGTCCGCACATCTGTTGCACGAGCCTGGGGTGTTGGAGCCCACTCAATCAACCCATCAAGCATGTGGTCCACACCGAAGTTGCCAAGTGCAGTACCGAAGAAAACTGGAGTTAATTCACCAGCAAGAAATGCGTCTTGATCAAATTCATGCGAGGCCCCTTTCACCAATTCAATCTCATCACGCAGATCAGAAGCGTAACTGCCAAGCGCCTCATCCAGCTCAGGGTTTTCCAGACCTTTGACAACCCGGCTATCCTGAATAGTATGGCCCTGGCCTGACTGGTAGAAAATGACCTCATCCCGAAGCAAGTGATAAACGCCCTTAAAGCCTTTCCCCATACCAATCGGCCAGGTAATTGGGGCACAGGCAATGTTCAGCACATCCTCCACTTCATCCATCAACTCAATTGGATCACGTGTATCCCGATCAAGTTTGTTCATGAAGGTTAGAATCGGGGTGTCACGGAGGCGAGTAACTTCCATTAACTTGATGGTTCGCTCTTCGACGCCCTTGGCGCTATCTATGACCATAAGGCAAGAGTCTACGGCCGTCAGTGTCCGGTATGTATCTTCAGAGAAATCTTCATGGCCTGGCGTATCCAGCAGGTTAACCAGCTTACCGCCGTAGGGAAACTGCATCACAGACGTGGTTACGGAAATACCCCGCTCTTTTTCCATTTCCATCCAGTCAGATTTTGCATGCTGACCAGATTTCTTACCTTTTACCGTACCGGCTTTCTGAAGAGCCTGCCCGAACAGCAATACTTTTTCGGTAATCGTGGTTTTACCGGCATCCGGGTGCGAGATAATCGCAAAGGTGCGGCGCTTAGCCACTTCCTTGGATAGGTTAGACATAAAAACGACAGCCTGAATGGAATGGATGATAAACGAGGTATTATACGGGCTAGCAGCGCCTCAGGTGAACTGCAGCGCCATAACTCTGGCATCTTCCCCGCCAGACGGGCCAGGATAATACCCCCGGCGAAGACCAATCTGCTCAAACCCTTCACTTCGGTAAAGAGATACAGCAGTGCGATTACTTTTTCTTACTTCAAGAATCATGCAGGCCAATTCATCATCGCTGGCCACAGAAATAGCATGCCGGAGTAACCGCCTCCCAGCCCCGACTCCCCGAGCCCGAGGGTGTACACACAAATTAAGCAAATGAGCCTCGTCAAAAAGATAACTTATAATCGCATAGCCAATAACCCGACCTTCATGCTCCAACGCCCACAACCGGTAATTATCTTTAAAACAATCAAGAAAAATGCGCTCACTCCAGGGGTGCGAGTGACCAAGCCGCTCCAACTCCATTACCTGCGCGAGGTCTTCATGAACAAGAGGCCGAATAACTGCATCAGACAGCGCAGCAACACCAGACACAAGCAGCTCACTCATATCTCTGACAGTGGCTTAATCATTTGCCAAAGCTCTCGCTTAAGGGATGAATCAGAGGCCAGCTTTGCAAGGGTTCCGGGAAAGCACACATCCGGCGTTTTCAACAGCGCTTTTTCAAGCCAGCCCGGACTTTCTCCCAGCACAATCACCTGTTGATCAGAAACATCGCCATACCGGGTCGCCAGTGCCTGAGTGAGATTCTCTTCACTGTTAAGGCTTATTTTAAGGTTATTGAACAAGGGCCAATGAATCATTCCCAGTTCAACTGGCGATAATTCACCAAGGCTTCTCAGTATATTAATCGCAAGTGTTTCTTGGAGCGCGGCGCTTGTCTCCTCCGAAATGTTAGCAACAAGAACAAAACGGCTACCCCTCCATGCCTGCATACATAACCGGGGCGCATTAATAACTGAGGGTTCGCCAACTTCGACCGGTGCAGCATCCGGACTGCCGCTTTGAGAGGCTACAGCCTCCCTCGCAACCGTATTTTCATGCGTGATGCCCGGGGGCGGGGCTACCTGTCCACTTAACTTCTTGGATGGCGACTCAACCGTCGACATCAGGCTTTGCAAGTGGGCAATTTTATCCCGCCCACGAGCCGCCTGCCCAGGATCGGGTTTCGCTACGGGAAGCGACTGTGCCCCCGGGACAACCTGCGGGCCCGGAACCTCATCCAGATCATATTCAAGGCTTGGCGCAGCACCAGGCAAAGGCTCACGGGCATACCACATTTTCACCCCGGCCATGCCGAGATAAAATTGTCGAACAGCCTCAGCCTGCATACTGGAAAAGCCTTGTCATCACAGGTTGCATCACACTCATAAAATCAGACATCTGCCACCTGAGGGTGCTGGCGTATGCCTCCAGACGTCACAAGGTTTAGCGCCTCAATGTATGCTTTGACTGACGCAATAATGATGTCCGTGTCTGAACCAACCCCATTCACAATCCTACCGCCACGTTCAAGACGTACGGTGACCTCACCCTGAGCGTCAGTCCCGCTTGTAATGTTATTAACGGAATACAGTTGCAGGTTACAGCCGGAATCGACCAGTGACTCGATAGCTTTGAAAGCTGCATCAACCGGACCACTGCCTTCAGCCTCGACAGTATGCTCTTCACCATCAACCGTCATGGTCAGAGTTGCTTTGGGCACCACGCCTGTTTCAGAACACACTTGCATGCAAACCAATCCATAACGACCAATTTCTTCTTTCTGCTTGGTATCGCTGGCGATCGCCTGCAAGTCTTCGTCGAAGATCTCATGTTTGAGGTCCGCCAATGCCTTGAAACGAGTAAACGCCTCATTAAGCTCAGTTTCAGTCTCGAACTGTATACCTAACTCTTGCAAGCGTGTACGAAATGCATTTCGACCCGAATGTTTACCGAGCACCAAGCTGTTAGTGTGCCAGCCGACATCCTGTGCCCTCATAATTTCGTATGTTTCCCGGTGCTTGAGAACACCATCCTGATGAATCCCGGATTCATGAGCAAATGCGTTAGCGCCGACGATAGCTTTATTTGGTTGAACCGGGAAGCCGGTAATCGTTGACACTAGGCGGGAGGCAGGAACGATATGCTCAGCATTGATCCGGGTATCGATATTGAACAGATCTTTACGGGTACGGACAGCCATCACCACTTCTTCTAAAGAAGCGTTACCTGCGCGCTCTCCCAGACCGTTGATCGTACATTCAACTTGGCGCGCACCGTTAGCAACAGCTGCCAGAGAGTTTGCTACCGCAAGCCCCAGGTCGTTATGGCAATGAACGGAAAAAATCGCCTTATCAGCATTTGGAATGCGGTTCAGTAATTGGCGAATGGTCTCTCCAAACTGTTCAGGAATGGCGTAACCAACCGTGTCCGGAATATTAATCGTAGTGGCACCCGCGTCGATAGTTGCCTCAATGATGCGGCACAGAAAATCCAATTCAGAACGGCCTGCATCCTCACAAGAAAACTCTATATCGTCGACATGGCTTCTGGCTCTTTTCACCGCCCTGACTGCCTGTTCGATGACATCATCTGGCTGCATTTGCAGTTTATGCTGCATATGGATTGGCGAGGTTGCAATAAAGGTATGGATACGGCCCTGAGCCGCCGGACGAATAGCTTCCGCAGCCCGGTCAATATCTTTATCCAGGGCTCGGGCGAGACTACAAATAGTGGATTCTTTAACGGTTTCAGCAATAGCTTTAACCGCCTCGAAGTCACCTTGACTGGCAATGGCAAAGCCCGCTTCAATAACGTCGACGCGCAGCTTCTCGAGCGCCTTCGCAATACGAAGCTTTTCGTTTTTATTCATGGTGGCACCAGGACTTTGTTCGCCGTCCCGGAGGGTTGTATCGAAAATCACCAGATGATCAGGTGCAGCCATTGCGGGGCTCCCATCAGAAACTAAGGTTTGATTGATGGCGAGAGTATATCACTTCTTAGTTTGATGAGCGTAAGGCGCTGCATGGCCATAAATGAAAAAACCCCCGACAGCGAAGCTATCGGGGGTTTTCAGTATTAAGAGTCTGACGATGACCTACTCTCACATGGGCAATGCCACACTACCATCGGCGCAGGCTTGTTTCACTTCTGAGTTCGAGATGGGAT
>NZ_JBFHJO010000008.1:0-82759 GCF_041595835.1 Marinobacter sp. | reverse complement strand
TGCATGGCCCGGCTGATTTTGTCCATTAGCCAGATCACACCGGTACGCAGGAAACCGTGCAGGGCAACCTGGTGCATACGGTACAGGGAAACATAGAACAGCCTGGCCACTTTTCCCTCAATATACATATTGCGGCCGGACAGGTTGCCCATGAGATTGCCGACGGTGGTGTATTTACTGAAATTGATCAGTGAGCCATGGTCGTTGTACACGAAGGGGATAGCTTCTTTGCCTTCGAGCCGGTTGCAGAGCGTCTTGAATAATGTGTCGGCCTGCTGATGTGCAGCCTGGGCCCGGGGAGGGACTGGCCGCTCTGAGTCTGGCTGCGGGCAAGCGGCACAATCGCCAAAGGCAAAAATGTCCGCGTCCTTGGTGGTTTGCAGGGTTTGCTCTACCACCAGTTGGTTGCTTCGGTTTACTTCCAGGCCTTCCAGCTCGGTCAGGAATGAGGGCGCTTTGATACCTGCGGCCCAAATGGTCATGTCTGACGGCAGCTCGGTGCCATCTTTCATCACCAGCCGGTCCTTTTGTACTTCGCTGACGGGCTGGCCAGTTAGCACCTTTACCTTCTGACGTTCCAGTTCCCGTGTTGCTGCGGCAGACAGGCGGCCTGGCAAGGCGGGCAGTATCCGGTCGGCGGCCTCAATCACACTGATGGATACATCGGATGATTTCAGGTGATTCATGCCGTAAACTGGTAACTCTCGCGATGCTAACCGCAACTCTGCGGCCAACTCTACGCCCGTTGCGCCGGCACCGATCACGCTGATATTCAGAGTGTGTGGGTGACCTTGAAGAGCTTCATGGTTGGTGCGTAGGAAAGCGTTCAGCAACAGATTATGAAAGCGTTGTGCCTGACGGAGGCTATCAAGAAACAGGCAATAATCCTGAGCACCGGGAGTGCCAAAATCGTTCGCGGTACTGCCTACGGCAATCACCAGAGTATCGTATCGGATACGGCGTTCAGGAACGACTTCGTTGCCTTCGGCATCATGAAATGCCGCAATAATGATTTCTTTGTGACGGCGGTCGAGGCCGTTCATCCGGCCAAGTTGAAATTCATAGTGGTGCTTGCGGGCGTGGGCCCGATAGCTGACTTCGTTGGTACTGGCATCAAGGGAACCGGAGGCCACTTCGTGCAGCAAGGGTTTCCATACGTGTGTAAGACCGTCGTCGACCAGCGAGATTCTGGCTTTTTTCTTCTTTCCAAGCTTGTTACCCAGGCTGGTAACAAGCTCAAGCCCTCCGGCACCTCCGCCGACAACAACAATATGGTGTAGCTTATCCATAACAGGGAAACCTTGAAGAAATGAAAGCCAAACACTCTCGTCAGTTCTGAAAAAGTGCTTGGCTGTCGTTTCTTGTCCTGTCAATTGGTGGGTGTGAGCAGATCAATACTAACGTCTAATGCGAGTTAAGACAATTCAATCAATATGGGTTAAGTTATAAATTCATAAGATTATCAATTGGTTGTGTAATTCGAAATTAGTATTTCGGTGTTCTGTGGCAACTTTTGTTAATCTGGACTGATCATCAGACGTGCAGGCAGGTCTGTGGTGATTGGGTGCAAGTTATTCCGCTGTGATGAAAGCAATGATCAACAGGAGGCAAGACCGTGAAATTAAAGGTTACTGGTGTTGAAGAAGGCTGCCCGATTCCGGAGAAATTCGCATTTGGTGTGTTCAATGCAGAGCATCATATGAGCTTCGGCCCTAACCGTAATCCGGAGCTGAGCTGGGAAGACGCTCCCGAAGCCACCAGGAGTTTTGTGGTGATGATGTTTGATCCGGATGTTCCCAGCGTGGCTGACGATGTGAACCAGGAAGGTAAAACTGTACCCGCCGATTTGCCCAGGGTGGATTTTTTCCATTGGCTGCTGGTAGACGTACCTGCGAATATCAGCCTGATCCCTGAAGGCGAAGACAGCGATGGCGTAAGTCCGAAAGGTAAGCCCGTCGGCCCAGGCCCGATCGGTGTACGAGGGGTGAATAACTATACTCAGTTTCTCGCAGATAACCCGGATATGGCTGGCACTTATGCTGGCTACGATGGCCCCTGCCCACCCTGGAATGATGAAATCATTCACCACTACCACTTTGAAGTACACGCGCTGGATGTGGACAGCCTGAATCTGAAAGGTGAGTTTGATGGTAACGCTGTGCGCGCGGCGATGGCTGGCCATGTGTTAGCCAGCGCCCGGGTCACAGGCACTTATACGCTGAATCCAGATCTGCGTTAGGCAAAGGCCCTGCCAAACTTCGTGTTTGGCAGGGTGGCACCAGGCTGAGCTTCGGGTTCTGCTGTAACAATTCGCCTCTGGGTGTGTCTGGTATCTGTATTTACCGGCCGGAGAAGCCCAATGTCGTTGAGATCCCTGTTTTTACCCCATTCAGCCCTTCTGTTGTTGGTTGCTTTCATGCCAGTTCAGGCTTGGTCGTCAGAGAAGGTCTATGGGCCATTTCAGAAGCTGCTGAGTGAATATGTGATTGAGCAGACCCTGCCAGATAACGGACTGGTCACTGCGTTTGATTATGCTGAAGCCCTTGTTGATGACAGCACTGAACGTTTGCTGACGGAACAGAGAAAGGTTTTGGCCAATTTTGATCCAGGTAAGCTGGAAGGCCGGGCTGAGTCTGTTGCGTTCTGGATCAACGCGTATAATTTTTTCATGGTCGATCAGATTCTGACCGAAAGACCAGGAGATACGCTGGTATCTTCCGTGTGGGATTATGGTGGTCGGATCAATCCTTTTGTTGACTCGGTGTTCCAGCGGGAAAAGTTCAATGTTGGCGGCCGTTATCTGAGTCTGGACGGCATTGAAAAAGGGATTTTACTGGGCAAGGAATATCAGACAAAAGGCTGGAAGGATGCGCGTGTTCATTTTGCGGTGAATTGTGCTTCAACAGGCTGTCCGCCACTTCGTGACCGGATCTACACCGAGGCTAATCTGGATGCTTTGTTAACAGAAAATACCCGGCGAGCGCTCAATACTCAGCGGCACTTGCATGTTGAGTCGGGGCAGATGTTGGTAACGGAACTGTTCAAGTGGTATGAGGATGATTTTATTGAATCGTCCGGGTCTGTGAGAGCCTTTATCCAAAAGTGGGCTGAGCCCGAACGGCGAAAACAGATTGACGCAACCTCAGGTATGAAGTTCAGTGAGTACGAGTGGTTGTTGAACCGGCCCGAACACTTCCCTGAATTACAGTAGTTAAGCACCGGGTTCCTGATCGGCCCATTCGATCGCACGGTAATCAAAATTCATTTCAATTGTGGGCTTAATGATCTGAAAATAGGGTGACGCGTCGAAATCTCTAGGCGTGAACAGAGAGTGGTGTTTGACCCGGTAGCGCTCTTGCAGGCAGTCGTCACAATCCGGGTCACCGGCAGGAAGTAGCTCTACCACGGGTAGCACAGGGTATTTCAGCAACTGGAACGCTTCGGCAATAAAGGTTGAGCAGATTGCCCGGGTAGGATCGCCGCTTCCGAAGGCCAATAGCCTATGCCTGTGGCGGGCAGGTACTGGCGGTGTAGGGAGCAGATAACGGGCCAGGTCAAATACGTTCCTCATGTCGTACTGATGGCCGAGTCGGCTGAGAGCATAGTCTGTCAGTGCGCCAATATCATCCTCAGACAGTCCAACCGGACGACAAATACGGGTGTGGGCGTGCCGATAAAAGGATAGTGGGAGTGGGCGTATGCCCTGCTCTAGATCTGCCTCAATAAGCGTATGAGCTTCGCCTTCAGCTGAGGTGCCCAGGCCGGCATCTGGCCCAAGATAAAGGGCTGCATGAGACCAGGTGGATTGGGTCAGATACTTGATGGCCACACTGATTCGCGTGTTCCCTTCCACCAACAGAACATCTCCCGGTTGCAGGGTGCTTACCATGGCATCCCAGGTGGATGTTCTGATGGAATGCCGGGCAATTTCTTTGGAAAGGTATGCGGCCAGTCGCCTTGTCAGCCAGTTCAGCAGCATGGAATCTCCCGATCACAACTCTCAGTCTTTATCCCGAGCTTTGAGTGCTGCGGCGACACGTTGATCAATCTTGCGCATCAGCTCTTCATCGACCTTTGCCGATGAATGGGCTTGGATGAGATCAGTGCTGGCGCGAAGGTTGCCAATAAATGAACGGCAATGCTTACACATCATCAGGTGCATTCTTACCGCCAGGTTCTGAGAGGCCGACAGCTCACCATCAATGTAATCACTGGCGATTTCCGCCAGATCTTTGCACATTAACATTCGCCAGTCTCCTGGAAGGTTTCGACCATCAGAAAGATCCTCTGCCTTGCTCTGTGTAAAAGCACCCGAAGGTTAGATGCACTGACATCGAGAATGTTACAGACATCTTCAGATTTGTGCTGGTGTGCCTCATACAACATCAGTGCAGATCGCTGGGTTTCCGGCAGTGCTGACAGGTGCTTATCCAGACAGTCACTCAGCGCACCGTTTTCCAGCAGGCTATCGGCGGACTCATCAAAACGAAGGCGCGGAGGCAATTCCCACTGGCGCGACGCATTGAACCTTTCAGCCAGCTCAGGATCCAGGGTCTCTGAAAAATCCATGGCTACTTCCCGTTTGCTGGAGCGCAGTTTGTTCTTGCAGCGGTTGGCGACGATCCGGTGCAGCCAGGTTTTAAGGCCAGACCGGCCCTCAAATTTCTGAATGGCGTCTATCACCGTGACCCAGCAGTCCTGAACGATTTCTTCGGCGCTGGAAGCGTCCAGATAGAAGCGAGCAACTGCCAGCATGCCAGACGAATACTCTCGCACCGCTTTTTCATAGGCTGTGCCGTCGCCTTTCTTGAGTGCCTCGATCAACGAATATTCGATTTTGGATAGCTCCGCAGTGTTCATGAATTCACGTCCCTGACAGGTCTGATTTGATAGATGATGTCCTTAATAGGGTTTCGGAACACGAAAAAGTTCCTGTATTGTGGAACATTCGTTCAAAAATATTAGAACATGATTTGTGTAACATCCAGCGGATGGCCGTGTCTTAGTGATAACAGCGTATTTTCATGCACGTTTAACAGGCATTCTTATGAACCGAAACAAGTTACTTCTAATTCTGGTCATCGCGGTCATTATCGGCGTGTTTATCAGCTTCGACCTGCATCAGCTGCTGACTCTGGAAAATCTTCAGCAGCACAGAGACAGCATTGCGCACTGGATTGATCAAAACCTGTTGGTGGCTGTTGTCAGTTACGCCGTTGTTTATGTGTTGGTGACGGCGTTGTCGCTTCCTGGTGCTGCCATCATGACCCTTGCCGGTGGAGCCTTTTTTGGCAACCTGTATGGTCTGGTCGCGGTTTCTGTTGCCTCGACAGCCGGAGCCTCTCTGGCGTTTCTGGTGGCCCGCTTCCTGTTGAGGGACACGCTGCGCACACGATACAAAGACACCATTACCAAGATTGATCGGGGTATCGAGAAAGACGGTGCCTTCTATCTGGCTACGCTGCGTCTGGTGCCCGTGTTTCCGTTTTTCCTGATCAATCTGGCCATGGGCTTGACCGCCATGAAGCTGCGCACCTACGCGCTGGTGAGTTGGCTGGCGATGCTGCCGGGCACCTTTGTATTTGTGAATGCCGGTACCCAGTTGGGGCAAATTCAATCCACCAGCGACATTCTCTCCGGCGGGGTATTACTTTCGTTTGCTCTGCTCGCGCTGTTTCCGTTAATCGCAAAGTTTGTGGTGGGTTTTATCCGCAGTCGCAAGGTGTATGTTGGCTGGCAGAAACCGGAGCACTTTGATTACAACTTACTGGTTATTGGCGGTGGTTCCGCAGGCCTGGTTTCGGCCTATATAGGTGCGGCTGTTAAAGCCAAAGTGGCGCTGATTGAAAAGCACAAAATGGGTGGCGACTGCCTGAATACCGGTTGTGTACCTTCCAAGGCGCTGATTCGCAGCGCCAAAGCGGCTGACACTCTGCGTAATGCCACCCGTTATGGCCTTGAATCCGTGCCGGTGCAGGCTTCGTTCAGGAACATAATGAAGCGCGTCAAAGATGTGATCGCACAGGTAGAGCCCCACGATTCTCCGGAGCGCTATCAAAATCTCGGGGTGGATTGCATCTTCGGTGAAGCAAGCTTCATCTCTCCCTGGGAGCTGGAAGTGCAACATAATGATGGCCGCACTGAGCGCCTGACAGCCCGAAGCATTATTGTGGCTACCGGCGGCAAGCCTGCTGTTCCGCCGATTCCGGGCCTGGAAGCCATGCAGCCGCTTACCTCTGACAACCTATGGGATTTACAGGAGCAGCCGAAACGCTTGCTGGTGTTAGGGGGTGGGCCTATTGGTTCGGAACTGGCTCACGCATTTGCCCGCTTGGGTAGCAAGGTGGTTCAGGTAGAGCGGGCTGATCGCCTGCTGGCCAGAGAAGATGAAGACGTTTCGGCGGTTGTAAAAGCACAGTTCGAAGCCGATGGCATTGAGGTGCTGCTGGAGCATTCAGCCACTGAATTCCGCCTGGAAGACGGAGAGAAGGTTGCCTACTGTGACCATAACGGTGAGCGGGTACGTATACCCTTCGATCAGGTGTTGGTGGCTGTCGGTCGGTCGGCTAACACAACCGGCTTGAACCTGGAACGGATCGGCGTGGAAACCCTGCCAAACGGTACGGTTCCGGTGGAAGATGACATGAGCCTGCGTTACCCCAATGTATTTGCCTGCGGTGACGTGGCCGGCCCTTACCAATTCACTCACGCAGCCGCCCACCAAGCCTGGTACGCCGCAGTGAATGGCTTGTTTGGACAATTTAAACGCTTCCGTGTGGATTACCGGGTTATGCCTTGGGTTACTTTTACTTCGCCGGAAGTAGCCCGGGTGGGGTTGAGTGAGGCAGAGGCCAAAGCTCAGGGAGTTGATTATGAAGTCACCCGTTATGGATTGGATGATCTGGACCGTGCCATTGCCGAAAGTGAAGCCTATGGTTTCATCAAGGTGTTAACGGTGCCTGGCAAGGACAAGATCCTCGGTGTGGTTGTGGTAGGTGCCCATGGCGCAGAAATTCTGGCTGAGTTCACCCTTGCCATGAAACATGGTTTAGGCCTGAACAAAATTCTCGGAACGATTCACCCGTACCCGACATGGAATGAATCTGCCAAATACGCGGCGGGCGAATGGAAACGTGCTCATGCGCCAGAAGGCGCTCTGAAGTTACTGGCAAAACTGCATGCATGGCGCTTGGGTAGATCGTGATGGATTTTGTTTGTAACAAATCATCGAATGCTGGGTCTGTAGATACAATAACTGAAAACAACGAGGCGGTTTTATGCCCCTGACTGAACTTCGAACATCCCGCAGTGTGCGCATTCCTGCTGTGGAGTTGCTGGAACCCAGAGCCCGGGACAGCTGGACGCATACTCGCAATGGCGATCCTCGCGGCTACATTGATGCGGATAAGCTGAAGGAGTTGTGGATCCATACGGGGACGGCCTGCAACCTGGCTTGTCCATTCTGTCTGGAAGGTTCCCATCCGGGGGATGGCCGGATTCCCGGTATGAAGCTTAGTGATGTGAAGCCGTTTATCCACGAAGCCATTGACCTGGGGGTAGAGCAGTTTTCCTTCACTGGTGGCGAGCCCTTTGTCATCCGGGACTTTGTGAACATCCTGAACTACGCCAGCCAGCACCGCCCGTGCTTTGTTCTGACCAATGCCACTGAGCCATTATTGAAACGTCGGCATCAGGTACTGCCTTTGCTGGACAACCCCTACCCGATTCATTTCCGAGTCAGCCTGGATTTTCCTGATCGCGAGCGTCATGACAAAGATCGCGGAGACGGCAGTTTTGATCAGGCTCTGGAAGGCATTTGCTGGTTGATCGAACAGGGCTTCAAAGTGTCCATTGCACGTCAGACCGACCCGGGAGAGGTGGTCGTAGACGTTGAAGATGCATTCAAGAAGATCTTCCGGGAGCAAAATATACCTGAAGATTTGGCGTTCACTGCATTCCCGGACCTGGGTGCTCCGGGTTCAGAGGACGGTAGCCCCGAGATTACGGAATCCTGCATGGACAAGTATCCCACGCCGGAAGCGCGCTCCCACTTTATGTGTACATACACTCGGATGCTGGTGAAGAAAGGTGAACAGGTTCGGGTGTATGCCTGCACGCTGGTGGATGATGATCCGCAATATGATCTGGGTGGTTCGCTGGCCGAGAGCATGAATGAGCGAATCATGTTGCGGCATCACCGGTGCTTTTCCTGTTACCGGTTTGGGGCTAGTTGTTCTGCGCCCGGTTGAAATGTGGGGTAGTCGGTTTTTCGGGTTGGCGTTGTCCTTCAAAACGAAAACTGTGGATTTTCTGAGAGTTATTAGCCCTCTCCTCCCTATAAACGGCCTTCTCCAAAATGGACCAGAAAAATGAATGCTACTGAAGGCACCTTGTTCTGGGGATTTCTGATCGCATACGGCGTGGTGATGTACGTGCTGTCGCCGAAGAGCAAAACCGCCAACTCGTTCTACAAAGGCGCTGACGATCAAGGAAACCCGGTGGGCCAGTGGTCACTGACGGCAAGTATTTTTATCAGCTGGATCTTCGCCAAGTCGGTGACCAATGCGGCCAATCTTGGAGCGGAATACGGCGTGGTAGGCGGCCTGGCCTATGCGAGTTACTGGCTGTCTATCCCGGTGGCCGGGTATGTTATTTACCTGATTCGTACCCAAACCGGTGCCCGCAGTCTGCAAGAATTTTTGAGCTCGCGGTTCGGACGGCTGGCCAGTCTAGCGTTTGCGGCGGCGATTCTGATTCGTCTCTATAACGAAGTCTGGAGCAATACCGCTGTGGTTGGCGGTTATTTTGGCCTGCCTGGTGAATGGGAATATTACGCTGCCGCGATGTTGTTCACCATGTTTACGCTTGCATACAGCCTTAAGGGTGGATTGCGGTCGTCGATTTTCACCGACGTGATTCAAGCGTTTGTCTTTGTGTTCTTCGTTGGGGCGGTTCTGTTTCTGGTGATACCTGGCAATGAAACCGATGTTTTGCTGACGAACGGCGAGTTCCGGCTCGAAAGCGGTATGGACCTGCTGCTGGTGGCATTGTTGCAGATGTTCAGTTACCCCTTCCACGATCCTGTGCTGACCGACCGGGGCTTCGTGAACAAAGAAAAAACCATGCTCAAAAGCTTCGTGGTGGCCGGCCTGCTGGGCTTTGTGGCGGTATTTATCTTCAGTCTGGTGGGGGTTCATGCCCGGCTGAACGGCATTGAGGTTATGGGCAATGCACCGGCGGCTGTTGGCAAATCTCTGGGGCTGGCTGCATTGTTCTTCATGAGCGTGGTGATGATGACTTCTGCGGGTTCCACGCTGGATTCTACGTTTACGTCGTTAGCGAAATCTCTTGCGGTGGATTTGCCGAGGCTGGCCAGGCGGGCAGGAGGAAAGCTTCCGAGTATCCGCGTAGGTGCAGTGGTGATGGTTGTGTTCGCATTTCTGGGGAACATTCCCATGTTTGCCGGAACGGACATTCTCACCGCCACGACCATTTCCGGGACTATGGTGATGGGGCTGGCTCCGGTGTTTCTGTTCTACGGTTTTACCCGCTGGTCTCCATGGAGTTTTCATCTGAGTTTCTGGACGGGTCTTGGCCTTGGAGTATTGCTGACGTCGGGCTTGGTTCCTGAAAGCTGGGCGATTGGTGAGGGCAAGTACGCCATGCTGTTGGGGGTTAATGCCTGGGGTGTTTTGATGTGTAGTACCGGGTTCTTTCTTCCGCTGGTCATCCGCTGGCTGGCCCGGCGATCTTATGTTGTTACGGAGGGCTAGGTCATGTCATCAATCAACCTTCTGTCCAGACACCAGGACTGCTGGCATTCGTTTCGTCGCTTCTCTGATGCTTGGAGCCCTAAAGATTTTGTGGCCTGCTTCTCTTTTGTTATAACGATCTGGTAAATATTGGAATAATGGTTCAGGGGCTCTGTCTTTGCCTTTGTCAGTGTGGTTGGCCATGATTTAAGGGCGTTTTTACGTTTTTTGATTTGGTTTTCGAGTCGAATTAAGCTTGTTTTAACGAGGTGTTCAGAGTCGCTGACATGGATGATTTGGGTGCTTAACTTGAAATATCTTTCGAGGTCTATATAATTTAGCTCTAAATTTTGACGTGACTTAACATCGATATGACCTCTGAAGGATCGAATACCACCGCCATCACCCTGCGGAAACCCACTAAGGATGATGGCTTCAGGCTCCACCAGTTGGTGGCGGAATGTCCCCCGTTAGACCCCAACTCGATATACTGCAACCTTCTGCAGTGCAGCCACTTTGCCGATACTGGCGTGGCGGCAGAGAGAAGCGGCGATTTAGTCGGCTTTATCTCTGGATACATCCCTCCCCGACAACCTGAAACCCTGTTTGTCTGGCAAGTGGCGGTTCACGAGAACGGTCGTGGACAAGGTCTGGCCAAACGAATGTTGAAGGAAATCGTTGGTCGTGAATCCTGTAAAGGCGTTACGCATCTGGAAACCACGATTACCGAAGATAACGAGGCCTCCTGGGCGCTGTTCCGCTCTTTCGCCCGAGATTTGGGCGCTGAACTGACTTATCACGAGCATTTTGAGAAAGACGCTCACTTTGGCGGCAGGCACGACTCTGAATTCCTGTTGCGTATCGGGCCTTTCACAAAACCTGTCTAAGATCCCTGATTCACTGAGTGAATTGCTGATTGCGACTTCAAGCAGTCCAGGCCACCCGAGGTGGGCCTGATAAATGGCTGAAATTAACGCACGGCAAATCTGTTGCGACCGACACGTTTTACCAGCAGACACCGGGCACTAACCTCGAACCTACTATGCTAAGAGGCAAGACAATGGAAATTTTTAAATCTACAGAATCTGAAGTACGTGTTTATTCCCGTGCTTTTCCGGTGATTTTTAACCGTGCCAAGAACGCGCACTTGTACACCGAAGATGGCAAGCAATACTTGGATTTTCTGGCGGGTGCCGGCTCTCTGAACTACGGCCACAACAACGATATTCTGAAGAAAGCTCTGCTTGAGTACATTAATGCGGACGGCGTGAGCCAGGGCTTGGATTTGTTTACCACAGCCAAGCAGGACTTCATGGAGTCCTATAAGAAATATATCCTCCAGCCCCGTGGTCTGGACTACAAGATTCAGTTCACCGGCCCTACCGGTACAAACTGTGTAGAAGCCGCCATGAAACTGGCCCGTAAAGTGAAAGGCCGTACCAACATTATTTCCTTTACCAACGGTTTCCATGGCGTAACAGCCGGTGCGGTTGCTGCAACCGGTAATAAACACCACCGTGGGGGCGTTGGCGTGCCGCTAGGCAACGTCGATTTCATGTTCTATGACGGTTACCTGGGTGAAGACGTTGATACCATCGCCATTATGGACAAAATGCTGTCTGACAGCTCCTCCGGTATTGAACTGCCAGCGGCGGTAATTGTTGAAGCCGTTCAGGGGGAAGGTGGCCTGAACGCGGCCCGTGCCGAATGGCTGAAGGGCTTGTCTGCGTTATGTGAGAAGCACGACATTCTGCTGATTCTGGATGATATTCAGGCCGGTAATGGTCGTACCGGTGAGTTCTTCAGCTTTGAGTTTGCGGGCATTAAGCCGGATATCGTTACTGTGTCCAAGTCGTTGAGTGGTTATGGTCTGCCGATGGCTCTGGTATTGTTCAAGCCAGAGCTCGACATTTGGGAGTCTGGTGAACACAACGGTACGTTCCGTGGTAATAACATGGCATTTGTGACAGCCCGGACGGCAGTCGATACCTACTGGAAAGATGACGTTTTCGCTAATTCAGTAAAGGCTAAATCTAAGTTGCTGGGTGATGCGTTGCAAGCGATCTGTGACAGGCACCCGGGTGCGTTCAAGGTTAAGGGGCGCGGTCTGATGCGTGGCATTGAGGCTGCTCAGCCGGAAGTTACTGGCCCGATCACTCAGCTCGCGTTTGAGAAAGGGCTGATCATTGAGACCAGTGGTCCGAATGATGAAGTGATTAAGTGCCTGATGCCGTTGACCACCAGCGAAGACGACCTGCGTCTTGGTGCCAGGCTGCTGGGTGAGAGTGTTGATGAAGTTATGCAGAAACGTGTACGTGAGGCGTCATAAGACTCCGTTATACCGACTGTTTATTCTGCAGATGAGAAAGGCAAGATTATGACTACGGCACAGCATACCGTTGAGAAAATCGGCGGTACCTCCATGAGTAATTACGAGGCCGTGCGCGACAATATCATTATTGGTCAGCGCAAAAAAAGTGACCTGTACCAGCGAATTTTCGTGGTATCCGCCTATGCCGGCGTGACCAATGAATTGCTGGAACACAAGAAAACCGGCGAGCCGGGAGTTTACGCGCTGTTTGCCGATGCCGAGTCCGATTGGGCTTGGGGGGATGACCTCACACAATTAATCAAGCTGCTGACGGACATCAACGGTGAACTGTTTGATGATCCGATGTTAAAGCAGCAGGCCGACCAGTTCATCACGGATCGTATTGAAGGTGTTCGGGGTTGCCTGATTGATCTGCAGCGCTTGTGTTCATACGGCCAGTTTCAGTTAGAAGAACACCTTCTGACGGTGCGTGAAATGCTGGCGGGCATCGGTGAAGCCCACAGTGCATTCAATACGGCTCTGAAGCTTCAGCAAGAAGGTATTAATGCCCGGTTTGTTGACCTGACGGGCTGGCGTGACAGCGCGCTTTTGCCGTTGGATGAAAAGCTGAGGCAGGCTTTCGATAGTATCGATCTGAGTCGTGAGCTGCCGATTGTGACGGGTTATGCTCAGTGCAAAGAAGGCCTGATGCGTACCTTTGACCGGGGTTATAGCGAAATGACGTTCAGTCGGGTTGCGGTGATCACCGATGCCTGTGAAGCGATCATTCATAAGGAATATCACCTGAGTTCGGCCGACCCGAAAATCGTTGGTGAAGACAAGGTGGTTCCTTTAGGCCGAACCAATTACGACGTAGCAGACCAGTTGGCCAACCTGGGTATGGAGGCCATTCACCCCCGTGCTGGTAAGGGGTTGAGGCAGAACGAAATTCCTCTGCGCGTGATGAATACATTTGAGCCGGAGCATACGGGCACCTTGATTACTGGCGACTATGTCAGTGAGAAGCCTCAGGTTGAAATCGTAGCGGGTGCGAAGGGTGTGTTTGCTATTGAGGTATTTGATCAGGATATGCAGGGTGAGCCAGGGTGCGATCGTCGGATTCTGGATATTTTGACACGCTTCAAAGTGCGCTTTATCTCCAAAGATACCAACGCCAACACCATTACCCATTATGTGGACACCACGCTCAAGCATGTTAAACGTGTGGTTAAGGCGCTGGAGGAAGAATTCCCCAACGGCGAGCTCAGCACCCGGAAAGTTGCTCTGGTATCTGCCATCGGCAGTGATATGAAAGTGCCGGGCATTCTGGCTCGTTCAGTGAAATCGCTGGCGGATAAAGATATCAGTGTCCTGGCTATTCATCAGTGTATGCGTCAGGTCGATATTCAGTTTGTGATTGATGAGGACTGTTATGATGCAGCCATTGTCGCGTTGCATGCTGCACTCATTGAGCCACACAACCACGAGTATGCGATTGTGGCCGCCTCTATGGCGCACTAAAGAGTTGTCCACAGCGGAACCCGGTCGCTTCGTTTGTGGGTAATGGAGGATGTCTTGCCTCCTGATCGGTCGCCCGGCTGCATGTTTTATGCGGCGGCCGGGCGCGGCCGGTCTCTTTTGGTCATTTACTTACTTTTTATGTTGAAAGATCCTGACATTCCTGATGTACCGGGCAGCTGACCAAGTGGTCATTCACCATGCCGGTTGCCTGCATGAATGCATAAACAATGGTTGGTCCTACAAAGTTAAACCCGGCTTTTTTCAGCGCTTTGGACATGGCTTCAGACTCCGGGGTAGTAACTGGAACGTCTTCCAGCGAGCGCCAGTGGTTCTGGATCGGTTGGTGATTCACGAACTGCCAGAGAAACGTTGAAAAACCGATACCTTGCTCCTGCAGCGCTAGATAACTCCGAGCGTTACGGATGATGGATTGAACTTTCAGGCGATTCCGAATGATGCCGGGGTTCTCAAGTAGCCGGGCTTGATCTTGTTCTGTGAAACGGACAATTTTCAGGGGGTCAAAGCCAGCATAAGCTTTTCGATAAGTGTCCTGTTTGCGCAGGATGGTAATCCAGCTCAGCCCCGCCTGCTGGCCATCAAGGCAGAGTTTTTCGAACAGAGCCTGATCATCATGCTCAGGGCGCCCCCAAATCGTATCGTGGTAATGCACGTAGAGTGGATCAGAGCCGCACCATGGGCAGCGTTTGTTGGGTTGGTGCATTCATTCTCCCGGTTAGCGTTTGGCGCTGATCGAACGGTGTAAAACGGGCTCCCAATCGACATTCAGTGTTGCCGAAGGTGTCAGGGCAAAGTCTTCGAGTGGCGGAACCAGTAACGTTATATTGGGCCAGGAAGCCGCCGTTTCGTTTTCCCCGGCCTGATAGACCAGAGAGGCCAGATAACCTTCCACGTAACAGGAGCAGGAGCGCCAGTGTGAGCTTTGCTGGTCGCCAATCAGTTCATAATTTTCCCGAACTTCCAACGTTTTCAGGTTGCCGGCGATGCCTCTTTGTGTCGCTTTGAGCCAGGCCTCTTTGAGGGTCCACACTTTCAGAAAGTCGACCGGGCTGTTGGTATTGAGCAACCACTCTTGCTCAACCGGAGTAAACCAGCGTTTGGCGACGCTTTGCCAGTTTGGCTTGCGTTGGCGGGACTCAATATCAATGCCAAGGGGTTTTCGGCTTATGGCAACGGCGGTGAAGCCCCGTGTGTGGCTTAGAGATAGGTGCCAACCTTCGGGAATGAGTGACGCAATCGGGCGACCATCTACGGGCTGACAGTTCTCCGGAGCTTCGCCACTGACTTTGCTCAGGCTTTGTCGGATCAGCCACCGGCTGGACAGATATTCCCGGCGCCTTGGGCCTTCGAGCTGTGCCAGCGTCCTGGCTTCAAAGGCGGTGAACCATTCGGGCGGGTCTGCACGGTCCCGACTTGTCTGGTGGCAGAACCAGATATAAGGCTTGTCAGGGCTGCAGTCGCTGGATTGTCCAGGCATTCGCTTCTCTTATGTATTCAAATCGATCGTGGAGCCGGCTTGGTCGCCCCTGCCAGAACTCCATGCGCTCAGGAACAACTCGATACCCACCCCAAAAACCGGGCAGAGGGATTTCGCCGGAGCTGAACTTGCGTTTCATTTCCGCGACTTTTTGTTCGAGCAAACCCCGCGATGTAATTGCTTTGCTCTGCTCGGAAACCCAGGCTCCGATCTGGCTGCCTCTGGGTCGTGAGGTAAAGTATTTCAGTGATTCTGTTTTGCTGACTTTTTCTACCGTACCCTGAATACGAACCTGGCGGTTAAGACCAATCCATGGGAACAGGAGTGCCGCCCGAGGGTTTTCTTCAAGCTCACAGGCTTTTCGGCTACCGTAGTTGGTGTAAAACACAAACCCGCGGTCGTCGAAGTATTTGAGCAATACGGTGCGAATATCTGGCATCTGATCTGCACCAGTGGTGGCCAGAGACATGGCGTTAGGCTCCAGAATGCCTGCCTGGCGGGCGTCTTCAAACCAATTCTGGAACTGAATCACCGGGTCGTCGTTGAGGTGCTCCCGGTTCAGCCCTTCACTTTCAAAGTCCCGACGCATATCGCCGATATCCATATTGCCTCTCTCCGTTTGCGGTTACAGGGAGTGATACGTGTCGTTGAGGATATCGGGTTCAGTGGCTGCTGTCAGGTCTGGCTGACAAAAGCAGGCCCTGAGCGCTATGCTTGTGGGGGTGTTAATGGCGTTATTCAACGTATGTAAGGGAGTGTTCTGTGGGCAAACCAAAGGCAGAGAGTCACCTGATAAGAAACCTGTTGATCGGGTTGGGTGGTTTGTTGGCGCTTTATGTGCTGGCCGGATTTATGATTCTGCCTTGGTGGCTTGAAAAAATCTTGCCCGAGCAGTTGGAACAAAGAATGGGTTGGCAAGCAGAAGTGTCCGGGATTCACTTCAATCCGTTCGCATTCAGTCTTGAAGCTGAAGGGTTTGCCGCCCGGGATGGCGGTGATGAACCAGTTGCGGGCTTTGAAAAGCTGCGGGTTGATGTGAGTGTTCTGAAGCTCTTTCGGGGCATCCTGGGTTTTGATGAGATTCGTCTGACTGAACCGGATATTCGTCTTGATCTTCTTGATGACTTTTCGGTGAACTTCGCCCGGGATTGGCAGAACGCGAATCCATCTGTTCCGGTCTCTGAGCCTGCTCAGGGAGATGACAATGCTGAGCTTCCAAAACTCTATTTCAAGGAAGTGGCTATTGATGGTGGTCGATTGCTGTTCAGAGACTTCTCTCAGGCGCAGGCTGCAGAATTTCAAGTTGCCCCCCTGGACCTGACTCTCAGTGATCTGGCGACTTGGTCCCGCGGAGAAGCCGGTAGCCGATATTCAGTGATTGCCGCCATTGGTGATCAGACCATAGAGTGGGATGGTGAGTTAAGTATTAGCCCGCTGTATTCCGAAGGTCGGGTAAAGCTTTCTGATGTTGGTTACAGCACGTTGGCGCATTTTCTGGCGCCGTATTTGCCATGGCAGTTACAGGGTGGGTCCCTCACGGTTGAATCTGACTACTGGCTATCGAATGATCGAGGTTTTGAGCTGGCGACGTCCAATGGCCGGCTAAACGTTCAAGACTTTGCGTTGGCTCTGGCTGAGGGAGATGACGAATCCGCGTTAAGCGTCTCTGGGTTATCGGTTGAGGGCGTTCGTTTTGATCTGGCCACGAAAGAAGCTCAAGTGGGCCTGATTACCATCGATCAGCCATTTGTTTCTGCGACCCGGGGGCCAGAAGGGACGATCGACTGGCTTGCATCCCTGCCTGAAGGCGAAACAGAGCCTGAGGCAGAGCAAAATGCAGGTGCATCGGGTGCAGTGTTTCGCTGGTCGGTTCAGGGGCTAGAGGTGAATGAAGGACGTGTGCGCTGGCGTGATCAGGCTATGGAACAACCGGCGGAGCTGGAGCTGGTTGATTTGACCGTAACCCTGGGAGGCTTGTCTGAACGTATGGATGAGCCAGTATCCTATTCGCTGTCAGCCAAGCTGGCCAGTGGTGGCCAACTGGCGGCGGATGGGCAAGTGACCCCAGCTCCGTTTAACTTTGAAGCGGCGCTTTCGGGTTCTGATATTCTGCTGGCGGTGGTGGAGCCGTATCTACAACTTGGGGCTAACCTGGCTCTGGAGGACGGCAAACTTGGTTTTGATGGCAATCTGGATCTCGACGGGCAAGACGTACCAGTCACGGGCACGTTTAGCGGAACGGCGCAAATTGCCGACCTGGACCTCAGACTCCCGAATGAAGCGGACCAGCTGGTGTCCTGGCAGTTGCTCAGGCTGTCTCCGGTAGAATTTAACGTAAACCCTGTACGGTTGGAGATTGGCACCGTTACCCTTGCTCAGCCTTCGTTCAACCTTATTCGTACAACTGACGGTACTCATAACGTTGAGCGAATCGTCAAAACCAGCCCCGAGACGGAAACGGTGGCATCGCAGGGTGCCTCTGCCTCTGACGTCTCTGAAGCCAGGGGGGCCGCTGAGCCAGAGTTTATTTTCCGGGTGGGAGAGTTGCTGATCGAAAACGGTTCCGTTGGCTATACAGACCGGACTCTGGACCCGGCGTTCAGCACCACGTTTGATGCTTTGTCGGGTTCTGTCACCGGCATTAGCAACGTGCCTCCGCAGCAGGGCACGGTTAACCTGAGTGGCAAGTTGGCCGGAGGCGCTCCGGTTAAGTTTGAGGGTTCGCTGGGTGCCTTGGGTACCGAAGAAATGAGTAATCTCAAGTTGACCATGGAAGACCTTGCCCTGCCCATTCTCTCGCCTTACCTCGGCCGTTATCTGGGCTATACGGTGGATGGCGGCAAGCTGAAGCTGGAGCTTGACTATGAAATTACCGGCTCGCACCTTCAAGCCTCTAACCAAGTGATATTTGATCAGATGAAGCTTGGCCAGGCGGTGGCCAGTGAAGATGCTGTTGGTGCTCCGGTAAAGTTGGGTCTGGCGTTACTCACTGACCAACAGGGTATTATCGAGGTGGATCTGCCGATTGAGGGCGATATGTCCGACCCATCATTCAGAGTAGGTCAGATAGTGATGCGCACCTTCGTGAATCTGCTGGTAAAAGCTGCAGCTTCACCATTCAGTATGCTGGGCTCATTGGCGGATCTGGCTGGTTTCAGCAGTGAGGAGTTGGGGCGGGTCAGTTTTTTGCCAGGCCGCGTGACGTTAGCGGATGGCGAAGCAGAAAAGATATCGGCCCTGGCTAAGGCGCTGAATGAACGTCCTGATCTGTTGTTGAGCATTCGGGGTGGTACTGCTCCGGAAGCTGACGGGCTGACTCTGTTGAAAGATCGTATGGACGCCCAGGGCGAAGCGGTTACAGAGGAAGCCTGGGCTCAGGCGCGGCAAGAGTTCCTGGCTGGAGAGCGTCAGTTGCCTCCAGAGACGCTGGGGACGTTGGCCGCCCAGCGGGGGCACTCTATTAAACAGTTGCTGGAAGATGCTCACGGTGTCTCGGGTAGCCAGCTATTTACGCTCGACCCGGCAAGAGATGCCGAGTTGGATGAATACGGCCATGTTATTGTGCCGTTTACCCTCGATGTTCGCTAATTATGCCCAGAACAGGAACGTTTGAATGAGTGTCAGACAATCCACTGCCAGCCCCTTCTTTGCTTATGTCTCCCGCCTGCGCTGGATTAAGCGTTGGGGCTTGATGCGCAATGCTATTGAAGAGAATGTGGCGACCCATTCCTGGGAGGTGGCGACTCTTGCCCATGCGTTGGCGTTGATCCGGAACCGGCATTTTAATGGCCAGGTCAATGCCGACCGGATAGCCGCAGCGGCGCTTTATCACGATGCGACCGAGGTCATTACCGGTGATATGCCGACCCCGGTCAAGTATCACTCGAAAGTGATGCGGGAAGTATTCGGGGATATTGAGCACAAAGCTGAAGCCGAATTACTGGCGTTGTTGCCGAACGATTTACAGGATGCCTTTGCCCCTTATGTCAGGGAATCACAACTCGGTGAGGAAGAGAAAGAACTGATCAAGGCGGCGGACAGGCTCTCTGCCTTGTTGAAGTGCCGGGCTGAAATTCAAACGGGCAACAAAGAATTTGAGCCGGCTGCAGAGCAGACGCTCCAGCGCCTGCAAGAAGAAGCGCTCCCTGAGGTGTTGTACTTCCTTGAGGTGTTCGCGCCTGGCTACGAACGTCCACTGGATCATTTACTGGGTTAGTACACACCGGCTGCCTTGTTTGTGCCCTTGAATGCCTGCAAGTTGACATGTGTACTGACGGTTACAGTGTCGAGGGACTAAAGTATCCTTGTCTATATCAAAAACAATATAAAGGGTTGTGCCCATGAAGGATCTCAAAAACAAAGTGGCTGTAGTGACGGGGGCCGGTTCCGGAATAGGCCGGGGGCTTGCAACAGTACTGGCTGCCAAGGGCTGTCGCCTGGCGATCTCTGATGTTAACGAAGCCGGGTTGGCTGAAACGGTTGCTGCGTGTGGTGGTGCAGAAGTGAAGTCCTACGTTCTTGATGTCTCTGACCGTGACGCAATATACGCCCATGCCGAACAGGTGCGGGCAGATTTCGGGGTGGTCAACCTGGTGATCAACAACGCTGGGGTCGCGTTGTCAGCGACGGTTTGTGATATGTCGGATGACGACTTCAAGTGGGTCATGGATATAGATTTCTGGGGTGTCGTCCATGGTACCCGTGCTTTTCTGCCTTATCTGATTGCTTCTGGTGATGGTCACGTGGTTAATATCTCCAGCGTGTTTGGGTTGATCGGTGTCCCTAAGCAGAGTGCTTACAATGCGGCCAAGTTTGCGGTGCGGGGGTTTACAGAATCGCTGCGGCAGGAAATGAAAGTAGAAAATCAGCCGGTCCATATTAGTTGTGTACACCCTGGTGGTATCCGTACCAACATCGCTAACTCAGCGCGTATGGGTACTTCCGAGAATGGTGTGGCTCTGCGTAAAGGCTTTGATAAAATAGCGATGACCACGCCCGAAAAGGCTGCGGAAATCATTGTAAAAGGTATTCTGAAAAATGAGTCCCGGATTCTGGTGGGGCCGGATGCCTGGGGAATTGATTTCATGAATCGTTTACTGGGTTCAGCGTACCAACCGCTGGTAGAGCGTTTCTCCCGTAAAAATCTATATATCTGATTGTTGGAAAAACGTTTAGGGAAAACTGGCTGAGTGTTTTATAGTCAGTTCCCCCCTGTATTGAAAGTCTGCTCCCGGAAAGAGTCAGCATGGATATGTCAAACCATCAGGATCTTGGCAAGACTCTGGAACAGAGTCGCTCAGGTCTTCGGGATAATCACCGTCGATCACTCGCCCGGTTGCTATTTTTAGTGACGGGGTCTGTGTTAATGGTGTTCGCCAGTCTGCAGCTTTTCAATGGCTACGCCTGGATATCTGCTCTTGAGGTTGCAGCTGCTGGCCTGCTGTTCTTCGGTACGCCTCGTTTAAAAAACACCCCTCATTTAGGGAAATGGGTATATGGGTATCTGATTGCCCTGTTTTCATTTTTCATTGCAATCATGTTGGTGCCGGATGCCTCCGTAGCTGCCTTTGTTTGGGTGCTGATCATGCCGGTGCTCGCATATCTGCTACTGGGCAAGCGTGAAGGCTTGATTCTGAGCGGGCCTTTTATGTTGCTGGGTTGTGTGGTCTTTTACTTCTACCTTGGCAATATCGGTTCTGCTGCGTCCATGATTGACCTGCTGAATATGGTGTTGTGCGGCTGTTTGATGCAGGTGTTTATGCACAAGTACGAAGCCCGGCGAGAGGAAGCCGAGCAGCGCCTTGTCGAAGTCGCCCAGACCGATGCTATGACCGGCCTGGCCAATCGGGCAAATTTTCAGTCTACGCTGGCCCGTACAATTGCGGAGTCTGAGCGGAGTAACACCGCCTTTGTTCTGGTGATGATGGATATTGATCACTTCAAAATTATCAACGATACCTTAGGTCATGATGCCGGAGACTATGTGCTGCGGGAGATTGGCCGGTGCCTGCAAGAGCGCCTGCGTACAACAGACTTTGTTGGCCGCCTTGGGGGAGAAGAGTTTGGTTTGATTCTACGAGATGTCAGGTCGGAAGCCGCCTACGAACTGATGGAGGAGCTCCGGCTTCGTATTGCGGGCAGGGAGTTGAGCTATGGTGATGCAGATATACAGGTAACGGCTTCGTTCGGCATGGCGCAGTGGCCGGATGATGGTCGGGAAGCTGAAGCTTTATTCTCGGTAGCAGATCAGTATCTTTACCGGGGCAAGCGAGCTGGTCGAAACCGGGTTGCCTCACCCTGCGCTCAGTTATCCCCGGGCGTTGTTTGAAAACGGTATCCTTATGCGCTCCGCCGACTTAGCCAAGGATCGAATGGATCATGTGTGAATTGCTGGCAATGAGTGCCAACACCCCCACAGACCTTTGTTTCAGTTTCACCGGCCTGACCCGCAGGGGCGGTGAAACCGGGCCCCATAAAGATGGCTGGGGTGTGGCCTTCTACGAAGGTAAGGGCATTCGCTGTTTTCACGATGCCGATGCGAGCGCGAGCTCGCGCCTCGCCGAAGTGGTGCAAACGCACCCTATTAAAAGTGAAGTGGCTGTCTGTCATATTCGGCAAGCGAATGTTGGCGACATTTGTCTGGCCAATACCCACCCGTTTATTCGTGAACTATGGGGCCGTTATTGGGTCTTTGCCCACAATGGGCAGCTGTCAGGTTTCAGTGCAAAGCAGGGTTTTTACGAGCCGGTAGGCACCACCGACAGCGAAGCACTTTTTTGCGATATGCTCAATCATCTTCGCCTGAATTGTCAGCGTGATGACACTATGGAGCAAATGGTTGAAAAGCTGGTTTCTCTCTCCAGGGCCTATGCCAGCGCCGGTGTATTCAATTTGCTGTTAAGCAACGGTGACTGGCTGTTTACCTACTGCACTACAAAAATGGCCAGCATCACTCGTCGGGCCCCCTTTGGCCCTGCCCGCTTGAAAGACACCGACGTCACTGTAGACTTTGAAGCCGAAACCACAGCTAATGATATTGTCAGCGTGATTGTTACTGAGCCCCTGACCACGGATGAAACGTGGGATATCTATAAGCCCGGAGAATGGCGCTTGTGGCGTAAAGGCGAGGTGGTTATGAACGGATACCAGAGGATATAAACACAGATGACAGAAAAGCCAGACACCCACAGTAAGGTTATTGGTTATTTGCTTTGGATCTTCGGGTTCCTGGGGTCGCACCGGTTTTATTACGGCAAGCCTATCACCGGTACGATCTGGTTCTTCACCCTGGGCCTCTTTTTTATCGGCTGGATTATTGACTTGTTTTTAATTCCCTCTATGGACAGGGAAGCCTCCCGCCGCTTTCAGGAAGGCGAAATCAACTACAATATCTGCTGGATACTGCTTACTTTTCTGGGTGTATTCGGCTTACACCGCATGTACATGGGTAAATGGATTACCGGTATCATCTACCTATTTACCGGTGGTTTGTTTTTCATCGGAGTGTTGTACGATTTCTGGACCCTGAACAGCCAGATTTCCGAGCGTAATAATGAAGTCCGTTTGGGTTGATTAAAGGCCGGCGGCAGCTTCCAGCTCCGCCAGACCGCCCTCCAGATAATCCAGCATTCGTTGAAGGCTCGGCAAAGTGCGGCGACAGCCAATCAGGCCGAATTCGACCTGGTTGTTGTAGCTTGTCACAGTCATGTTCAGGGCTAAGCGGTCCATAGTGATGGATGCAGGGTACATGCCTTCCAGCTTTGCACCGTTCCAGTAACGAGGCGTATCTGGTCCCGGTACATTGGAAATTACCACATTGAAGGTTTGCCATTTGGGGGCCATACCCGTCAAAAGGTGGAACGCTGCCGGCGCCAGAGTCAGGGCTGTGTAGTTCACAATCTCTTCGGCTGACATCTGGTGATAGCGCTGCTTGGCTTCCTGCATTCCGGAATGAATGTGTTTCAGTCGTTCACTGGCATCGGCCAGATCCGTATGCAGGTTAGCGAGAATAACCCCGACCTTGTTCCCTGTAGAGCTGTCATTGTGGCGCAGGGACACTGGTATCATGGCAATCAGTGGTTTGTTTGGAAGGGCATCCTGATTGATCAGGTAAGTGCGTAAAGCCGATGCGCACATGGCGGTGATAACATCGTTGACGGTAGTGCCGTAGGCTTGGCATACGGCTTTAATACGTTTCAGACACCAAGATTGAGCGGCAAAGCGCCGAGAGCCCGTGATCTTCTGATTCAGCACACTTCCCGGCGCATGAAAGATAGAGCTATACGCTGGATCTTTGCGGGCTTGGTTTATGGTCTTCAGTAGTTCTTTTGCCACCGTAGGAAGCGTGCCGAGTTGCCGGCCGGAACTTCCCAATAAGTGCGCCACGCTGCTCCACAGGGATAGGTCGCCATTGCTTGCACCTGACTGTTCTCGTTCCGGCAATGCCCAAATAGGAGGCATGCCGGTTTCTTGCGAGTCTTTACTAAGGATGCGTGTGGCCATTCTCATGGCGGAGACACCATCTACCAGCGAATGGTGAATTTTTGTGTAAAGCGCAAACTGCCGGCCCTGTAATCCTTCAATCAGGTGCACTTCCCAGAGAGGGCGCTCACGATCCATCAGGTGAGAATGCTCGGCTGATACAAATGACAGCAATTCCCGGATGCGCCCTGGAGTGGCGAGGGCCTCGAAGCGAAAATGATGTTCAAGATCGAGGTGCTGGTCTTCGACCCAACCCGGCTGGCCTAGCCAGTAGCTCAGGTTCTGATTGAAGGGGGGAGATGCTCGCCTGTATTGTCTAAGCTGATCGGCCAGTTTTGCAACGTAGTCGTCCGGAGCGTCTTCTGGGAATGAAAATATCTGGAGGCCGCCCACATGCATGGGTTGCTGACGTTTTTCCAGCCATAGAAACAGTTGATCTGTCGGGCTTAGCGGCTTCATGGCGGGTCCCTTGTGATCGGTGTCAGGTTTGCTTGCCTCTTAACGTCTTGACCTTGTCTTCCAGTGCTTCGGCTGTTGCCGCCTCAGGGTTCACAGGATGGTCTGCCAGTAGCTGAATTCGTGACCAGAAGCGTTTAGGCAGGTGAGTCAGCGCCGGTCCACCACAATGACTGAAAACGCTCCCCCACAGTCCCCTGAGCGCCAGGGGTACAACAGTGACAGGCCTGCGCTGGAGAATCAGGTCAACGCCGGGTTTAAAGGCGCCGACTTCGCCATCGGACGTCAGTCGGCCTTCGGGGAAGATGCACACCACGTTTCCGACAGCCAATTCTTCATCGATCCGGTCAAAAGCGGCTTCGTAGATCTCAGGTACCTTTGCTTTCGGACCGATGGGGATGGTCTTGGCCATCCGGAAGAATGTACCCATTACTGGCGTAGAGAAGATGTTGTGGTCCATAACAAAGCGTACGGGCCGTCTTACCGCACCGGCTATGACCAGCGCGTCCATGTAGGAAACGTGGTTGCACACCAGTAGCACAGGGCCCTCTTCGGGAATTCTGTCCAGGTTGTGGTGCTTAACCCGGTAGATGGTGTGCGACATGATCCAGATGACGAAGCGAAGCGTGAATTCAGGCATTTGTTGGTAAACGTAGGCCGCAACGATCAGGTTCATGATCGAAAGTACCAGAAAAAACTCCGGAATGCTGAGCCCGAACATGCCGAGCAATAACATACCTAATAGCGCACTAACGACCATGAAGAGTGCATTGAACACGTTCAGGGCGGCAATCACCCGGGCCCGGGTTTCCGGCGGGGTTTCCTGCTGTACGAAGGCATAGAGAGGTACAATAAACAGCCCTCCGAAGATACCAATGGCAAGAAGATCGAGTGCTATCCTTCGGTAGTGAGTGTCGGCGATGATCATCCACCAGTCTGAAGGCATAGGTTGTTCCGGCATGTTGCAGTACAGATCAATGCCGAACAGACTCAGTCCCAACGAGCCAATGGGCACAATGCCCAGTTCGATTTTATGGCCGGAGAGCCGCTCACAGGCGATAGAGCCGAGAGCAATGCCGACGGTGAAAATGGCCAGCAGGATTGTGACCACGGTTTCATCGCCGAGTAATTCATCTTTAGCGAATCCGGGAAATTGAGTGAGGTAGGCCGCGCCCAAAAACCAGAACCAGGAAATAGCCAATACGCTCAGCAGAACGTTGTGATTTTCCCGGGCAATAGCCATCAGTTTCCAGGTTTCTTTCAGCGGTCGGTAACGAACCTTCAAATCTGGAGCTGCGGCTTCTGCCTTGGGGATTTTCAATGCAGAGATGAAGCCAAGTATGGCGACTGCCATCACCGCAACGGCAATCATTGGCCCGGGCAGCGGAGCTTTCATCATTATTCCCGCCACCAGCGTACCCAGCAGGATGGCCACAAACGTCCCCATCTCAACCAAGGCGTTACCGCCGACCAATTCAGAGTTTTCCAGCGTTTGAGGAAGAATAGCGTATTTTACCGGGCCGAAAAACGCGGACTGCACACCCATCATAAACAAAAGCAGCAGCAACACTTCATGCCAGCCAAACCACAAGCCTGCAGCGGCTACGGCCATGATTAAAACCTCTGCAAACTTAATCCAGCGGATAACGGAAGACTTCTCGTAGCGGTCGGCAATCTGGCCTGCAATGGCTGAGAATAAGAAGAAAGGAAGAATGAACAGCATGGCAGCCATGTTGACTACTACGCTCGACGACAGTCCAAACAACCCGCCGGCGTTATAGGTCACCAGTAAAAGTAATGCATTCTTAAACAGGTTGTCGTTGAAAGCCCCGGTGAACTGGGTAACAAAAAACGGTGCAAACCGCCGTTCCGACAACAAGCGAAACTGGCTGTGATCTTCCATAACCTGAGGTACTCCGAATCCACTGGGGTTTGCCGCAGACTATACCTGGCTTGAAACCCGGTCAAGCAGGTGGCTGTGGCTCTGGCGTAATAGCTGAAGGGGGACCCGGTAGCGCGAGTGCTGAGTTACGGAAACGGTGCAGGTTTTTCGGTTTACCCGAATAATTTTGCCCTGTTTTCGGTGTGAGCCCTCACCAAAACACACAGAATCTCCGACCTGCCATTGTTGTCGTTGCCTGGCGGGGTTTGGTAGTTCATAGACAGCACCAGACAGCTCAACCCCGGCGCTGCTTGCCTGCTCACTCAGGTAGTGCCGGGTTGCATCAGCCGCGCCACTGTTGTGCAACTGGTCCAGTGCTTCATAAAAGTACGGGTTATGAACCGACCCGAGATGGCGCCGTCCGGCACTGTATTGCAGCAGGTGAGCAAACTCATGACAGCAGGTGTGGGCCAGCAGGTTTAATTCGCTGACTTCACCGTTAAAATAACCCCGTTCCCGAATTTCCCTGGTAGACAGCCAGCCTTGCGCTGTCTCTGGCTGGCGCTTGGCCGCAATCATGCGCACACCGTAATTGATCAGGTGTTGTTTGGTGCGTGGGTCGTAGCGGTGGTAAGTGGCTTGCCCTGAACCAACCCGCAACACCAGATCCGTCCGGCTGTTGCGCTCCCGCACCCAAGCCTGTGCCGGCTGCCAGAGGATGTTCCGGGTGGCTTGGCACATGAGGGAGCCGAGCGTTCGGCTAGTAGATAAAAGCATGGATATTAGTTTAACTGTATGTGCCGGAGAAGTGTGAATCGTAACAGTTAAGACTAGTCAGATGTAGAGTGCCGGCATTTTTGAACAGGGTTTGCAGGAGAGAGGCGTATAGCCTCTCTCCTGATCAGTCCGAAACTTACGCTTCGATCGGTGAACGCCAGTCGTCAGCACCGGAAGTACCGGCAACGGCGTGTTCCCAGGTTACTTTGCGGTAAGACAGTGAAACGGTGACTAACTGAGTGAAGTCAGCGTTGGCGGAATCCTGGCAGTGAGGCATGTTGCAGTTGATGTCGATGATAGTGGCATCTTCCAGAATGGTAGAGAAAAAGTGCTCTTGTTTCCCTTCAACGGACGTGCGGTACCACTTGAGTTCTACTTTTGGCAGCATTTCACCGGAAGCCAGGGCGTTGTACATCAGCGGAGTCGCTTTGTTCAGAGCTGACGTGAATTTGAATGGCTTGTGAACGCGCTGGCCGGAAGGTTGGCCGGACTGAGGGTCAGTCGGAACTGTGACAACGTGACTGAATTCCTGTACCAGTACTTCGTCTTCGTGACCTTCAACATAGATGTTGCCGACAGAGTCGGAAGTGAATGCTCCGGCGGTGATGTGACCCTGAGTTTTACCTTCAATGCTGATATAACAAGGAGTTGGCATAGTCTGCTCCATGACGTTTGAGTGAATGAGTGTCCCACGGGTGTTCCCTGGACGCGGTTATAGATAACAAACGGTGTGCCAGTTCATTCAAAGTTAATTAAAACAATAAGATAGGGTTTTTTTGGTGGGTTATTTAATGATGGTGGGCAAACCGTTGCTTGTCGAGTAGGCGAGCTTTTGCTGGCCGGGCAATAAATTGCTTGGCAAGGCTGGTTTTAGTGAAGCTTGAAGCGAACCGGCAGGGCATAGGTAAAACTGTTGCCACGCATTTCAGCCGGGACTTTGGGTAACGGGGCCGCCTGAGACAGCATGTTCAGGGCTGCATCGTCCAGAAGTGAGTGGCCCGAACTTTCACGAATCGTATGGCCAATAAGAGAACCGTCACGGCGGAACTCGAAGATAATCACGGGAGTCCCCTGCTGGCCAAGCCGCCGGGCTCGTCGCGGGTACTCGTAGTAACGGGCCAGATGTCGGCTTAGCTTGCTCAGATAACTATCTACATCGGAGGCGTTGCCGGCTGTTTGCAGTGGCACGGCGTTCTGGCTTTCTTTCGCCTCGCCCTCTTCCTCAGAAGGCTTGGATGCTTCAGTGGACGGGGTTTGAATGGTTTCGGCTGGAGCCTGTTTGGCTGGGGCTTGTACAGGTTCTGGCTCGGATTTAACAATGGGCTCTGGCTCTGGCTCTGGCTCTGGCTCTGGCTCTGGCTCTGGCTCTGGCTCTGGCTCTGGCTCTGGTTCTGGTTCTGGTTCTGGTTTTGTCTTGGCGATTGGTTGGGCGGCAGGAGGCGTGGCCGGCTTAGTTACGGATTCTTGAGTTTGACGCCCGGCCAGGCTGATTTTGATGGCCGGTGCGGAGTTTACGGCGTTGTCACCGAGTGTAGGCAGTTCCAGTAGTTTGCTTGGCGCAGCCAGAATCAAAGCGACCGCCGTGGTGCAGATGGAGATCACCAGAAACAGGCTCTTGATGCTTTTAGGTGCCGGGTTCATGCCTCCGGCTCCGTTAGTAGCAGTACTTCGGTATAGCCGCCCTTTTCCAGCAACTGCAACAGATGCTCCAGGTCGGCCATGGAAAGAGTCTGGTCGGCCGCAATTTTCAGGGGATTTTCGGCATCTGGTTCCGGCAGTTCAGGCAATAATGACGTTTCGGTTAATGTTGCTCCCCTGACCTGCCACTGGCCATTGGCTGTTACGATGAGGTCGGCTTCAGGTGCCTGCTCCTGTTCAGATCGTGTGCTGCCGGGTAGCTCCGGAAGCGGTTGTTCTGTGAGCTGGCCGGCAACAATAAAAAACATCAGCAGCAAAAACACCAGGTTGATGAGCGGTAAAAGTGCATCTTCTACCCGATCCAATAAGCCTTTCCCGGACGTAGAGGGAGGCGGCACCAATTCGGTCATAAGGCTTCACGTTTCCAATGCGGTGTAATGCCAGCCTGGTCTAGTGCGCTCAGGGTGCGGGTAAAGTCGGCCAGAGTTGAATCCGGCGTGGTGCTCAGATGGGCTTCGCGGACCCCCGCAGCTTGCAAGGCCAGCAGAAGATCAGGCAGTGAGTATGGGCTTTCTTGCCAGCGAACAGTGCCTCCGGCTGATACCAGAAGTTCCGGTAAAGGTTCGCCTGCAATGCTGCCCTGCTCTTTGGTGCTGTTGCTGAGCTCCAGATGATCCAGCGGTATCAGCCGGGTGGTCAGCATGAAAAACACCAGCAGAATGAACACGACATCAATCAGTGGTGTAATCCGGATGGGAATTGGCCGGTTAGGCCGGGGTTCAACCAGCTGCATGGGCAAAGCGTGAGTTGTTGCCAAAATCGGTTGGAGAGTATTCCTTTGCTTCGGCTGGAGCGTCCGCCGTTTCCTCTACAGGCTCAGAGGCCTGGATCTCAGCGGCATGTTCGTTGGATGGCATGACGTTAAAAACACTGACCAGAGCGCTGTTGATAGTTTTGTGAATCCGGCGTAGGCGAAACTCAATCCAGGCGGCCAGCGCAGCAAACGGAATAGCAACCACCAGGCCGGCCGCGGTCGTGGTCAGGGCTTCGTAAATGCCGCCACTGAGTTGACTCGCATTGGCGCGTCCTTCGGTGGCTGCCATGGCGCTAAACGCGTCCATCATGCCCATGACTGTACCCAGCAGGCCAAGAAGCGGTGCCAGGGCAGCAATCACTTCAATGATTTTAAGGGGAGCTTCAAACGGTTCCAGTGCACTTTGCGCATCTCGCACGGCCGTTTCGCGTACTGCAGATATGTTGGGGTTGGACTGGCAGGCCGACATGGTGTTGACCATCAGGTGCGTCAGCGGGTTTGTGCGCTCGAAAAAACCGGCGTTATTGCGGGTGTCTTCTACTGAAGTTTTGGCCGGTGATTGTTGCCATTGTGCGACGAGTTGCCGGAGAGGCCTGGAAAACCGTGGGGCATAGAATACGCCAAACAGCATCAGGTAAATGAACGTTGCCACGCCGATCAGCGCAATAGCAATGAGTATGATCATCACAGGGCCGCCCATATCGACCAGCTGAGCCAGAGGGCTGTATGTAGTCAGAGCGGCAGCATCGGTGGAAGAAATCATACTAAGGCACTCGATCGTTAGATGTTGGATCGTAATAGTAATGATTCGCAGTTGAATTGCAAGTTAAGAATGGTTGCTATTCATCGGCTGGCCGGATTTGAAACCGGGCTAATTTACCAGCATAGCCGCCTGCCACAACAATCTCAGGGCCAGCAGGGTAAGTACGATGTTAAACGCCAGGCTGAACCAGCGATTAGTGATGGATTTCAGAATACGAAGCCCGAGCCAGGTACCGGCAAAGCCGCAGGCGATCATGGCCAGAATAAATAGCAGCCATTCCGAGAAGACAAAGCCGGCGAACCCGAAGATCAGTGCTTTGGGAGCATGTTGCAGGGTCATGGCTGTAGCGAAGGTTGATACCGTTCTGAACCGGTCCTCATGAATCTGTTTCACAAAAGCCGCCACCAGGGGGCCCGTTGCCCCTACAAACAAACTGATAAAACTCGTGACGCCAGCCGCTATGAAAATACCCAGTGGCCCGAACGACGTCTTGGGCAGTTTCGGTCCCCAGCAAAGGTACAGTACAAACAGCGCAATAGAGAGTTGCCAGAGTTGGGCGGGAAGGTCTATCAATAACCAGGCTCCCAGGGATGCTCCCACAACGACGCCGGGTGCAAAGGCGGCAATGACTTTCCAGTCGATATGGGTCCGGGTCAATACTGCCCGGCCTGAGTTTGAACCGAGCTGAATCATTCCGTGCACAGGGATAATTGCGGCAGGTGGCATCCACGACGCCATTAACACCAGCAGCAAAACGCCACCTCCCGCCCCGAGTACAGCGGTGAGCATCGAGGTGAGCGCAGAGGCTGCAAGCAGGAACAATCCGATGGTAGGGCTGAGGGCTTCGGGGAACAGGGATAGGTGCATGGAACTCGCTCAGGTTATGGCGTAAGCTCCTGAGTTTCCGGTTTATGCACCAAATGTCCAGGGGTGTCTGGGTAGATAACAACAAACAGGGTTGCCGATGAAACAGTCTGAATATCTGAGATACGATGCCACAGCGTTGGCTGACTTGATTCGCCGGGGAGAAGTGACCTCTCGTGAAGTGATTGAAGCCGCGATAGATCGAGCCAGCCAGACTAATGGTGAACTGAATGCCATTTGTCACCCGCAATTTAGCGAAGCGATGACTCAATCGTTTGCTGAGAAAAGCCCTTTTGCTGGTGTACCTGTTCTGTTGAAAGATCTCGCCCAGGAACAGGCGGGCCATCCCTGCACCTATGGTAGTCGGGCGTTTCGTAACCACGTGCCGACAAGAGACTCCGAGTTTGTTCTCCGTGCCCGTGAGGGTGGTTTGGTCTTTCTTGGCCGTACCGGGACGCCGGAATTTGGCCTTAAAGCGGTTACTGAGTCCCAGCTTTGGGGCCCTTGCCGGAACCCGTGGGATACCAGTCGTACGCCGGGCGGTTCCAGTGGGGGGGCTGGTGCAGCGGTGGCCGCGGGTATTGTGCCTATGGCCGGAGCCAACGATGGAGGCGGATCAATTCGGATACCGGCGGCCTATAACGGTTTATTCGGTTTGAAACCGTCGCGCGGTCGTATTTCAGCCGGGCCCAGTGTCGGTGAGGCCTGGACTGGTGCGTCTACAGATCATGTGGTAACCCGTACGGTAAGAGACAGTGCGGCTATGCTTGATGTCTTATCGGGGCCAGCCAGTGGTGACCCGTTCCGAATCCCTGCACCGGAGTCGTCCTGGCTCGATGCCATGCATCAATCGCCCGGCACGTTGAAAATCGGCGTCTTTACCTCTTCACCTTATGGCACAGAAGTGGCACCTGAATGTGTAGCCGCAGTTGAAGAAACCGCCCGGATGCTGGAAAGCCTGGGGCATCACGTGGAGTATGCTCGTCCGGAATTTGATGGCCTGGCCTTGGCGCGCTGTTATCTGGCGCTGTACTTTGGAGAGGTTTCCGCCATGGCCCGGCGGGCTCGTGAACAGTATGGGGCGACAGATAAAGACTTCGAACTTGAAACGCGCCTGCTGGCCATGCTTGGTGAGACCATGCCTTTGCCGGATTATGTGCGTCGCCGGCAGCAATGGAATGACTTTGCCCGGGCTCTGGGGGCCTATTTTGAGCATTATGATGTGTACCTGTGCCCTACCGCTGGCCAGTTGCCCGCAAAAATAGGTGAGTTAGATACGCCTGTGCACCTCAAAATGGCGGCAAAAATGATGCTCGCCCTGAAAGCCGGAAAATTGGTGCATCTCAGTGGCCAGGTGGATCAGATGGCTATGGAAAACCTGGCCAGAACGCCCTTCACCCAGCTGGCTAATCTCACCGGGACGCCGGCGATGTCTGTGCCTGTACACTGGACACAAAGCGGTTTGCCTGTGGGTGTGCAATTTGGTGCGGCTCATGGTGGCGAAGCTTGTTTATTGCAACTGGCGGCTCAGCTTGAAGAAGCCAGCCCCTGGTTTGGCAACTATGAACGATTAGACAACGCCTTCTGAGTTGCTATGCCGCGTTGGGGCGCAGGGTTGAGATCCTGGCCCTTTAGCCCCACGTTTATCTTTCTATAGTGAACAGGCTATGCTGTATGGCAGAGGTCAGGTTCCCTGACCACTCTGATGGCATCGAAGAGGCACGCATCTTATGAACCAATCGATGGCAATCGACGATCTGGTATCCGTAGCACAGGCCGAAGCTATGGGGGAGTTAGATGCCCCTATGATGGCAATCGTTCTGTCCAGTGATCAAAGCTACGACCTGCCCATTCACTCTCTGGAAACTGATGCTGACAAGGCCCGGTGGGGCTTGATTCTGAGAGCTGCCCGTGAACACGTCGAGGCGGATGCTGTGGCGGTGTTGTATCCGGCATGGACCACCGTTCGACGAAAGGCAACCGACGAGCAGGCTCAGGAAGCGCAAGGTGGTGATGAAGAGAACCCGGAGGATGACAAGGGCCCAATCGACACCTTGTTTGTGCAGTTGCATACCCGGGAGCGAATCTACTGGCGCGGTTTTGAGCAGATTCGAGACCCACGGCATCAGCGCATTATTGGCTTTCGTCGAATAAAGGCGCTGTCGTCAGATTATGACCGGGATAATGCGCCCAACATCGCGGCATGGTTGAGCTCTCTGTTTGAGCCTTTGCCGGATGAGGGTGTGGAAAGTGATGTTGATCAAGAGCTCGCTAACCTGTTGGAGGAGCCAGAGGTCAGCGCGGCACTTTATCCAAGGCAATTGCGCTCTTTACATTGATCAGCCCGCACAGTGGTTCGGGTTTGGCCGTTGAATAAGCTATAATCGCCGGCTTTCACATTGCCCCGCGAAGCTTTAATTAAAGCGCTTATCCAAGGCACTGATCATGATTGTATTTGACGAGGTAAAGAAGTCGTATCAGGTAGGTGGCCGGGCTATACCCGCACTGCATCCTACCAGTATGACCATTGAAACCGGTGAGGTGTTTGGCATTGTCGGCCACTCGGGCGCTGGCAAATCCACCCTCATCCGGTTGATCAACAAACTGGAACCCGCTTCTGGCGGTCGTATCCTTATTGAAGGTGAAGATATCACCGGGTATTCGTCAGCCGAGCTTCGCGCGTTCCGCCGCAAGGTTGGAATGATCTTTCAGCATTTTAATTTGCTGTCCTCGAAAACTGTTGCTGACAACATTGCCTTTCCGATGAAGCTGGCGGGCATTTACAGTAAGGAAGAGATTCGATCTCGGGTAGATGAGCTGCTGGCGCGGGTTAGCCTGAGTGAGCATGCGAATAAGTACCCCTCCCAGCTGTCAGGCGGTCAGAAGCAGCGTGTTGGTATTGCCCGGGCTTTGGCCTGTCGACCGACTATTTTGCTGTGCGATGAAGCCACCAGTGCACTGGACCCACAAACCACCCAGTCTGTCCTCAGGCTTTTGGGCGATATCAACAAAGAGCTGGGCCTTACCATTGTGCTGATTACCCATGAAATGGATGTTGTGCGCCGTGTATGTGACCGGGTTGCCGTTATGGACGCGGGCCGCGTGGTGGAAATGGGGTCGGTGAGTGATGTATTCCTTCACCCAAAACACCCGACTACCCGTGATTTTGTGCTGGAAAGTGAAAGCATCGACGAGAATGAACTGCAGGAAAATCTGCAAAAAGCCGATGGTCGTATCCTGCGTTTAACGTTCAAGGGTGAGTCAACCTACAAGCCTTTGTTGGGAAGCGTAGCCCGGCAGTCTGGTGTTGATTTCAGCATTCTGTCTGGCCGTATTGATCACATCAAAGACACACCATATGGTCAGCTCACTCTCTCGTTGGTTGGCGGTGATGTTGATGTCGCCATGAAGGCACTGGAAGCCGCTGATGTTCATGTGGAGGTGGTGCGCTGATGGAAGCTTTAATGGAAAGCCTGACGGGCAATGTAGACTGGGCTGAAATCGGTGTGGCCAGCTGGGATACTCTGATCATGGTAGGCATGTCGCTGTTGTTCAGCGTCGTGATTGGCTTGCCAATCGGTGTATTGCTGTTCCTGTTTGGCAAACGGCAACTGCTTGAGCAGCCAATGGCCTACGCTGTACTGTCATTTGTCGTGAACGTGCTGCGATCCGTGCCGTTCATTATCCTGTTGATCGTGATGATTCCGTTTACAGTTATGTTGATTGGCACCTCTTTAGGCGTGGCCGGTGCCATTCCGCCTCTGGTAGCGGGTGGTGCACCGTTTTTTGCCCGCTTGGTGGAAACATCCTTGCGGGAAGTAGACCGGGGTATTATCGAAGCGACGCAGGCGATGGGTGCAAGCATACGCCAGATCGTTTTTGGTGCCTTGCTGCCAGAAGCACTTCCGGGCATCATCGCAGGTATTACTGTGACGGCGATCACGCTGGTTTCTTATGCCGCAATGTCTGGTGTTATTGGGGGCGGCGGCCTGGGTGATCTGGCAATCCGTTTCGGTTACCAGCGTTTTCAAACAGACGTGATGGTCATTACCGTCGCTTTGTTGGTGATTTTCGTACAGTTACTGCAGATGGCGGGTGATCGCCTGGTGCTGTATTTCAGTCGTAAGTAACTCTGAAATCTTCTTTTATTTCGAGCAGGAGTATTGGTTAATGAACCTGAAGAAAACATTGGTGGCTCTGGCTGCCGCAGCAACCTTCTCCTCTGCAGTCAGTGCAGAAACTCTATCAGTAGCCGCAACTCCGGTACCTCACGCTGAGTTGCTGGAATTCGTAAAGCCGGCTCTGGCTGAACAGGGTGTAGAGCTGGATGTGAAAGTATTTACTGACTATATCCAGCCGAATATCCAGGTAGATCAGAAGCGGATGGACGCTAACTTCTTCCAGCACCAGCCGTACCTGGACGAGTTCAACGAAGGTCGTGGAACCAATCTGGTTACTGTGACCGGCGTACATGTTGAGCCTTTCGGCGCCTATTCCACCAAGATCAAATCTCTGGATGAATTGAAGGACGGTGGCGTTGTCGCGATCCCGAATGATCCCACCAACGGTGGCCGTGCACTGTTGCTGTTGCAGAAAGCCGGGCTGATTACTCTGAAGGACGAAAGTAAAATCACCGCTACCCCACGTGATATTGCTGACAACCCCAAGAACCTGGACTTTAAAGAACTGGAAGCCGCTACCTTGCCACGTATCCTGAACCAGGTGGATGTGGCGCTGATCAACACCAACTACGCACTGGAAGCGGGCCTGAATCCGTCAGAGGATGCCATGGTAATTGAAGGCTCTGAATCTCCTTACGTGAACATTCTGGTTGCCCGGCCGGACAACAAAGACAGTGAGTCCATGCAGAAGCTGGCGGCAGCCCTGAAGTCTGAAGCAGTAAAAGAATTTATTATGGAGAAGTATGAGGGCGCGGTTGTTCCGGCATTCTGATCGTCGGCTACACATAACCTCATGAATGAAAAAGGACAGGCGAAAACCTGTCCTTTTTTTATGGCGTAATGACTTTGTGCTTTCCTGCACACCGCAATGTTACGGTGCACAGATGAAAAGCTTTCTTCATATCACTTTATGCCTGGCTCTTTCTGTTTTTCAAAGTAGTCTTTGGTAAGCCGGAAGACCACCGGGCTAAGCAGCAGCAGAGCAATCAGGTTGGGCAGAGCCATCATGGCGTTCAGGGTGTCTGCTACCAGCCAGATAAAACCCAGGTTCACGGTGGCGCCGACGGGGATCGCAACAATCCATATGACCCGGTAAGGCACGATGGCCTTAACGCCGAACAGAAACTCGATGCTGCGTTCACCGTAGAATGACCATCCGATAATTGTGGTAAATGCAAAAATGGCCAGAGCAATCGCAACCACATAATTACCAAAGCCCGGTAAGCCGACTTCAAAGGCCAGAGAGGTCAAGGCTGCACCGGTTTCTCCAGAGGTCCACACACCGGAAGTGATGATCACCAGGCCGGTAATGCTACACACGATGATGGTATCAATGAAGGTGCCCAGCATGGCGACCATGCCCTGCCGGACAGGATCTTTGGTCTGAGCTGCAGCATGGGCGATGGGGGCAGAGCCCAGACCAGCCTCGTTGGAGAAAATACCCCGAGCCACACCGAAACGGATTGCGGCCCACACGGCAGCGCCAGCGAACCCGCCTTTGGCAGCGGCGGGGCTGAAGGCATAGCTGAAGATCAGGCTGAAGGCTTCAGGAATCTCATGGGCATTTATGGCCAGTACAGTCAGACCAATTACTACATAGGATACCGCCATAAATGGAACCAGAGCACTGGCGACCTGGCCGATACGCTGGATACCTCCAATCAGAACCATGCCAACCAGAATCATCAGTACCAGGCCGGTTGCCCAGTGAGGGATGCTGAAGCTGGCTTCTAACACGTCAGCCACGGAGTTTGCTTGTACTGTGTTGCCGATCCCGAAGGCCGCAACGGAAGCAAATACGGCGAACAGTACGCCCAACCAGGCCCACTTTTTGCCAAGGCCGTTGCGAATGTAGTACATCGGGCCGCCAACATGAGCGCCTCGTTCGTCGACTTCGCGGAAGCGAACGGCCAGGACGGCTTCTGAATATTTTGTGGCCATGCCCACCAGGGCTGTCAGCCACATCCAGAATAGCGCGCCTGGGCCGCCCAGGAATACAGCGGTTGCGACACCAGCAATATTGCCGGTACCAACGGTCGCCGACAGGGCTGTCATCAGGGCCTGGAAGGGGGGGATGTCGCCGTCTTCATCACCTCCTCTGGCCCGGCCACTCCACATCAGGCGGAAACCTGCACCGAGTTTCATGATCGGAATCAATTTAAGGCCAAGGCTCAAGAAAAGCCCGACCCCCAGGATCATTACCAGCATGGGTGGTCCCCACACTAACCCATTGATTTCACCTACAAATTTTGAGATGGCTTCCATGGAGTCTCCCAGTGTTTGCCACGGATCGGTCTTTGATTCTTAAGCCTGAAAAGGCATAACTCGTTGAGTTTAGTTGATAATTTCTACCTGTAAAACGTTTAACTGCCGCCGTTTCCTATTTTGGCGTTGATTGCCTATGTTTAAAGTAGCCGGGCATGGTGCGAGAGATGCCAATTATTGAAGACAGAGGAGTTGCTGATGCACTCACTGAAGATTTCTGAAGTGATGTGGAACCACATTGAACCGATACGTTGTGGAACCCCGTTGACTCAAGTGGTGAACACTTTGCTGAGTCATCATATAACCGGCTTGCCGGTAGTGGATGACCAGCGCCGGGTGTTGGGGTTTATTTCTGAACAGGATTGCATTCACGCACTGCTGGTGAGTAATTATCACAGTGAAGGAGAGCCCAACGTGGATGATGTTATGTTCCGTCAACCGGTGACGGTATCGCCGGATATGTCGGTGATCGATCTGGCGCAGAATCTGGGGGCAGGCAAGCCGAAAATGTACCCGGTAGTTGAGCATGGAAAGCTGGTGGGCGTTGTCACCCGTACGGCGATTTTATCTCAGTTGGCAAAAGCTGGGCAGACCATGGAGCGACAGCGCTTTGCCAGCGCAGATGACTGAATTGGCTGGTGCCGGGGATGTTCAGTCTCGGAATTCCCAGATAAGACTGAAGTCCATGGATGGCATAATCTCCGGCTCTTCTAACTGGGCGATTGCGTATTCGGGGTTGTTGGTATCACGCTCGAAAACGCCATTGTAATGGTTGTCTTGGGCGTCAATGATTGCTTTTACTATTGGTCCACGGGGCCCGGAGGCGCGTTTGGTAACTACCCCGACTTCATTGTTAGCCAAGCGCACCAGAACCCCTGGTGGATAGCTGCTCAAGACGGCCAGAAGTGCCTGAGGAACAGCGGGTCGAAATTGACTGTTACCCAAAACGGAGAGCAGTTTTCGGGCGTCGGTAATCGTCATTCTGCTTCGATAGGCCCGCTTCGTGATCATGGCGACATAACGTTCTGATAAGGCGAGGATTTCGGCTTCTGGTAAAATATCGGCACCCACCAACCCTTCGGGATACCCCGAGCCATCGTACTGCTCGTGGTGCTGGGCAATAGTACGCATCAGGAATGTATTGGAAATGCCCGCTGCTTCTAATGCCTGAAGTGAACGCTGGGGGTGTTTCCGTATAACGGCCCGCTGTTCGGTGGTCAGAACATGATTCGAGGCGTTTAACTGGTCGGCAACCGGGACAAGCGCCAGGTTTGCGGTCAGGGCCGCGGCTGTAAGAACGGTTGTGCGTTTATGTTCTAGCCCGAACTGTTTTGCGGTGAGATGGCAAAGAATGCCATAAAACAGGATTTGTTCGTAAATGTTGGGGTTAATAGAGTAAAGGTGAACCAGCGCCAGGGTTGCATCCGGTGCCTGATCACAGATGCGCTCAAGTAAGCGCGACAGGTCCAGCAGTCGCCGCTGTGCGGTAGCCTCTTGGGATGTAATGGCATCCAGTGTGGCTTCGAGCGTTGCCAGCAAATCCGCGTATTCGGAAAACGGGTTGCAGGTGTGCAGTTCCTCTGTGGGCGGCTCCTTGAGACGGTCTATGGCCCGTGGTTTGAACTGGCCCCGCTCATATAAACGATCCAGCTGGTAGTCGCTCTGGATCACATAGCCCTGCCGCAACAGTACGTTGCCATCGGAGTCGAATACATCCCAGGGCAGTGGTTTGCCAATGGTTAGTGCTCCAGGTGCAATGCGAATTAAATCGGACACAATTCGGGTTCCTGAATGCAGCGATTGACGCTGTGAGTCCATCTTCTGGTTTTATGACTTCTGAGTATAGAGTGTAGGGTGGATGTTCTGTGAAGGGGGTCGCAAAATTGTTTCTCCCCATGCTGTTTTGTTAAGAATCGTAGCCGGTTAGCGAACCATTCAGATGCATGCGCTATTCTTGAGCTCAAATATTGACTCTTGTCGGACACACGTGCTGTATGTTATATCGCCTGAAAAATGACTTCCGGTTATCGATAGTTACTCTCCTCTCTGTCAGTGCGATCATTGGAATTACCCCTTTTGCGATCATGCGATTTCTTGACGGTAATATGGTCGCGGGGTTTATTGATTTCGGTATTCTGAGTGCTGTTGCGTCTAGCCTTGTTTATGCCTGGGTGACGGGTGACACCTACCGCTCCGGTATGTTTCTGGCGTTTGTGAGTTGCTCCGGGGCCGTTGTGGTGGCGATGGCTATCGGTGAAGAAGGTCTGTTCTGGCTATACCCCTGTCTGGTAACAACCTTTTTTCTGGCTCCCAGCCAAGTGGCCGCTATTCTGAATTTGAGCTCGGTCCTGATCATGATGACGATTGAGTCGGCCTATAGTTCGTCTGTGCAAATGTGGACCTTTGTAATAAGTGCCACCATTGTCAGTGCCTGTTCTTATGTATTTGCACGGCGCAATAAGGACCAGCGGGAGAGGCTGGAACACCTGGCAACCATAGACCCGCTGACGGGTGTGAAGAACCGGCGCTCCATGGATGAGGAGTTGGACCAGGCTGCGGCGAATGCTGAGCGAACGGGGTTGCCTTATGCTCTGATAATGCTGGATCTTGATCATTTTAAAGAGATCAATGATGTATACGGTCATGGGGTTGGCGATAAGGTTTTGAGAGATCTGGTTGGGCTGATCGAGGATTACACTCGTCTATCTGACCAGTTATTTCGTTTTGGGGGGGAAGAATTCGTATTGTTGCTCCCGGGGGTGGATGGTGAAGGTCTGAAAATGGTCGTGTACAACCTTCAGAAAGAGCTTCGGAAACGGCTTAAATCACCGGGAGGGCGCGTTACCTCTTCATTTGGCGTGGCGATGTTGTGTCATGGTGAGAGTGTGACAAGTTGGCTGGCGAGGGCGGATCAGGCGCTCTATAAAGCCAAGAAATCGGGCCGGGATCAGGTTGTGTTTGCGGAGGTAACAGATCAGGGCTGCGTATCGCTGGCCTGAACGGTGTGAATCTATGATGTGGCTATTTGTTGAGGCTGGTAGCGGAATAGCCTCCAACCCAAAGACAAACTGGCGGAGATGAGCCCTGCCGTCAGTCCTACCCAAAAGCCGGCCGCGCCCAGTGCTGGCCCAGCCACGTTGGTAAATGTCAAAACATAGCCTAGCGGCAGCCCCACAACCCAAAATGAAAATAACATGATGAGCATAGGGATGCGGGTGTCTTTGTAACCCCGAAGGGCACTGATGCAGGTAACCTGAATGACATCAGCAATCTGAAACATGGCCGCAAATGAGAGCAGCCGAACAGTGACCGCACGTACACCCGGGTCGGCGGTGTACAGAGCCGCAATCTTGCCGGAAAACACGAACAGCAGCGTTGCATAAATCAGAGCGATGGCAGACGCAAGCAATAATGAGCTGCGGGAAATCAGCCGGGCGGTATCGGGCGCGTTGGCTCCCACCAGAAAGCTGACCCGTAATGTCAAGGCCAGTCCAATACTAAGTGGCAGCATGAACAGTAGAGATACGACATTCAGGGCAATCTGGTGGCCAGCTACAGTTACGGGCCCCAGGGGCGCCAGAAATAAGGCGATCACCGCAAACATGCTGGATTCTACGAAAATGGTAAAGCCGATGGGTATACCGAGTTGAAGAATGTAGTAAATGCCCGCCAGATTGGGTTTGACCCATTCGGCTAACAGCTGGAATTGCCTGAAAGTACGGCTACGGTGCAGGTAAACCAGAAGGGCTATGGCTGCAATACTGTTGGATAACGAGGTCGCCCAGCCACAACCAATACCGCCCATGGCCGGCAGCCCAAGCTTGCCGTAAATGAAGATGTAGTTGAGCGGAAGGTTGAACAGGGTACTGAGCAGTGAAAACATCATGATCACCCGGGTGTGTCCCAAACCATCGGTGAGACCCCGTAGAGCATTCATCAGCAGCATGGCGGGAATGCCCCAGGCGAATGCACTCAGATAGCCCTGAGTAATGGTTGCAGTATTGGGTTCCATCCTGAGGAGGGATAACACTGGATGAATGTTGGTCAGCAATAACACCATAACCACCGCGCCTGCGGCGGCTATATAAACGCCTTGCCAGGTTGAAGGCATGATTTTATGGAGGGTGCGTGCGCCGTTATAACCGGAAATAATGGGCTGAAGAGCGCTCAGTATGCCCATAAAAAACAGAAAGAGCGGCATCCACAAGCTACTGCCGATGCCAACTGCCGCCAGGTCTTTCGCGCTGGAGTGACCCGCCATAACGGTGTCAATAACGCCGTTCGCCATTTGAGCCAACTGAGCAATCAGAATGGGCCCGCCCAGAATTGCCAGGGTTTTCCATTCGGTCAGAGTGCGGCTTACCAGGGATTTCTGCACTTCGGGTAACGGCTGGTGTGTTTCATCCATGGAGTTCAGGGCTTTGGCTGAAGGTGTCTGGTACTTGAGGTTGTTTTCAGCAGGCAATCTTACTTCATACGGTAGATAGCTGTTTATAGGGGTTTGCACCGCGAAGTCGCTGCGCTGGCCGCCCAAAACGAGTAAAGTAACGGCCCGGATATTTTCAGGTGTTGTGGTATGGCGTTTTTGATTCTGGTGACGGTTCTGTGGGCAGTGTCGTTCAGCCTGATTGGTGAGTTTCTTGCCGGGCGAGTAGACAGCGACTTCGCGGTGCTGACCCGCGTCTTATTGGCAGCCCTGGTGTTTCTACCGTTTACCAAGTGGCGCGGTGTACCGAATGGGGTAAAGCTGCGCATCATGGCCACTGGCATGCTGCAGTTTGGTATTACTTACCTTTGCCTGTATCGCTCTTTTGCCTACCTCACCGTGCCCGAGGTGTTACTGTTCACGATCTTCACTCCCTTATACGTGACCCTGATAGATGATGCGCTGTTCCGTCGCTTTTCTCCTGTTGCTCTGCTGGCCGCAGTTATTGCAACTCTGGGTGCTGGCATCATTCGCTACGACGGACTGAGTGAGGGGTTCCTCACCGGCTTTATACTGCTACAGGTAGCAAACATGACCTTTGCTGCTGGTCAGGTGGGCTACAAGCATGTAATGCGTCGCTATCCATTGGATATCCCGGGGTATCGAACCTTTGGTTATTTCTTCTTTGGGGCGCTGGTCGTGGCACTCCCTTCATTTTTGATTTTCGGCAACCCGGACAAGTTGCCAGCGACGGCATTGCAGTGGGGCATCCTTGCCTGGCTGGGGCTGGCGGCATCCGGTTTAGGCCTGTATCTCTGGAATCGCGGCGCCTGTGAGGTTGATGCTGGTACGTTAGCGGTCATGAATAATGCTTTGGTGCCGGCCGGTCTGTTGGTCAATCTGCTGATCTGGAACCGGGATGCCGATCTCACCCGACTGGCACTGGGTGGTGCTGTGATTGCATTCTCGCTGTGGGTGAATGCCAGGTTCCATCCCCGGGCCAGACTTAATCTCGCCAGATAGCTTTCGAAAGCTAAAGACTTTTTTTCCGTCGCCGATACGCTTTGTCAACGCGACTAAACGGCGTATTCTTGATCTATATCTAGAAATCATCATTTGATTCAGGCATTGGGCCATCTATCAAAGACTACGGGACACTCTTTTTCATGCGTAAGAATCTCCCCGTCACCCAGCGGGAAATACAGATACCTGCAGGCATGCGGCTGATCAGTACGACGACTCTCAAAGGTGTAATCACCTACTGTAATGATGATTTTGAGACCATCAGCGGGTACACCCGTGAAGAGTTGATCGGCCAGGCACATAATCTGGTTCGCCACCCGGATATGCCTCAGGCAACGTTCGCCAGTATGTGGGACTATCTCAAGGCGGGTAAACCCTGGATGGGTCTGGTTAAGAACCGGACGAAATCCGGTGATCATTACTGGGTCAGCGCCTATGTGACGCCAATCTGGGAGAGCGACCAGATGGTTGGCTATGAGTCTGTGCGTATCGCGGCAACTCGCGAGCAGATCGCCCGTGCGGACCGTCTCTATGCCAGGCTGTCGGAAGGCCACCTTCCATCGTTGTTAGGTGGCCGAATCGCCTCTATTACACGGTCTGGCTGGCCCATTATAGTGTCTTTGGTGCTGACGCTGGCGGCTCTGGAATATACAACGCCGGCATGGGCTGCTGCGGTCGCAGTGGGTGGTCACGTTCTGGCTATGGTGCTTGTGTTCGGCTCATTGAGCAAACGGTTGAATAATTTGCTGGGACTTTGTCCTGATGCGTTCCGGGATCCGTTAATTGCCCGAACATACAGTGATGAACAGGGCTTGTTGTCCCGGCTTGGGTTGGTGTTAATCAGCGAAGACGCGCGCGTGCGAACGGCGCTGGCAAGAATAGATGATCAGGCTGAAGCTCTGGATGCTCAGGCGCAAGACTCTCATAAATACATCGTGGAGGGCGCTGCTGCTATTGCGCGCCAGAGGGCTGAAACGGATCAGACCGCATCGGCGATCAATGAGATGACGGCGTCTATTCAGGAAGTCACCTCGGCGGTTGCTGAGAACGCTCAGGAGGCAGAACAGGCAAATCGCCTGGCCCATGACGGCAGTGCCCGTAGTGGTGAAGCTTTGGTGGCTATAGAACAGCTGGTTGAGCGGGTCAGCAGCATAGGAGAGTCTGTTACCCGGTTGGGTGAATCCACCCGCACTATAGGTGAGGCCGCCGATCTGATCTCGGATATTGCTGACCAGACCAATCTGCTGGCACTGAACGCAGCAATTGAAGCTGCCCGGGCTGGTGAGCAAGGGCGTGGCTTTGCTGTGGTTGCGGATGAAGTGCGCTCATTGGCCCAGCGTACCCGGGAATCTACGGTGAAAATCCATGAAGTGATTGAAGGCTTCAAAACCCAGGTAGATGAAACCATCGAAGCGGTCCACTCGGGTGAAACGATTGCTGGTGAGGGGCTGGCCAGGGTAAAAGGTGCAGCCGAATCGCTAAATGCGATTGTCGGTTCTGTGGATGCTATTTCTGACAGTTTCATCACTATGTCCGCAGCGTTTGAGGAGCAGAGTCAGGTTTCGGAGGAGATTAATCAGCAAATCGTGAACATTGCCGGCCTGGCGGATCAAAGTGATGAACAGGCTGAGGCAGCTCGCAGCAGCAGTGAGAAACTCAGTACTATGTCCCGCGGGTTGAAAGACCTGATCACAAGATTTATCAAGAAAAACCGTTAAATGGTGGTGAGTTGGGCCGAAAATGGCCCTGTGTTCCTCTCTTGAATAGCGTGCCAGCACTGGCATCCCATTGCCAGTGCTGGCAGAATCCCGCCCCAACTGCTCGGAGCATTTATTCCGGCGCGCAAGATTCGCAGTTTCCTCAGCCAAAAGCACAGGAAGAAAACACATGACACAGTCTAACTCTCCATCAGCCAGTGACTCCGGCGTTCGTGGGCTCTGGTCGTCCAGACTTGCATTTATTCTGGCGGCTACCGGGTCTGCCGTTGGTTTAGGTAACGTCTGGAAGTTCCCGTATGTAACCGGCGAGAACGGTGGCGGTGCCTTTGTTCTGGTTTATCTGCTTTGTATTGCCATTATCGGTGTTCCTATCATGATGGCGGAAGTGTTCATTGGCCGGAATGGCCGCCATAACCCAATCAGCAGTTTCCGGCTGGTTGCCGAACGCAACCTGGCTTCTCCGGCCTGGCGTATTTCTGCGATTGTCGGCATGCTTGCTGCGTTCATCATTCTTTCGTTTTATTCAGTGATTGGTGGCTGGGCCGCGTCCTATATCGGCCATGCTGCCATGGGTGATTTTGCAGGGGCGACCGGGGATTCCGTCGGCGCTTTGTTTTCTGGTTTGCTGGCTAGCCCGGAAAAGCTTCTGGCTTGGCACACATTGTTTATGGTGTTGGTCGTGCTGGTGGTGTCTCAAGGCCTGAAAGGCGGGCTTGAGAGGGCGGTAACTATCCTGATGCCTGCACTGTTCATCCTGCTGTTAGTTGTTGTGGGTTATGCCACAACAACAGGCCACTTCGGAGAGGCTGTCAGTTTCCTGTTCACTCCGAACTTTAGCGCGCTGACGATGAAAGGCGTTCTTGTTGCCCTGGGCCATGCGTTCTTCACTCTGAGTTTGGGTATGGTCATTATGATGGCTTACGGGTCTTACCTGAGCCGTGATGTCCATATCGGCCGTACCGCCGTGAGCGTTGCCCTGATGGATACGGTGGTTGCGCTGATGGCTGGCCTTGCTATCTTCCCGATTGTCTTTGCGAACGGGCTGGAAGCGAGTGAAGGTCCGGGCCTGATCTTTGTTACTTTGCCTTTGGCGTTTGGCCATATGCCGATGGGTGACCTGTTTGGTACCCTGTTCTTTGTTCTGCTGCTGTTTGCTGCCTGGACTTCCGGCATCTCCCTTTTGGAGCCGGTGGTTGAGTGGGTGGAAGAGAGAACCAGCATGTCCCGTACAGGTAGTGCCATTTTTGCCGGTGGTTTTTGCTGGGCGCTCGGAATTGTGTCAATCCTGTCTCTGAACCTATGGTCTGACGTGACGCCGCTGGGCATGTTTTCAGCCTTTGAAGGTAAGACCATTTTTGATCTGCTGGACTACTTCACCGCAAATATTATGCTGCCGCTATCCGGGCTGCTGACAGCCCTGTTTGTGGGCTGGTTTGTCGCTAAGGAGTCTCTGAAAGCCGATCTGGCAATGGATGGTCGTGCGTTCACGCTTTGGTTTAACTTGATCCGGTATGTCACACCGGTAGCCGTTGTGATTGTATTTGTTTATAACCTGATCGGATGATCAGAAAGCAAATTCAAGTAGCAGAAAACCCGGCGCTGTCATCAGTGCCGGGTTTTTTGTCTGAATATCAGTACTCACCAGGCTCATTTTCGTCGTCATCCTGGCTGGATTAAACCTTGCCGCCGAGCAGTATTCGCACAGCCGTGCAGGCGTCTTCAAGCTCCTCTTCCCTGGGTTCCCGGCCGCCAATAATGTCGCTGTACAGACAGGACTCTGCAATACGAACCATGAAGTAAGACAGGCTCTGAATGTTCATAGGCGGGCTAAGGTGCCCGGTACGAACTTCATCTTTAAGTAAGCGGGTATTTACTTCAACGGTACGGGCATGCAGAGTCGAGTGGGAGGACGTCAGCATTTTCAGCGCGTATTCCGGGTCTTGATGCAGGAACTTTCGCAGTGGCGAAAAGTGCAGGATGGTGGTGTTGATATGGCGAAAAACGCCAACAACGTAGTCAACACCATGGCCGGGAGTAATGTCGCGTGCTTCTTTGTAAAGCGGCTCGTAAAGAGACCAGAGGATTTCTCCGATCAGCAGATCTCGGGTGCCAACCCACCGGAACAGGGTGGCACGGCTAATGCCCAGGTCGTCCGCGAGGGCAGCCAGACTGATCTTTTCCCCTTTTAACCACATTCGACGGGCGCGTTTAAAGGCGTCCAGAGGGGTTGTTTTGATGATTGGCTCGGTCACTTTTGGCTCTTCGGTTGATTTGGCCTCATTCTATCTGGTGCGACGGGCTTGGGCTATGGCCCTTTATACCCACAAATCGCCGATGGGTGTATCCGGGCTGAAGTGGTAGGCTATTTGCGCCTGCAGCAGTTCGGCAGTGGCAATGGCATCGATTAAGGCATTATGTCCGGCGTAGTGGGGTAATCCGTAGCGAATGCGGCTGTCCGCCAGGCGGATCGAGATGGGTTTTTTACCGACAAGTTGCTGCCAGCGAGTGGGTCTCCGGTTGGGATGGAGATGGGCTTCGATAGCCATGGTGTCGATGACCGGGAAACGAACCACTTCGTTCAGCCGCCACTGCAGAGCCGCGTTGAGGAACGGTCGTTCGATGTTGCGGTAGTGAACCACAGGAATGCGCCCGGTAAGGCGTTCGAAGAGTGTGTCGAGCACGTCTTCGAGATCGGGGGCGTCGTCAATTTCGGCGTGGGTAATGCCATGGATGGTGATGGATTTTTGGTGAAGCGGCAGCTTTGGGCGCACGATCTGGTGCCAGGCTTTGCCAAGCTGTATGCCATCAAGTGTAAACGGGACTAGCCCAATGCTGACAATCGAGTGCTGGCTGACATCCAGCCCGGTGGTTTCAAAGTCCAGAGCCACCATGGGCACATCCCGCATGGGTGTGTCTGGACTGGGACAACCGGCTTCGTAGAAAGCCTGGATTCTCGGGTCCCGTGCCGTTTGTGCCTGTTTCCGGTAATTTTCCGGCCAATTCTGGCCATCGTTTCTGCTTTTAATGGTGTTAGGCATTCCTTGCGGTCCCTGCGTTGTAGCGGAATCTCAGGAATTTCTGTGCGTTGCTGACGATCTGGAAGGCGTCTTTCAGGTGACTGCGCTCGAAAGGCGACAGGTCTTCCGGGCGAACGTTGTTGTCGGGTTCCCGGCCTTCTTCGATGGCCAGAGCCTGGTGGCGAACACGAACGATGGAGATGAATTCCAGAGCATCCCGTAGGTTTCCCGCGTCGTCGTCTACCAAGAGTTTGGTGTTGGCGATGTCTTTCAGGCGTTCAAATGAGTTTTGGGAGCGGGAGCCGCAGGCCAGTGCATGAACGCGGATCAGGTCTGATAGAGGTGCGGTGCCCCGGCGTTTCAGGTTGAAGGTTTTCTGATGTTTACCGTCCTCTTCCAGTACGAAAGTGCGGAAGAAGCCCAGTGGTGGTGTACGGTTCAGGGCGTTTCGGGCGAGCAGGGTGAGGAACCGCTGGCTGTTAGAGGCTTTCTCGGCGACTAATGTTTTCAGCTGTTCGGCAAAGTCGGTTTCACCATAGATGCCATCCAGATCGAAGAAAATATTGCTGTTCAGCAGGGTCTGAGCATTGGGATTATCAATCCATTCGGTGAAGTATTGCTTCCAGACACGAAGGGGTTGGCGCCATCTGGGGTTGGTAGCCATGATGTCGCCCGTGCAGTAAGTGTAACCGCACTCAGCGAGCCCGTCTGAGACAAATCTGGCAAGGGCCAGGAAGTATTCATCATGTTCTTCGGGAATGAAGCTGTCGTCCAGAATCAGGGCGTTATCCTGGTCAGTCACTACCAGTTGTTCGTCCCGGGCCATGGAGCCAAGTGCCATGTAGCAGTATGGAACAGGTGGTGGACCAAGTTTTTCTTCGCCGAGTTCCAGCAGGCGCTGGCTGAAGCTTCGGCCAATACCCGCCATGGCACTGCCTACCATGTGAGAATTGGCATCTTCATTGACCATGCGGACGAAGCTGTCCCGGACGTCCAGGCTGATTCGCTTCAGGCCCTTTATATCTTGCTGGTGGTAAATGTTGCTCACCAGATACAGGCTGCTTTGGCTTTCGTATTTGACGATATCAGAGAGTGCCACTACGCCACGTACTTCATCACCGTCCATCACCGGAAGATGGTGAACGTTGTTGTGCAACATGGTGAGCATGGCTTCAAAAATGAACGAGCGGGCGCTGATAGTAATTAAGCCCTCCGTCATGATTTCGCTGATCGGGGTTTCAGATGCCAATGCGTTACAGATGGCTCTTGTGCGCAGATCGCGGTCGGTGATGATGCCCTGGAGTTTTGGAGTATCGCCGCTTTCATCCATCAGCAACAGAGCGGAAACGCCGTGCTCGGTCATGATCCTGGCTGCTTCCTGAAGCCTGACGGTGGTTGGTGCAGAGACCAGTGCCCGGGAGATCAGTCGGGTAACTTTAGCGGTCATCAGTTGATTGGACTTTTCCCGGCGGGATACGGCAGAGCGCAGGCGGCTGTGGTCTTCTATCTCGACAAAGTCCGCGAAGTTTTCATCATGCTCCCAAAGGTAGTGAAAGACTTCGTCGGGAATTTTGTAGATCAGGCAGTCTTCAATGGCTTTAACGGGAAAACGAACTTTTTTGTTCATCATCAGACCAAACTGGCCGAAGATCTCTCCCTCACCTACCCGGCTGTATAATTCACCGGAGCGGCGGAAAACCTCGACAGCGCCGCTGCGAATGTAATGCAGGCAGTGCGCTTGCTGGCCCAGTTCCACAATTTGTGTGCCGGCACGAAAGTAGACCACCTCAATGCTTGTGACGATGCGATCCAGCAGTTCATCTGACATCTCATCAAAAGGTGCGTATTGGGTAATGTGATTTCGGATATCCAGCAGTTCGGCCTGCATGCTATCTCCAGCGAGTGCGAGTTCTGGCCAAACTATAGCAGCTGTCCAGGCATGATGCTGATGCTCAGGGCTGGTGGCTGATCAGGCTGCGGATGACCCCAAATTCAGACTGGTCAATTTGAAGGCGGCTGCGGCAGGCGTAGGGCACAGCAAAACCGACAAACGACTTTTCAAGGGGAATGCCCAGCACGTCTGCCAGAATCATGCGGATGACACCGCCATGACAGACGACCAGCACGCTTTGTCCGGCTAATTTCTGCTGCCAGTCATTGAAGCTCCGGGTGACCCGGTCATAGAACCCGTTGACAGGTTCGCCGCCGGGGGGGATGAAGTTGATAGAGTCCTGCCAGAACCGGTTGAGGTGATCGCCATAACGTTCTCCGACCTGTTCGGCGGTCATTCCTTCCCATTCGCCAAAGCCAATTTCACGAAGTCCGTTATCTATATGCAGCGGAATTTGTCGCTGCCCGGAAAGTTGTTCCGCAAACTGTTGGCAGCGTGCCATAGGGGAGCTGATGATGACATCCCAGTGATCACTGTTGCTGATAGCTGACGCCATTTGTTGCCAACCCTTGTGGCTTAACGGGTCATCCTTGCTGCCGCGGAACATCGGGCCGCCTTCTGGCTCACCATGGCGAATCAGGTCAATAACGGTGGTCATATTGGCTCTACTCTTTAGATTTCTCACTGACATTGGCATCGGCAAAGCTGGCCATATAGTTGTGCAAAGCACAGGCAGAACGCAAGAGCGGCACGGCTACAGCGGCACCACTTCCCTCGCCTAACCGCATGCCGAGATCAAGTAAGGGTGAAGCACCCAGAGCTTCGAGCACTGCATTGTGGCCGGGTTCGGCTGAACGGTGGCCAAAGATCAGCCAGTCACGTACGTCGGGCTGCTGGCGTACGGCAATCAGGGCGGCGGTTGAAACGATAAAACCATCAACCAGTACTGGAATGCCGCGGGCAGCACACCCCATGATTGCGCCCGTCAGGCCGGCAATTTCAAAACCACCGAGTGAGGCCAGTATGCTCAGGGCGTCGTTGCTGTCACCATGACGGGAAAGGGCTTTTTCAACGACCCGGGCTTTATGTGCAACACCCTTCGAATTCAGGCCAGTGCCCGGGCCAACCAGTTGTTGCGGGCAATGACCCAGCAATGCGCAAGCGATGGCCGCGGCACTGGTGGTGTTGCCAATCCCCATATCTCCCCCGATAAACAGTCGGCTTCCAGCCTCGGTGGCTCGCTGGGCTGCGCTGTCACCGGATATAAGAGCCGCTTCAGCCTGTTTGTTGGTCATGGCGACTTTCTGCACTATATTGCCCGTACACGGTGCAATAACTTCGTTGATCACTCCGGACGCCTCAGGGACTGCGCCAACCGTACCTAGATTAACCACCTCCAGGCTGGCACCTAGCTCTTTAGCCATGACACTGATGGCAGCGCCACCGTGCGTGAAATTGGTCATCATCTGACTGGTCACGGCTTGCGGAAAGGCAGAGATACCCTCCTCGCATACGCCGTGGTCGCCAGCAAAAACAACTATGCGTACTGGGTCAACGGCAGGTTTTTCGCTGCGGCTAAGCCCGGCCAGATCAATAGCGATCTGCTCTAGCTTGCCCAGCGATCCGGGTGGCTTCGTGAGTATTTTCTGACGGGCCAGGGCAAGCTCTGAATGAGCGCCAGATGGTTTTTCCGGTGCTTGAAGCCAGCTGTCAGGCAGAGGCATGGGATGGTCCTTATGGTGAAAAAGTCGGGCGATGGTCTATCCGTCGCTGGAGCCTGTCAAGTTGGAGCGTTTGTGTCAGACAGAGGGAATTGTCGGATCTCATTGACCAATCTGGGCTCGGTTGGTAGCCTTGCCCTCGCTTTCAGGTGCTCCCCTAGTTCGTGCTGACAGGCCATGATCGCACGGAAACCGGGAGTGAAACGGGAAGCCGGTGAGAACCCGGCGCTGCCCCCGCAACGGTAAGCAGGTCAAAGGTAATCCAATGCGCCACTGTGCCAAAAGGCATGGGAAGGTGATTACCCGGAGCAAAGGCTCCACCTGTAAGCCCGGAGACCGGCCTGAAGCTCGGAGCTTGATACTCTATACACCAGACGTTGCGGAGGGCAGCGGCGGTGGGTGAATCCGGCCAGCCAACATCTCAAGCGCCCTCCACCCCCGTTATCCCTTTATATCTTCCTCCGCAGTTAACATAACCAATCGTACGGGTGCGTGCGGTGCGCAGTGAGAGAAGACATGAACCCTTCAAAAAAGATTCCCGCTTTGTTGTTCTTACCTTTGGCGTTACCTGTTGCTGCAACTGAGCAGAGTGAACACTCGCTGAATCAGGAGCCTATTGTGGTGACTGCCACTCTTGGGCCGAAGACAGTAGGGGAGAGTTTGTCTTCAGTGACGGTCATTGATCAATCTGATATCGAGCGCCAACAACCAGCGGAGTTCCAGGATCTGCTCCGGGGGCAGCCCGGTGTGAATGTGGTATCTGACGGTAGTTATGGAAAATCGACCAGTCTTTTTCTTCGTGGTGCAGGTAGTTCCAGCACCGTTTTGTTACTGGATGGCATTCGTTTGCGATCCGGTACTCTGGGTATTCCACCATGGCAGTTCCTGCCTCCGGAATTAATGGGGCGAGTTGAGCTGGTTCGGGGCGCCAAGAGCTCGCTCTATGGCGCGGATGCTGTCGGGGGTGTTGTTCAGGCCTTCACGCTGGACCCGCAAGCGGATCGCCAGGCCTGGGCAGACGTCTCTGCCGGTTCCCATAAAACTCGTGAGGCCTCAGTAGGTGTTGCGGGTAAAAAAGGGCAAACGTCTATGCTGGCAAACGTAGTTTATTCCGATACGGATGGCACTGATCTGCGAGCTGGTGGCGATGATAAGGGGTATCGTAATACCGGAGGCCTGGCCAAGATCAGCCACCGCTTTGATCAGGGCGGTGGCGCTGGCGTAACCGTCTTCCAGTCCGAAGGTAATACTGAATTTGAAGGCGGTGATACCGATTATATGATCCGTGCTGCCGGCTTGTACGTTGAGGCGGTAGCCAGTGACTACTGGCGTACTCGTATCCAGTTCTCGGAAGCTCGGGACGAGCAGGAAACCTTTGGCTCATACCCGAGTGTCTACAACACCCTGTCCCGCTCTGCCCGCTGGGATAACACTCTGACGGCCGGAGTGCATGAATTTGTGCTGGGTTCCGAGGTCATGGTTGACGAGGTTGAAGGTACTGAGAACTTTACTGAAACCAGTCGAACTAACGCAGCCGTGTTTGGTCAGAGCAGGTTGAATTTCGGGGCCAGCGATTTGCTGCTGAGCCTGCGACTGGATGATAACGAAGCCTATGGCAAAGAGGAGACCGGCGGCATCGCATTCGGCCACCAGTTTGACCGTTCGCACCGGGTCCGGTTGAGCTATGCGACGTCTTTCAGGGCGCCCACCTTCAACGACTTGTATCTTGCTACTCCATACTACACCGGTAATCCGGAGCTGGATGCAGAACAGGGACAGATGGTCGAACTGGGCGTTTCAGGGCGTTACGAGCGTTGGTTCTGGGATATGGCGGTTTACCAGAACGATGTGGATGACCTGATCACCTATGTATCAGATCCGGTGACCTGGCAGGGCACTATGGACAATGTAGAGACTGCGAGGATCCGGGGCGTGGAGTTGTCATCCGGCTTTGAGACGGGCACCTGGGACATTGCTGCTGCTTTGACTTATGCAGACACGGAAAACCGGGATACGGGTACCCGCCTGCCCCGCCGGGCTGAGAAAACGGCTCGACTGGATATCGATAGACTGTTTTCGCAATGGTCGGTTGGTGCTAGCCTGATTGCTGAAAGCAATCGCTATAATGATGCCGCCAACGCCAGTCTTTTGCCGGGTTATGGCACGGTGGATCTTCGGGCGGCCTGGACTTTCTTGCCTGGGTGGTCGGCCAGTTTCAAGGTCGATAATGTGCTTGACCGGCGCTACACCACCAGTCTTGGCAGTGATAGTGTGACTTTCGAACCCTTCGATTATCTGGCCGCAGGGCGTACGTACATGGCTAGTGTGCGCTATGATTTCAGTCGGTAAGGTACTTAGCCAGAAAGGTATTTTTTTCTGATGACAGCTCGCGGCCTCACTGCCTTGATGGCTATCCTGCTGGCACCTTTCGCGGTGCAGGCAGAAGTGCTGTGTGTCCGCGATGCTCTGCAACAGGATGTCTGCCTGCCGGGGCCGGCCACCCGGATTGTTTCGTTGTCTCCCGGCGCCACCGAATTGTTGTTCTCGGCTGGAGCCGGAGACAAGCTGGTGGGCGTTGGTGCCTGGAGTGATTACCCGCCAGAGGCCAAACAGCTGCCTAGGGTGGGCGATAGCAGTCGGCTGGATCTGGAGGTAATTCTGACCATGCAGCCAGATCTGACAGTGGCATGGGTAGATGGTAACCCCAGGCAGCAGGTAGAACGACTGGAGCAGTTGGGGCTACGGGTTTTCTGGTTATCGCCGAGGGAGTTTGAAGATATACCTTTGACCATTGAGCGCCTTGGTGTCCTGGCGGGTACTTCTGGAGTGGCACAATCCGAAGCCCTTTCGTTCCGGCAAGGCATTCACGAACTGAAAGAGCATTACCGTAACGCCGAGCCTGTCCGGGTGTTCTTCCAGGTCTGGGATCAGCCACTGATGACCATCAATCAGGATGAGTTGATTGGCAAGGCTATCGAGCTGTGTGGTGGTATCAATGTGTTCGGTCACCTGCCCCGGCTGGTGCCTCGAATCAGTACCGAAGCAGTTTTGGAGGCAGCACCAGAGGTAGTTGTGACCTCTGGCCGTGAAGGCAATGACCGTGAGTGGCTGGAAGACTGGCAAGCATACCCGGGTATGCCGGCCGTCGCAGCCGGTAATCTCTTTCTTGAGCCGCCCGATCTGTTGGCTCGCCCTACAGTTCGAATGCTCGAAGGCGTAAGCCACCTGTGCCAGACGCTGGAGATTGCCCGTGGTCGCCTCTAGTGTGGTGCGGCCATTACTCGCGTTACTGCTGATCAGTATTGTGGCGGTTACTACTGCCGTTGCCGTAGGCAGTGCCCACGTGGGTATTAGCAAAGTGATGTGGGTGTTCGCAGGGGGGGGGACGGAGCTGGAGCGTACCCTGATTCTGGACCTGCGCCTGCCGCGGGTTCTCAGCGCTTTTGCAACGGGTGGCTTGTTGGCGGTGGCTGGCGCACTGATGCAAGTGCTATTGCGCAATCCTTTGGCAGACCCCTACGTGCTTGGCTTGTCCGGGGGCGCCGCCGTAGGCGCCCTGCTGGCTATGCTGGCGGGTATGGCGGGTTTGGTTGTTTCCGGTTCGGCCTTTGTCGGTGCCATGTTGGCAACGTTGCTGGTGTTTGGCCTGGCCCATGGCAGCGGTAGCTGGACACCGTCCCGGTTGCTGCTCACCGGAGTCGTTGTGGCTGCTGGATGGGGAGCTCTGATTACCTTGATTCTCGCGATGACACCGGCAGCCCGGTTGCCGGGCATGCTGTACTGGTTGATGGGCGATCTTTCCCACTCAGGTCGGCCCTGGACCGGCCTGATAGTGTTATTGCTGGTGTGTGTACTGGTGTTGCCTCTTGGCCGGAGTCTGAACGTTCTGGCCCGGGGTTCTATGCAGGCCGCGGCGTTGGGCGTTTCGGTGCGGCCGCTTGAATGGCTGGTGTATCTGCTGGCCAGTTTGCTGACAGCTACTGCGGTGACCATGGCCGGAGCCGTCGGCTTTGTCGGTTTGGTCGTGCCCCATATGCTACGGCTGGTTTTGGGCAATGATCAGCGTTTGATTCTGCCTGCGTGTGCGTTGGCCGGGGGGATTCTTCTGGTTCTGGCGGACACGCTGGCACGAGTAGTGATTGCGCCTGAACAGTTGCCGGTTGGTGTGATTACCGCATTGCTGGGGGTGCCGACCTTCCTCTACCTGCTGCACCGGAGCCGCTGATGAGTGTCAGTAATCGCCCCGCGATGCAATGGCTCAGCACGCAGGATTTAGTCGTGGATATCGTAGGTCGCAAGGATGGCTCACCCCTGAACCTGAATATTGAATCTGGGCAGATTTGGGGCGTGCTAGGCCCTAATGGGGCAGGTAAAACGACTCTGCTTCACACCCTTGCTGGCTTACGCGCCCCCCGAAGCGGGCGCCTGTTTTTAGGCCAGCAGGCCATTGCTGACATGAGGCGTAAAGACGTTTCTCGGCAGCTTGGGCTGGTTTTCCAGGATCATCAGGATGGTTTTCCGGCAACGGTACTGGAAACCGTTCTGACCGGCCGGCACCCCTGGCTTTCGCTTTGGCAGATGGAAACAGCGGAAGACCTGTCAGCGGCCGAAGAGGCGTTAGCGGATTTGGATGTACTTCATCTGCGAGACCGATTGGTAAGCACGCTGTCCGGCGGTGAACGTCAACGAGTCGCCATTGCGACTCTTATGACCCAGTCTCCCCATACTTTGCTGCTGGATGAACCCAGTAATCATCTGGATTTGCATCATCAGGTTGCTGTGATGGAGCTATTAACGAGGCAGGCCGAAAGTGGTCGGGCAGTGTTTATGTGCCTGCACGATTTAAACCTGGCAGCACGGTGGTGTAATCACTTGTTGTTAATGTATCCCAATGGCGAAGCCTGTTGGGGGTCTGCTGAGCAGATGTTGGTGCCGGCTGCACTGGAGAAGTTGTATAACCAGCGGCTGGAAACGATAGACATGAACGGCACACCGTTCTTTGTTCCGGCACGATCCTGATTCCCGAGTCATTCAGCCTTTAATCGGCGCCAACTTTTCCACCATCACCTGCAACTCGCGGGTGATGGCAATCAATTCCTTCAACAGTTGTGGATTCACATCCATATGCCCTTCGTATTCGGCAAGGTTCCGGGCCGAATGGCATTTATCCAGGACACGCCATTTTGCATTCGGCAAACCGACCGTGTGTTGCAGGCACTGAAACACAATATAGCGACTTTCTGAACGGTAACCGTGCCAGCGGAGCGCGGCGAGTGACAGTGCGTGGGCAGCACTGTAGGCGAGAGAAAACTGACTGTCTTCTGACAGGCCTTCTATACAGGCATCTTTGAGCTTTGCTTCTGCTGCTCTCAGCATGCCGTTAAATTCCCGTGCATCGGGCGGTTCAGCTTTGAGGCGACGTATTTTTACCAGGTTGTCGAGTGCTTCCATGCGAGGGCTCAGTGGTTTAGCTGTTGAAGTTAAGCTCGAGACGGGGTTGTTCCATCACCCGGGTTACAAAACTCTGGTTATCAGCAATGCGTTTCTCGAACTCTTCGGGGGAGTATAACGTGGGATTGATGGTTCTTTGAAGCTGTTGCTCCGCAGGCGCCAGCAGTTCCATGATATCGCTGTAGCTGAGATCGTGGCCGATCAGCATCAGGTCTATGTCGCTTCCGGCGTGGGCCTCGCCTTTGGCGACAGAACCATAGATAAAGGCCTGCTCGAGAGTGTCTGCCACCGGCAGCAGTGCATTTTTCAGAACTTCAGAAATGCCAAAGGTTTTCTGAACGATATGGGCCAGTTCATGGAAAATCGGGTTATCCCGGTTGGCCTGATAATGGTTTTGATTACCCTGGCGGGTCATAATTACCAATCCGGAGTCGGTGAGTTTGGCCAGTTCCCGGGCCACCGAGCCCCGGCCAACCTGAGCCAGTCGTACCAGTTCGTTCAGGTACAGGCTTTGGTCTGGCTGACCATACAGCAGCGCAAGCAGGCGCTGTTGGGTCTTGGTAAACAGGGCATCGCCGATGTTGATTGCGGGCATGGGTGGGTTCACTTTTAAAGACTCAATTTGGGTACTTTAGTCCCTGATCCGGGGACTTTCAACCCCATATTGGGGATTATGATACCCAATATGGGGTTAGGTGAGGTGTTTATGGAGTTTTCTGCGTTTTACCAGCAGGCCGTCGCCCGAAAAGGCGGTGAGCCAGCCCTGAAATCCATGCTGCCAGCGGTGCCGGAGAAGGCGCGGTTGATGGAGGTAAGTGACGACCGTTACCTGTCTCTGATGACGAGTTGCATTTTCAGGGCTGGCTTTGTCTGGCGGGTGATTGATAACAAATGGCCAGACTTTGAAGCCGCCTTTGAGGGCTTCGTGCCCGCGTACTGGCAGCAGGTACCGGTGGAGACTCTGGAGCAGTTGGCGGCGGATACGCGGATTGTTCGTAATATGCAGAAGATCCGCACCGTCCCGGAAAATGCTCGGATGATTATGGATGTGGTGCAGGGGTACGGCAGTTTTGGCCGGTTTCTGGCGGAATGGCCCAATGAAGATCAGGTGGGTCTGTTGCTGTATCTGAAACGTAACGGCGCCCGGTTGGGGGGCAACTCAGCCCAGTATTTTTTGCGCCAGGCGGGTTGGGACGGATTCATTATGTCTCATGATGTGGTGACGGCCTTAACCCGGGCCAATATTCTGGATGCGTCACCGTCCAGCAAGAAAGGGCTGGCTCAGGCTCAGCAGGCGTTCAATCAATGGCACAAGGAGACAGGCCTGCCCATCAGCCATTTATCTAAAATTGTTTCGTTTACTGTGGATAACGGATAAGCCGGCCACAGTTCACAAAAACAGCAGCAGCACCAGTTCGCTGAACACCACGCTCGCGCCCAAGGCGTCTCCGGTATAGCCGCCCAACTGGCTGCGCAGGTAAGCCCCCCAACACAGAGCCACCAGCAGGACGGCTGGCAGAGTGCCGATGATCAGCAGCGGATGCCAGAACGACAGCCCGGCGCTCAGCACCAGCACGAAGCCCGCGGCGATCATCAGCCGGGTTGTTGAAAAACCATCTGCTACGGGTTTGGACTTGCTTTTATCCGGATCTGTTACGTAACTCATGGTGGTCATCAATAGCAGTGGTGTCAGCCTGGAAATGGCGGGTGCGGCCAACAACGCCAGCCAGATATGACGGGTTTCTGCCAATAACGTTACTTTTAATAGCAAGGCCATCACCAGCGCTACGGTGCCATAGGTGCCTATGCGGCTGTCTTTCATGATCTCCAGCCGTTTTTCAACGGTGTAGCCGCCTCCAAGGGCGTCAACGCTGTCGGCCAGGCCGTCTTCATGAAATGCGCCGGTAATAAACAGGTGCACAGTGGTGACCAGAATAATGGCAACCCAAGGGCTGGCGATCAGTGAGAATACCGAGAAAGTCACTGCGTAGATAACGCCGAGCAGCAGACCAACCAACGGAAAGTAAAGGCTGCTTTGGTTCATCAAACGCTGAGAATATGTGATTCTGGCCAACATGGGAATGCGTGTCAGAAACCCAACGGCTAACCAGAATGCCTGCCATTCGTTACTGGGGGATGGGGTCGCCATGAAAACTCCGTTGATCTGCAAGGCGGGCATTGTACCTTCTGGCCTGGATGGATTCGCGCCTTTCCCGGGCTACCTCATCGATAACCGGGTGGGTTAATTTGCGGCTTTAGACGGAATCCATACGGTTACACAAAGTCCGGGTTCCAGGTCAGCTCTTCCTGTCAGTGTCAGCTGGCCTCCGTGGAGTTCTGCAATGCGACGGGCAATGGCCAGACCGAGCCCGGCTCCGGCGCCTTGCCGTTGGTCAAGTCGTGTGAAGCGGCTGAGCGCCCGCTCCCGATCCTCCAGGGGAATGCCCGGCCCTTGATCGCAGATGATGACCATAAAGCCGTCGCCCTGTTTCCGCATGGTGGTGCTCACCCTGGTACCCGGGGGACTGTATTGAATAGCATTGGCCAGCAGTGAGCGCATCATGGTTGTGATAAGTGCGCTGTGGCAGCTCACTATGGCAAGTGTGCATGTGTTGTCCAGTTCCGGTTCGATCTGTTTTTTCAGGGCCAGAGGGGCAACATCAGCAATGCTCTGCTCCACCAGCTCTGCCAGATTCCGGGGCTCGGGGCGGAAATCAACACCGGCATCCACTTTACTTAACAGCAACAGTTGTTCAACAAGGTGGACCATGCGATCAACGGAGGCGGTGAGCTTTTCAAATTCTCCGGGATAGCGTTCTGCTTGTTGCTCCAGGTTCAAGCGTAATGCTGTCAAAGGCGTTCGTAATTCATGAGCCGCATCGGCAGAGAATCTACGCTCCCTTTCGAGAGCCTGATTCAGTCGTCTCAGCAGGCCATTGACCGCATGGACTAGGCCTGCGACTTCACGGGGGGTCTGATGGTCATCCAGCGGGTGGATATTTTCGGGTGCCATATTGCGCACGGGCCTTTCAAGCTTCCGTAACGGTTGAAAGCCCAACTGGATGGAGCCGGCCACGGCCAGCGCGAGCAATGGTAGAGCGATCAGGAAAGGCAGAACATTACCCGCAGCAATCTCTTGGCTGAGTTCGGCCCGGACATCTGCTCGTTGGGCCGATCGTATCCAGAAGCCTGTCGCCGGATCGACCAGGGTGAAGGTGCGCCACTGATAGCCGGAAACCTCCTGCCAGGCGAATCCTGGCTGGAGCTCCGGTTCAACATTAGCGCGCAGGGTATCCAGGATGGGTTGACCATCCGGTGTCCACACCTCAAAAGCGAGTTTGCGTTCGTATTTGTGGCCGGCGCCATCAGCGAGAATTTCGTCTTCTTCTTCATCACCCTGATAGGCGCTTTCCGGCAGTTCAAGCGCTCGGGACAGCGTGTATGAGAGTTGTTCTATCGACTGGGTTCCGGACAGGTGCTCTATCAGACCCTGAACAATCCGGGTGCTTTGAGCAAGTTCGGCGTCGAATAGTTCTTCCATCTGATGATCACTGACGTAATAGCCCCAGCCAGCGGCGATCAATGTGATAAAAAAAACCGTGCCAGTTACCAGCAGAGTCAGTTTGCGAGTCAGGTTCATCCTTTGGGTTCCTTGCTCGCGGCTTCACTGTCCAGCAGATATCCAACACCTCTGAGTGTTCGGATAGCAGTTTTTCCGATCCTTCGGCGAAGGTGGTGCACGTGAACCTCCAGGGCATTGCTTTCAGCACCCGGTTCCCAGCCATACAACTGCTCTTCCAGACGGCGGCGGGTAGCTACCTGGTCGGGATGACGCATCAGATAGTGCAGTATCTGGAGCTCGCTTCTGGGTAGCGTTACGGAGTCATGACCGATCGTCAGGTTACCTGTGTCCGGATTCAGCGTGAGGCAACCGACACGGATTCCGGCAGATGGGCTTTCTGCCCATCCTCGTCGGGTAACGGCTCTGATACGAGCTTTTAACTCCGCCATAGCAAAGGGTTTGGTGAGATAATCGTCAGCGCCAGAATCCAGACCTTGCAGTTTTTCATCCAGATCAGCTCTTGCCGTGAGAATGATAATCGGCGTCTGATTGCCTTGCTGACGACTGCGGCGAACGATATCCAGCCCGTCTACTCTTGGTAGTGTGAGGTCCAGAATGACGAGATCAAAGTGTTCATCGGCGAGCGCGTTGAGCGCTTTCTGACCATCATCAATCCAGTCTACAGTATTTTGGTCTTCCCGCAGCATATCGAGCATGGTGCGGGCCAGCAGGTGGTCATCTTCTACCAGGAGTATGCGCATCAAACGTCGTCCGTTGCGGAAAAGTGCTCACGTTGAGTGTAATGGATTCAGGTACAAGGAAAATACTCTACGCCGTCTTTCTTAAGCGAGCCTTAACTCGCGGTTCAGCTAAACCTTAAGGCGTTCTTAAGGATTCTGCTGTGTTGCCTTAAGGCTCCTTTAAGCCTGTCTCTCTAATCTGCCAGTCATGCTCTAAGGCTTTTTGCCCGGCTGCTGTTGGAGAACGAATATGAATAACCCGATGACAATGTCCATCTGTTGTCTGCCTGATTCCCCGGAGGTCATGCCGGTGCTGCACTGTGCTGGTCGATGGTTCAGCGAGATCGTACCGGGCACGACTATGGAGGAAACCGTCGCCGTGTTTATTCGCCGGCGGTTTTTGCAGGCTTATGGCGCCGAACCGAATTTACGTATTCCGTCGCTACTGGCGTTGACCACTGCTCAGGGTAGCCTGATGGCCGCTGTGGGGGTCCGTAATGCCAGCCACGATCAATTGTTTCTGGAAGATTATCTATCGGTGCCAGTGGAAACGGTGATGCCAGAATCGGGGATCGATCGCAGCCGAATTGCTGAAATTGCTCATTTGGCCGGTGTAGAAGCCGGAGTCAGTCGCTATTTGTTTGCTTCTTTGTCGGTCTGGCTGGACAGCGAGGACTATGACTGGGTGGTGTGTACCGGTACAGATCAGTTGCGCAACAGCTTCCATCGCCTGGGAATTACAACGTATGTATTGGCGAGCGCAGATCCGTCTAAGTTACCGGATGGCGGCGCTGGCTGGGGTTGCTACTACGAGCATCACCCTGTGGTGCTGGCTATTCGGGTAGCTGATGGCATCTCGGCGTTACGCGAGGCAGGCTTACTGAAATTGATTCAGCAAGTTGAGCGTTCTGATCATTTGTCTGAGAGGAAAGTTTATGGCTTCCTTGCCTGAATTGCTGCATGCCTGTGTTCAACAGCACCCAGACCGTCTTGCTCTTCAGGGCGCAGGGTCCGGGCTCAGTTATCGGCAGATGTGGCAGGCTGTCAACGACCTGGCTGAGCGGTTACGGCAGCAGGGCGTTAAACGAGCTGGGTTATGCGGTGACAATACTGTGGCCTGGGTAGTGGCAGATCTGGCTTGTCTGGTGGCTGGCGTCGTGTGTGTGCCTGTACCCGTATTTTTCTCGAAAAACCAGAGATCCCATCTGGTGGAAAGAGCCGGTTTGGAATGCTTACTGTTCAGTGACGAAACAGACGGTGCGAAACCTATAGGCCAGGGAGTCTGGTTGCAGCATTTACCGGTTTCCCCGGCATGTTCCTGGATGCCGGAGCAAACTGCAAAAATCACATTTACCTCTGGCAGTACTGGCACTCCGAAGGGGGTGTGCTTGTCGGCTGAGCAGATGGTTGGGACCACTCTGGCATTGCAGGAGCGCCTCGGAGGCGTGACATTGCAGCAACACCTTTGCATTCTGCCGCTGGCTACGTTGTTGGAGAATATTGCCGGCGTCTATCTGCCGTTGTTGATGGGTGCGACTGTGACGATTGTACCGCTCCAAACCCTGGGAATGACTGGCAGTAGTGGTTTGGATTTTCGCCGGTTGGTGACCGGAATTAACCGTTATCAGCCCCACTCCATCATTTTGGTGCCAGAGTTAGCAATGGCATTGGTGACTGCTGCAGAACAAGGAAGTCTGAGCTGCGCATCGTTTCGTTTTCTGGCTGTTGGTGGTGGCCGGGTATCACTGGATTTGCTGGCGCGAGGGCGTTCAGTCGGCCTGCCTTTGTATGAAGGCTATGGTCTGTCTGAGTGTGGCTCGGTAGTCGCTCTGAATGTACCTGATGATGAATGTGAAGGCAGCGTTGGCAGACCGTTGTCGCATGTGGATGTTTGTGTGGATGATCAGCGCCGGATACTGGTTCGTGGCAACACACACCTGGGCTATCTGGGCGATGGGCCTGTAGCTGAAAGCTGGCTTGATACCGGAGACCTCGGAGCCATCGATAAAGACGGGTATCTTGTCGTGAATGGCAGAGCTAAGAATCTTCTGATCACTAGCTTCGGTCGTAATATCAGTCCGGAATGGCTGGAAAGTGAATTGATTCAGGCGCTCAGTGCTACGCAAGCTGTTGTATTTGGTGATGGCGAACCTCAGCCCAGCGCCTTACTGACAATCCGGGATGAACGCACTCCGGATGATCTGCTCCCAGATCTGATGGCTGTGAACGCCGGCCTGCCGGACTATGCCCGATTACAGGCGGTGTATTTACGCCGGAACCCTCTGAGCCAGGCGGATAACCACATTACTGCTAATGGGCGCCCCGTTCGTCACCAGATTCAAGCGGATTTGCCTTCACTGGTGACAGATTCCTTCCCCCTGTTTCTGAGCACCAATGGGATCACGCCTATTCCCTGGGACCCGACACTGAATCACTCAACCAAAGGACTACCCAATATGGATTTTTTTGACAGACTGCAATCCGAAACTGAAGAAGCCCGGGCTCATGTCACGAGTGCCCCGGTCGTTGAAGCCATCCGCGAGGGGCGCTTCAGCCTGGAAGGCTACACCTGGTTTTTGACTCAGGCATACCACCACGTAAAACACACCGTTCCTCTGATGATGGCCTGCGGTGGCCGTTTACCAGAGCGTTTGGAGCCTGTTCGCAAAGCGTTGGTGGAATACATTGATGAAGAGTACGGCCACCATGAATGGATTCTGAATGATCTGGAAGCCTGCGGTGAAGATAAGGACACCATTCGACATGGTCGGCCAGACACCTCCATCGAACTGATGGTGGCCTACCTTTACGACCGTATTCAGCGCGGTAACCCTGTGGCTTTTTTTGGCATGGTACAGGTGCTGGAAGGCACCTCCATTGAGTTGGCCACACCGCTGGGCGAAGCAATTCAGAAGCAATTGCACTTACCTGATCAGGCCTTCAGCTACCTTTACTCTCACGGAGCGCTGGATCAGGAGCATTTTGAGTTTTTCCGCAACCTGATGAATGACATTCGTGATCCGGATGATCAGCTGGCCATTATCGAGTCTGCCCGAATGGTATACCGGCTCTATGGAGATATGTTGCATAACATTCCTGTTCAGGTTGCAACCGAAGGACAGCGTCATGTTGCTGCATGACCGAACGTTTCTGCTGCTCGGTGGAACCGGTGGTATTGGCAAAGCACTGATTGAGCCGCTGGTGCAGGCTGGTGCCCGTGTCATCGTGGCCACACGTCACCTTGAACGGCTGGATCCCTGCGAGGGTGTCGTGCCTGTCTACCTTGATCTCGCCGCTGTTGAACTGGATAACCAGCTGCAGCAACTCAGTATGGTCTACCCGGACATTGATGGGGTTATTCACTGTGCTGGCCAGAACCAGTTTGTGGCTCTTGAGGCCATGGAAATCAGCGATCTGGATGCCCAGCTCAATGTGAATCTGCGTTCTGCCATGTTGGTGGCCCGGCATTTCGCCCCGCGGTTCCGGAAAACAGGTCTTGGAGCGTTGGTTTTTGTGGGTTCAACCTTCGGCAGCATCGGTTTCCCGGGCTACACAGCCTACTGCGCCAGCAAATTTGGTTTGCGAGGCTTTACTGAAGCCTTACGCCGGGAATGGGCGGATACCTCGTTAAAAGTTATTTATGTGGCACCCAGAGCCACCGCCACAAGCATGAATCCGGATGCGGTGACGGCAATGAACCAGGCGCTGGGTAATGCAGTGGACGCGCCAGAACAGGTGGCGGCTGAAATTCTGAAAGCCATGACCCGGGATGAGCATCGGCGCTTTTTAGGGTGGCCGGAAAAACTGTTTGTAGTGATCAACAGTATTCTGCCGAAAATTGTGGATAAAGCGATGTTGAAGCAGTTACCCGTGATCCGGCGGTTTATGGAATCAGGAGTGGTGTCATGAGATGGTTGGTATTGGCAGTAGTTTGTATGGCGACAGTGCCAGCTTGGGCGGCAGATTTTCAGGCCGGATTGACTGATATTCAAAAGCGTTGGGCTGAGATTCAGTATCAATTACCTGAGAAGAGCAGGGAAAAGGCCTTCGAAGATTTGGCCTCCGATGCTGAGGCGTTGGTCGCCCTATACCCAGAGAAGGCAGAGCCGCTGATTTGGCAGGGTATTGTGCTGAGTACTTATGCGGGCGCAAAAGGTGGGTTGAGCGCTTTAGGGTTGGTCAAACGAGCGCGGGCATCGTTGGAGTCTGCATTAGCAATAAATGCCAGTGCTCTGGAGGGCTCCGCCTACACCTCGTTAGGCAGCTTGTATTATCAGGTGCCAGGCTGGCCGATAGGGTTCGGTGATGATGATAAAGCTCTTAGTTATTTGCAAAAGGCCCTGGCCATTAACCCTGATGGTATTGATGCCAATTATTTCTTTGGTGACTACCTGGTCGAACAGGGCGAGCCTGAGCGAGCCAGGGTGTATCTTCAGAAAGTTATGACCGCTTCGGGGCGTCCGGGCCGAGAAGTCGCAGATGCGGGGCGTAAAGCCGAAGCCGAAGCGCTTCTGAGTAATCTTTAGCCGGATATACTCACATAGCCGCATACGGATTGTTGGGCTACACTTTCTTGAAGAGGTGTAAGTGCAGCCAGGGAGAGCGGCGTTTAATGACGAATATGTCAGATGGCTGGGAACAAGGCACTTTGCACCCAGCCTTTTTCGAGAAACTCGCTTCGGGAGTTTCCAGTGTTCTGTTCACTTACTGGCTGAGTGCTGATGGTCAGACTCACTGCTATCCGTACGTTAGTGAAAAAGTTCAGTCGCTTTTTGGTGTTGCCTCTGCCCACTTTAATAAAAATGCTGATGTCATTTTTTCGATTGTTCATCCTGAAGATGCTCCCGGGATCGGAGAGAGTCTTCTGGAATCCGCTCGCACTTTAACCCCTTGGTGCAATCAAGCCCGCCTCAAATTGCAAAGCGGCGAGTTCCGGTGGTTCGAAACTCACGCCATACCAGAGCGCCAGCCTGATGGCAGTACGCTTTGGTATGGTCAGTTTCAGGATATCCAGAAATACAAATTGCTGGAGCAAAGCCTCAGGAAAAGTGAAGCGGAATTTTCCTTTCAGGCTGGCTTTCAGAACCTTATTGCCAGGTTGTCTGCGGAGTTCATTAATCTAGGCTTCGGCACAATTAATGAGGGCATTGACGACCTGCTTCAGTCCATTGGCCAGTTTTTCGGAGTCGATCGGGCTTATATCTATACGCTATCTGACGATTACTCCGGAATGACCAACACTCACGAATGGTGTACAGACAAAACGCTTGCCGTGAAAGACGACCGGCAAGACGTTCGGATAGATGGGTGTGGTTGGTGGCGAAAACAAATAAGCGCCATGGTTGACCGCAACCAGGTGGTGTTTGTTGAAAATATTGATCATCTTCCGGCAGAGGCTGCTCTGGAACGCGGCCTGCTTAAGAAACACCGAGTGCACTCGATGTTTTGTGTGCCAATAAGAGGGCGTGGCCGGGTAGACGGCTTCCTGGGTGTTGATTCGGTAGTAGAGCGGGACTGGCATCCCGATCAGGCGGATTTGCTGCTCATCGTCACCGGTCTTCTGTCTGGTGTGCTGGAGCGCCATCGACTTGAGAATGAACTCCTCAATCAGTCCATTCGCGACCCGCTCACGGGGTTGCATAATCGCCGTTATCTGATGCCACGACTGGAAGAGCTGCTGTCCCGAAACAGCCGGCATGGCGAGCTTTTTTCGATGGTCATGGTTGATATTGACCACTTTAAGGATATTAACGATACCGTCGGTCATCTGGGGGGCGACTATACCCTGCAATGTTTTGCCAAACTGTTGCAGAAGCACACTCGTACGAATGACGTTGTCTCGAGGTTTGGTGGGGAAGAGTTTCTGGTGATCTTTGTTGGTGCCGGGACGGAGAGTGTCAAACAGTTGGTGCTTAGGGTACTGGAGGCTGTTCGTAGGGAACCGTTCATTTATAACGGGCGTCCTGTTTCCCTCACAGCGAGTGCTGGTGTGATCAGCTCGGAGGAGTTGAAAGGAAAGTGGGTAACACCTGCGCTCATGATTGATCAGGCTGATCACCGGCTGTACTTGGCGAAGAAAAGTGGCCGGGATTGTATGGTTGATGGACTGGGGCTATCACGCATATAAACAAACAGAACTTCACCTTATATATCGATATGGTATATTCTTAGATCTAAACTTAAGGTTAGGTCAGAGGTCAGCGCCATGAGTCAGCCCATTGTCCAGCATTTTTTTGATGAACCGACGAATACTTTTAGTTATGTGATCCGGGATCCGGACGGTCAGGCTTGCGCGATTCTGGATTCAGTATTGGATTTTGACTATGCCTCTGGGCGTACGGATGTCCGCTCTGCGGATGAAATCATCCGGTATGTCCGCGACAACGATTTAACCGTTGAATGGATTCTGGAAACTCATGTGCACGCCGATCATTTGTCGGCAGCGCCGTACCTGCATGAAAAACTTGGCGGAAAAACGGGCATTGGCGCTCGTATCACCGATGTACAGGAAATTTTCGGCAAAGCCTTTAATGCAGGAACCGAGTTTGCCCGTGATGGCAGCCAGTTCGACCAGTTGTTTGAAGAGGGGGATACCTTCACTATTGGAGGCCTGGAAGGTCGCGTACTCCACACTCCGGGCCATACGCCAGCCTGCCTGACCTATGTAATCGGTGATGCCGCCTTTGTTGGTGACACGCTGTTCATGCCGGATTATGGCACCGCCCGCTGTGATTTTCCGGGAGGTGACGCCCGTACCTTGTACCACTCGATCCAGAAGGTGCTTGCATTGCCTGAAGAAACCCGGATTTTCCTGTGTCATGACTACAAAGCGCCGGGCCGTGATGAGTACCATCACATGACGACCGTGGCAGAACAGCGCCAGGCCAATGTCCATGTGCACGAAGGTATTTCCGAGGAAGAGTTTGTCAGAATGCGCACCGAGCGTGATGCGACTCTGGATATGCCCCGGCTGATTCTGCCTTCGGTTCAGGTCAATATGCGAGCCGGTGAAATGCCGCCGGAAGAGGATAATGGTCAGATCTACCTGAAAGTCCCCATTAACCTGTTCTGAGCCGGGTATGAACCTGAAACGCTATTTGCCGATACTTCAGTGGGCACCTGAATACAGCCGCAGTCAGGCATCCAATGACCTGATCGCGGCGCTTATTGTCACGGTGATGCTGATTCCTCAGTCTCTTGCATATGCACTGCTGGCCGGATTGCCTGCCCAGGTGGGGTTGTATGCCAGTATACTGCCGTTGGTGGTCTATGCCCTGTTCGGCACCAGTCGAACCCTCTCTGTTGGGCCTGTGGCCGTTGTATCGCTGATGACAGCCGCTGCGCTGGCCCCATTAGCCGAAGCTGGCTCGGCTGAGTACATTGCCGGTGCCGTGCTGATTGCTGTTATGTCTGGTCTGATGCTGACGGTAATGGGGGTGATGAAGCTGGGTTTTCTGGCGAACTTCCTCAGTCACCCTGTTATCTCGGGCTTTATTTCAGCCTCGGGCATTGTTATTGCGGCCAGCCAGCTTAAGCATCTGTTTGGTATTCAGGCATCGGGCCATAACTTGCTGGATATTGTGGGTTCCTTGTTAGGGTCTTTGGGGAGCACCAATATCCCGACTCTTCTGGTCGGCGTCGGAGCTCTGCTTTTTCTGTTCTGGTCCAGACGTTTCCTGAAACCTTTACTGAATAAACTGGGTATGGCACCCGGAACGGCAGCCATTTTCACGAAAACCGCCCCTATTCTTGCGGTAGTCGTCACTGCCATACTGGCCTGGGGCCTGAGCCTGGATGAGAGTGGCGTCAGGTTGGTTGGCGAAGTACCTTCGGGGTTGCCGTCGTTTTCCATGCCTAGCCTGGACCCTTCGCTCTGGTCTCAGTTGGCAGTCAGTGCACTATTGATCAGCGTAGTAGGTTTTGTTGAGTCGGTATCCGTGGGACAGACGCTTGCGGCCAAACGGCGCCAACGGATTGACCCGGATCAGGAGTTAATCGGCTTGGGCACAGCCAATCTTAGTGCTGGCTTCTCTGGAGGTATGCCAGTAACCGGCGGTTTTTCCCGTTCTGTTGTAAATTTTGATGCGGGAGCAGAAACACCGGCTGCCGGTGCCTATGCTGCGATAGGTATTGCTCTTGCGACCGTTTTTCTCACTCCGGCGATTGCCTGGTTGCCCCAGGCGACTTTGGCAGCGACCATTATTGTAGCGGTTGTGACTCTGATTGATCTGCCCGCCCTCTTCCGCATTTTTCGTTATTCGAGGACGGATTTTGGTGCCATGTTGGCCACGATCGTGCTGACATTGGTTCATAGTGTTGAGGCTGGGATCATTGCGGGCGTTGCTTTGTCTATCGGCCTGTTCTTATACCGTACCAGCCGCCCTCACTGTGCGGTTGTGGGGCGCGTTCCTGGCACGGAGCATTTCCGGAATATCCTGCGTCATGATGTGGAGCTGTGCCCGAAAGTCACCTTTTTGCGGGTGGATGAGAGTTTATATTTTGCCAATGCGCGTTTTCTGGAAGAGACCGTTATGGATCTTGTTGCTCAAGAGCCGAAGCTGACCGATCTTGTTCTGGTTTGTACCGCCATAAACCTTATTGATGCATCGGCACTGGAAAGTCTGGAAGCGATGAGTGAGCGACTTAACGATGCCGGAGTGCGGTTGCACTTGTCAGAAGTAAAAGGCCCGGTGATGGACCGGCTTAAAGGCACGGAATTGCTCGAGCACATGGGCGGTCGGGTTTACCTCAGCAGTTATGACGCGTGGAAGGCCCTGACCGGTCGCGATGGTTGTTGATTTAACGCCAGCGTGAGTGCTTTTGCAGTTTGCGCTGGAGAGTTCTTCGATGCATGTTGAGGGCGCGGGCGGTAGCTGAGATATTACCGTCGTGTTCATTCAGTACCCTCTGAATATGTTCCCATTCCATTTCTTCAACAGATGGTGGCTCTGGTCGCAACTCCGGCGGTGCCTCAAGGGGCGCGAAACCGTTGATCAGTTGCTGCACTGTGACGGGTTTGCAGAGGTAGTTAATGGCGCCCCGGCGCATGGCCTCAACCGCTGTGGCTATGCTGCCATACCCTGTGAGAACCAGAATATCGAGATCGGGGTTGCTGTTTAGCAGTTCTGGTAGCAGCTGCAGGCCGCTTTCACCTGCCAGGTTCAAATCCAGTACACACTTGTTAAAGTTGTTTGAATGAGCCGCATTGAGCGCACTTTTATGGTCGTGTGCGGGTGTGGCTTCTATGTCGTTGCGGGCGAGTGATCGGGTCAGAACCTGAAGGAATGCTTGGTCATCATCCACCAGCAGCCATTTCTCCTGAGCAGACATGTCAATTTGCCTCCGTGTTTTCAGGATCTGCAATCGGCAGTTCGATCATCATCGTGGTCCCTGATTCACTGGTTCTTGCCTTGAGATTTCCTCCCAGCCTTTGAATGGTGGCGTTGGATAAGAAGAGCCCAACCCCTAAACCGTTTCGTGAATCGACAATCTCACCGCCGGGTGCGCCTTGCATTGCGGCCTCCAAGCCCACGCCGTGGTCTTCTACCACTATTTCTACATGACTCGTATCGGTTAACCGGCTACTGACGGATACCCAATTCGGGCTGGCGGTCAGGGCGTTTGCCAAAAGATTAAGTACGGCCTGATCAAGGATAGTGTCAACCGAGACATGGATGTCTGGATGATTATCTGACCATTGCACCGGGCTGGATGGCCACAATAATGTAGCTGATTCCCGCAGTCTGGCCAGCCAGTCTTTAACGGTCAGGATTTCTAGCTGAGCGGTTTTGGCCTCGACAGCGGTTTTGGTCAGTTGTTGCAGGTGGTTGCTGCAGAGGGTTACTTGCTGGTTCAAGAGGTCTAAGTCTTCAGTCAGTTCCGGAGAGTCTTGACCGGCAGTGTGTGACCGGATTTCGTCCAAAAGCAGAGTCATCGTGTTCAGTGGGGTGCCGAGCCGGTGAGCCACGGCAGCAGCCGACAGGCCAAGTGCAATGACCTGTTCATCCCGAAGCCGGCTTTCCCGGAACTCGGACAGCTGGCTTTGCTGGTGCCGGAGTCGGCGAGCCAGTGTGCCAACGACCACCAGCAGAATGACGGCTGTGAGGGCAAAGGTTACCCACATGCCAACCAGATGTAACTGAGCAAGATCAGTATCATGGTGATGATGTGCTATGGGGGTGTGCCAAAGCACCAAAGCAGTATAAATAGCAATGCCTGCCAGTGTCAGGCCGATACTTTGTCGGGTGGGAACCAGAATGATCCCAACGGCAATGGGCAGCAATAGGACGGAAACCAGTGGATTGGTGTAGCCTCCGGTGAGATAAAGCCATAGGCCAATCAGCAGCAGGTCGGCGGTTAGTGTCAGGCTGATGGGTAACGAGGATTTTGGTGGCCGTCGATTGAGCCAAAGCCAGCCAAGTACTGCCAGCACCGCATACAGCAAGCCAACTAACAGGGCTTCGGCGCGGTGGGCCAGCGTGATAACAGATTCAGCAACGGCGATCGCCATTAGCTGAGTAGCAATAATGGCCAGTCGCATGCCGAGCAAATAGCGGGCAGCCTGGCGAAAACCGGTTTGAGAGTGTGTGAGCCATTCCATGAGGGCATTCTAGCAGCAAGTGGTCGCTACGCACGTGCTGAACGTGCGACCTTTTGTCAGGGATCAATCCAGGAAATAACACACCAGTTGCTGGCTGACGACATCTCCGGTCAGCTGCAGTCTGTTCGGCGTAATATGATGCACCTGCACTGCCGCACCAGCCGGGCTGCCTGGCTCACAGGTTGTATCAGGTTGGCACGGTGGCAGGCGGTCTGGGTGATACTGGCAGTGTGCCGTGTCGGGGAACAGCGCAGCGTAAGCTATGCCGCTTTCAACCAGATCCTGGAAAAAGTGGGAGCCGTAGGACAGATCTGGAACCATGTCGCCGGCATTCTCTGATACTTCAATCAGAGCGGCGACGCCGGCAATGTCAGAAAAGCGTACAGGTACGCCCAGTTCCGGACTGCTGGTGCCCCAGCGCCCTGGGCCGATCAGCATAGTGGGTTCGGCAGACAGCCGCATGATGCGACCGATCAGCCGGGCAACCTGATAGCGTTCGCTGGTATTCAAACGAGCATAAACCGGGGCGTCGACACGAATTACCCGTGTAATGGCCAGATTTATATTGCCGCCCATAAAGTGGCCCTGGGTGTGGAATAGCAGCCGGGATGCCGGAAGCGGGTCGGGCATCTGTACGGGGCCGGTTTCACCAATAGTGGCCAGGGGGCGGCATTGAACCAGATTGAATGAGGGGTCGCCCTGAGCATTCAGGTGCAGGGTGAATTCTACATCCACCGGGTGGCGGTAACCGGCTTCAAGCGTGGTTAGCAAACTCGATAGTCGGTCAATAAACGGGCTGCCTTGCACCAGTGGCCGGAAAGTCAGGCGCCACACAGGGCCGTCAAGGCCGATCTGCTCGGCTCGGGTGGTGGCGTCCCTGTCCACCTCCGCCAGATGCTTCATGGGCAGGTCTTGTGTGGCACTGAGAAGCTGACTCAGAGGGCGGGTTTCAAGGCCCCCGGTTTCCAGATCAAGTAGATCAACAAGATGTTGGGAAAAACGGAAGTTTTCGTTCTGATTGCGAAAGGGTTGCCGGGTGGGATGATCCAGCGCCATTACGCAGGCATGGTCACCTTCAATACGGTCAACCGCCCGGGTGCCCAACCCCATCACCAGTCGCACCATGCCAGCTTCGGGGGCCATACTGGGATCCCAGGCGAAGGTGTTGCGAGAGACCCCTACGCCAGCGGCGTCTGGCAGGTAGTAGCGGTTATGAAAACGGCCATTAACCCGCTGAATCAGCAGTGCCATGGGCTCCTCCCGCTGATCCAGACCCCGTTGTTTTCGGTACACCAGTGCATCTTCACTCATGGATGAGGCATAGACTTGCCGAATGGCGTCTTCCAGCGCTGCTATTCGCTGCTCAGGTGAACCCTGATTGACCAGAAATACACTATCGTATTTGCCTGCAAAAGCATTGCCGAAGCCGTCTTCCTGCAGGCTGGAGGAGCGCACAAGAATCGGATACTGCCCGTAATGGTCGAGCAACCTCTCGAGATCGGCTCGGATTTCGTTTGGAAAATGACCCTTCAGAATGCCGTTCTGCAGCGCCGGAGCTTCTTTCAGGTAACCCGCGGCGGAGCGCTGGCGCATAATGGCCGGCCATAGGCCATTGTGTACCAGAAAAGCGTAATACGCATCGGTACCCAGATAGCTGGAATCATGGGGTTCCAGTTGCTTCTGCCATTGTTGAGGGTCGTCTTTTAGCAGGATGTTACGGGCAATCAGCATACCCGTGGCCTTGCCGCCAATATAGCCGCTGCCGACCAACCGGCTGCGGATAGTCAGCAGGTCCTCCAGTGACAGGTAACGCCGGGCCAGATCCAGTATCTGAGGATCTCTGCTCACCAGAACCTGAAGGACCTGCTCCTGCAAGGCGGCGATGGTTTCGGGATCCTTTGCGGACAGCGCCCGACTGGCCTCCTGGAACAGGCGGTCCCAGTAGTCCAGCAAGGGCTGGCTATGCAGGCTGTCCTGCTCCAGCGCAGCTTGTAGTCTCGTGGCATCACTGCTATCGGTGATCGGACGAAACTGTCCATTGTGCTCCCGGTGGGGGAGGAACATGGTTGGCGACTGCCGGCGCCAGGCCTTGATCGGTTGTACCTGTACATTGTCGCCATGCCGGTGAACGTCGAGCATTACCTGAGTCGTCTGGCGGATACGGTCCAGTGTCATCCGGGAATGGCGGTCCGGGTGCAGGGCAAACCAGGCAACGGTATCCAGTTCGAACAGGAAAGGACACACGACTCGAAAGAAATTGCCCACCATGGCATCGGTGGCCCAGGCATTAAGTAGTTCACTCAGGCTGTCGCACACATAAAAGGCTCCCCGACCATGCTGTTCAATCAGGTGCCAGACCCGGCTGGTGAAGCTTTCGAAGCCGCCAAGGGCATCAATTTCGATAGTGCGTACAGCGGAATGATTTTCAATGATCGGCGGATGGTTGCCGAAGCGGAGGTAGAGAATTTGCCGGCCTGAATCGGCGGCTGCATCAACAAAGGGGAGAACGAAACGACGATAATCGTCAAGGTGGGTAACCCGCCAGACAACGTTATCGCCGATTCTGAGGTAATCCAGAACCTCGTCCAGCCCTGCCAGACCGGTGGATACCCGGTCCGGGGACTGAGGAGGTTCCTGGCGATTCATGGCTGGATCAGATAACGCCCATAGCCGTCATGGCCTTGGCTACCCGCAGGAAGCCATTGATATTGGCGCCCAGCACGTAGTTACCTTCGGAGCCGAACTCGGCTGCGGTTTCGTAACAGTTCTTGTGGATATCAATCATGATTTCCTCAAGACGTTTCTGGGTGTAGTCAAAGGTCCAGGAGTCTCGGCTGGCGTTTTGCTGCATTTCCAGTGCGGAGGTGGCTACACCTCCAGCGTTGGCTGCTTTGCCCGGGCCGTATGCGATTTTGGCGTCCTGGAAGATGATGATGCCTTCCGGTGTAGTTGGCATGTTGGCGCCTTCGGCGACAGCGATACAGCCATTTTCTACCAGAGTTTTGGCATCGCTGCCATTGAGCTCATTCTGGGTAGCGCAAGGCAGGGCCACGTCACACGGGATGCTCCAGATGTTGCCATCTTCAACGTATTTGGCGTGCGGGTGAGCTTCTGTGTAAGCGCTGATACGACGGCGTTCTACTTCCTTGATGCGCTTAACGGTTTTCAGGTCGATGCCCTTCTCATCCACGATCATGCCTTGGGAATCAGAACAGGCAATCACTTTGGCTCCCAGTTCGTGTGCTTTCTCCATGGCGTAGATGGCTACGTTGCCGGAACCTGAAACCACAACTGTTTTCCCATCCAGAGAGTCACCACGGGCTTTCAGCATTTCATGGGTGAAGAACACGGCACCGTATCCGGTGGCTTCGGTACGGGCACGGCTACCGCCCCAGTCCAGGCCTTTGCCAGTAAATACGCCGGACTCATAGCGGTTAGTGATGCGCTTGTACTGGCCAAACATGTAGCCAATTTCGCGCCCGCCCACGCCGATGTCACCAGCCGGAACGTCAGTGTATTCGCCCAGGTGACGGTAAAGCTCTGTCATCAGGCTTTGGCAGAAACGCATGATCTCGTCATCAGACTTGCCCTTGGGGTCGAAGTCACTGCCGCCTTTGCCGCCACCGATGGGCAGGCCGGTCAGAGCGTTCTTGAAAATCTGCTCGAAGCCCAGGAACTTGATGATGCCCAGGTAGACAGATGGGTGAAAACGCAAGCCACCTTTATAAGGCCCCAGTGCACTGTTGAATTCAACGCGGAACGCACGGTTGATATGGATCTCACCGCTATCATCTTGCCAGGGCACACGGAAAATGATCTGACGCTCGGGTTCGCAGATGCGCTGAATAATTTTTTTGTCAGCGAACTCTGGGTATTTAACCAGAACAGGACCGAGAGTTTCCAAAACCTCGTGAACCGCCTGATGGAACTCCTTCTCGCCAGGATTGCGGTGAAGGACGTCCTGGTAGATCGGTACCAGCTTTTCGTCGAGTTTTGCTGTCATGGGAATAGCCCTCGGAATACGCGTATTGAAAGTTGCAAAAAGTGCAACCGCCCAAAAAAAGGGCAGTGATTGCACCACAAACAGGCACCATTTTGCAAGTCAACGGCTTAAATAGCGGGAATACATCACCGGTAGGTACCTCCAAGGGGGTGCGGCATTGTGTCTCAATGCAGATCGATGTGAGCGCCTTACAATCGTCGCCATCTCAAGATTTTCAATCGTCAAAACAGTTACGAAGGATTTACCTCGCATGGTGAAAAAACACTTGGCCCGTTGTATCAGCCTGATTTTGGCTGGTTGCGCCATGAGCTCACTAGCTCACGCCCAAACGGAAGCAGAAAATGCACTGCTGATACGCGTTACAGAAGGTCAGTCCGCTGAGGCCGCACGGCTTTCTGCCGCAGCGGTTCAGTCTGAACCGGCCGAACGGCTGTCCACCAATGCTTCGGTATCTCTCTCACGTATGGGGGGGCGGGGGCTGGACCCAGTGGTCCGTGGTCAGAATGAAGAGCGGGTCGATGTGCTGCTCGATGGTATGCGGGTTGAAGGCGCCTGCCCCAGCCGCATGGATCCGCCAACCAGTCGCCTGAGTACAGCACTGGCTCCGGTACTGGAAGTCCGTACCGGCAACCGGACTCTGCGCTGGGGCCCGATTGCTGGTGGCCAGATAGTGGCGACCACTGCGGCCCCTGTTTTTGCGGATGACAACCTGACAACTGGCCACCTGACCCTGGGTGGCTCCGATAATGGTGAAGGTAAATTAGTGAACGGCAGTGTCGCCGTTGGTAGTGAAGAGTCCTATATCCGTTTGTCGGGCGGTTACGATGAAGCCAATGATTACGAAGACGGCGATGGCAAAGAAGTCCGTAGTTCCTACGAAAACTCCGAAGGCCGCTTTGATGGTGCCTGGACGGCTGATAACGGTTTCTTTATCAAAGGCATGGTCAGCCGGCAGGAAGAGCGGGATGTGAGCTTCCCTGGCCGGGGTATGGATGCGCCGAAAACCGATACCGATATGTACCGCCTGGAGTTTGGTGCTCCGGTAGCCGATGGAGCATGGAGTCTGATGGCCTGGCAGGCCGATGTTGACCATGTGATGGACAATTTTAGTCTGCGGGAATCAATGATGAAAATGCAGACCAATTCGGAAACTCGCACTCAGGGCGTCCGTTTGGTGCTGGATCAGACTATTAACTACACCAAAGACATTTCTGTTGGTATCGATGTGGAAAGCAATGAGTGGGATGCCACCATGTACAACGGCATGATGCTCAACAATGAAGCCTCTCTGATGTGGCCTGGTGTCGAGCGGGACAAGATCGGAGTATTCGTAGAGGGCTACCACCAGGTTCGGGCAAATACCCGCTTGGGTGCAGGTATTCGGTATGACCGGGTAGAAATGGACGCCACGCGTGCAGATCAGAGCTTTACTCCGATGCAGGGGGGCATGATGTCTTTCACTCCTGCCAAGTTGTATGCGGATGAATATGGTACGAATGATGTAAAGGCTAATGATGATAACGTCAGCGGCTTCGTTACTGGTGAATGGCGTTTTTCTCCTTCTCGGATACTGGAAGTTACCGCAAGTCACAGTGTTCGTTCGCCCAGTGTTAATGAGCGGTATGTTGCTCGTAAAACCATGTCTGGCTCGTGGGTAGGTAATCCTGACCTGAATACTGAAAAGCACAACAAGCTTGAAGTGAGCTTATCGGGCAGTGATGGCAACTGGAATTGGCGCCCGGCGGTGTGGGTAGATCAGGTTGAGGACTATGTGCTGCGTTCACAGGATCGTTATTACAATATTGATGCGCGTCTGTTGGGTGTAGAGGGTGAACTTGGTTGGAGCAACGGTACCTGGAGTACTAGCAGTAAGCTCGCATCTGTTCGTGGTGAGAACCGGGATGCCGATGAGGCGCTTTCGCGAATTCCGCCTATCCAGTTTATCCAGACCATCGCCTGGGCTCATCAGGGGCATGTTCTGGCCGCCGAATGGGAAGTAGCGCGCCGTCAAGATCGTGTTCACCTTGAAGAAGATGGCGGTTTGGATCCTAGTGTATCTCCCGGGTATGGCGTGTTTAACCTGTCTGGCACCCATCCTCTGATGGCTAACCTGAGTCTGACCTGGGCCGTAGATAACCTGTTTGATAATACGTGGGCAATGCACGTCAGTAAGGACAATATTTCTGATGGTGGCATTTATCGGGTCAACGAGCCGGGCCGCACTGTGCGTGCTGCGCTAACAGCACGCTGGTAGGCCGAGATTATGGCGGTTACCCGTTTCTCATAGCCGGCGGGTGACTTTTGTGCCCCGGGCAGATTTTGAATCTGCCCGGGGTTTTTTTTTGGTTTGATCTAAGCTTCATTCAGGTTTGCTGAAAGCCTGATAGAATGTGGTTATTAGTAAATGCCTGAAAAGAATAATGTATCTGGAATCGTGATCCGCTATCGAGCCCTTTCCAACCGGAGCCTCCAAACAGACTATGTTAAAACGCTTGCTACCCCTCATCATCATTGCTGTTGGCATTGCCATTTTTATGGTTCTGAAAGCGACGCGGCCGGAACCGGTGGAGGTTTTGGCGATGGAACGCAGTTGGCGGGTAGAAGTACAGCGTATAGAGCCTGCTAGCAGGGTGCCGGTGCTGTCACTTTATGGTGAAGTGATGGCGCCGGATCAACAAACTATTACGGCTACTCTGGCGGGCCGGGTGGCACAGCGGCCGGTATCTGAGGGTATGAGTGTCAAGCAGGGCCAGCTTCTGTTGTCGCTGGATGAAGCTGATATCGCCCCGGCCTTGACGCAAGCGCAAGCTCAGGTGGACGACCTTGAAGCGCAGATACGCTTAGAACACGTTCGCTACCGCAATGATCAAGCCGCTCTTGAAAGTGAAAAGGCCATTCTTGCGAATGCCCGTCGGCAGTTTGAGAGAATCGCCTCTTTGGTGGGCCGTAATCTGGCTTCACGGGAAAACCTGGAAGGTGCAACCGATGCTCTGGCCCGCGCTGAGCTCACGGTGAGTACCCGGCAACGGGCTATTCAGGAGCATCCAGCCCGCTTACAAAGTATCGAAGCTAAACTGGCTCAGGCCCGGGCGAATCTGATTGCTACCAAAAGAGATATTGAGCGGGCAACCGTGGTGGCACCTTTCAATGGAGTGGTCACTGGCATTCAAGTAGCGGTGGGGGACCAGGTCTCTCGCAATGAAGCGTTGCTTTCAATGTATCCGGAACAGGGCATGGAAGTGCGTGCCCGAGTGCCTCAGGTTTTTCAGGCAGAGTTGATGACGGCACTGGAACAAGGCTATGAGTTGACCGCATTTTCAGAACAAGATCATGAGTTTGTGCTGACCCGTTTTGCCGGATTGTCGGATCCTGCCGGCACTGAAGCCATATTGAAACTTCAGGGTCCGCCCGGCGGGCTACGTCCTGGTGCGTTGCTGCCCTTAACGCTTAAGCGCCCCGCCCGAAAACAGGTTGTGGAAGTGCCGTTCAGTGCTTTGTACGGGGCTGACAGTGTTTACCTGATGACTGATGAAGGTCGAATGACTCGTGTGATGGTCGAGCGAATCGGAGAGGCTCAGAGCAACAACGGTGAGCGTCGGTTGCTGATATCCGGCGAGCATCTCAGGCCCGGCGCTCGATTGATTACGACTCACCTGCCTAATGCGGTTACGGGCCTTAAGGTTGAGCTGGCAGATACTGGCGGGGAGCGCTCCCGGTGAAACGCAAAAAGGGTGTCATTGGTTTTTTTGTTCATCACCGGGTTGCTGGCAACCTGGTGATGTTGGTGATGCTTCTGGGTGGTGTGATGGCGCTGACCCGAATGAACATCCAGTTTTTTCCGACTTTCGCGCTGGACGTCGTCAGTGTTCGTGTGGTTTGGAGCGGTGCCTCTGCTGAGGACGTGGAACGGGGCATCACTGACCCTTTGGAGCAGCGGTTACGAAGTGTTGATGGTCTGAAAAAAATGACCTCGACCTCAGCCCAAAGCGTGTCTGCCATTACCCTGGAGTTCAATGAGGGCACAGACCCGATTCAGGCAGTGGACGATGTACGCCAACAGGTGGATGAGTTTTCTAACCTGCCCGGAGATGCAGAAGAGCCGCAGGTTGCCCGGGTCGAACGCTATGAGCCGGTTGCCCGGTTGCTGATATACGGCGACGTAGATCGGAGTGAGTTACGGCAGTTGGTGTACCGGTTCGAAGATGAATTGCTGGACCGGGGAATCGACCGCATCAGTATCCGGGGTTTGCCAGAGCAGCAGATCAGTGTTGAGGTGCCTGTAGAACGGCTGGAAACCCTTGGACTATCGTTGGAGCAGATTGCTGACCGGGTGGCAGCCCTGTCCAGGGACCTTCCTGCCGGCATGATGGCCCAGCAGGATGCTACCCGGGAACTACGCTCGGTGGAGCAACGCCGTAGCCCCCAGGACTTTGAAACCCTGCCAATATTGAGTGGCGATCGTATTCGCCTGGAGCTAGGGGATATTGCTGTTATTCATCAGGAAAGCCGTGATAACCAGACGGTCATGGAAAACGATGGCCGGCCAGCAGTAGAGCTGCAGTTGCAGAGAGCTGAGAACGGCAACTCGCTGGTTGCTGCCAGGGTTCTGGAAAGCTGGCTGGAAGAAACCCGGTCGGCATTGCCGCCCACCATCAAAATGGAAGTCTACGATGAAACCTGGCAATTGCTGGAAGATCGAATTTCTCTGTTGGTAAATAATGGGCTGAGCGGTCTGGTAGTGGTCATTACCCTGCTGTACCTGTTTTTACCCGGACGGGTGGCTGCATGGGTGGCCATTGGAATCCCGACGGCGTTTATGGCGGCATTGGCTGTGCTGTGGCTGCTGGGTGGTTCCATCAATATGATGTCGCTGTTTGCTTTAATTATGGCATTGGGCGTGATTGTAGATGACGCCATTGTGGTGGGCGAAGACGCGGATGCCCATGCTCGCATGGGTGAGGAGTCTATCTACGCCGCCGAAGGGGCGGCTAAACGGATGGTGTGGCCGGTACTGGCATCTTCCCTGACCACCGTTGCCGCCTTTATGCCGTTGCTGGTGGTGGGAGGCATTATCGGCAATATCCTGGGGGATATTCCACTGGTGATGATCTGTGTTCTTGTGGCGTCTTTGCTGGAGTGTTTTGTGGTCTTGCCCGCGCATTTGCGTCGGGCATTTGTGGTGAAGCATGATGTCAGGGGTGGTGCAAAAGCCCGTTTGTTCCGAGGAAACCCTATTAGCCGTTTCCGTGACCGGTTCGAGCAGAGTTTTGACCGGTTCCGGGAAGGCCCATTCCGCCGTTTCTCTCGATATAGTCTGAGGCACCGCGGCGTGACTGTTGCGACGGCCTTGGCGTTGGCCTTTATGACGGTCGGATTGTTGGTCGGAGGTCGGCTGGGCTTTAACTTCTTTCCGACACCTGAACCTTCAGTTTTTTACGCTAACGCCAGTTTTGTTGCAGGTACGGATCAACGAACCGTTCAGAACTTCATGCGTGAAATGCAGCAATCCCTTACCGAAACGGAAGACGTTCTTGGTGGTGATTTGATTCTGCACGCTGTCACCACCTATGGTGCGACCCTCGGCGCCGAGGGTAGTTCCAGGAATGACGATGAGTTGGGGGCCATGTTGGTGGAATTAGTGCCCTCCGATCGACGCTCGGTGCGTAACCCAGAGTTTATCCGAGAGTGGCGTAGCCGGCTAAAACTACCTGCAGGGCTGGATGCCCTGAATATTAATGAGCGCCAAGCCGGGCCGCCGGGGCGTGATGTCAATATCCGCTTAACGGGCAATAACGCAGACGACCTGAAAAAGGCCGCTGATGAGGTCGCCCAGGCCTTGAGCACGTTGCCCGGCGTACTGGATGTGGAAGATGATATGCCTTGGGGTCGGGAGCAGCTGATTTATCAGGTAAGTTCCTATGGGGAAGCTTTGGGCCTGACCACTGTTGATTTGGGTCGTCAGTTGCGAGCCGCTTTTGATGGTCGGGTTGCCCAGATCTATCAGGATGGCCGTGACGAAGTGGAAGTGCGGGTACAGTTGCCGAGGAATCAGCGGGAGCAGTATTCCACCCTGGAACGGATGACTGTGCGCATACCTGATGGCCGATTTGTACCCTTGGCGCAGGTGATGAACCTGGATCACCGCCAAGGATTTCAGGCGCTACGCCATGCAGAGGGCCGGCTGGCAGTGGAAGTGACCTCCGCCCTTAATACCCGGGTCGCCACTACGGATCAAGTGCTGGAAAGCCTTGAGGCTGGCGCCCTGCCTGATATTGCCGCTCGTTATGGTGTCGCATACAGCTTTGAGGGCCGTTCGGCAGACCAGCGTGAAACCATGGATGACATGAAAGCCGGTTTGGTGATTGGCATTGCCCTGATGTACGTGGTGCTGGCCTGGGTGTTTGCGTCCTGGATGTTGCCGCTGATTGTGATGGCCATTATCCCATTTGCACTGATTGGTGCTTTATTAGGGCACTGGGTAATGGGGTTGCAGCTGACGATTCTGTCACTGTTCGGGCTGTTTGGTTTGTCTGGCATTGTGGTGAACAACGCCATTATTCTCGTGGCTTTTTATAATCAGCAGCGTCAGAAAGGGTTAGAGATAACCGATGCGCTTAATGAAGCGGTCGTGCAGCGGGTTCGGGCGGTACTGCTAACTTCGCTCACCACCATTGGTGGGCTGTTGCCATTGCTGTTTGAGACCTCGCTACAAGCTCAGTTTCTGATCCCGATGGCCACATCTATAGCCTTTGGCCTGGGACTTTCTACCGTGCTTGTACTGCTGGTTATTCCTGCCCTGCTTTCCTGGGTAGAGCATTTCAGGGCGTGGCGGACCGAACATCAATAATCGCTTCGCGCTCATTGGCATTATGGTCTATCAGTTCTTGAAGCCGTAAACGCTCTTCTTCCTGCGGGCCGGACAGGTCGACAATGATCTCGACGCGCCGGTTCTTTGCTCTGTTCCCCGGGGAGGTATTTTTTACACGGGGTTCTGTGTCGGCTAATCCTTTGACGGCCAGGCGCGTGGGCTCAACCTCCCCTGTGGCTAATAAAACGTTTGCAACGGCGGCTGAGCGGGCTGCAGAAAGATCCCAGTTGCTGTAAAACCGGGGCGTCCGAATAGGGATGTCGTCGGTGTGGCCTTCCACTGTCAGTTTTCCGGGCATGTCTGCCAGCACTTTCGCCATTTCCAGCAGCAACCCTTCAAATTCCCAGGTCAGTTCTGCTGAGCCAGAGGGGAACGAGCCTTTTTCTTCTATCCGTATAACGATGTGGTGCTGATCGAGGTCTTTTTCCACAGTGATACGGCCATCATCAATGGCGTCTTCAAGGACTTCCCGGATGCGCTCGGCACTGGCAGCAAGAGCTGCCTCTGCAGCTACTTCTCTTGTTTGTTCTGTAGGGCTT
>NZ_JBFHJO010000007.1:0-84410 GCF_041595835.1 Marinobacter sp. | reverse complement strand
CTGTCACGATCAACAATGGTTACAGATTTTCCGGCCCGAAGGACTTCCAAAGCGGTGACAATGCCCGCCAGTCCGCCACCGGCAATCAGGATGTCTGAGCTAACAGGTTTTGCCATGGAGTGTTTCCGGATTGTGTTTTTGATTTTGTTATGACAGACCATATAACGCTATGATGACTTCTGAATTGACTTTAGAGGCCATAATAATTGACTTTAGAAGCCACAGTATCCATGGGCTGGGTCAATACGGTAATTGATGTAGCAAGGCGTTTGGGGGTTGCCGAGAATCTGTTGCTGGAAGCGGCCGGGCTGCCGGCCGGAGTGTTATCTCGGGAGCGCTGGCCCATCGACTTCATTACTCGCCTTTGGCATGCCGCCGAACAGTGCACGCAAGATTCGGGTTTTGGTCTGAAAGTTGGCGCTGGTGTGCGGCCGGCCAGTATTGATGCGGTCAGTTTTGCCATGCAGAGTGCGGCCACTCTTCGGGAAGCCATCGCCCTGGTGCAAAAGTTTCAGAGGCTGATTTCGGATGGAGGTCGCTTCCAGATGTTGCCGGGTAGCCGTGGCACCTGGATTGTCTACCACCCGCGGCAGGGGCGCCTGGCATTCAGCCCTCATCAGATTGAAGCGGTGCTGTCGGCAGTGGTGAGTCTGAGCGACTGGATTGCCGGTTCATCGATAAGACCGCTGCGGGTGCAGTTCAGCCAGGCAAGGCTGGGGCCCGAGGCTGGTTACCGGGATGTGTTTGGTTGCCCGGTGGAGTTTGAGCAGGCGTTCAGTGGTTTGCTGGTGAGCAATGAGGTGCTGGATGAGCCCTTGCCTCAGGCGGATCCGGCTCTTGCGCAGGTTCATGAAAAGTACAGTGCTGGCCGGCTGGCGGCACTGGAAAGGGGGGCTGTGTCTGCGGAAGATCTCCGGCAATGGCTGATGGCCCGGGTGGGGCCAACCCTTCCGCGACGGGCAGAAGCGGCCAGGATGTTGGGGCTCAGCGAGCGCACGCTGGCTCGTCGGCTGGAAGCGCAGGGTTGCACGTATAACAGTCTGGTGGATGAGGTGCGCCGGGAGCTTGCGCTGGCGGCGGTACGGGAATCTGCTTTGCCTTTGTCAGAGATCGCCTTGTCGCTTGGATTTGCAGAAGCCAGCACCTTTTATCGTGCGTTCCATCGCTGGACCGGGATGCCCCCTGCTCGCTGGCGCAAGCAGAGGGAGTAAGTACTGATGCCTACAGATTGGCTTCAGCAAACTCGGCCAGTACCGAGCGGGGGACGCCTTGAAGATGGATGTGTCCGCCATGGCGGAAGCCCTTGAAGCGTTCGGTCATGTAGGTCAGGCCGGAACTCAGGGGGCTGAGGTAAGGTGTGTCTATCTGTGCCAGATTACCGAGGCAGATTACTTTGGAGCCATTACCTGCCCGGGTAATGATGGTCTTGATCTGATGTGGAGTCAGGTTCTGGGACTCATCAATAATAATCAGGCTGTGCTGAAAACTGCGGCCCCGGATATAGTTCATGGATTTGAAGTGCAGGGGTACCTTGCTGAGGATGTAGTCTACGCTGGCGGACATGTTTTCGTCGTCTTCGTGCAGCGCCTCCAGGTTATCGACAATGGCGCCCAGCCAGGGTTCCATTTTCTCTGCTTCGGTACCGGGCAGGAACCCGATGTCCTCATCCAGCCCTTGGGTGGAGCGGGTGGCTATAATGCGTTTGTAGAGCTTGCTGGCAACGGTCATCTCGATACAGGCGGCCAGTGCCAGAATGGTTTTGCCTGAACCGGCCGAGCCGGTCAGGTTCACCAGGTGGATGTCTGGATCCAGTAACAGATTCAACGCCATCGCCTGATAGATGTCCCGCGGGGTCAGGCCCCAGACTTCTTCATTCATCAGGTCATCGCGGAGTAGATCTTTGATGACCAATTGGTCGTCAGAGATGTCGACAACCTGGCCGATAAAACCTCGTTCATCAATGACGAATTCGTTGATGTTGAGCTTTGCCAGTTCGCCTTCCCGCTTGAGCAGATGTTCAGTGACTCCTGCTCGCTGAACGGTTTCTACTTTCGCGATATTGTCCCAGAAGGAATTGGAGAATTCTTTGTAGCCTTTGGGTAGAAGGTCAATGTCATCCAGCAATTGGTCGTTGTGGTAGTCCTGGGCTTCAACCCCGAAACCTCGCGCTTTCAGGCGCATATTGATGTCTTTACTGACCAGGATGATATCGCGGGATGGGTGCTTTTCTTGGAGCGCCGCGAGCGTGTTGATGATTTTGTTGTCGTTCAGGTGTTCTGGCAGAGAATGGTTGCCGTTGCGTTCGGTGCTCATGATGATAGAGAGCGCACCCAGTGGATCTGCTTTTTTGCCCCGCAGGATAGGCACACCTTTTTCGATGTCTTTCGGGCTGGCGTCCCCAAGCAGGTTGTCGATGTTGCGAATAGCCTGGCGGCAGTCAGCAGCGACGGTCTGTTTGCCCGACTTCAGGCTGTCGAGTTCTTCGAGGACGGTCATCGGGATGATGACCGTGTGTTCTTCAAAGTTCAGGAGGGCATTCGGATCGTGGATCAGGACGTTTGTGTCGAGGACGTACATCTTTTTGCGAGCTTGCGGTGCTCTTGCCATAGGTAGCGTTACCTCTATGTTGAATCAGTCACACTCGGCGCAGCGTTGGGAAAGGCCTCTGTCCGAAATCAGTTTGAGCATGTCGTAGGTTGTTATGATGCCTGTAATTTTTGAATCCCGGGTGACAAAGATTCGGTGCAGGTGTTCACTCATCATCACGTTGGCAATGTCCCGCACAGGGGTGTTTTCGTCTACTGAAAACACAAGCGGGGTCATTATGTCACGTACTTCTACGGGCACCTTGCCCATTTCTTCAAAAATGACCATGCGCAGGCGCCGGGCTTCTTCCTGTTCTTCTGATGTCAGTTGAGGCTGATCTTCAGAGCGGGAAGCATTCCAGCGGAATTCGGTGATGTCTTTGAGGGTGGCAATACCGATGATTTCACCGTTGTCATCGGTGACCGGGCTTCCGGTTATTTCGTTATCGGTGAGAAAACGGGCCAGTCTGTCCATCGTCCAGTTCTGGGGGACAGCTTTGATCGTTGGGGTCATGATCTCATGGGCGAGAACGGGCATCGGTGACACTCTTCGATTAAAAGTACTTTTATTGGAGCTTAGCCGTTCCTTGGCTTGCAGTCACCCCTGTTTGATCAAGCTGTTAGCTGTTGTCTGGAACCACGGCTTTGATGTTGCCGTCTTCAGACCACTCGATGCGGTACCCCTGATATTTTTCTTCCTGAGCCACGGCTTCCAGCGCTTGCATGGACTTTACGGGAATATCGACAACCAGATTGTTCACCAGCCAGCCGGGCAGGGCGCCGTTGGGCTCGGTGTGCTGCAGCCAAACCAGGCGCGTGCCATTGTCGGTTGGCGTGAAATGATAGTGGGTGTCGGAGCGATCAACCCGAATACGGCTGCTGAGTTCAGTACGCATCCCTGGAGTTGCGTTTAAATCCATGAAAATTTCACCGGTTTGCTGATTGCCTCTGGTACGGATGCGCAGCACGTAATCCCGGTCTGTAACTGGCCAGGGCATGTTGTTAACGGAATAGGCGTAACGGTCATGGAAGTTTCCTTTGCCAAACGCAAAAGACTCTATGCAGTTATGTACCCACTCCATGCAGGATTTGGGGTTGATCATTACAGCCATCAGGTTTTCGATGGGAACATTCAGCTCAGCAACGGCTTTGAATGCCTGAAACCCGGAGTTTTGCTGATCCATGGTGTAGATGCGGATGTTGTCGATTTCTTTTTGCAGAGCCCACTGTTCTGAGTTCTCTGCCGGTAAAGGCGGATAGTTGTTGGCTGAGACCGAAAAAGAAACAAACAGAGCCAGAACCGGGCCTGTTAGTCTGAAAATGGTACCCATAACGCCGAAGGCATTGGTGACTGTCATAAGCTACACTTTGATGTTGAAGGTGGCTGGCAGTCTATCATGTTGATAAGCCGGACTTTGCAATGGTAATAAGGGTTTGTGAACCACGTAGCTTACTTGTGCTACGGGCCCCATAATTGTTATGACCTGATGAAACTATGACCAAAAAGAAACTGATTGACCCGAAAGGGCGAATTTCTTCCGGGCTGATAGCCGAGCCTGTGGATGTTATTAACTATATGGACTATGACTTGCGCACGGTGATGGATAAGCCCCGGTCCCGGCTGGCTAAGCATTTGGGCTTTAATCAGTTTCAGTTTGTCAGCGCTATGGCACCTGGTTGGGTGTTCGGCATGGCTATTGTTGACTTGAAGGTTGTTGGTTCCGGCTTTTTTTATTTGTTCGATTTTGAATCTGGCCAGATGTTTGAACAGTCTTTTATTCAGCCTCTGGCCAGGCAGACGGAGATTGAGCCCTACCCGGAAAATGGCGGCGCCCGTTTTCGGAAGGGCGAGGTGTTGCTGACGATTGAGCCGGCTACGGGAGGCCGGAATGTAAGGGTCAATGCACCGGGTAACATTCAGGTAGATTTGGAGCTGAGAGAGGATAGTGAGCCTCTTCGGCTGGTTTGCCCTGCCGGTTACAGCGGCTGGGTGTTTACCCGTAAATCGGCTGGTTTGCCAGTGCAAGGAGAGGTGCGCTGGGGGCAACAGATCTGGCGTACAGATGACAACTCCCGGGGGGCCATAGACTGGAGTTGCGGCTTTATGCGCAGGGAAACAGCCTGGAACTGGGCGTGCCTGGCAGGAGTCACTGATGACGGTGTATCGGTGGGGCTGAATCTGGCGGCGGGCGTGAACGAAACGGGTATGACGGAAAATGCGCTCTGGCTCAATGGTCAATGTATTAAGTTGGGGGCTGCACGGTTTGAGTTTGACCGCTATCAGCCGGAGACCAATTGGCGGGTCACCACCGAAGACGGCAAGGTAGCCCTGACGTTCGTACCGTCGGGTGTCCGTAAAGAACGATTAAATGCCTGGGTGCTGGCGTCGAATTTTCGCCAGTTCGTGGGTACGTTCCAGGGAACAGTTGAGGATGATTCAGGCAAAAAAATCCCCGTAGCGGGGCTACGGGGACTGATGGAGGATCACTTTGCCCGCTGGTAAGCGGGCACTGCCGTTACTTTTCGGGCAATGTGACATTTAACTCCAGTACCGAACAGCTATCGTTCCGGTCGATTTCTACCTGAACCATATCATCACTGATCTGTACGTATTTTCGGATAACCGCCAGCAATTCTGCCTGCATCTGCGGTAGGTAATCCGGCTGAGCCCTTTGGCCCCGTTCGTGGGCCACAATGATTTGCAGGCGCTCTTTAGCAACGTTGGCGGAGTTGTTGCTTTTACTGCTTCTGAAGTAATCCAGGAAACTCATCCTTTAGCCCCCCTTGAACATCCGTGAGAAGAAACCTTTCTTCTGGGAGGTCATGAAGCGATGTTCACGCTCCTCTCCCAGAAGCCGTGCAACTGCGTCGTCGTAGGCTTGTCCGGCGTCGCTTTGTTCTTCAAGAATGACGGGTAGCCCCTGGTTGGAAGCGTTCAGTACCACCTGGCTTTCCGGGATGACACCAAGCAGCGGAATCGCCAGGATTTCTTCCACGTCTGCTACCGACAACATTTCACCGCGCTCTACACGCTCTGGGTTGTAACGGGTCAGCAGCAGGTGCTCTTTGAGTGGCTCCTGCCCCATTTCAGCCCGCCGGGATTTGCTTTGCATAATGCCCAGGATACGGTCGGAATCCCGCACCGAGGAAACTTCCGGGTTGGTGACGACAACGGCTTCGTCGGCATAGTAGAGCGCCATCAGCGCGCCGTGCTCAATTCCGGCGGGGGAGTCGCAGATAATGTAATCGAAGGTCTCGGAAAGTTCGTTGATGACTTTTTCAACGCCTTCTTTGGTGAGTGCTTCTTTCTCACGGGTTTGCGATGCAGGCAGGATGTACAGGGTCTCAACCCGTTTATCCTTGATAAGAGCCTGATTGAGTGTCGCTTCGCCCTGAATGACGTTCACAAAGTCGTACACGACCCGGCGTTCGCAGTTCATGATCAGGTCCAGGTTTCGCAGACCTACGTCGAAGTCAATCACGACAGTTTTAAAGCCTCGCTTGGCGAGGCCGGTACTGATTGAAGCGCTGGTGGTAGTTTTACCAACGCCGCCTTTTCCTGAGGTAACGACAATGATTCTAGCCAAGGTTCATTTCCTGTTTCGCGGTGGATTCGTCATATCTTCAAATGTTGTTTGTTGTTAGCAACATCAGGCCTTGTCCAGTGGCGACACCACCAGCACGTCATCCTTGAGCTGGATCTGTACTGCGCTTTTCCAGCCGTTGTCTTGAAGATCTTCGGGAATTTTATAGTGTCCGGCAATAGACACAAGCTCTGCTTCCAGCGACTGGCAGAAAATTCGCGCAGACTCTGAACCGTGAATCCCGGCCAGGGCCCGCCCGCGCAGCGCGCCGTACACATGAATGTTGCCTGCTGCTAATACTTCGGCGCCGGCTTGTACGGGGGCGAGTATGATCAGGTCGCCTTCCGGAGCATAGACTTGCTGCCCGGAACGCACCGGTTGAGTAACAATCCGGGCAGGTGTTGGTTCTGGTGCTGATGTGACCGCCGGCGCTTGGTGTGCCTGGTCTGCACTCTCTTCGACCGGTTCCGGTGCCACGGGTTTTTCTCGCACAGCTCCACCAGGCATAAGTGCCAGGGAGGCGCCTCGGGCCATGCGGCGCTGGTCATCGTTAGTGGCGCGGACTCCGATCACATGAATGTTGTGCCGGCGACAGGTACCGATGATTTTGAAAAAGTCGATCTCGCTGTCCAGGCCTTCGTATTTGTCCAGGCTGATGACCAGAGGGATATCTTTGAAAAAACCCGGTGCCTGGCTGATTTTATCCCGCAAGTCGGTTTCGAACTCATGGTCGTCGAAGTAGTAAAGTTCCAGTGCGGTCAGTGAAATGCTGGCGCTTTTCAGCTGGAAGCTTTGTTTCACTCCGGAGTTGGCAGTATCGCTCATGAATGCTCGTTTTCCTGATGAATTACTGGGTGGATTCGGCGCGGGCGCGCAAAGGTTGGCTGTCAAAGCGAATACCTGACCACCCAGTGCTTATGAATTGGCGGATATTACCATGACTGCTGCCCGTAGGGTCGTTCAGAACCTGATGATAATGCTGGGCGAACAGTGTGAGTGTGTCGCTTTCGTTCAGGTTGCAGTATTGGCCCAAACCAAATACCCGGCAGGAACCGCCATTCTCTCCCGGCTCGTTACGCAGCGGGCCGTTATCAAAACCTGTGGGCAGAAACTCAAAGTGCTGGTCAATCAGGGCCAGAGTGTCATCGAAATCAGCGTGACCGGCCTGTAAGGATGCCAGGTGAATACGAACCGCTTCGGTGATGTTCATCATTTATGTTCCTGCTTGGAGCCTGATGGGTACTTTGCTTTCATTTTGGTTCGTTCAGATTTGCGAATTGGGTTGATCATGGGGCCTCGCAGTAGTTTGCCGGGTTTGATTCCGGAGTTCCTGACATTCTCAGTATGTTACCGTAAGATACAAGGCTGTATAAACGTACAGATTGTTAACCTGAGTCCGCTGACCATGTCCCAGCGCAAGATCATTCATGTAGATTGCGACTGTTTTTACGCCGCTGTTGAAATGCGTGACGACCCATCCTTGCGGGATGTGCCTCTCGCAGTTGGTGGTGATGGCGCTCGTGGCGTGGTGGCCACCTGTAACTACAAAGCCCGTGCTTTCGGTGTGCGCTCGGCTATGCCCGGCAGCGAAGCTCGGCGTTTATGCCCTGATTTGGTAACGGTGCCGCCGGATATGGGCAAGTACCGGGCAGTGTCTCAGCAAGTTATGGCGATATTGCGGGAAATGACCGATCTGGTAGAACCCCTGTCGTTGGATGAAGCCTTTCTGGATGTTTCCGAGGTTACCGACTTTAAGGGGAGTGCCACTCTGATGGCGCGCCACCTGCGTGAGCGGGTCAAACGGGAAACCGGCGTTACGATTTCGGCGGGTGTTGCGCCGAACAAGTTTCTTGCCAAAATTGCCAGCGACTGGCGCAAGCCCGATGGCCTGTTTGTGATTACGCCCAATGAAGTCGAGGCTTTTGTGCAGACACTGCCTGTCGAAAAATTATTTGGCGTAGGGCAGGTGACGGCTGGAAAACTTCATGCTCTGGGGGTGACTACCTGTGGTGAGATGCAGGCTCTCGGGGCTGATGTGCTGATCGAAAAGTTTGGAAAACAGGGTTACCGATTGTTTGAAATGGCTAACGGCAGGGATGAGCGGCCGGTGGTGATTTCGAGGGTAGCGAAATCGGTGAGTGTGGAGCGAACCTTCTCCCAGGATTTGTCCGGAAAAGAAGCTTGTGAATCGGTTATGCCAGCCCTTGTCGCGGATCTGAATCTCAGGCTTGCCCGTAAAGGTCGGGATAAGCCAATACACAAATTGTTCGTCAAAATTCGCTACAGCGATTTCTCTACACATACGCTGGAGCGAATGAGAGATCAGGTTGCTGAGCCAGAAGCTGCAGACTACCAACCATTGCTGGATGAGCTGGTCACTCGGGAAGATCGTCCCGTGCGTTTGATGGGGGTAGGCGTCCGTTTCCGTAATGACGATGCTCCGGTTACCCAGTTACGACTGTTTGACTGAGTCTTATAGTAAGCCGGAAAACAGGTGAACTGACGTACCACCTAATAACCCGCCAATCAATGCTCCGGCTATCACGTCGCTGGGATAGTGCAGGCCAAGTACCACTCTGGATATGGTCACGGAGAGTGTGAAGGGTAGAACCGCCCAGGCCACTCCCGGTAACGTTGCAAACAGCATTGTCTGAAAACAAACTGCATGCAGCGTGTGCCCGGAAGGAAAGCTGTATCGGTCTAGTGGTGGCGTTGCGCAACTAATGGCGGGGAAGGATATGAACGGCCGCTCTCGAATGAGTCGGCTTTTCAGACCTTTATAGGTGACGGTGCAGGTTAGACCCGTGAACGTCATCAGAATAGCTAAAGCCTGGCCCTGCGAGGGGGCGATAAAGGGGATGGATAGAATCAGTGCGTACCAGATCCAGCCATCTCCCAGCCAACTCACTAACCGGAAATAGCTTTTGATTGGTCTGAACCGCACAGCACGGTTAATTGACTGGCATAAGGCGTACTCGCGCTGATCTGCGAGTTCAAAGAGTCGGGATGCTTTGCTTATCAATGGCATGGTGTTGGGCCTCTATGTTCGGGGTGCAAACCAGACGTTCGAATTGGTTGATCTGGCTACTCCAATTCAGATCGAGTGCATCAAGCCGGGATTTGGTGCGGACTCGGTGAAGCAGGGATGGTTGGCCGGCCAGCCGTAAAGCGTGTTTGATGAAGTTCGCGTCATCGTCGAGAGGCGCTTTCAGCCCGTTGTCGTTGTGACGGATATGCTCAGATGCGGCTGCATCATCAAATGCGACAACGCCTAGCCCGCTCGCCATGGCTTCCAGCACCACGTTTCCGAAGGTGTCAGTCTTACTCGGAAACAGAAACAGATCGCCAGAGGCATAGTGCTGGGCCAGGCTTTCACCGCGTTGCATACCACAGAAGATGAAGTCTGGATTTTGATCTTCCAGTTGAGCCCGCATCGGACCGTCGCCTACCAGAATGAAGCGGACGTTCGCATGCATCCTTCGGATACGATTGAAGCTGTTGATGGCCAGTTGGAGATTTTTCTCTGGCGCCAGACGGCCTACATACAGCACTGCCCGGTCGCTTTCGGTCAGCCCCCAACGCTTCCTGAGTGACGCGCTCCGTTTGTGGGGGGTGAATTGCTGGCAATCGACGCCACGACTCCAAAGGGCTGTGTTGGAAATGCCCATGGCCTGAGCGGTAGCCTGGGTTTTCCGGGTTGGCACCAGGGTCATCGCCGTCCGGTTGTGAAACCATCTGCCGTAGGCGCACAAGAAACGCTCGAGAGAGCCCAGACCGTAATAATGGGAATAGTTGTGGAAGTTGGTGTGGAAGCCCGAGGTTACAGGGATTCCCAGGTGTTTTGCGGCTGTTGTGGCTGACAGGCCCAGAGGCCCCTGGGTGGCTATATAAATACAGTCTGGTGGGTCAGGTTTCCATAGCTTCTTAAGAGTAACTGGGCGAGTGATACCTAAACGGAGATCGGTGTAGCCGGGTAATGGCAGGCTGTGAACAGTAAATTCCCTTAGGCAAGGATTGTTGCGGTTATTCGTAACCAGCCCTGTTCGTTCCTGTGGTTGTCTTGGGCGGACAACGGTGACTTGGTGGCCGAGTCCGATCAGTCCTTGACATAGGCGGCCCAGAGTATTGGCAACGCCATTGATTTCCGGCGGAAAGGTTTCCGAAACAATGGTAATGTGTCGCTTGTGCCGGTCTGATGAATTTGTTTCGGTCACGGTACATTTCGCAGGTTCTGTTGTCATGGCGCTACTGTGACCCTGGGCTGTGACAGGTATGCGACAACTCTGTGACATTCCGATTACACCAGTTTAAACCTCTCATCGATCCATTAAGGAGCCCCCATGCGAATGCGAAAACTTGGAAAGACGGACATTGATGTCAGTCTGATCTGCCTCGGCACTATGACCTGGGGCGAACAGAACACCGAGCAGGAAGCATTTGAGCAACTGGACTACGCGGTTGATGCTGGTATCAACTTTATTGATACAGCTGAGATGTATCCGGTTCCGCCGAAGCTGGAGACGCAGGGGCGAACAGAAGAATACCTGGGTAATTGGCTGGCCCGTCGCGGCCGCCGTGATGATCTGGTGATCGCATCCAAAGTGGCTGGGCCGGGGAACGGGCTTAGCTATTTGCGCGGTGGCCCCCGGTTAACCCGGGAGCACATTCGAGAGGCGTGCGACAGCAGTCTTCAGCGGCTTCAGACAGACTATATCGACCTGTATCAGGTGCACTGGCCAGACCGGAGCGCGAACTTCTTCGGAAAGCTTGGCTATGAGCAGAACCCGAAAGAGTCGATGACGCCAATTGAGGAAACTCTGGGGGCGCTGGATGAGCTGGTAAAAGAAGGAAAGATACGACACGTTGGGTTGTCGAATGAAACCCCGTGGGGCGTAATGGAGTACCTGAGGTTATCCCGCGAAAACAATTGGCCTCGTGTGGTTTCTATCCAGAATCCATACAGTCTTCTGAACCGTTCGTTTGAGGCCGGCCTTGCAGAGTTTGCTCACCGTGAAGAAACAGGACTGTTGGCGTATTCGCCGTTAGCGTTTGGCATGCTTACCGGTAAGTATATGGGAGGCAAGTGGCCGGAAAAAGCCCGCCTGACATTATACGAACGTTTCGTTCGTTATACCGGGGATCACGCAGCTGACGCTACCCGGGCTTATGTTGAACTGGCTTATCAGCAAGGTTTGTCGCCGGCCCAGATGGCGCTGGCCTGGGTAAATAGCCGTGAGTTTGTAACCAGTAATATTATTGGCGCAACGAGCATGGAGCAGTTGAAAGAAAATATTGGCTCGACAGAAATTACGTTGAGTGCGGATATTGTTTCAGCAATTGAAGCTATCCATAGTGAGTTTACTTACCCTTGCCCCTGAAATCGTTGTTAATTCAACTGAGTAGCCAGCTTGTCTTTGCTCCGTCAGCTTCAGGGCATGAGGGGGCAGTTACAAAGGGATAAAGAAAGTGGGTGTTTGTTGACAAAAAAGTGCTGGGAGGAAGTCGGAAGCTTGACGCTTTTGTGTGCAATTTCACACTATTCTCACGTAGAATAACTAGACTTAAGTCCTAGATGTTCACAAGTTAACCAATATTTGAGGCGTAGCTTTCGCGATGATCATCCGCATCTTTCTCCTTTTGCTGGCGTTAAACTGCCTCGCCTTTGTGGCGCGTGCAGAAGCCGCAGAGCCGGTTCGGTCAGAACCGATGCTCTCGGATCGCATGCTGGCAGAGCGTGATGACAAAATGTCGGTTGAAGATGTGTACGAGCTGCAGGAATGGATGTCGGGCGATGAAGACCATCAAAATCGCCAAGATGCGCTGGCTGCTATCGGTTCACGGTTGTTGAGTCTTAGTTTCAACCGAGCAGACTCCTCTCGTAAAAATTATGCGTCTGATTCAGCTCAGCCGGACCACGGTATTGCGTTGTTGAATGAAGGCGCCTGTCTGAACCTTCGCTGGAAGTTCTGACCTTTCTTCTTTCGCTGTTCTCTTTTTTCTGTCTTTCCGATTCTTGTCATTTCACCTCATTCAATGAAACTCATGACCTGACACATTGTCACTCGCTGGCTGCCGTGTGATTATCGGGAGCATTGGTCATTGTCAAATGAAGAGGCTTGTGATGACGGTGCAGAATGGAATCTATCTCAATGATGCAAATGCATGTGTAGACAAAGTTATTGAGCGAGTGGGTAAGCACATCACCCTTGGCCTTCCTTTGGGGTTAGGAAAGCCTGTGCGCTTTGCGAATGCGTTGTATCAAAGAGCGAAGGATGATCCGGAGATTCGTCTCCATATCGTTACCGCGTTATCGTTGCTTGCCCCCAAGGGCAGCTCATCTCTAGAGCGCCGGTTTATGGAGCCGTTTGCCAAAAGGCTTTATGGCTCTGTTCCCGAGCTCGACTATGCCCGGGATGTCAGTAATAACAAACTGCCGGACAACGTTACGGTTTCCGAGTTTTTCTTTAAGGCCGGTAGTTATCTTCGGAATCAGAATCAGCAGCGCAACTATATCTGTACCAACTATACTCATGCTGTTCGTGACTTAATGGCGCAAGGCGTCAATGTGGTTGGGCAGATGATGTCTCCGGGAGAGCTTCATGGCAAACCTGGTCAGATGAGCTTCAGTTGTAACCCGGATCTTTCCATTGATATTTTGCCTCTGTTGCGTGAGCGAGAGGCAGACGGAACTCCTGTGGCCATGGTGGCAGAACAAAATGCTCAGCTACCCTGGCTTGGACATCATGCTGTTGTTGATGACAGCCAGTTTGACATTATTTTATCCCACCCGGCTTCAGACTATCCCTTATTCTCTGCGCCGCAAATGGCGGTTAGCCCTGCCGATCATATGATCGGTTTTTACTCTAGTTGTCTCCTTAAAGACGGCGGAACGTTGCAAGTTGGTATTGGCTCGTTGGGTGCGGCGCTGGTGAATAGCACCATTGTCCGGCATAAGTATAACTCGGCCTGGAAGTTGGTTTATCAGCATGCCCGCGTAGATGAGCGGTTTCCGTTGGTTCGGGAATGTGGCGGAACACAGCCGTTCGAAAAGGGGCTGTATGGCTGCAGTGAAATGATGGTAGACGGATTCCTGTATCTGCTTCAGGAGGGCATTCTGAAGCGTGAGGTGTTTGATCATGCAGGCCTGCAGGTGCTCATCAATGAGGGCAAAATCTCCGGCAAGCCATCACTGGGTATGCTGGATGTTTTGCGGCGCGAGGAGTTGATCGATTCTCCGTTGCGGAGCAAAGATCTGCAGTGGTTGGTTCAGTATGGCATTTTACGGAATACGGTTGAGCTTAAAGGCGGCCGTTTACGCCTGGGCGAAGAAACCTCGGTTGAGGCGGACCTTGGTAACACGGAAACCCGTGAGGTACTCCAAACGATGGGGCTGGGTGACAGGTTGGCGGGGGGTGTCGTCATGCATGGAGGCTTCTATGTCGGGCCTGAAAAGTTCTATCAAGAACTGAGAGATTTGCCGGAAGAGCAGCGCGAAAAAATCTGTATGACCAGTGTTAACTTTATCAACCATCTATACGATCACCGATACGGGGACCAAAAGCTTAAAGCGGCTCAGCGTGTGGATGGCCGGTTTATCAACTCTGCCATGATGTACACGCTTAGCGGTGCGGCGGTATCTGACGGACTGGCTGATGGCCGGGTAGTCAGTGGTGTTGGCGGTCAATATAACTTTGTTGCTATGGCTCATGAGTTACCTGGCGCACGATCTATTCTGGCCCTGAGAGCAACGCGCAGGTCTGGCGGTAAAGTGGTTTCGAATATTGTGTTTAATTATGCCCACTGTACCATTCCCCGACATCTTCGGGATGTCGTAATTACTGAGTATGGTATTGCTGATCTCAGGGGGCAGCCTGACGAGGAGGTTTTTCTGCGCCTGATACGCATCGCCGATTCCCGGTTCCAGGCTGAGCTGCTAAAACAGGCCCAAAAAGCCGGGAAAGTACGTGCAGACTTCAAATTGCCGTCAGAATGGACAAACAATACGCCTGAGCAAGTGAGGGCAACGTTGGCCGCGGCGGGAGAGGGTGACTGGTTCCCTGCGTTTCCTTTTGGTCGGGATTTCACCGATGAAGAGTTGACGTTGGGGAAAGCTCTTAAGTCGCTTAAGGCCGCAACATCGACTCCCCGTGGTAAACTTTCGACCCTTTGGCAGGCTCTGAAGGCCGATGATGAAGATGGCCGTTACCAGGCGTTGCTTGAACGCATGGGGCTTGAACGACCGTCTGGCTTCCGGGAAAAACTTGACCGGAAGTTAGTCATTCATGGTCTGCAGCAACTTGAACCCCGATAGAAACAGGAAGCGTGAAAAGCTAATGCAAGCAGATACGCCGCAAACCAAGCCGGAAATTTATACTGTTCATTACGTCCTGAAAAATCGCATCGGCGAACTGGTGGACACATCTGAGGGCAGTGAGCCGCTGCATTTCCTGGAAGGTTCCCCTGACATCATTGAGGGCATTCAGGCAGCAGTAAAGGGCCGTGTGCCGGGAGATTGCCTGGAAGTGACCGTGCCACCGGAAATGGCTTACGGAGAATACCGTGAAGATCTCGTCCGGACGGTTCCCAGGTCGTTGTTTGAAGGTGTCGAAAAGCTGGAAGTGGGTATGAAGTTCCAGACAAATTCCGGTGATCAGGCTCAGATCGTTCAGGTTGCCAGTATTGATGGCAATCTTGTGAAGGTTGATGCTAACCACCCTCTGGCAGGTTTTACTCTGTATTTTGATCTGGAAATCGTAGGCCGCCGGGAAGCAACGGAAGATGAAATCGCTCAGGGCCGGCCACTGTTTTGATAGAGGGTTCGGAAATTGAGGCATTTGTCACAAGGTGTAACGTTTTTGCAGTTACATGTATAGTTCTGAATGGAATGTATAATTGCTGTAACTGTAGGTTGCCTGTATCGTTAATTAGGTAACTCTAAAATCAAAATACAACAACCAGAGATGGATGGCGTGGAACAGACAAACGAGAGTTGGCGAATCCTGATCGTAGAGGATGATGAGCGGCTGGCGGATCTCACCCGTGAGTATCTGGAGAGCAATGGTCTTACTGTCTCTCTGGAGGCCCATGGTGGGGCGGCAGTCGAGCGGATACGTAATGAGCAGCCGGATCTTGTCGTGCTTGATCTCATGTTGCCGGGTGAAGATGGCCTGTCGATCTGTCGGCGGGTGAGGCCTCATTATACGGGCCCGATCATCATGTTGACGGCCCGGAGTGATGATCTTGACCAGGTTCTGGGTTTGGAGATGGGGGCCGATGATTACATTGGTAAGCCTGTTCAGCCCCGGGTGCTTCTGGCGAGAATTCGCGCGATGCTACGCCGGGTAGAGACGGCCCCGGTCGCCAATCAGGAGTCTGCTGCCGAAGAGCCTACCCGTTTGCAGTTCAATGACCTTATCGTTGATCGGTCTATGCGTGAAGCCTGGTTGAGTGATGAAAGCATTGACCTGACCAGCGCAGAGTTTGACCTGCTTTGGCTGTTGGCCAGTAATGCAGGCCGGGTACTGAGCAGGGAAGAGATCTTCACTGCGCTTCGAGGGATTGAATACGATGGACAGGACCGGTCAATTGATGTGCGTGTGTCTCGGATTCGTCCTAAAATCGGTGACGATCCGATTCATCCCCGGCGCATCAAAACGGTTCGTAGCAAGGGCTATCTGTTCGTTAAAGAAGCCTGACCGTACTTTAGGCGTGGTACTGTCATAGTGCCGCGCCGGTTACCCGGGTTACTCCCATGTCCCTGAAGTTTTTCCTTAAAGCCTATGCGCAGGTTGCCAGTATTGTCGCTCTGGTTGTCTTGGTGTGTGTGCTGCTATTCAATGGGCTTAATAGTGTTCGTGAGCAATTCTGGTATGAACGTTCAGTCGAACCACTGATGGCGTGGCTGGCAACCGTTCCCGAGCCAGCTCTCCAGTATCACTGGATGCCTTCTTTGTTCGGTTTGAAAACCGGAACTTCTGATGATTTCCAGTTGTCCCCTCTGGTTACTGAGCGGCTGAGCTATGGTCAGGTCGTTGCCGAACCCTCTGGTGAGGGTTATTTGTTTTATGTGGCTGCTGAAACCGGTGGTGTGATCCGTATAAGTCTGGAACAACCTTATCGCGACCTGACAAGGGCGCTGGCTCTTATCGTGCGCTGGCATTTTGACAGCGCTACGCCGGAAACTCAGGCTGATGTTTCCAGCCAGTTGTCGCAGGTTCTGAACGTAGTGATAAGCCCGGTACAAAACCAGGAGGAGTTGCCGGATCAGGCTGTTCTTGATCGGTTAAGTGAATCGGGGCTGGCTTTGATTCGCCAGGACGGCAGTCGACTCGCCGGTTTGGTTCGCCTGTCAGAAGGTGATTTGCTGGCCGTGAAAATGCCTGCGCCCTTTAATCCTTGGGGCTGGCCCGTGGTTGTGCTCCTCGTAGTGGTTGTGGGTGGCGTATTGGGGCTGGGCCTGTATCTTGCGCTACGCTTTGTTGATGGCCATTTGAGGAAGGTTGAGTCGGTGGCTATCCGAATCGCGCGGGGTGAAATGGGCGCGCGAGTAGATTCCGTCGATGGCACTTTAGTATCGCGTCTGGCATCCGCATTCAATAGCATGGCTGAGCACATTCAGCGCCTGGTTCAGGTTCAGAGAGAAATGATTCATGCCGTGTCTCACGAGTTGCGAACGCCTGTGGCCAGGATTCGTTTTGGTGTGCAGATGATTGAATCAGCCAATTCTCCTGAAGCATTGCAAAAACAGATGTCAGGTATTGATGGCGATATTCAGGAACTTGACGAGTTGATTGACGAGATTCTTACCTACGCACGGCTGGAACAGGGCGGACCCGTTTTCAGTCTGCGTGATGGTTCGGTGACGGATATTGTGAAGCAAGTTGTCACCGAACAACGCATTATTCGCGAAGGCATAGAGATAGAGTGCCGGATTGATGACGGCTCCGGGCGCTGGTCTCAGGCTGATATTGAACCTCGCTACATTCACCGGGCTGTGCAAAACCTGGTGGGCAACGCGGCGCGTTATGCAGAGGGGCGGGTTCTGGTGGTTTGTTGTCTTGATGAAGATAATTGCCGTATCGATGTGGAAGATGATGGCCCGGGCATTCCGGAGTCTGATTGGGAAAAGGTATTCACTGCGTTTGCCCGTCTGGATGACAGTCGCACTCGGACTTCTGGGGGGTATGGCCTGGGCCTGTCGATCGTTCGGCGTATTTTATACTGGCACGGCGGCCAGGCGTTTGTCGGTCGTAGTGAGGCGCTGGGCGGCGCGAAATTCAGTTTGGTCTGGCCAAGGCGGAAACCAGTAGACGCAGTTTTGTGAAGCAGTTCTCAGGCCCTCACCTGATGTAACAAACATCTACAGAACTGCTACTGAACGGGAACGTCGGCTGATTAATAATTTAAAGCGTAAGGGATGACTTTAGAGGTTGTAGTTCTTACGAACTTTCCTTGTTTCATTCGTCATTTTGGAGCTGGTTTTTACCAGCTCTTTTTTTTGCCTGCTTTTCCTGAATACGCCACCGCCGCACGCCAGAAATCTTCCAGACTGTTAGAATCTTCTAAAAACAACAGGAGAGCCTAATGTCCCGCTATTTGCTTGCCATTGATCAGGGTACCACCAGTTCGAGAGCAATTGTTTTTGATGAAACCGGTGTGCAGGTTTCTGTGGCTCAAGAAGAGTTTCATCAATATTTTCCTAAAGACGGCTGGGTGGAGCATGATGCGCTGGAAATCTGGCTTAGCTCACTGGTTGTTTGTCGGGGGGCTCTGGAAAAGGCGGGCATTTCCGCAAACGAGATTGCCGGAATCGGAATTACTAACCAGCGTGAAACAACGGTTATCTGGGACAGAAAAACCGGAGAGCCCATTCATCACGCGATTGTATGGCAAGACAGGCGTACGGCCTCCCTTTGCACAAAACTCAAGCAGGACGGCTACGAGCCCATGGTCGTGGAGCGCACAGGGTTGCTTATTGACCCCTACTTTTCTGCCACCAAAATTGCGTGGTTGCTGGATAATGTTGAGGGTGCCAGACGCCGGGCAGAGCAGGGAGAGTTGGCTTTTGGAACTATTGATAGCTGGCTTTTGTGGAACCTGACTAAAGGGCAGTCCCATCACACGGATGCTACCAATGCATCCAGAACGGCCCTTTTTAATATCCATAGCCAGAATTGGGATGAAGAATTACTGACACTATTTCGTGTGCCCCGGGCATTGTTGCCAGACGTTCTGGATTGTGCGGATGACTATGGTGAAGCCGATGCTGAATGGCTGGGGGCACCGATTCCTGTAGCGGGTATCGCGGGGGACCAGCACGCTGCTTTGATTGGACAGGCCTGTTTTGAGCCGGGTCTGGCCAAAAGCACATACGGTACGGGCTGCTTTGTGATGTTAAATACCGGCGATCAAGCGCTTCGATCGGAAAATCGTCTGTTGACGACCATGGCATACCGGCTTGATGGCAAGCCATGCTACGCGGTAGAGGGCAGTATCTTTGTGGCAGGAGCCGCTATGCAGTGGCTGCGTGACGGTCTGAAACTGATCAGTCACGCCAGTGAGTCTACTGAGCATGCGGAAGCTGTGGGGGTTGATAACTCGGTGTATCTGGTGCCAGCCTTCACTGGCTTGGGTGCTCCTCACTGGGATCCGAATGCCAGGGGTGCCATTTTGGGCCTGACCCGGGATACGGGTATCGCCGAGATTGTCACTGCAGGATTGCAGTCTGTGTGCTACCAGACCAAAGATCTTGTTCGTGCTATTCGTAATGACGGCGCACGCCTTGAGTCCCTGAGAGTAGACGGCGGAATGGTGGTCAACGATTGGGTGATGCAGTTCCTTTCAGATATTCTCAACGTACCAGTCGATCGTCCCCGTGTGACGGAAACTACGGCTCTTGGGGCGGCCTATCTGGCGGGTCTTCAGGTGGGTGTTTTTGAGGATCTTGAGCAGATCGCTGATATGTGGGAGTGCGAGCGTCGGTTTCGGCCGGCCATGAAACCAGCACTGCGTGAATCGCTCTACGCAGGCTGGCTGGATGCCGTGGAGAGAGTGTGCAACAACTAAGACCGAGTTAGTTATTCGGTATGCTCGAATGCGATCAAGTGATCGGCTTCGACGCGCACCGGTACCTGTTCACCCACATTGAAGTCCAGGTGGCTTCGGAACAGAGCCTCAAACTCGGTATTATTGGAGCAGCTGAAGCGATACAGCGTTGAGGTGCCAGCGAAGGTCTTTTCCACGACTTTGGGTTTTAGGCTGGAGTTCTCATCGTACACGATGTCGTCAGGCCTGATCAGTATGTCGACCAAGGTGCCGGGCTTCCAGTTATAAGCCCGGTTACCGTGAATGACACCAAGCTCTGACTCAATCGCGTCAGGGTCCAGAACGGTGCCAGGGATAAACCCTCCCTGGCCAACAAAGCTTGCGACAAACCGGTTTGCTGGCTCGTGGTAGAGGTTAAATGGCACGTCCCACTGCTGAATAACTCCGTCCCGAAGTACTGCAATTTGATCGCACATCGCGAAGGCTTCATGTTGGTCGTGCGTCACAAGAATGGCGCTGATGCCGAGCGTTTTCAGGATTTCTCGTACATCCAGACTCAAGCGACGGCGCAAGTCGGTATCGAGGTTGGAAAACGGCTCGTCTAGCAGGATCAGTGTGGGTTCTGGTGCTAAAGCCCGGGCCAGTGCTACCCGTTGCTGCTGACCACCCGACAGCTCGTGCGGGTAGCTGTCCGCAAGGTCCTGAAGGTGTACCAGCTTCAATAATTCGGTGACTTTATGGTGACGCTCATGCTTGTTCAGGGATTTCAGGCCAAAGCCAACATTGTCGGCAATGCTCAGATGGGGGAACAATGCATAGTCCTGAAAAACCATGCCTATTTTGCGCTTTTCAGGAGGTACCGAGCGGCCAGGTTTGCTGATGACCTGCGACTGAAGCCGGATTTCACCCTGGCTGATCGGAAGAAAACCGGCCAGCGCTCGGAGAATAGTGCTTTTGCCACAGCCGCTAGGCCCTAGAAGGCAGCCAATATCGCCATGGCTGAGGGCGAAATTGATGTTTTTGACAACCGGCTCGCCACCATAACCCACGGATAGATTATTGACTTCTAGCAGCCAGTTGTCCGGGCGCACCTTTGATTCAGGCATGGGTCAGTCCAAGCGATTAAGAATGAGAAATTCGAGCAGAGCTTTTTGCGCGTGCAGGCGATTTTCTGCCTCATGCCAGACAACCGAACTTGAGTGCTCCATCATATCGACCGAAATTTCCTCACCGCGATGGGCGGGCAGACAGTGCATGAACAGAGCATCTTTTGCTGCAAGTGTCATCAATTCCGGATTGATCTGGTAATTCCGGAAAGCATCCTCCCGGGCTTTCTGTTCGTCTTCCTGGCCCATAGATGCCCACACGTCGGTTACCAGCATGTGAGCGCCGCGAGCGGCTTCCTGTGGTTCCCTGACCATGGTTACCCGGCCGGGGTGTGCTTCCATAATTGCCTGGTCTGGCTCGTAACCTTCCGGGCAGGCAATGTTCAGGTGAAAGTCGAATTTTTCCGCTGCATTGATATAAGAGTGACACATGTTGTTGCCGTCACCGATCCACGCCACTGTCGCGCCCTGAATGCTGCCGCGATGCTCCCGATAGGTTTGCATGTCGGCCAGTAGCTGGCAAGGGTGGAACTCATCGGTCAGTGCGTTAATAACCGGTTTGCTGGATGCGGAAGCAAATGTTTCAACGGTGTCGTGGGCAAAGGTGCGGATCATTACAGCATCCACCATGCTTGAAATAACAATAGCGGAATCTTCGATGGGTTCACCGCGCCCGAGTTGTGTGTCTCGGGGGGATAGGAACATGGCCGTGCCGCCCAGTTGGGTCATGCCGGCTTCGAAGGAAACCCTGGTGCGGGTAGAGGACTTTTCAAAAATCATAGCCAGCACGCGATTTTTCAGGGAATCCCTGACTTTCCCTTCACGCCATTCCTTGCGGAGCCGTGAAGCATGGTCCAGCAATTGTTCCAGTTCGCTGGTTGTCATGTCGTTTAATGTCAGAAAATGTCTTACTGCCATGAATGGCCCCTGTTTCAAGGAAACTGCGGTAAGGTTTTGCGTTTGAAAAGGGCATCAAGTCTAGCCCTTCATTCTTGTTAAAACAACGCTCTGAAGTAGGTGGTTGTTCTGGGTCAAATACCCTGGCTTGGTGCGTAATCTATCAGCCGTGTACAATGCGCTGATCTGCCGGAAGGCGGCACCCCCGATTTCAACCAGAGGTACGTGTTCATGGATATTAATGAAACCATCAAAAGCCAGCTCGCAGAGAATCCTGTGATCCTGTACATGAAAGGCACGCCACAGGCTCCCCAGTGTGGTTTTTCTGCCAAGACTGTTCAGGCTCTTATGGCGTGTGGCGAACGTTTCGCATTTGTGAACATTCTGGATAACCAAGAGCTTCGTGAGGCCCTGAAGGTTTATTCCAGTTGGCCGACCTATCCCCAGTTGTACATTGGTGGTGAGCTGGTAGGCGGCTGCGATATTGTTCTCGAAATGTCCGAGAGCGGTGAACTGACCAAAATGGTTAAAGATGCTGTGAAACAGACGGAGGCCTGATTTAACCATTACTGCCGCTTCGGGGTGAACACCAGTTTCACGTCGAAGCGGTCGGTCTCCTCTCCTTCGGGTTTTGGGTATGGGCTGGCTGACAACGCAGCCCGATACGCCGCCTGGTCAATATTGTTTATTCCTGTCGATTCTTTTACCCGTGCTCTGGTGAGTGCTCCATTGGGCAGTATTTTTAATTCCAGTGTCATTGCTGCCGTTCCCTGTAGCTCCGACATAGCTGGAACCCGAAGCTTTTCCAGCTCTTCCGCCAGGTGAACCGCTAACTTAACAAGATATGGGTCTCGCTCTGCGGGCGATTCGGTAATCCGTTGTATTTTTTCCGTGGCAAGGTGTTCAGTGGGTTCTGAGGGCATGGATTGTTCAGAGTCTGAGGCTGTTGGCCGGGGCGCTGCTTCCGGGCGAGGCTGCTGTATCTCGGGCGTTTTCTGTGCACGAGACTCTGTCTGCCTGGGTTGTTCAGGGTTAGCTGGAGCTTGCGGTGTTTTGGTGACGACCTGAGGTGGCCATGGTTCGACATTGAATTCGGGGTTCCGTGGGTCGGCCTGGCTTTCTGAAGCAGGGGCGCTCGCGGCGCTCGGTTGTGCTGGCGGACTGCTGAGTTTGAATGCCAGGCGCTGGCTGAGTTCCCGGGCTTCCTGAAGTGGTGATGGAAACCCGGCCAAGAGAATAATGTGAGCCATGAGTGCGAGAGACAGTGCCAAGGCAATTCGGTATGACACCGGGATTGACGAGGCACGATCTTGCTCAGACTGCGGCATATTTCTCAGGCGGTCTTGGTACGAAGGCTACCCACTACGGCATTCAGTGCCCGGTCGATCAGCGCACCTTGTTCGAGCATGGTCAGGCGACCTCGGCGCATTTCGTGCGCAAGTTCGACTCGGGTTTTCTCAACCACTTTCAGGCCCAGTCGATTCACAAAGACGAAGCAGTCTGCCTCTTCAATAACCGCAGAAAGTTTGCAACGGAAACTTGCCCCGTTAACCAGTTTGAATTCGACCCAGTGGCCAATCTCCAGCTGCTCAAGTCTGGTGACATATTCCGCAACAGCCGCATCTTCCAGCTCTTGTTGCCGTTCGATGGCGGTTGGGTGGGGCGAATCCGGTTCTGCGTTCTGGGACGACTCGTCAGTTCTGAGGGGCTCGATGGCCGCATTGGTACGGAAGGCTTCGGCCAGTTCGTGTTTTAACTGTTTCATCATCTGATCGAGCCGGGAAGCATTATACGAAACTTCTTCAAGCCCGCTTCTCAGGGTTCTCAGTAGTTTGGGTACGACGCGAACCCACTGATCCCGCTCCTCATCCTCTTCATGAGGGTGGAGGCACCAGATCAGGTCGTCTACAACCTTTGCGGTTTCGTTCCACCGATGTTCAGCGTCGTCCCGGAGATAGGCCAGGAACATAACCCGGCTCCATCCGTTGACAAGGATGTCATGTACAGGCTCTGGCAGCTTGTAGTTTGAGACTTTATCTTTGAGCAGCTGGTCCACGGCTTCTTGAGCTTTCTGGGACTTGATGCGGCCTCTTTCGGACTCTCTGGTTCTTTGTTCGACCAGGTTCGCTTTTCGGTTTTCCCGCTCAAGGAATTGCTCAAACTCCTGATTCAGAGTTTCAAACAGTTCTACATTGCCTTCGAACTCGTTAAGAATTCGTTGAACAATGTTGTGAATTTGCCCGTAGAGCTTATCGCGGGATTTTTCATCGCTGTTACTCCAGCCGATCCCTGCTCTAGCCATGGAGTTCAAAAGTTTGCGTGCAGGATGGTTGGCTTTGCTGAAGAAACTTTTGTCTTTTATGACCACCTTGAGAATGGGGATCTGAAGGCGGCTGACCAGGACCTGTACCGGCGCAGATAGATTGTGGTCATCCAGAATAAACTCAAACAGCATGGAGACCAGGTTGATGAGGTCTTCGTCTACTTCGTTCAGTGCAGGCTTGCGGCCGTCTTGAGTCTCTACCTGTGACAGCAGTTGCTGAACCACCTGGCGTAGATCAACGGTTACCGGTTCGCCGGTGCTGAGGTCGTCCAGGTTCTGTTCGTAAGGTTGGCTCGGGATGGCGTTGAGCATATCGTTTAATTGATGGCCTCCAATGACCATCAAAGACGGATCCCCGCTTCGCGGGCCGGTTCCGGCGTTGCTTCTTTGCTGGGTGAGCATCTGGCGGATCTGCTCAAAAACAGCGCTGTCTTCGGAGCTCAGCTCGCTGCCTGCGGTATTGGCATTAGTCTCTGGAGCTGTACCCTGGTCGCCGGATTTTGCTTTGGACGGGTCAGTTTTGCCCTGAAAGCGGAAATTGGGAATGATGCCAGCCTGGACAAGTATTCGGTTGGCTTCATCCAGTAGCATTCCGAGATTTGAAATAACGTATCTGTCGAATTGCTTCAGGAGGATCAGTCGTTCACGGATCTGGATATCCAGCGCCTGAATGGCTTCAGTAAAAGCACTGCACAAGTGCTCTGGGGCCATGGGGTTAACCGGGTTGTCTTCGCTTGCGTCAGGGTAAACTTGAGTGAATCGAGCCTGAAGCTGGAGCAATGCGCCCTGAAAATGGGTTTTCGCTTTGCTGATCATGGCGTTGAGTGCCACCTGCTCTTCAAGGTCGTCATTACCTAGCAGGGTCAAGCTTGCGGCGCTGGCTTGCGGCTGTGGATCGTTCGTCTGAAGTTGCCCGGCGTGGGGCGGGTTGGTAAAGAGTTGTGAAACAGCGTTTTGGAAATGACGCTCTACACCTTTACGCTTTATGCGAATTTCCCGCATAGCTTCAAAGTAGCGATTCTGTTCGTTGTTACTGCGTGCATTGTTGGCCAGTTCGAACAGAGAGTCGTCCACGGCGTCAAATGCGCCCTGAAGCAGGTCGCCTAAACCTGCAACGACGGTATCTCGGATACGGACAACCTCAGTGGGAGCTGGGTAGCCACTGGCGGTCTCCCTGTGCTCGCGGAGGTAATGTATTCCGGACTGCTTATTCATGGCCAACTCCTGTTTACGCCTCAACCGGAGACAGACCGAGCCTTTGTTACGTTATGTTTTTTGTTAAATCTAGCGCATTTTTTGCGCAATTAACATAAATAAACACAAAGCTGCGAGCTTGGTCAAAGTTCCGGGTGTGGATCGTGCAAATTCTAGTCTATTCCTGTGCCGCTATAGCTCTGGCTTTGAGACGTTTTTTTCGTCGTTTGGGGTGCACGATAGCGGCTTTGACTACGTTGTCTTTAATTTGAAGTACTTCTATTCGGTGCCCTTCAACTTTCAGGCACACGTTTGTATCGGGAATATTTTCCAGGCGCTCTGTAATTAGCCCGTTCAGTGTTTTGGGGCCATCTGTCGACAGGTTCCACTCTAGTGTTTTATTGATGGTTCTGACTGATGTGCTGCCGTCTATAATGTAAGTGCCATCTTTCTGGGGGATGATGTCTGGGGAGGTTGCAGCGTAGTCGGTTGTGAATTCACCGACAATCTCTTCAAGGATGTCTTCGAGTGTTGCCAGACCAAGAACGTCACCGTATTCATCGACGACAATGCCAAACCGGCGTTTGCCATTCTGAAAGTTAAGCAGTTGAGTGTTAAGTGCGGTACTTTCAGGGATGAAGTAAGGCTCCCGGCAGAGTTGCAGGATCATTTCTTTGTTGATGTCCTGTTCCTGCAAAAGTTTGGCTGCGTTTCTCAGGTGCAGGATGCCCTGGATACTGTTTATGTCGCCTTTGAAAACGGGTAGGCGGGTGTGCTGGCTATTTCTCAGGTGCCTGATGATGTCGTCGATATCGTCTTCGAGATCAATACCGACGACCTCGTTGCGGGGCACCATGATGTCGTTCACGGTTACTTTTTCAAGGTCCAGAATGCTGACCAGCATGTCCTTATGTTTTGCGGGTATCAATGCCCCTGCTTCATTAACAACCGTTCTCAGCTCTTCCCGGCTCAGGTGGTCTTCGTTGGCCTGATCAGACGAAATGCCTATCAGGCGAAGGATGCCGGTGGTGAAGAGGTTGACGGCCCATACCAACGGGTAAAGAATTTTCAGTAAAGGGCCAAGGACGTGGCTGGCCGGGAAAGCAATTTTTTCCGGAAATAGCGCAGCCAGACTTTTGGGCGTGACTTCCGCGAAAATCAGAATAACGACGGTTAGCAGCACCGTGGCAATGGCTATGCCTGCATCTCCCCATACGCGGATGGCGATGACGGTTGCTATTGAAGAGGCAAGAATATTGACGAAGTTATTGCCGATCAGGATGACACCGATCAACTGATCCGTTCTGTTGAGTAGTTTCTGGGCTCGGCGGGCGCCTTTATGGCCGGTTTTCGCCATATGTTTCAGACGATAGCGGTTAAGAGACATCATCCCGGTTTCGGAGCTGGAGAAAAAAGCGGAGAGGATGATCAGGCCGATAAGGAGGATGAACAGCGCCGAAAGCGATGTCTCGTTCAAAAGATGAGCCCTTCTATAGGTGACAAGGTGCGAAAATAAGGTGAGATGACCTGGGGTGTCAAGTGGCCCTGACGGTTACGTCAGGTGCCTCTGTGAAATAGAAATTCCAGTACGAATTTACTGCCGTAAAAAGCAATCATTAACAGGGTGCAGCCTGCGAGAGTCCAGCGGCTTGCTGTCAGGCCGCGCCAGCCTTTGGTGTATCGGCCAAGAAGTAAGCCGGCGAACACGAGCAGTGATAGTAGAGAGAATATGGTTTTATGGGCCAGATCCTGAGCGAATAAATCTTCAATAAATACGGCACCTGTTACGATCGCCAGAACCAGCAAAACAACGCCAGCCCATACCATCTCAAACAGCAGGGACTCCATGGTTTGCAGGGGGGGGAGGTTGCGCACCAGGCGGTTATTGTAATTATGCTTTAGTTGCCGGTTCTGGACGTACAGCAGTACAGCCTGAATGGCAGCGAGAGTGAACAGGCTGTACGCTGTTACGGAAAGGGCGATGTGAGAAAGCATTCCGTAACTTTGGTCTGGGACAAGCTTGGATTGTGTATGAGTTATGAGTGCCAGGATGATGGTTGCCGCTGCAATAGGGTACGCGCCTAGAAACAGACTCCCCACAGGTTTTGTCAGGTTAAGACCGAGTAGAAGAAAAACAATAAGCCAGGAGATAAGTACGGAGCTTTTGAAAAAACTGAGGTCGAACCCGCCGTCCAGGTGGACGGTTTGCGCGATCAGAAGCCCGTGGCCGGTGAGCGCAAGTACGCCAATCAGTGTGGTGATTGCCAGGCTGGTTTCTACTTTGCCCCTGAAGTGGAGTGCTTGCAGGGCAGTTCCTACGCTGTACAGTAAAAGTGCGGTAACCGCGAGAATCAGCGTTCCCATGACGTCCTTTATATAGTGGCCTGTGGGTTAAAGCGGCCTCGGAGTTGTTCTGAGGCTCCCAAGTCTGGGTATAATGTCGCGATTATGCAACAGGAATCAAGCAGCCGACACTGGCTTCTTGATTTGTGTGAACAATTTCTCCGGGGTACGGAAGAGCAACATGTTTGAGAATCTCCAGGACCGGCTATCCGGTAGCTTGCGCAAGATCTCTGGTCAGGCGCGCCTCACCGACGACAACATCAAAGATACTCTGCGAGAAGTGCGCATGGCGCTGCTCGAGGCGGACGTGGCGTTGCCGGTGGTCAAAGACTTTGTTGAGAGTGTGCGGCAGCGTGCTATCGGCCAGGAAGTTCAGCGAAGCCTGACGCCGGGTCAGGTGTTTGTGAAGGTTGTTCAGCAGGAACTTGAGCGGGTAATGGGTGAGGGTAATGAGACCCTTAACCTGTCTACCCGGCCGCCGGCTGTCATTATGATGGCGGGCCTGCAAGGGGCGGGTAAAACCACTACTGTAGCCAAGCTGTCCCGCTTCCTTAAAGAGCGGCACAAGAAGTCTGTGATGGTGGTGAGTGCGGATGTATATCGCCCCGCTGCTATCAAACAGTTGGAAACCCTTGCGGGAGAGGTTGGGGTGGAGTTTTTCCCCAGTAGCGCCGACCAGGACCCTGTTGATATAGCTAATGGGGCCATTGAGGCTGCGCGCCGCAAGCACCTGGATGTCGTGATTCTTGATACCGCCGGCCGTTTGCACATTGATGAGCAGATGATGGGTGAGATTGGGCGTTTGCACAAAGCTGTGAACCCAATTGAAACACTGTTTGTGGTTGACTCCATGACGGGGCAGGATGCGGCGAATACCGCCAAGGCATTTAATGACGCCTTGCCTTTGACGGGTGTTGTGCTGACCAAGACTGATGGTGATGCTCGAGGCGGTGCTGCGCTGTCTGTTCGTCATATTACCGGCAAGCCGATAAAGTTCCTGGGTGTAGGTGAAAAAACCGATGCTCTGGAACCGTTTCATCCGGACCGGGTTGCCTCCCGAATTCTTGGTATGGGCGATGTGCTTTCTCTTATTGAGGAAGCTGAGCGGAAGCTGGATCGTCAGAAAGCTGAAAAACTGACCAAGAAGATCAAAAAGGGTAAAGGTTTTGATCTGGAAGATTTTCGTGATCAGCTTCAGCAAATGAAGAATATGGGGGGTATTGGCGGTCTGTTGGATAAGTTGCCGGGTATGGGGCAAATGGCACAGATGGCACAGGCTCAGGTAAACGACAAATCTGTGGGTCAGATGGAGGCGATTATTTGCTCCATGACTCCGAAAGAGCGTCGCTACCCGGATGTGATCAATAATTCGCGTAAGAGGCGTATTGCTGCCGGCTCCGGAACTCAGATACAAGATGTGAATCGTCTGCTCAAGCAGCACAAGCAAATGCAGAAGATGATGAAAAAGTTTGGCAAGAAAGGCGGAATGGCCAACATGATGCGTGGTCTTGGTGGTATGATGCCGCCCGGCGGTGGTGGCGGCATGCCTCCATTTGGCCGTATGTAAAAAGCCTTACATATAAAATAGGGAAACCGGGCGTTTCCCTATTTTCATTGGCGCTTTTTTCGCATAGAATAGCGCCCCTTTCGAGTATGGGTCTTCTCGTCGGCTGTTTTCAGTCGGGTGAGAATCGTACAAAGTTCGTACAACAGAACAGGATATTGGTCGAAATGGTAACAATCCGTTTGGCTCGTGGCGGCTCTAAGAAGCGCCCGTTCTACCATCTGACAGTCACTGACAGCCGTAAATCTCGTGACGGCCGTTTCATTGAGCGTGTTGGTTTCTTTAACCCGGTTGCCCGTGGCCAGGAAGAGCGCCTGCGTGTAAACCGTGAGCGTGTTGATTTCTGGGTGGGCCAGGGTGCTCAAACCAGCGATCGCGTTGCCCAGCTGCTCAAAACTGCTGAGTAATTGTAATTTAATATCGAGGTTCGACAGGCATGACGCAGAATTCGCAGGAAACTGTGATCGGCCGGGTCACCTCGGTGTTTGGGGTCAAGGGTTGGCTTAAAGTCTTCTCTGACACCGAGCCTAAAGAAGGGATACTTAATTACCGTGACTGGACTTTGGTTCTTGACGGTAAGCGTATTCCTGTAAAGCTTGAGGATGGTCGTCGCCAAGGGCAGGGGATCGTCGTCAAGCTTAAAGGACTTGATGATCGTGAGCTAGCCCGAACTTATGCGGGCGCTGAAATCAGAGTTCCGACAGAAGAGTTACCGGAGCTTCCCCCTGGGGAGTATTACTGGTACCAGCTGGAGGGCCTTGATGTGTTCACGGTGGAAGATGAGTGCCTGGGTAAGGTGCATCATCTGCTGGAAACGGGCGCCAACGATGTGCTTGTTGTGCGTGCGACAGCGGATTCTATTGATCAGCGCGAGCGACTTATCCCGTATCTGCCGGATCAGGTAGTTATGAGTGTGGATCTAAGTGGTTCGCGAATGGTGGTCGACTGGGATCCGGAGTACTGACGAGTGTGGATTGGCGCAGTCAGTCTGTTTCCTGACATGTTTTCTGCGGTGACAGATTACGGAATTACCGGTAGGGCCGTTCGAGAAGGTCTTTTGACGTTCAAAAGCTGGAATCCCCGGGATTTTACGCATGATCGTCACCGTACTGTTGATGACCGGCCCTATGGTGGAGGCCCGGGAATGCTGATGAAAATTCAGCCTCTCAGGGACGCCATTTTTGAGGCGCGGGCATCGGCACCCGGCAAGGCCTGTGTGGTCTATCTTTCTCCTCAGGGCGAAAGGCTGGATCAGTCGGTAGTTGAGTCTCTAGCTGCCGAGCAACATCTGATTCTCGTTGCCGGTCGTTATGAGGGCGTTGATGAACGTCTGATATCGGCGGAAGTCGACCGGGAAGTGTCACTGGGTGACTTTGTGCTCTCAGGTGGTGAACTGGCGGCGATGGCTGTGATTGATGCGGTAACACGCCTCATCCCCGGAGCGCTGGGTCATGCGCAGTCGGCAGAGCAAGACTCCTTTGCTGATGGTTTGCTGGATTGTCCGCACTACACCCGGCCCGAGGTATACGAAGGTCAGGCGGTGCCGGAAGTTCTTTTGGGCGGTCACCATGAACAGATCCGGCGTTGGCGATTGAAAGAATCGTTGAGGCGAACCCGGGAGCGACGCCCCGACCTGCTGGAGCAGCGGGTGTTTACGGAAGAAGAGCGTCAGCTTCTGGATGAAATTTTGAACGAACCGGGTGCCTCTGAATCATCAGGGCATTGAAAGATTAGGTATCAGGAGCATTACGATGAGCGGCAAGAACAACATCATCAATCAACTTGAAGCAGAACAGATGACCAAGGAAATCCCTGCGTTCGCGCCGGGTGATACCGTGGTTGTACAGGTTCGCGTAAAAGAAGGTACACGTGAGCGTCTGCAGGCGTTCGAAGGTGTGGTTATCGGTAAACGCAACCGTGGCATGAACTCTTCTTTCACTGTTCGTAAGATTTCTTACGGTGTGGGCGTTGAGCGTACTTTCCAGACCTACTCTACGCTGGTTGACAGTGTGAGTGTTAAGCGTCGTGGTGATGTGCGTCAGGCTAAGCTTTACTACCTGCGCGACCTGTCTGGTAAGGCAGCTCGTATCAAGGAAAAGCTCGGCTGATTTCGGCCTGGCCGATCAGCACGAAAAAAAAGCAGCCCGGGTGGCTGCTTTTTTTATGCTTTAATTTAGCCTGACTGACGTTATTGGGGGCTACCATTGGCCAGATCTGAAGATGAGTTGCTGATTTCTCAGTTTGCTGATGCAATCTGGCTCGAAGATGGTCTGGGCGAGAAAACCCGGATGGCTTATGCCAGTGACTTGTCGGGGTTGTCAGAGTGGCTTGAGCAGCAGCCTGGGGCGCCTTCACTGACCGGGGCTCGTCGTACCGATATACTGGCCTGGATGTCGCGGGGTCTTACCGATGGTCTGAAGGCCAGTACTGCGGCCCGGCGTTTGTCAGGAGTCCGGCGTTTCTATCGGTACTTGTTGCGGGAAGGGATTGTTTCAGAAGATCCAACGTTGAGGATCGATAGCCCAAAGTTGCCAAAGCGACTGCCTGATACGCTGACCGAGCAAGATGTGGATGTGCTGTTAGCTGAGCCGGACCCTGAAGTGCCGCTGGAGTTGCGGGACAGGGCCATGCTGGAAATTCTGTATGGTTGTGGTTTACGGGTCACTGAACTGACGAGTCTTAGTGTTGATCAGGTGAATCTTCGCCAGGGCGTCGTTCGAATCAGCGGTAAGGGGGGCAAAGAGCGCCTGGTGCCGCTGGGTGAGGAGGCTGTGGATTGGTTGTTGCGGTATATGAAAGAGGGGCGAGGTGAGTTGCTGAAAGGAAAAAGCAGTGACGCGCTGTTCCCTGGCAACCGGGCCTGTGCGATGACTCGTCAGACCTTCTGGCATCGCATTAAGCTTTATGCTTCAAGGTCCGGAATCCAAAAGCATCTTTCACCACACACCTTGCGTCATGCCTTTGCTACTCACTTACTAAATCATGGCGCTGATTTGCGTGTGGTGCAGATGCTGCTCGGACATTCGGATCTTTCCACGACACAGATATATACTCATGTGGCCCGGCAGCGCCTGCAAGATCTCCATCAGGCGCACCATCCCAGGGGGTGATGCCTGTCTGATGTGCAACTGAACTTTTGTTATTTATTCGTGTCGCACTAACACAAGTCATCGGTTTAGAATTGACTGGTTGGCTGGGCGGGCGCTGACCCCGGTTTTTTTTAATTGAAAAGGTGTTTTTTTGCTCATGAAACTGAAAACTTTGGCCGCAGTAGCTGGCCTGACTATGTCGCTGGCCAGTGTGTCAGTTGTGAGTGCTGGAGAAGTCGAAGACGGAATTGCCAGTCGTTTGTCTGATGCAGTGCCTGGCCTGAAAGTGATGTCTGTGCGTGAGTCGGAAGCGGCTGGCCTTTATGAGGTGTATAGCAGCAATGGCGACACTATTTACACGACAAAAGATGGTGTGTACCTGCTAACGGGTGACCTCCTGAAAATTACAGGCAATGGCATTGCTAATGTTACTGAAGAAGCTCGTGCGGATGTTCGTAAGCAGCAAATGGCGGATTTTGGCAAAGAAGGGCTTATTTCATATCCGGCAAAAGGTGAGCAAAAGGCTGTGATTGATGTATTTACTGATATCGATTGCCCTTATTGCCGAAAGTTGCATGATGAAATCGACGAGCTTAACGGGTATGGCATTACTGTAAATTACTATGCATTTCCCCGTTCAGGCCCGGGTACCCCCTCTTTTACCAAGTATGAGTCTGTCTGGTGTGCCGACGATCAGAGAAAGGCAATGGATGCTGCCAAGAGCAACAAGTCTGTGTCACGCAAGACCTGTGATAACCCGGTGGAGGCCCAGTACCATTTTGGTACTCAGGTCGGTGTGACGGGTACGCCAGCTATTGTACTGGAAGACGGCAATATGATTCGGGGCTACGTCCCTGCCCGCAATCTGGCTGAAGGTCTCGGCCTGCTTTAAGTTTCCATTGGTGCCGGTTCACGGCACCAATCTCTACTGTTTGAACTGTGACCGGTTCGGGGCTTATTCAGCGGGCTTTGAATCGGTATACTATGCCCCCTATTGCAATCCATCAGCACCCCCATCGGGATCAGAGGTGAGAGTTTGAAAGACGTTAATGTCGGAATTTGCGGACTGGGAACCGTTGGCGGCGGTACATTCAATGTCCTGACTCGCAACGCGGCGATTATTTCGGGCCGTGTCGGCTGCAATATCCGGATTACCCGTGTGGCTAGCAGAAATGCCCGGGACGATCTGGATTTAGGCAATGTTCCGTTCAGTACCGACATTTTTGACGTAGTGAACGATCCCGCCATCGATATCGTTGTTGAGCTGATTGGTGGCTACGAGATCGCCAAAGAGTTGGTTCTGGCGGCAATCTCCAAGGGTAAGCATGTGGTAACGGCTAACAAGGCCTTGATTGCTGTTCATGGTAATGAAATTTTTGACGCTGCTGAAAAGGCGGGCGTTGTGGTTGCCTATGAAGCGGGCGTAGCTGGCGGTATTCCGGTGATCAAAGCTGTGCGCGAAGGTTTGGCTGCAAATCGTATTGATACTATTGCCGGGATCATTAATGGTACTGGTAACTTTATCCTGACCGAGATGCGTGCTGGCCGTCCCTTTGATGAGGTACTTAAAGAGGCGCAAGCGCTTGGTTACGCTGAGGCGGATCCGACGTTTGACGTTGAGGGTATTGATGCCGCGCACAAGCTGACCATTCTGGCTTCGTCCGGCATGGGAGTGCCACTGCAGTTCGAAAAAGCCTATACCGAGGGCATCTCTGCCCTGACTCCGGGTGATATTGCTCATGCAGATATGCTGGGCTATAGAGTAAAACATCTGGGTATTGCCCGCCGTCGAGATGAAGGTATTGAACTGCGGGTTCACCCGACTCTGGTGCCCAAGACTCACCTGATTGCTCAGGTAGATGGTGTGCTGAACGCCGTTATGGTTGACGGTGATGCTGTAGGCCAGACAATGTACTACGGCCCCGGCGCCGGTGCAGATGCTACGGCCTCTTCCGTCATTGCGGACATTGTTGATGTGGCGCGTTCAGTGGCCAGTGGTAGTCGGCAGCGGGTTCCCTATCTGGGTTTCAGTCCCGAGGCCCTGGAAGACCTCCCTGTACTGGCCATGGAAGAGATTCAGTCTGCTTACTATTTGCGGATTCAGGCTTTAGATCGCCCGGGAGTGTTGGCTAAAATTGCATCGATTCTGAGTGAGCACGGCATCAATATTGAGTCAATTATGCAGAAAGAATCCGAGTTCGCGGATGGCCGCATTCCGGTTATTATCCTGACTCACACGGTTCAGGAACGCCAGATGAATCTGGCCATTGAGGACATGGAATCCTTGGCCGATGTTGATGGCAAGGTTGTTCGCATCCGCGCAGAAAACTTTAACTAACAGGTACGCACGTGAGATACATCAGCACACGGGGCGAAGCACCCGCTCTTGGCTTCGAAGACGTTCTTCTGACTGGCTTGGCTACCGACGGCGGCCTGTACGTGCCGGAGTCGCTTCCTCATTTCAGCCTGGAAGAAATTCGTAGCTGGCGGGGTCTGCCATACGCGGAGTTGGCCTTCAAGGTTATGTACCCGTTTGTGGAAGGTGCTATTCCTGCAGACGATTTCCGGAAAATGCTGGAGGAAACCTACAGTGGTTTCGCTCATAAAGCCGTAGCGCCCCTGGTGCAACTGGACAGTAATGAGTGGGTAATGGAGCTGTTCCGTGGCCCAACCCTGGCCTTCAAGGATTTCGCGTTGCAGTTATTGGGTCGTTTGCTTGACTATGTGCTGGAAAAGCGCCAACAGCATGTGGTGATCATGGGAGCCACCTCTGGTGATACCGGTTCGGCGGCGATTGAAGGTTGCCGGCGTTGCAAACACGTGGATATCTTTATTCTGCACCCGCATCAGCGGGTGTCGGAAGTTCAGCGTCGTCAGATGACCACAGTGAAGGGCGACAATATCCATAACATCGCAGTGAAGGGCAACTTTGACGACTGCCAGCGTATGGTCAAAGAGAGCTTTGGTGATCAGTCATTTCTGGGCGGTAAAACCCAGTTGGCAGCGGTGAATTCTATCAATTGGGCGCGGATCATGGCCCAGATTGTTTACTACTTCCAGGCGTCTTTGGCTCTGGGTGGCCCGGATCGCAGTATGGCGTTCTCGGTGCCCACGGGTAATTTCGGCGATATCTTTGCAGGCTATCTGGCGAAGAAAATGGGCTTGCCGATTAGCCAGTTGGTGATAGCCACTAACCGTAATGACATTTTGCATCGGTTTATGAGTGGCAATCGATACGAGCAGCAGCAACTGGAACATACGCTGTCGCCGAGTATGGACATCATGGTATCCAGCAACTTTGAGCGTCTGTTGTTTGATCTGCACGGTCGTGATGGTGCAGCAGTGAAAGTCTTGCTGGAAAATGCCGCCAAGGGTCCTGTCAGTATTGAGGACTATCGCTGGAAAAATGCTCGCAGGTTGTTTGATAGTGATGCCGTAGACGATAAAACCACGTGCGACACCATCCGTGAAATATACGAGCAGAATGAGTATCTGTTGGATCCGCATACCGCCATTGGTGTTCGTGCGGCTCGTAACTGTCGCCGTGACGCTTCCATTCCTATGATTACTCTGGGTACAGCACATCCGGCCAAGTTCCCGGATGCGATCGTCAAATCCGGGTTGACGGTGAAGCCACAGCTGCCGCCCCATATGGCTGATCTGTTCGAACGGGAAGAGCGCTATACCGTTCTGAATAATGATTTGACAGAGGTGCAGGGGTTCCTGGCCAAGCATTGGAAGAACGCCTGAACCGGCATGACTCCTAAAAAAATCCTGCGTCGCCCCCAGCCAGCTGATTCGCCGGGCTGGGGGCAAAGCCTGCCTCCTATCCTTCGCCGGCTTTATGCGGCCCGAGGGGTGTGCTCCGATGATCAGCTTCAATACACCCTGAAACACCTGGCATCCCCTATGCTTTTAAGGGGTATCGACCGGGCTGTTGAATTATTGGCTGATGCCGTGGTTCAGAAGCAGCGGGTGATGATACTGGGTGACTTCGATGCAGACGGTGCCACCAGTACCGCAGTGGCGATGCTGGGGCTGTCTATGCTGGGCGTGCCCTCGGTGGATTTTCGTGTGCCCAGCCGATTCTCCGATGGCTATGGCTTGACGCCAGGCATCATCCACCGCCTGCAAGACGAGGGAGATCTGCCTGACCTGCTGGTAACGGTGGATAACGGCATATCGGCTATTGAAGGTGTGCGTGCGGCCCGGGATCTGGGAATTAAAGTGGTTGTCACCGATCATCACCTGGCCGGCGATGTGTTGCCGGATGCCGATGCCATCGTGAACCCTAATCAGCCTGAATGCCCCTTCCTGAGTAAAAACGCTGCAGGTGTGGGGGTGATGTTTTATGTGCTGACAGCATTGAGAAAACATCTGCGTGACAATAAGTTGTTGCCGGATCCCGAGCCCAACCTCGGGAACCTGCTGGATTTGGTTGCCTTGGGCACTGTGGCTGATGTCGTGCCGCTGGATCATAACAACCGGATTTTTGTCGAGCAGGGTATTCGTCGCATCCGAAAGGGGGAGGCACGCCCCGGAATACTGGCACTGCTGCAAGTGGCAGGCCGCGACTATACTCAGATAAGCTCCACTGACCTTGGGTTCGTGGTGGGTCCCCGCCTGAATGCCGCAGGGCGTTTGGATGACATGAGTATCGGCATTGCCTGTTTGCTGGCTGATAATCCTGATGAAGCTCTGCGTTTGGCGCGGGAACTGGATAACTTCAATCGTGAACGTCGCACCATTGAAAAAGATATGAAGCAACAAGCGCAGGAATTGCTGGCTTCGATGTCTCTCGATATAGAGGGGTTGCCCTGGGGATTGGCTCTGTTTGATCCTGATTGGCACCAGGGGGTGATTGGTATTCTTGCTGCGCGGATCCGGGAGCAGACCCATCGTCCGACCATTGCGTTTGCGCCGGACGATGATGGCGAGCACCTCAAAGGCTCTGCCCGCTCCATTCCAGGCCTGCATATCCGTGATGCGTTAGCCGTCGTAGACGCACAGTCGCCGGGCTTGATGAAAAAATACGGCGGCCATGCCATGGCTGCGGGTATGACGATTGCCCGTAAAGACCTGGACGCTTTTAGTGATGCTTTCGATCAGGCGGTCAGAGAAACCTTGAAGCCTGAGGATCTGGAAGCTGCGATTGTGACGGATGGCCCTTTAGCGCCGGAAGAACTGAATCTTGATACCGCGTATATGCTGAAGCGTGGCGGGCCTTGGGGGCAGCATTTCCCTGAACCATTGTTCGATGGCGAGTTCAATGTAGTGAGTCAGCGGATTGTTGGTGAAAATCACCTGAAGTTGGTGCTGCAACCGGTCGGTGGTAGTGGCATTGTGGATGGCATCGCCTTTAATACTGGCCCGGAAGTGCCAGACTATACGCGTACTGGGGCCAGAGTGGTTTATAAGCCAGACTCCAATACTTTCCGGGGGCGGACGAATCTGCAATTGCTGGTGGATTATCTGGAGCCTCTGAGCTGATTTAACCCGCGAATTCCGGTAGAATCCGCCCTCTGTTTTTATCGCATCATTTTCCAAAGCGAGAAGAGGTTTCATGGAAATTAATCCCATAGTGACGAAGATCAAAGAGCTTCGCGAGCGCACCGAAGCGCTGAGGGGGTATCTTTGACTACGATCAGCGAAGCGAACGTCTGGTCGAAGTAGAGCGAGAACTGGAACTTCCCACCGTATGGGATGATCCCGAGCGCGCCCAGGCGCTGGGTAAAGAGCGTTCTGATCTTGAATTGATCGTCAAAACTATTGATAACCTCACCAATGGCCTGGCAGATGCAGAAAGTCTGCTCGACATGGCTGTTGAAGAAGATGACGAAGGTACAGTCCAGGAAATAGAAGCTGACCTGGAAAATCTCGATAAAGAGCTCGAGAAACTCGAATTTCGTCGTATGTTCTCCGGTGAAATGGACGCGAATAATGCGTACCTGGACATCCAGGCCGGTTCCGGAGGAACCGAAGCTCAGGATTGGGCCAATATGTTGCTGCGCATGTACTTGCGTTGGGCCGAGCGCCGCGGTTTCAAAGCTGAGATTGTTGAGCTGCAGGAAGGCGAGGTTGCCGGAATCAAGAGTGCAACCATCCATATTCAGGGTGATTATGCATATGGCTGGCTGCGTACCGAAACCGGGGTTCATCGTCTGGTTCGCAAATCGCCGTTTGACTCTGGTAATCGCCGTCATACGTCTTTCTCATCCGTGTTTATTTCTCCGGAAGTAGATGACAGCTTTGAAATCGAGATTAATCCGGCTGACCTGCGGGTAGATGTTTATCGGGCCTCTGGTGCGGGTGGTCAGCACGTAAACCGTACCGAGTCAGCTGTGCGATTGACCCACAATCCCACCGGTATAGTGGTGGCTTGCCAGGCTGGTCGAAGCCAGCATCAGAACAAAGATCAGGCTATGAAACAGCTGAAAGCAAAGCTGTTTGAGCGCGAGATGCAACTGCGTAATGCTGAGAAGCAAAAGCAGGAAGACTCGAAATCCGATATTGGCTGGGGTAGTCAGATCCGTTCCTATGTGCTGGACGATAGCCGTATTAAAGATCTGCGCACCAAGGTAGAAACCAGTAACACCCAGTCGGTTCTTGATGGCGATATCGACAAGTTTATCGAGGCCAGCCTGAAGATGGCGCTGTAAACGGCGCCAATCAAGCTGAACCGGACACCCCCGACTTCTTAGTGAGCTAAAATGACTGAACATACCCAGAACGCTGCACAGCCCGAGGACAACAAGCTGATTGCCGAGCGCCGAGCTAAATTGGCGAATCTGCGCGAGCAAGGTAATCCGTTCCCGAATGACTTCCGCCGTGATGCTACCGCTGCTGAATTGCAGGAAAAATACGGTGATAAATCCAAGGAAGAGCTTGAGGCTATGGGCATTCAGGTGGCCATAGCCGGCCGTATGATGCTTGATCGCAAAGCGTTTAAAGTGGTTCAGGACATGACTGGCCGTATCCAGATCTATGCGTCCAAGGACGTGCAGAAAGAGACTAAACACTGGGACCTGGGCGATATCGTGGGTGTGCGTGGTGTTCTATGCAAGTCTGGCAAAGGTGACTTGTATGTTTCTATGGACGAATACACGCTGCTGACGAAGTCACTTCGCCCGCTACCTGAAAAGCATAAAGGCTTGACGGATACCGAAGCTCGCTACCGCCATCGCTATGTTGATCTGATGATGAACGAAGATAGCCGTCGTGTATTCCATGCCCGGTCCAAAATTATCAGTGTGATGCGTCAGTACTTCACTGAACGTGATTTCATGGAGGTGGAAACCCCCATGCTGCAGGTGATTCCAGGTGGAGCCACTGCTCGCCCGTTTGTGACTCATCACAACGCTCTGGGTATTGATATGTATCTTCGGATAGCCCCGGAATTATTCCTCAAGCGTTTGGTTGTGGGTGGTTTTGAACGGGTGTTCGAGATTAACCGTAATTTCCGTAATGAAGGTTTATCGACTCGGCATAACCCGGAATTTACCATGGTCGAGTTCTATCAGGCTTACGCTGATTACAATGATCTGATGGATCTGACAGAAGACATGCTGCGTACTATCGCAGAGAAAGTGCTGGGTACAACGACTGTGACGAACACTCGTGTGCTTAACGATGGCACAGAAGAAGTTATTGAATACGATTTTGGCAAGCCGTTCGATCGCCTGACTGTGGTTGATGCCATTCTGCGCTATAACCCGGATATGACTCGCGAACAGCTAGCCGATGAAGCGCAGGCTCGTGAATTGGCTAAAGGCCTGGGCATTCAGGTAAAAGACATTTGGGGCTTGGGCAAGGTGCAAATCGAGATCTTCGAGGCGACTGCGGAGCATCGTTTGATGCAACCGACGTTCATTACAGAATATCCGAAAGAAGTGTCTCCACTGGCTCGTTGTAAAGACAGCAACCCATTCGTAACTGAGCGTTTTGAGTTCTTCGTGGGCGGGCGTGAAATTGCCAACGGCTTCTCGGAGTTGAACGATGCAGAAGATCAGGCCGAGCGTTTCCAGGCACAAGTGGCAGAGAAAGATGCCGGTGATGATGAAGCGATGTTCTATGACGAAGATTACGTGATGGCACTGGAATACGGGCTTCCACCGACTGCCGGTGAAGGCATCGGTATCGACCGTCTGGCTATGTTGCTGACCGATTCTCCGTCTATCCGTGATGTGATTCTGTTTCCCGCTATGCGTCCTGAGCACAAAACTGAGCAGAAGTCCGGAGAGTAACGCATGCATCCAGTCGAGGCGCTGGCTCAGCAGCTGAAGCCCGGGCAAGGCTGGGATGAGTGGCTGTCGGAAGAATTCCGGCAGCCATATATGCAGCATCTGGCAGCATTTCTGGCCGCTGAGGAACAGGCAGGTAAAGTACTCTTCCCTGCACAGAAATATTGTTTTAATGCCCTGAACAGCACTCCGTTGGATAAGGTCAAGGTCGTGATTCTTGGTCAGGATCCCTACCATGGTCCTGGCCAGGCGCACGGTTTGTCTTTTTCCGTTCGCCCCGGTGTGCGTATACCGCCTTCATTGGTTAATATCTTCAAAGAAATCCATCAGGACCTGGGTATTGCACCGCCAGATCACGGCTGTCTTCAGCCATGGGCAGAGCAGGGTGTTTTGCTATTAAATGCAGTGCTGACGGTAGAGCAAGGTAATGCCGGAGTCCACCAGGGCAAGGGGTGGGAGGCTTTTACTGATCGGGTGATTGAAGTCATCAATCAGCACCGCGAGGGTGTGGTTTTTCTTCTTTGGGGTAGTTACGCCAGGAAGAAGGGGCGCATTATCGATCGAGGGCGTCACCTGGTTCTCGAAGGGCCTCATCCATCACCACTCAGCGCCTATCGTGGTTTTTTCGGTTGCAAGCATTTCTCCTTAGCCAACGACTGGCTCATCGGGAAAGGGCAGAGTCCGGTGGACTGGGCTCTGCCTTCTCAAGCGGAATTGCTGGCTCGCTACCGCAAATAATAATCAGGCCTGAAAAAGTCTTAAATCTGTTGGTCAAGTTGCCAGAGTTTTATTTGAGCAACGCCATTGCAGCTTCCATTTGGGCGTTGAGGTCCTCTTCCTCCTCCATGTTCATTTCTGGATCGAGTCCTAGCCGTGCAAATGCCGAGATGGTAGAAAAATCCATCTCGTTCCATGGATTGTCAGTGCCGGCGACCAGTTGCAGGTTAGCAATCATGACCAGGTCTGCGTGGTCAGCTGCAGGTACTTCTCGCTGGAAGTTTGCATAGTCCATGGGTACGTTTTGCAGAGCTTCCGGGAATTGCCACTTTTTCAGAATCATACTGCCAATGCGAGGATGTAGCTCATCTATTACGGCATCGAGCATAAGGCTACTGACTTCGAGCTCCTGGTCTTCGACGTAGCGTAGAATAGGTAAGACGCCAATCAGGTGCACCAGGCCTGCCAGGGTAGCTTGATCGGGGCGAAGCTTGGTGTAGTGCTGGGCAAGGACGTGACAGATCCCGGCGACATCCGTGCTGGTTTGCCAGGTGGCTCGAAGACGTTTGTCGACCATTTCTGAAGTGGCCTGGAACATCTGCTCCATAGCCAGGCCCATAGCGAGATTGCTGGTATAAGCCATGCCCAACCGGCTAACGGCCATGTTCAGGTTTTCAATAGCGCGACTGCCGCGGAACAGGGGGCTGTTGCACACGCGAATAATGCGCGCGGAAAGCGCGGTGTCGTTACTGATGGCATTTACCAGATCCGCAATGGCCGAATCCTCAGATTCAGCAATCTCCCGTACTTGAAGGGCCACCTCCGGTAGTGTTGGCAGTACCAGTTTGTCGTTTTCGATGGCGCTGGTCAGATCAGCTTTGATGGTTTCAATAATATTGGCCATGGTCAGTAACGTTCCGCTTGTCTGGTTGCCCTTGTGCAGGGCTCTGTTTTGACAGGTGTAAAGCTTATGTATAGCAAAAATAATCAGTTTTGCCTGTGATCTTATGTATCTGCCTGCGTTCTTTTGTCCTGCTCAGGTACTGGATAGGGCAGTGGCTCAAGGTGAAGTTTGGCCAGTTCCTGACCTTCGAGTGACAGCAAGTCGGGATCGGCGTCATGGCGGATGACTGCAAGCAGCTCGCCTTGCTGATTGCCCGTCATAATCGCGTTAACCACCTCACCTGCGCTTTTGCCATTCATTAGCAGCCTGGTACCTTCTTCAGGTGCCTGGTTGGTGTTTTTGAACGAGAGTCGATACAAACTTTTTTTCAGTTGCCCTAGGAAGTGCATCCTGGCAATCACTTCTTGTCCGGTATAACAGCCTTTTTTGAAGTGGACGCCCTGTAAGTGCTGGAGGTTCAGCATTTGTGGCACATAGGCTTCGATGGTTGCCTGCGTCAGCCACGGCACACCGGCAGCGATGCTCGACTCGCGCCAGTGATCCAGCGTGATTTCGGACACGTCTGGCGGGCAGGCATGCTCTTCGTTTGGCTGCCACCATTCATAGCGCGGTGTCTGATTATACGTGTTTTCAATGCGAATCAGATGGCTGTCGCCGATTTGCAGGACCTGGCCTGGCGATTTGAGCGTTCGGGCACCGTTTCCGGCAACCGCTGTTGCGGCAGACTCACCAATCAGGCCAATAATCCGGGCCGTGGGTAGAGCGTCCATGGTCGTGCCACGGAAGAGCATCAGGTATTTTCTGAGATGGCTTAACGTGTTGTCGATCAAGCTGTTTTCAAGGTCCATCAGTAGATCGTTGCCATCCCGCACCAGGCGGGTAAGGCAGTAAGTGCGACCTTTGGGGGTGCAGGCCGCAGCCCGAAGTGACTGACCTTCAGTCACTTCATCAACGTGCTGGGTGAACTGGCCTTGCACGAATTTGTCTGCTCCCGGGCCGCTGACGCGAACTATGGTTCGGTTGGCCAGTATTACAAAGCCTGCGGCCTGGACGCTGGACACTGGCAGGGAATCCTGTTTGCTCACGATGGTCTCCAGATCAGTGCGAGGGGGTTCTGCGCGGGTGTTCAGGCTGGCTGGCCCGAAGAATCATTCTCAGGCGCCTGAAGTCCGGTTCACTGGCATTGGACCTGAAAGGTCCGATGTTGCCGGTAATGAGTGTGACCATGCTACCTGATCTGCGACCTGCAGGCCTGAATTTCATAATCACTAATGCAGAACTCAGGTGGCTGGAACCGCAAATGGTGATGGGGATTTCAGTACCGTTGGCGAGCTGGCATAGAAGCCCGGTTTGGTCGCCGGTTATGGCAATCACGGAGTTCGGGTTTTGTAACAGACCGTGGTGACGGAATGATTTCCAGCCCAAGAGACCGGCCGGTATCATGAACGCCAGCATCAGGGGCGATGACTCCAGAGCAGCCGCGGCACTAAAAGAGGCCAAAGCAACCCAGGGGGCTGTAGCTAGCAACCCGGCTGAAACAGAGGGTGACAGAGTCAGTTTAATCCGGCTGGACACGGTTCAGAATCATCTCAACAATGCGCCGAAGATCCGGGTCTTCGGGTTTGCTGCGCTGCATGAACCACTCGAACATGTCGGCATCTTCGCAGCTAAGCAGCTTGCGATAGCGTTCCTTATCTTCCGGTTCGAGGTCCCGGTAGGCTTCTTCCAGAAACGGCAGTAGCAAAACATCCAGCTCTAGCATGCCGCGGCGGCTGTGCCACCATAAGCGATGGAAATCAGTGTGGTCGTTTGCTGCGTTAATGTCGGACATAGTGGGTTTTGCCTTTAGAAATTTGGTGAAGTCCCTGGTTCAGGGGGACAGGGTTCGATAGGTTGTCGGTACCAATATGGTGTCTCGAGCTTCGTCCAGAAGTTCCGGGTAATCCAGAGTGTAATGCAGGCCCCGGCTTTCTTTTCGCTGCAAGGCTGAACATATAATCAGGTCTGAGATAGTGACCAGATTCCGCAATTCGATCAGGTCGTTGGTTACGCGGTAGTTGCTGTAGAACTCGCTGATCTCGCCGGAAAGGAGGTCAACCCGGTGTTTGGCTCTGTGAAGTCTCTTGGTGGTGCGAACAATACCGACATAGTCCCACATGAAGTGGCGCAGTTCATCCCAGTTGTGGGAAATGATGACATCTTCATCGGAGTCTCGTACCTGGCTTTCATCCCACCCCGGAGCTAAGGGAACTGAGGGAATATCGGCTTCCCGGCGAGCAATGTCTTGCGCTGCAGCCCGCCCGTATACGAGGCATTCCAGTAAGGAGTTGCTCGCCATTCGGTTGGCGCCATGCAGCCCGGTGAAAGCGGCTTCGCCCACCACATAAAGCTGGTTGATGTCGGTTCTGGCCCGATCGTCACTGATGATGCCACCGCAGGTGTAGTGAGCGGCAGGCACCACTGGAATGGGGTCTTTTGTGATGTCGATGCCAAAGCTGAGGCATTTCTCATAGATAGTCGGAAAATGGTGTTTGATGAAGTCTGCGGGCTTGTGGCTGATATCGAGGTACAGGTGGTCAGCGCCCAGGCGCTTCATTTCATGGTCGATCGCCCTGGCGACAATGTCTCTGGGCGCGAGTTCGGCCCGTTCATCAAACCTGTCCATAAACCGGCTGCCATCCGGGAGCCGGAGCACACCGCCTTCACCGCGAACAGCTTCGGTGATCAGGAATGATTTGGCGTGGGGGTGATACAGGCAGGTTGGGTGGAATTGGTTGAACTCCATATTGGCCACTCTGCAGCCTGCACGCCAAGCCATGGCGATTCCGTCGCCGGAGGCACCATCCGGATTGGTGGTATAACGATACGCCTTCGAGGCACCGCCTGTTGCCACAACTGTAAAGCGGGCCCGGTACAATTCAACGTGATTGTCTTCCAGGTTGAGAATGTAGGCTCCGATACAACGGTTTCCGGGTAGTGACAGGTTGCGGTTGGTAATAAGGTCAACCGCGACCCGGCCGGATTTCAGCTCAATGTTGGGTTTTGCGGCTGCCTGGCTTGCCAGTGTTGTAGAAACGGCTTGGCCAGTGGCATCTGCGGCGTGAATGATCCGGCGGTGGCTGTGTCCGCCCTCACGGGTGAGGTGGTACTGTTCGTCGTCTTCTTTGCGGGTAAACGCCACTCCGGATTCGATCAGCCAGTCAATGCTTTCTTTACCGTGCTCGACTGTAAAGCGCACGGCATCCTCGTGGCAGAGCCCGCCGCCAGCATTCAGCGTATCCTGAATATGATTTTCGACAGAATCTGTTGCGTCGAGAACCGCTGCGATTCCGCCCTGAGCCCAGAGTGTAGCTCCGGAACTGATGTCGGCTTTACTGACCACGCAAACCCGCAGGTGCTCTGGCAGGTTCAGGGCAACGGTCAGACCGGCAGCGCCGCTGCCAATAATAAGAACATCGTATTCGTAGGATTGTGGCATTGAGTCGTTATCGCAGGCCATAATGTGGACGTGTATTGAACTAAACTTTGTGCTTGCTGTCTATTTGGCTTGATGGGTATGCCACCAGCCGGTTGCTGTCTGCAACCTGGGTTCATTTATGAACACCGGAACAGTCGAATGACACAAGCGAGCCTATTAAAAGCCACCGCGGTGGCAACCAGAACGGGACCATCCGTTGCTTCGTCCATGATTTCTGAAAATAATTCGAAACCCGGTGAGCAGACCGAAAGCCAGACGGATCTGCAATTGGTGCGCAAGGTTCGTAACGGTGACCGTGCGGCCTTCGATCTGTTGGTTGTGAAATACCAGTCCCGGGTGGCATCTATTATCAGTCGTTATGTATACGACAGCCAGGAAGTGATGGACCTGGCCCAGGAAACCTTCATTAAGGCATACCGGGCGATCGACCGCTTTCGTGGTGATAGCGCATTTTACACCTGGTTGTACCGGATTGCTGTTAACACCGCTAAAAATTATCTCGAAGCCCGTGGGCGCCGCCCCCAAGGGTCGGCCGATTCTGCGGAAGCTGAAAATTTTGACGATGGCCGCCGACTGCGTGATGTCGCTTCACCTGAAAGCCTGCTGCAGAAAGATCAGCTACAGAAAGCGTTGTCGGAGGCCATATCGGGATTGCCCGAGGAACTACGATCGGCCTTTCTGCTCAGAGAGTATGACGGCTTGAGTTATGAGGACATTGCGCGAATTCTGGAATGCCCTATTGGAACCGTCCGTTCCCGGATTTTCAGAGCCCGGGACGCAGTGGATCGCTACATCAGTCCATTGCTTAATCATTCAGTGACGTAAGTGAGGTTGCACCCTATGGATGAGCGTCTCAGAGAAACCCTTTCAGCGATGATGGACGACGAAGCGGATGAACTTTCGGTTCGCAGGCTTCTTTCGCATGGAAATCAGGATGAAATCAGGGCGCAGTGGCAGCGTTGGCAGCAGGTGCGCGATCTGATGCATGAAAGCCACTTTGCCCCATACAGTATCGATGTGGCTGGAGCCGTGCGTGAGGCTATTGATGGTCAGGCTGTTCCGGCTGATTCCAGAAGAAAGGCTCGTGCTGTCGCGACTTCATACTGGCATTGGCCGGTTGCGGCCATGGTTGCCCTGGCGTTGGTAGTAGGGTTTGGTGCTGGCGCGGGTTGGGAGTCTCAGCCGGGGGATGTGACGGATATTCTGGCGGCAGCGGGAATAGACGAAGGCGGGGCGGCTGAGCTCACATCGGCGGTGGAAGAGGTGGCTTGGCAGCGATTGGATGAAGATCAGTTGCGCCAGATGCGGCAATATTTACTGGAACACGCGCAGCATAATAGTGTCGGCGCGGGCGGCGGGTCGATGGGTTATGCTCGGATGGTTAGTGCGAACGGCGGTTATTGAACCCGGGGTGTCAGGTAATGAAGTTTCCGGTTAAAAACAGATTGGTGATGGCTCTCAGGTTTGTCTTTCTTGCCGTGTCGTTTTTTATGGGGGCTTCCGTCGCATATTCGCAAGCGCCGGAAGCTCCTGAATCAGAGCCTGTGGGGCAGGCTATGGCCTGGCTGGAGCGCTTGGGGCCAGCCCTGAATATGACGTCTTACGAAGGTGTGTTTGTATACGCCAGAGGTGATCAGGTGCATTCCATGCGCATAGCACACCGTTATCGGGATGGTCGGGTTGAAGAACGTCTGGTGATGCAGGACGGTGGCAGTGGTGAGATTGTCAGGAAAGGCATGCACGTGGTATGTGTCTTGCCGGATCACGGGCGAATCCGGTTGGACGAGGTTATTCCTTCAGGTCCGTTCGCAGAAGCATTTACCAGCCAACTTATGCCGTTTGGTCAGTGGTACCTCCCCGAGTTGATTGGTGAAGACAGGGTTGCTGGCTACGATGTGGTGACGGTGGCTTTGACCGCCAAAGATAAGCACCGGTACAGCCACCGTCTGTGGCTGGAAAAGAGCACGGGGCTGCTGGTTAAAAGCCATGTTCGGGACGTGGATGAATCCGTTTTAGAGCACTTTCAGTTTACCAGCCTTAACATTACCGACGATATCCCGGACAGTGAGTTTGATGTTCAGACTCAGGGCCGTGAAATTACTCGTCACTTGGATGCCCAGAAGGCCCGGCAGACTCCTGTAGGGCGGATGAATGGCTGGACGCTGAATTGGCAGCCAGAAGGTTTTATGCCGGCAGCGGCCCCTCGCTCAGGCAAGGGTAAAGCCGTTGCCTTCTCTGATGGTCTGGCGACGTTTTCAGTGTTTGTCGAGCCGGTTAAAAAACTGAAGATGCCAACCGGTGCCTCACGGATTGGCGCGACAACGGTTTATATGCGTGAGGTTTCCGTGGCAGATCGGGCTTTCCTTGTCGCGGTTGTTGGAGAAATTCCCCCTGGCACAGCCAGGAAAGTTGCTGATGCCGTCACGATTGACAGTGACGTGGCTCGGGGGTGGCCTGTCAGTGATCACTGAAACTGGAAAAGTGGTTGCTCTGGACAGTGGGTGGGCGTGGGTTCAGACCATACAAACCAGTGCCTGCCAGAGCTGTTCTGCGCGCTCCGGTTGTGGTCAGCGTGCGCTGGCTGCCGTGTCCGGTGGTCGGGCGAATCAGATTCTGGTTGAGAATACCGCTGGAGCCAACCTTGGTGACGAAGTGGTGATTGGTGTTGATGAACAGTCCTTGCTGACCGCTTCGCTGGCGGTTTATGGGCTGCCGTTGGTGTTGATGGTTTTGATGAGTATTGCTGGTTATCGCTGGCTTGGCGGGACGGATCTTGCTGCGATTGTGGCTGCTTTTACGGGGCTCGGAGCAGGCTTTTGGGCGGTTCGCCACTGGCAGTCACGCTCCGGAGACAGGTTTCAGCCACGTATGATTCGGGTTAACAGAATTGCGTCAATCGCGTGCCTGTGAACCCTACGATATTGTAAGTTGAAAAGCTGTTGGTCAGCCTTAGATTGTAACCACTGACCATCGGCCAATATAAGGGGGTTCAACATGCATAAAACAAACACCGTGGTTGCCCGCCTCCCAGAGACTATGCGTTCGGGAACTATAGCGGGTGCCATACTGATGCTTGCGGTGATGGTATCGGTATTCTGGAGTCAGAGCGTTGCTGCACGAGGGCTACCAGACTTTACTGAGTTGGTGGAAGAGAACTCCAGCGCCGTGGTGAATATCAGTACGACCAGCGAGCCTGTTAACCGGCGCTCTGGGCTTCACGGTCTTCCTTTCGATGAGCGTCAGCTTGAGCAGTTGCCCCCGTTTTTGCAGGAATTTTTTAGTGGGCCAAACTCGCCTTTTGGTGGTGGACCAGGTGCGCAGCAACCGACCCGGTCCATGGGGTCAGGATTCATTGTTTCAAAAGATGGTTATGTACTGACCAATAATCACGTTGTTGAGGGCGCCGATGAAGTGGTTGTTCGGTTAAATGACCGCCGTGAATTCTCTGCGACGATTGTTGGTACCGATCCCCGTTCTGATATGGCGGTTCTGAAGATTGAGAACGCTGATGATCTGCCTGTTGTCAGAGTCGGCAGTTCCAAAGAGCTTAAAGTCGGTGAATGGGTGTTCGCCATTGGTTCGCCCTTCGGGTTCGACTACACCGTTACTGCGGGTATTGTCAGCGCGCTTGGCCGGTCCTTGCCTTCTGAAAATTACGTACCGTTTATCCAGACAGACGTCGCCATTAATCCGGGTAACTCCGGTGGACCACTGTTTAATATGGACGGAGAGGTTGTCGGAATAAACTCGCAGATTTATACCCGCTCCGGTGGCTTCATGGGTGTGTCTTTTGCTATTCCTATTGATGATGCTATGAGTGTGTTCCGCCAGCTTCGTGACAAAGGTACTGTGGCGCGCGGATGGTTAGGGGTATTGATTCAGGAGGTTAATCGCGATCTGGCTGAGACTTTCGGTCTCAAGCGGCCCCGGGGGGCCTTGATTGCAGAAGTGATGCCAGGTTCGCCAGCCTTGGCTGGTGGGCTGCAGGCCGGTGATATTGTACTGGAGTACAACGGTGAAGAGGTGGAGCTATCCTCTGACCTGCCACCTAAGGTTGGCAGAACTCTGGCAGGTGAATCTGCCCGGTTAACCGTTCTGCGTGAAGGTAAGGAAATTGAGCTCGATGTTGAAATCGGTGAGCTGCCGGAGGACGGTCAAATCAGTCAGTCGCCGGCTAATAATAGCCGTGGCAGCAGTGCCTCCAAGGCGCTTGGGCTGACGGTTGAACCGCTGACACCGGAAGGTGCCCGGTCGGCAGGTGTTGAGAGCGGCGTGCTTGTGACGAATGTTGAGCGTGGTCCGGCCTTTGAAGCGGGAGTTCGTAGCCGGGACATTATCACTGAAATTAATCGCCAGCGAGTTGGTTCCTTGAAGGAATTCCGGCAGGTTGTTAAAAACTTGCCAGAAGGTAGGGCTGTTTCGGTTCGCGTTGTCCGCCAGGGCCGTGCCATCTACCTGGTGATGAGACCATGATTTAAGCGCTTGTAAAATCGGAGTGTGCTCAAGCTCTCGGTGCGTGTCACGACATGCCCGGGAGCTTTTGTTATACTCGTCTGAACTTATAATATAACAGCCATAGGTCATGGAGCGGACCCGTGTCATGATGTCAAACAAGGAATTGCCTCTCCGTCAGTTACTTAAATTGCGTAACTCCTGGCTGGCCTGGCTTGTCTTTCTGGTGTCCATTGGTGTAACTCTTCTGTTATGGCAGGTCTCTATCCGTTTAGTGGAAGACCGCACAGAAGCAAAATTCCGTGCTCAGTCTCTTCAACTTAAAACCGCCATCGAAGAACGCCTGATTAATTACGAACAGGTGTTAGCGGGTAGTGCTGGCCTGTTTGCAGTTTCTGGCGAGGTCAGCCGGGACGAATGGCGAGAGTATGTTGATAAAGTCGATATTAACCGTTATTACCCCGGTATTGAGGGGATTGGTTACGTTCAACGTATCAATGTCCGTCAGATGGCAAATCATATTTCATCTGTACGGGCGGAAGGTGTTTTCAACTATCTGGTCCAGCCACTAGGTGTTGGTCCTGATTATTATCCAATGGTTTACCTTGAGCCCGGTACAGAGCGAAACCGGAGCGCCTTGGGGTATGACGCTTTTAGTGATCCGGTTCACCGCGTCGCGATGGAGCAGGCGAGAGATGGTGCAAAGCCGACCGTAACCGGGAAAGTTGTGCTGGTGCAGGAATCTGTCGATGAAGATCAGGCTGGTTTCCTGATGTACTACCCGGTTTATCAGGGGGGGGCTGTTCCGGAACTTCGTACAGAGCGGCGGATGATGCTGGCGGGTTATGTGTTCAGTGCTTTCCGGATGAACAATCTGATTGATGGGATTGTCGGGCTGATTTCCCCGTTTCTTGATGTTCGAATATATGACAGTGCGACAGAGTCTCGGAGTACCTTGATGTACGGCTCCAATTTGGGGTCACTGGATGATGATTTCAGTTTTGAGCTCAGCCAGACCGTTTCCCATGGGGGAAGGGACTGGCTTCTGCAAACCCGCTCTACTCCGGCCTTTGACTTTCTGGCCGCAGACCCCAGACCTCCGATCGTTTTGGGGTCGGGCCTTGCGATCAGTGTTCTGATTTATCTGCTGGTATTGTCATTGGTGCGCTCCCGGTTAATTGCGCAAGCCAGTGCTGGGCGCTATCGCGCAATTACTGAAGGTGCGGCTAACGTTACTCTGGTGATGGATTGCGAAGGAAAACCTTTGTACGCCAGCCCGTCCAGCCGGGATATTTTGGGTTTTGATCCGGATAAGGTTTATAGCCTGGATTTTGAAAGCTTGGTGAATGCCGGAGACTGGCCCCGGATAAAGCAAGTGTTTCAGGAGGCTGTCACCTCCCCGGGTAAACAGATGCCGGTAGTCCGTGCGCGTGTTACTGATGCAGCCGGTGTTTGTCGTGATATGGAGGGCACTTTTACCTCTATGCTGAAAGTGCCCGGTGTTAATGGCGTGGTGTTAAGTCTTCGGGATCTCACTCAGCTTAAGGCTGCGCAGTCTGAACTGCACCGGTTGGCTTTTTATGACCCTCTTACGGGGCTGGCTAATCGGCAACTGTTCCGTGATCGGCTTAATCATGTTGTCCACCGAAGTCGCCGAAGTGGTGAACCTGCAGCGTTGATGTACCTTGACCTCGATGGATTCAAGCGAATCAACGACACCCTGGGGCACGATGCGGGCGACGAGTTGCTGAGACAGGTTGCGGAGTGGCTCACCGGGTGTGTGCGTGAGGAGGATTCTGTTGCGCGGCTGGGAGGCGATGAGTTTGTTGTCCTGCTTTCCCGTGTCAGCGGGGCGGATGCTGCCGGGAAAGTGGCAGAATCTATTTTGCGCAAGCTGTGCCAGAAAATGCGCCTGAATGAACACGATGTGGGTATTACGGTCAGTATTGGTATTACCCTGATCCCGAACGACAGCGAAGATGTCGGTACGCTCATGAAGTATGCTGACCTGGCGATGTATCGGGCCAAAGAGCTGGGCCGGAATAACTACCAGTTCTTCACCCCGGCTATGAATATCAAGGCTGCTCGTCGGTTATTGCAACAGGAAGAGCTGGCGACGGCTCTTGAGGACGATCGTTTTGTACTGCATTACCAGCCCAAAATTGACCTGGTAAGCCAGAAAGTTATTGGTGTCGAGGCCTTTTTGCGTTGGCACCATCCGGAGAAGGGGCTTGTTTCTGCTCAACAGTTTATCCATTTGGCGGATGAGACCGGCTTGATTATCAGGCTTGGTGAACAGGCCCTCCGTCAGGCGTGTATTCAGGTTCAGGCCTTGGAAAGGGCTGGATTTGAGTCCTTGAAAATGGCGGTTAACTTCTCTGTTCGTCAGATCACTGACGCTGGTTTTCTTGACCTTATTCGTAGAGTGATCACCGAAACCGGTGTATCACCGGACCGGCTGGAACTGGAAATGCCCGCGGAGTTACTGAATGAAGACCCTCGTATGCTCAGAGAGTTATTGGTTTCTCTGAATGATCTGGGGGTGTGTTTAATACTGGATGATTTCGGGAAGGGGTCCTGTTCACTGGTTGCCTTGCAGCAATTACCCTTAGATGTCATCAAAATTGATCACGGCTTTATCCGTGATATCCCATACAATGTCAGCGCGACAGATGTAGCCTCTGCGGTTATAGCGCTGGCGCATAAGCTGCACCTGACCGTCGTTGCAGAAGGTGTTGAAACCATGCAGCAGTTGACCTTCCTGAAGTCCGCCGGATGTGCGCAGTGTCAGGGCAATTTATTCAGCTACCCGCTCGATGAAGATGCCCTGATCGGCTTCCTTATTCGTCAGTACGAGAAGCCGCTTATTTCCTGATCATGGCAATGGCGGCCGGTTACCGGTAAAATCACGCCGTCCCCGGATCCGGTAGCGGCCATTCCGGGCTCAAACCTATGTCTTATATGAGTAATCATTGTCTGTGACTGAACTGAGCCGAATCCGTAATTTTTCTATTATTGCCCACATCGACCACGGTAAATCCACGCTGGCGGATCGTTTTATCCAGACTTGCGGCGGCTTGACCGAGCGAGAAATGGCTGAACAGGTGCTCGACTCCATGGACCTGGAGAAAGAGCGAGGCATTACCATCAAAGCCCAGAGTGTAACGCTCAACTACACTGCCCGGGATGGTGAAACCTACAAACTGAACTTTATCGACACCCCGGGACACGTGGATTTTTCTTACGAGGTTTCGCGCTCGCTGTATGCCTGTGAAGGTGCGTTGCTGGTGGTCGACGCGGGGCAAGGTGTTGAGGCCCAGTCGGTCGCGAACTGTTATACGGCACTTGAACAGGGTCTTGAAGTTGTTCCTGTTCTTAACAAGATGGACTTGCCGCAGGCCGAGCCGGAGCGTGTGGCGGCAGAAATTGAGGATATTATTGGTATTGAGGCCCAGGATGCAGTGCGTTGCAGTGCAAAGAGTGGTCTGGGCGTTGAAGATGTTCTTGAGGACCTTATCAAAAGGATACCGCCACCCAAAGGTGACCGTAGCGCCCCCTTGCAGGCCCTGATTATTGACTCCTGGTTTGATAACTACTTGGGCGTTGTGTCGTTGGTGCGGGTCATCGAGGGCGTTTTGCGTAAGGGAGACAAGATCGTTATCAAATCCACGGGCAAGTCCTGGAATGCAGACAAAGTCGGTATTTTTAATCCAAAACCGACGGATACCAACATTCTTGAAGCCGGCGACGTAGGTTTTGTAGTGGCCGGGATCAAAGATATCCACGGTGCGCCTGTGGGTGACACTATTGTGCATCAGAAATATGCTGAAGAAACCCCCATGTTGCCGGGGTTCAAGAAGGTCAAACCGCAGGTTTATGCCGGTTTGTTCCCGGTCAGCGCTGATGACTATGACGATTTCCGGGATGCTCTTGAAAAGCTGACCTTGAATGACGCCTCGTTATTCTTCGAGCCAGAAAACTCAGACGCCCTTGGCTTCGGCTTCCGCTGTGGTTTCCTTGGCATGCTGCACATGGAGATTATTCAGGAGCGGCTGGAACGAGAATACGATATAGACCTGATTACTACTGCGCCAACAGTAATCTATGAAGTGGTTACCAAGCAGGGTGCGACGTTATCGGTAGATAATCCCTCGCGGCTTCCGGATATTGGTTCTATCGAAGAAATGCGAGAGCCGATCGTTGAGGCCAATATCCTGGTACCCCAGGAGCATTTGGGTAACGTGATTGCTCTGTGTGAGGAAAAGCGGGGTGTTCAGAAGAACATGCACTTTATGTCGTCGCAGGTGCAGCTCACCTATGAGCTGCCGATGGCGGAAGTGGTCATGGATTTCTTCGACCGGGTTAAATCCGCAAGCCGCGGGTTCGCGTCACTGGATTATCACTTTGTCCGGTTCCAGAACGCTAATCTGGTGCGTCTGGATGTACTGATCAATGCAGAGCGGGTCGATGCTCTGGCCATTATTGTTCATAAAGATCTGGCTCACCGCAAAGGTCGTCAGCTGATCGAAAAAATGAAAGAGCTGATACCTCGGCAGATGTTTGATATTGCCATTCAGGCAGCCATTGGTACGCAAGTGGTATCGCGGGTAACGGTTAAAGCGCTGCGTAAAAACGTAACGGCCAAGTGTTACGGTGGTGACGTTAGCCGGAAGAAGAAACTGCTTCAGAAGCAGAAGGAAGGTAAGAAACGTATGAAGCAGCTGGGTAATGTTGAGGTGCCTCAGGAAGCGTTTCTTGCCGTGTTGAAGGTCGATAATTAACACAAAGGCATCCGGATGGATATTGATTTTCCACTGGTACTGGTCGTTCTCACGCTTGTGACCGGTGTGGTTTGGCTTGCAGACAAATTGTTTTTGAAAAAACATCGTTTGGCCAAAGCTGGTGAGCAAGGTGCTGTGGACGATGACCAAGAACCGAAGAAACCTTGGCTGGTTGATGTCAGCCACTCATTCTTTCCGGTTCTGGCAATTGTTCTGGTCTTGCGCTCGTTTCTGGTTGAACCGTTTCAGATCCCGTCTGGGTCGATGCTGCCAACCCTGGAAGTGGGTGATTTTATCCTGGTCAGCAAGTACGCCTATGGTTTGAGGCTTCCAGTTGTCGGTACTAAGGTGCTTGAGGTTGGAGACCCTGAACGGGGTGATGTGATGGTGTTCCGCTTCCCCGAAGACGGCGTCACCAACTACATCAAGCGCGTGATCGGTTTGCCGGGTGATACCATCAGATACCGTAACAAGCAGCTTTTCATAAATGATGAGCCGGTAGCCCGGGATTTTGTTGCCCGGCTCCCCCCGATGGAGCGCTGGCGCGAAGAAATGGGTGATGTAGAGCATGATATCTACCTCACCATGGGCCGTGTTTCGGGGGCAGGTGAAGGCGAATGGAAAGTTCCGGCCGGTCATTACTTTGTGATGGGTGACAACCGGGATAACAGTAATGACAGTCGATTCTGGGGAACCGTACCGGATGAACTGGTGGTCGGAAAGGCCTTTGGTATCTGGATGCACTGGAAATCTTTTACAAGTTTGCCATCTTTTGATCGAGTAGGTGGTATTGAATGATCCCGATGATTTCGGAGCGAATAACTATGAATAATAAGTTTCCTGTAAGCCTGAAACGTCAGCAGGGCAGTGCCCTGACCATGCTGATTGTGGCTTTGTTTTTTGCTGGCCTGTTAACGTTCGTGCTCAAGGTTGGTCCTGCCTATCTTGATGATTTTACCATTCAGGAAGCTCTCGAAAATCTTGAGAATATCGAAGGCTTGTCCAAGATGGGGCCAGCTCAGGTGCGAGAAACCATCAACAAGCAATTAAGAGTGAACAGCGTACGCGGTTTTGATCCTAAAAATATCACTGTAGAGAAAGACGGTGGTTTGGTATTGGTCAATGTTGATTACGAAGTTCGCAATAACCTGTTTGGCAGTGTGGACACGATCGTTCACTTCCAACATGAGTATGAGTTCAAAGGCAAGTGAGTTCACAACCCGATCTTGATCAGCTTCAGCGCCGCCTCGGTTATCAGTTCAAAGACCCTGAGCGGTTGCTGCTGGCGCTTACCCACAGAAGTTGCGGTAATCAGAACAATGAGCGCCTGGAGTTTCTTGGCGACTCTATTGTAAATATGGTGATCGCAGAATACCTGTTCTTACATTTTGAAGCCGCCCGGGAAGGGCAGCTTAGCCGACTCAGAGCCCGGATGGTCAAGGGGGTCACCCTGGCGGAAATCGGGCGCGAGTTTCAGTTGGGCCAGTACCTGCGTTTAGGCTCTGGTGAATTGAAAAGCGGCGGGTTCCGCCGTGAGTCCATTCTGGCTGATGCGGTTGAGTCTGTTATTGGAGCTATCTACCTGGACAGCGATTTTTATACCTGTCGTGAACAGGTGTTGCGCTGGTTTAAAGAGCGATTGGCTGCTCTGGACATTCAGGATACCCAGAAAGACCCGAAAACCCGGCTTCAGGAATATCTGCAGTCCCGACAGTTTCCGTTGCCGCGGTATGAAGTGATCTCTGTGGATGGAGAAGCTCACAATCAGACTTTCCATGTGTCTTGTGCATTGCCGTCACTGGATCGAAAAACTACAGGCACTGGCAGTAGTCGCCGTATTGCGGAACAGCAAGCTGCCCGCAGTGCCCTTAAACAACTGGGCGTGGAGAATTCCTGATGAATGATGTTACCACCCCGGAAAATCCGGATAGTCGCTGTGGCTTTGTTGCTATTGTAGGCCGCCCCAATGTGGGTAAATCCACATTACTGAATCATATTCTGGGCCAGAAGCTGAGTATTACCTCTCGTAAGCCTCAGACTACCCGCCATCAGGTTCTTGGCATTAAGACAGATGGCGATGTGCAGGCCGTTTATGTCGATACCCCGGGCATGCATGAAGAAGAGCCCAGGGCGATTAACCGGTATATGAACAAAGCGGCGACGTCGGCTCTGATTGGTGTCGATGTCGTGGTGTTTGTTGTTGATCAGCTGGCCTGGACTACCGCCGACCAAATGGTTCTGGAAAAGCTTGAGCGGGTAAAGTGCCCGGTTATTCTGGCAGTGAACAAAGTCGACAAACTGGAAAAGCGTGAATTGATGTTGCCTCACCTGGAGGCCTTGGCCAAGAAGCGTGATTTCGCTGAAATCATACCTCTGTCAGCACTTAGAGATGACAATCTGAAACCTCTGCAAGAAGCCGTTGGTCGTTTTCTGCCACAGAGCGTGCACTTCTACCCGGATGATCAGATCACTGACCGAAGTGAACGCTTTATGGCCTCAGAGATGGTGCGGGAAAAGATCACCCGCCAGCTGGGTGCGGAGTTACCATATTCCGTGGCTGTTGAGATTGAAGAGTTTAAGGTTCAGGGCAAGACCTTGCATATCTCGGCTCTGATTCTGGTGGAGCGTGAAGGTCAGAAGAAGATTATTATTGGCGACAAAGGTGAACGATTGCGCCGGATTGGTCAGGAAGCCCGGGTAGACATGGAGCGCATGTTTGATACCAAAGTGATGCTTCGCCTCTGGGTGAAGGTCAAGCGTGGTTGGGCTGACAGTGACCGGGCCCTGAAAAGCCTGGGCATGAGCGACCTCTGAGGCGGCCATGAGAGAGGCGGTGCAACAAGAGCCCGCTTATGTGATTCATCGCCGTCCTTGGCGGGAGACGGCGCTGTTAATTGATGTATTCACCTTGAACCATGGACGGGTGAGTCTGGTGGCCCGAGCTGGAAATAGCACGAAAAGCCCGCTAAAAGCTCAGCTGCAGCCCTTCCAGCCCCTGTTGATCGACTGGGCCGGGAAAAGTAACCTGAAAAACCTGACTCAAGTGGAGGTGCGTTCAGCTCCTCGCTTAAACCAGAATCATGCGCTCTACAGTGGCTTATACATCAATGAGTTGCTGCAGCGTATTCTGCCTGAAGCAGACCCCTATCCAACGCTTTTTGCCAGTTATATCGAATGTCTTCAGAGGCTGGCGAATCTTGTGCCGAAAGGGGACGTGGAGCCAATACTGCGCAGGTTTGAGCGAGCCTTTGCCGCATCTCAGGGATATGATTTTGCGTGGGATGAAACCACGGACACGGGGTGTCCGGTAGTGGCGGGCGATTGCTATGGTTATGATCCTGCGCAAGGTATTGTGTCAGCTGGCTGCACCGGTGTTCGGCTGAGTCAGTTGCAGGGTGAGGCCCTATTGGCACTGTCGGCCGGAGATTTCGACACCGATATTGCTCGAAAAACGGCCAAGCGTGTTATGCGAGTGCTGGTAGACTTTCTCTTGCAAGGTAAGCCGCTACACAGTCGTAGTCTTTTCAGTCATTCTGTTTCTTCATCAGAGAGAGCCCTATGAATCCCAGAGTGTTGCTTGGTGTGAACATTGATCATGTGGCAACGTTGCGTCAGGCCCGGGGCACCCGATACCCCGACCCAGTGCAGGCAGCATTGATTGCAGAGGAAGCGGGCGCTGATGGTATAACCATTCACCCCCGGGAAGATCGTCGACACATTCAGGATCGCGATGTTCTGCTACTGAACGATGTATTGCAGACTAAGATGAATCTGGAAATGGCGGTGACGGATGCTATGCTGGCGTTTGCCGAGCAGGTCAGGCCTGCGTGTGTGTGTTTGGTCCCTGAGAAGCGGGAAGAGCTCACTACCGAAGGCGGGCTCGATGTTGATGGCCAGGAAGAGCGTGTTGCTCTGGCGTGTGAGCGACTGGCTGAAATCGGGGCTGAGGTTTCTTTATTCATTGACCCGGACCCGGTTCAGATTGACGCAGCTGTGCGTTGTGGCGCCCCAGTGATTGAACTGCATACCGGGGAGTATTCTGATGCAACAACACCGGCGCAGGCTGATGCCTCATTCAAAATTCTGGACGATGCGGTCGCCTATGCGCGAAAAAAAGGTCTGATTGTGAATGCGGGGCATGGCCTGAACTATCATAATACTGAGCGTATAGCAGCCATTCCCGGAATCAATGAACTCAATATTGGACATGCGATTATCGCACGTGCGGTGTTTACCGGGCTGAAAGATGCCGTGAAGGATATGCGCGCCATTCTGGACCGCGCGAGGTCCTGATTGTCGATCAGCTCGGTTGCGGCTGGCGCTGCTCTCTGAAAAGCGGCTGCCAGTCGGTTTGCTCACTCCAGATTTGTAACCGGTCCATAGCCGAAATGAGCTGATCTTTCAGGATCTCACGGTCGGCAGCGTCACACTTTAAGGCCGTTTCAAATCGATTGGCTGCAGTGCGAAGTTCGGGGACGCCGCAATAACGGGTGGCACCATGTAGCTTGTGAACGCACTCCAGTAAAGCCTCAAAATTCTTTTCGCTCCAGAGTTCCTGTATTCGTGGGATGTCGGTGTGCAGCTGCTCGAGCAGCATGCTGAACAGTTCTTCGGCCAGATCAGCCTTGCCGGCGGCCAGCTTGATGCTTTCGGCAATGCTCACGCAGTCCTGCTGCATACGCCGGTTTGAAGGGCGCAGGGTTCTTCGGGTGTCCCTGACTTCGGCGATTTTGAATGAGCTTTGGGTGGTTTTGCAGTCATACCCGGTGTATTCGCGAATCAATTCTGTCAACTGGCGGCTACTGATAGGTTTGGGCATATAGCCATCAAACCCTTGTTGTGTCAGCCGTTCCTGCTCGTCAGCCAGGGCGTGAGCGGTCAGGGCGATGATTGGCGTATAGTGAGAGTCGGAGTCCAGGTCTCTTATTCTTGCGGAGGTCTCTACGCCATCCATTCCAGGCATCTGCAGGTCCATGAACACCAGATCAAACGGCTTTTGGCGCGCTTTGGTTAGTGCTTCGAATCCGCTGGACGCACCTTCTGCATCAATCCGACAGTCCTGAAGCAGAGTCAGGACCAGCTTCAGGTTGGCGTCGTTATCATCTACTGCCAGAATTCGAGGCGTTTTGGCCGGGCTGCCCTGTCGTAATGGGAGTGACGTTTCTTGATCGCTCTGATTGTTTACGTGGATGCCGTGTATGAGCGCCAGTAGTTCGTCATAGAGTGCATCCCGGCAAACCGGCTTGGTCAGATGTCCGCTGGATAGGCCTGAAAGCGGGGTGTCCAGCGTTTCGAGGGTGGGAGTTAAAAGCAGGGTTCGACAGTCTCGCTCTACTTCCAGAGTCTGGATCAGGTGGCAGTACTGGCTTGAATTCAGTAAGTGGCGAGTGATGCCAATAAGAGCGGTTGCATACCCCTCCTGATGGCGCTGAGCCTCTTCGACACGCTCTTGTAATGCTGCCGGTGATGACACCCTGTCAACAACCATACCCCAGTCCCTGAGCAGGTGTTCAACAGCCAGCCCCGTTGTTTTTTGTTGCTCCAGATAAATAACGCGTTCACCACGCAAAGCTTCTTTCGGTGCGGTGTTGTCACCGGTTGCCGACAGTTCCGGCGTGAGAGTAAACCAGAAGGTGGAGCCTTTCCCCAGCTCGCTTTCAAGCCCGATTTCTCCGCCCATTTCTTCCACCAGGCGTTTTGAAATGGCAAGCCCAAGACCTGTGCCTCCGTATTGTCGTGCGGTAGATGCATCGGCTTGGCTAAACGCATTGAACAGTGATTGTTGTTGCGCCCGGGATAGGCCAACCCCTGAGTCGGTAATGCTCAGGCGAAGGGTAATACGATTATCATCGTGGTTTTCATCCTCCAGGCTTGCGCGCAGGACGACTTCACCGGTTTGGGTAAATTTGATGGCGTTATTGACCAGGTTCGCAATGACCTGCTTTACCCGCAGCGGGTCCCCCATGATGTTGTTGGGGACATCGTTATAGACCAGCGGAACCAGGTCCAGATTTTTTGCATGGGCTGCCGGTGCGAGCATAACCATGACTTCTTCAACGATATCCCTGAGGGCGAAGGGCACCCGGTCAAGGATCAGTTTGCCAGCTTCGATTTTGGAGAAATCCAGGATGTCGTTGATGATGGTGAGAAGAATTTCTGAAGATTTTCGAATGGTGTTCAGGTGGTCACGCTGCTGTCGCGGCATCGGGGTTTTCAGCAATAGTTCGGTGAACCCGATGATGCCATTGAGCGGGGTACGGATTTCATGGGACATGTTGGCCAGGAACTCGGATTTGATCCGGCTGGCCTCCAGTGCTTCTTTTCTGGCGAAGTCCAGTTCGATGTTCTGGATTTCGATGGTTTCAAGGGTTTCTCTCAGGTCTTCCGTAGCCTGGTCAATGTTCTGCTGCATTTCGGCCTGCGCTTTGCCTAACTCAGAAGCCATATCGTTCAGGCCGGACTCCAGTTGTTCGAACTCAGGGCCTGCACCTGTATACACCCGGGTTTCCAGTTTTCCTTCCTTGAGCATGGCAACGGCTTCATTCAGCTGGAATACCGGATCGGTGAAGGCGCGGCTGAGACGTAGTGCAATACCCATGCTGAGAAATACGCCGCCAATAATCATCAATAAGGAGATCAGGAGTGCTTTATAGGTCTCTTTTTCTGTTCGGGTGTGAGACATCTCAACGGCAACCCAGCCGAGAAGGTCGCTTGACTGTGAGGCATTCAGGCGGGTGTCAGGATCGATCATGGTTTCGATCATGAGGTCCTGCAGGTGCACAGGGGAGATGAATCGGGTGGTGCTGTTGATGGTTAGCCGTAATGGTCGGTCTGACTCCAGAGACTCTGGGGGGATGATATCGGTGCTTCCGGGGCCTGTGTGCAATAGTCGTTGCCCATCGCGAGTGAAGAAGGTGATTGAGCGTACATCCTGTTCTTCGAGTAAGGCGTTCGACAAGCTGTTGAGAAGGCTTCGGTTGGCGGTGAAAAGGCCGTATTCTGAGCTCGCCGCCAGTTGACGGGACAAAGACTCGCCACGATCCTGGAGGAGGCTTTCTATGTTGCTAACCCAGCTGTTCGTAAAAAACAGCCCCAGCAATAAAGTAGTAACAAGGGTGGGAACCAGGGTTACCACCAAGACTTTTTTGCGAATACCCCAGCGCCGCATAGTTTGTTCCTGTTTTTTTTCATGAGCCTGCCCCGGAGGAACCGGGGAAAGGCGCTTCTATGTCAGCATAGATGATCCGGGAAGACATGCCCTTGGCAATCTTCCCCTGAATAGCCCGGTTATAGCGGAAGGTCATGGATATAGCGAGAAGCTGTATTGGGACAAAACGGCTATAACGAGTATGATTCGACACCGAAAGTGTATCACAGGGTTTCAATATGACTTTCCCCACTATTGAAGATTATGTCGGCCATACCCCTTTGGTTCGATTACAGCGCCTGCCGGGTGACACGTCCAATGTCATTCTGGCTAAGCTTGAGGGTAACAATCCGGCTGGTTCGGTAAAAGACAGACCTGCGGTCAGTATGATTCAGGAGGCCGAGCGCCGTGGTGAAATCAAACCTGGCGATACCCTGATAGAGGCAACATCCGGCAATACGGGTATTGCACTTGCCATGGCTGCGGCCATTAAAGGATACCGGATGGTGCTGATCATGCCGGATAACCTGAGCGAGGAACGTCGAGCTTCTATGCGTGCTTATGGTGCCGAAGTGATTAACGTGACCCGTGAGCAGGGTATGGAAGGCGCTCGCGATCTTGCGATCAGAATGGAAACCGAGGGTAAAGGCAGGGTTCTTGACCAGTTCAGTAATCAGGACAATCCTCTTGCTCACTATCGTTCGACCGGGCCGGAAATCTGGGAGCAAACCCAGGGGAGCGTGACCCATTTTGTAAGTTCAATGGGAACCACCGGCACCATCATGGGGGTGTCCCGGTATCTGAAAGAATGCAATCCCGATATCCAGGTTGTTGGCCTGCAGCCAGAAGACGGAGCCTCTATCCCGGGGATTCGGCGTTGGCCAGAAGCTTATCTTCCAAAAATCTTCGATGCCGCGAGAGTTGATGTGGTCCTCGATATTGGTCAGCAGGAAGCGGAGGACACCATGCGGGCCATGGCTTCGGAAGAAGGCATTTTTTGCGGTGTCTCTTCAGGTGGAGCTATAGCTGGCGCCCTCAGGCTGTCCCGAGAGGTTGAAAACGCCGTGATTGTAGCCATTATTTGTGATCGCGGAGACCGTTACTTATCTACCGGTGTATTCCCGGGCGCGTGAGCCGGAAACTGACAAGAGACTATTTGATATGAGTAGACGCCGCCGTAAGGTTCTGCCCCAAGAGCCAGTGCGTTGTGAGATTGAAACCCTGGGCCATGACGGTCGGGGGATTGCCCGTGCTGACGGTAAAGTCCAGTTCGTTGATGGCGCTTTGCCTGGCGAAACCGTAATGGCGAAGGTCGTTGGCAGTCGGAGCAAATTCGATGAGCTGCGTACCCTTGAAGTGCTTGAAGCTGCTCCTGATCGCCAGCAACCCCCGTGTGCGTTTGCTGACCTGTGCGGGGGCTGCAGCCTTCAGCACATGAGTGCTGATGCTCAGATTCGGTTTAAAGAAGACACCCTGCGAGAGAACTTTGCCCACTTCGGCGGTATTGAGCCAGAAGAGTGGGTTGAGCCTATGCGCTCACCCGACGTGCTTGGTTACCGCCGTAAAGCCCGCTTGGGTGTTCGTTATGTGAAGGCTCGTGAATCTGTGCTGGTGGGCTTTCGTGAAAAACGGAACAGCTTTCTGACGGACATAGATAAATGTGTGGTTCTTGACCCGCGTATCGGTGAACGCATCACGCCGCTGCGGGAATTGCTGGGCAGTATGGCGGCCTATGATCGGATTGCACAGGTGGAAGTGGCCTGTGGTGATGACGATGCTGCCATGGTCTTCCGTAACATGGACGAACTGGTTCCGGAAGACCGAGAGAAGCTGATTGCATTTGGTCAGGCTCACGACTTACAGATCTACCTTCAACCGAAAGGCCCGGATACCGTGCACCGGATCTGGCCTGAGTCGTCGGGCCGGGATCATGAGCGTTTATCTTATCGCATGGATGAATTCGATCTGACGATGCAGTTTCACCCCATGGATTTCACTCAGGTGAATGCGGGCATTAACCGAAACATGGTTCAGCGTGCGGTTGAATGGCTGGATGTTCAGCCTGGAGAGCGGGTGTTGGATTTGTTCTGCGGTCTTGGCAATTTCACCTTGCCCTTAGCCCGTAAGGGCGGTCAGGTTGTCGGGGTGGAAGGTGATGACGCGATGGTGGTGCGCGGTCGTGAGAACGCAGAGCTGAATGGTCTGGAAAACGTGGAGTTTTTCGGTGCTGATCTGCATGGTGATTTCACCGACCAGAGCTGGGCCAAAGAAGGCTTTGATAAGGTTTTGATTGATCCTCCTCGGTCTGGTGCTGAAGATATCTGCAAGTATCTGACGGCTTTCGGTGCTGATCGGATTGTTTATGTTTCTTGCAATCCGGCAACGCTGGCCAGAGATGCCGGCGTAATGGTGCGTAACGGCTATCGGCTGGTGCGTGCCGGTGTGATGGACATGTTTCCTCACACCACTCATGTTGAGTCTATCGCCCTGTTTGAGCGCGGTAAGCGCTAACAGGTTTGACAAGCCTGATTTCTCCGCGCTCAGGCTAAGGCGCGTTGAAGTCAGGCACGTATCAGGTAAGTCCTTGCTATGGTAAAAGTTCGGGAAGATTACGGGGTAACCGCCGACGGTGAAGTGGATGTTGACCGCTGGATTCACCGCATTGCTGAACAAACCCAACTGGAGAATCCGGAGCAGTTGCGAAAAGCCTGTGACAAGGCCGCGCTGATAGCACAACAGGCATTCCGTGAAGATCGTCTGTGGGCGCCCGGTTCGAGCAGTTTCCTTATTGGCCTGGAAATGGCGCAGGTTCTGGCCGCGTTGCACCTTGATCAGGTCAGCCTGGTAGCTGCGGTGCTTTATCGGGCGGTGAGGGAGGAGCGGGTAGGACTTGATGAAATCCGCAAGGAATTTGGTGATGAAGTGGCCGGGCTGATCAATGGCGTGCAGCAGATGGCGGCGATCTCTTCAATCCACCACCCTCTTAAAGGCAACGTGCTAGGGCAGAGTGAAGGCCAGCTCGATAACGTTCGCAAGATGTTGGTCACCATGATTGACGATGTCCGGGTGGCTTTGATCAAACTGGCCGAACGAACCTGTGCTATCCGGGCAGTTAAGGACGCTTCTGAAGAAAAACGTATGAGGGTGGCGCGCGAGGTTTTTGACATCTACGCTCCCCTGGCGCATCGATTGGGAATCGGGCACATCAAATGGGAACTGGAGGACCTGTCCTTCCGCTATTTGCATACCTCGGCCTATAAAAAAATCGCCAAGTTGCTGGATGAAAAGCGCCTGGATCGGGAACGCTATATCCGTAGCGTGATTGACACTTTGCAGACCGAGCTGAAAGCTTCTGGGATCAAGGCTGAAGTTAGTGGCCGGGCGAAGCACATCTACAGTATCTGGAGGAAAATGCGCCGTAAAGGCATCGATTTTTCTCAGGTTTACGATGTTCGGGCGGTGCGTATTCTGGTGCCAGAGGTGCGTGATTGTTATGCCGTTCTAGGTATTGTGCATACGCTATGGCGCCACATTCCCAAGGAATTTGATGACTACATTGCTAACCCCAAGGAAAACGGTTATCAGTCTCTGCATACCGCCGTTGTCGGCGTTGATGGCCGGGTGATGGAAGTGCAGATCCGCACCCATGCTATGCATGAAGAGGCGGAGCTGGGTGTCTGTGCCCACTGGGTTTACAAAGGCATGGATAAGAACAATAAGTCCAGTGGCTACGATGCCAAGATCAACTGGTTACGGCAGGTGCTGGAGTGGCAGGAAGAACTGGGTGACTTATCTGGCCTGGCGGATCATCTCAAATCTGATGTGATCCCTGACCGGATTTATGTGTTTACTCCGGAAGGCCATGTGGTTGACCTGCCTCAAGGTGCTACACCGGTCGATTTTGCTTACCGGGTCCATACCGAAATAGGTCATGCCTGCCGGGGAGCGCGGGTGAATAGCCGTATTGTGCCGTTGACCTACCCGCTTAAAACCGGCGATCAGGTTTTTATTCTGACCTCAAATAATCCCGCGCCCAGCCGTGACTGGCTTAACCCCAGTCTGGGCTACATCCAGACTTCACGCACCCGGGCGAAGGTTACCAGCTGGTTTAAGCTCCAGGACCGGGACCGCAATATTGTTGATGGTCGGGCTATTCTGGAAGATGAGCTCAAACGGCTTTCTATCCACGACGTGGATCTGAATGAGCTGGCCAAAAAGGTGAATTATCATTCAACGGACGATATGTTTGCTGCCGTCGGCGCAGGCGATCTGCGTCCAACTCATGTGGCCAATGTCGCTCAGCAAATGCAGGAGCCCAAATCTGAGCAGCTAGACCTCAAGCTGAGTTCTACCCGGAAAAGCGGCTACAACACAGAATCTGATATCCAGATTCTGGGGGTGGGCAAGCTTAAAACCCAGGTGGCTAACTGTTGTAAACCCCTGCCGGGTGATTCGATCGGTGGCTACATTACGATAGGCCGGGGTGTGACAGTGCACCGGCAAGACTGTCTGACCTACCTGAATCTTCAGGAAACCGAGCCTCATCGGGTGATTGAAGTAAGTTGGGGCGGCCAGCCAGCGGCGGTATATCCGGTGGATATTGAGATTGAGGCCTACGATCGCTCGGGGTTGTTGAGGGATATTACTCAGGTGCTGTCCGCATCCAAAAGCGACGTGATGGCACTGCACACGCAAACCAACAAGGATGAAAATATAGCCACCATGCGGGTGAGGGTGGAAATCTCCAGCCTGGAACAGCTGGCACGGTTGCTGGCGCAGATCCGTAATCTGCCGAACATCATTGACGTAAGGCGAAAACGCGGATGAGCTACTCGATCGAAGACCTGAAAACCCTGATGGCGCGTCTGCGAGAGCCTGAAACGGGTTGTCCCTGGGACGCCAGGCAGACGTATGGCAGTATTGTGCCTCATACGATTGAGGAAGCTTATGAAGTGGCGGATGCCATTGAGCAGAAAGACTACCCTCATCTGAAGGACGAGCTGGGGGATTTGCTGTTCCAGGTTATCTTCTATGGTCAGATTGGCAAAGAAGACGGCCACTTCGACTTTGATAGCATCGTGGATCATCTGGTCCGGAAGCTGATTCGCCGACACCCTCATGTTTTTCCTGAAGGTACCCTGGAAAGCCGGGTTGATCCGGATAATCGCCCGGATGAAGCCTGGATCAAAGCCAGTTGGGAGCGTATTAAGGCTGAAGAGCGGGCACAAAAGCCGGTTACGGATCAGCCTGTTGGCCGGTTGGATGGCATTGCCAGAACTCTGCCGGCGATCGCTCGGGCTGAGAAATTGCAAAAGCGTGCGGCCAATCATGGTTTTGACTGGCCAGACATCGCTCCAGTGTTCGACAAACTGCATGAGGAAATCGACGAACTGAAAGAAGCCTGGCAGGCTGCTGAAGCCGGTACTGGCGAACGGGATGCGGTGGAAGATGAGCTGGGTGACCTGATGTTTGTCTGTGTAAATCTGGCCAGGTTTATGAAAGTGAACCCCGAACAGGCTCTGAAGAGAACCAACCACAAGTTCGAAGCGCGTTTCCGGGCAATCGAGAAAATTCTCGAAGCTGAAGGCAGGGACATGGACAATGAAAGTCTGGAAGCCCTGGATGCGATCTGGCAACAGGTCAAAGGGGTCGAGAAAGAGTAGCTCAATGGCTTGATGGACTTTTCTGGCCAATCCTTAGTATCGTAAGTTCAGATTGTTTCCGTCCATTCAGAAGGAACTCACCGTGACTGAACTGCATCCTGACTTGCGAGAAAACGTACGCTTACTGGGTGAATTGCTGGGTCAAAGCATCCGGCACTATCCTGGGCAGGACTGCTATGATCTGATTGAAGAACTGCGGGCCGCTGCTAAAGCTGATCGCCGGCAAGAAAGTGGCTCAGGCCAGCGTCTGATCACCTTGCTTGGCCAGTTGAGTGACGATGAGCTCCTTCCTGTCACTCGAGCGTTCAACCAGTTTCTGAATCTGGCTAATCTGGCCGAACAGTATCATGGCATTCGTCGTAAGCAAGGGTTTGCCTCTGACTTGCAGGTGGAGTCGCTGGCTGATGTCTTTGAACGTTTGAAGGCTGGCGGTGTCTCTGCGGAGGAACTGCACAGCAAGGTGGCAGATCTTCAAATCGAATTCGTGCTGACGGCTCACCCGACAGAAGTTGCTCGCCGTACTCTGATCCTGAAGTACGATGAAGTTTCTGATTGCCTTGAGAAGTTGGATCACGATGATCTGTTGCCTGGTGAGAGGGAAGAGATTGTCGGCCGGCTCTCGCAACTGATCACCGAGGCTTGGCATACAGACGAAATTCGCCATGAACGGCCTACTGCGGTAGACGAGGCCAAGTGGGGGTTTGCGGTCATCGAAAACAGCCTGTGGGAGGCGTTGCCAAAATTCCTGAGAACCCTGGACAAGTCACTCACAGAGGCCTCTGGCAAAGGCTTGCCACTGCAGGCTACGCCCGTTCGAATTGCCTCATGGATGGGTGGTGACAGGGATGGAAACCCCAATGTCACCCATGATGTGACCCGGGAAGTGTTCCTGCTTGGCCGCTGGATGGCGGCAGACCTTTACTTACGAGACATAAAAGCACTACGTGCTGAACTGTCTATGTGGCAGGGCAGCGATGAGCTGATGGCCCGAACCGGGGATTCCCGGGAACCTTACAGGGTTGTGTTGGGACAGTTGCGGGACCGGTTGATCAAAACTCGTGACTGGGCGGCAGCCAGTGTCAGAGGTGAGGCCGTTGACACCGGCGATATTCTCTTCGAAAACCATGACCTGACAGATCCGCTGGAGTTATGCTACAGGTCATTGGTGGATTGCGGTATGGAGCATATTGCTGACGGCCCATTGCTGGATACCATTCGCCGGGCCCATACGTTCGGCTTGCCGTTGATAAAACTGGATATCCGGCAGGAAGCCGCTCGCCATGCGGAAGCTGTGGCCGAAATTGTCGGTTTTTTGGGAATGGGAGATTACCTGTCCTGGACGGAGAAAGAACGGCAGGCATTCTTATTGCGAGAGTTGCAAGGCCGCCGTCCGTTGGTTCCGCGTGGCTGGGCGCCTTCAGAATCTGTGCGGGAAGTATTGGCAACCTGTGAAGTTGTGGCTCAGCAAACTCCCGAAGCTCTCGGATCGTATGTGATATCGATGGCTAGCCAGCCATCGGATGTCTTGAGTGTAATCCTGTTGTTACGGGAAGCGGGAATGACGTTCCCGATGCGTGTTGTTCCTCTGTTCGAAACGCTCAATGACCTTCAGGGCGCTCCTGATGCCATGGCTGCTTTATACGAAGTGGATTGGTATCGCGAGTATTGTCAGCGCCGCCAGGAAGTCATGATTGGCTATTCGGACTCATCCAAAGACGCGGGTCAGATGATGGCGGCCTGGGCTCAGTATCAGGCTCAGGAAAAACTGACCGAAGTTGCCAGTCGGTATGGTGTGCACCTGACGCTGTTTCATGGTCGTGGCGGTACTGTTGGTCGGGGCGGCGGCCCGGCTAACCGGGCGATTTTGTCTCAGCCTCCGGGATCTGTGAACGGTAGCTTCCGGATCACTGAACAGGGCGAGATGATTCGCTTCAAGTTCGGTTTACCCAAGCTGGCAGTGCAGAGTCTGACGCTATATACCACCGCAGTTATCGAGGCCACTCTGGCGCCACCACCGGCACCCAAGGCCAGTTGGCGAAAGGTGATGGACTGGCTGACGGATATCTCACTTCATTCGTACCGGGAAGTCGTACGCGAAAATCCGAACTTTGTTACCTATTTCCGCCAGGTCACCCCGGAAACCGCCCTGGGCAAGTTGGCCCTGGGCAGCAGGCCGGCACGCCGCAAAGCAACCGGCGGCGTGGAAAGCTTACGAGCTATTCCATGGATCTTCGCCTGGACCCAGATGCGTCTGATGTTACCGAGTTGGTTGGGTAGCGATGTTGCCCTGGAGCAGGCCGCCCGCCACGGTCGTTTGCCAGAATTGCGGGAAATGATGCAGGGTTGGCCGTTCTTTCAGACCTACGTTGATATGCTGGAAATGGTTCTGGCTAAGGCAGATTTGAGAATTGCCAGTTACTATGAGCAGACTCTTGTGCAGGATGAGGCGTTGAAAGCTTTAGGGGCTGACCTGAGGGGGCGACTTAAAGGGTGTGTGAGTCGCCTGCTTGAACTGAAAGAGCAACAGGAGTTGCTGGAACATGAGCCTGTGTTTGCACACTCCATGAGAGTGCGTAATCCCTATACGGATCCTCTGCACTATCTGCAGGCAGAATTACTGCGTCGTGATCGTGAAAGTGAGGATAAGGGCGAAGTTCCGGAGATGGTAGAGCTTGCCCTTAAGGTGACCATGGCGGGGATTTCCGCAGGCATGCGTAATACCGGTTGATCATCTGAGTAAGTTTGAGCGGAGGGACGCGACCCCTTCGGCACAGGAAGCATAGGAGTGAGCACTTTTGGCATTAGCAGAGAGACTGGCGCATTTTCTGAGCCGCAAAAGCATTGTCTATCGGCAAATCGAAATCGAGGTTGCTGATAGTCTGGATGCAGCAGTGCTGGCATCGGGGCGGCCGCAGCATGACTTTGTCCGGGCTTCTATGCTGATTGATATTTCCGGGGTTGTGATGGCCGTGCATCGCTTTGACAGCACGCTTGATCTCGACGCTGTTCAACAGTTCACCGGCCGACGTCTGCAACCGCTGACTGCTCGCCAAGCCACGCGCCTTTTCAGCGATTGTGCTCCAGGTTTTGTGCCCCCAGTGGGGGCTGCTTGGGGGGTGCCGGTGCTGGTTGATGAGGATGTTGTTTCGACAGAACGAGTTATCTTTACCGCAGGCACAGACCATTGCCTGGTTGAGATGGATGGCCGGTCCTGTAGGCTGGCGCTGGCCGGTGCACGAGAAGGACGCCTGGTGATTAACGGGCAAGGGGCTGGCGGTCGCGAAGCGCTTACGCTGCAAGAGGTGGCCGATAAGCTGCAAAAGCTCTATCGCCTGCCGCCTATGCCGGCTTTGGCCTTGAGGATTCTCCGGTTGACCGGTAATCCGGAGGCGTCGGCCAAAGAACTTTCGGAACTGATTGAATTTGATCCCAGCATGACTGCGCAGATTATGCGCTACGCCCGTTCTGCACTGTTTAACTATCCTGGTCAGATTAACTCGGTTCAGGAAGCGGTTACCAGGGTGCTGGGTTTCGATCGTGTTGCTCATATTGCTCTTGGCATTGCGTCTGTTCAGGCTTTTGACGTGCCTCGAAAGGGGGCTTTGGGCATGGACAATTTCTGGCGACACTCATTGTACTGCGCGTTTTTGTCGCAAACCCTGGCTGCCCGCGCGGGTCATGACAAAGGCTTGGCATACCTTTGTGGCTTATTGCACAACTTTGGGCTGCTGTTGATCGGGCACCTGTTCCCTGCGGAATTTGATGAGCTGAACGCGCTCAGAGAAATCAACCCGGAAGCGAGTATGCACTCGCTGGAGCAAGAAGTTTTGGGTCACAGTGACCGGCAGGAAATCCTGGTTGTCGGTCATGGTGCTATTGGTGGGATTCTTCATCGCCTGTGGCAATTGCCGGAACCTGTGATTAAGGCAGCGGGCATGCATCAGCATATGGGTTACCATGGCGAGCATGAAGAGTATGTGGTGATGGTTCAGTTAGCCAACGCCCTGTTAAAAGAACAAGGCATTGGAGATGAATTCAATCTGGATAATATCCCCGAATTAGCAGAGAGCCTGGGGCTGGAGCTTTCTGATCTGGAGTTGGTTATGCAGGAAGTTGAACAAGTAGCTTCTGACTTGGATGTGCTGGCCTCATCTCTGGCGTCTTGAGACAATAATTCCTCTGCTCAACCTTACCTGAAGCGGCCTGTATTCGTGGAAAAGGCGCGATGATACAGAGGTCGACTTTCTCTACAGGTGCTGAGTTCGTATAATGCTGCCTCGATTCCGGTCGGGGCTTTCTGAAGTTGCCCCCTTGGTTTGCGAGAGGTTGTCGCAAAAACGCAGGTTTTTGCCGCAACTTTTCAAACTATAATATAAGTCAACGGGAGTACAACGTTATGAAAATCATCATGCTAGGCGCACCTGGCGCAGGTAAGGGTACTCAGGCCCAGTTTATTACCAGCCAGTTTGATATTCCTCAGATCTCGACCGGTGATATGCTGCGTGCCGCAGTTAAAGCGGAGTCTGAACTGGGCAAACAGGTCAAAGAAGTCATGGCTTCCGGTGGTTTGGTGTCCGATGACATCATCATTGCGCTGATTGAAGAGCGTGTACAACAGCCGGATTGCAAAAATGGCTACCTGCTTGATGGTTTTCCGCGCACTATTCCTCAGGCTGAAGCTCTGAAAGATCAAGGCATTGCCATTGATTATGTCGTTGAAATCGCAGTAGAAGACGAAGAAATTGTTAGTCGTCTGTCAGGGCGTCGCGTGCATGAAGGCAGTGGCCGTATCTATCACGTGAAATACGATCCGCCAAAGGTTGCAGGCAAGGATGATGAAACCGGCGAAGATCTGATTCAACGTGAAGACGACAAAGAAGAGACTGTGCGCAAGCGTTTGAGTATTTACCATGAGCAGACTGCGCCTCTGATCGATTTCTATCAGGGGTGGGCGAGTACGGCTCCTGCTGAAGCGCCGAAGTATGTTCGCGTTGAAGGTGTTGGCAGCCTGGACAGTATTCGCGATCAGATTCTGTCGCAACTCAAGTAACTGAAAATCAGAGTAGCCCCGGAGGCTTGTTCTGTGAAGCTTTTAGCACTGGATACGTCTTCCGAAGGCTGCTCTGCCGCTCTGTGGCTGGACGGTCAAATAACCGAGCGGTTTGAGCTGGCCCCCAGAGGCCATACCCGCCTTCTTATGCCAATGGTCCGCGAACTCCTCGCGGAACAGGGGCTGACCCCTTCTGACCTTGATGCGCTGGCCTTTGCCCGAGGCCCAGGCTCGTTCACCGGTTTACGCATTGCGACAGGCGTTATTCAAGGTTTAGCCTGGGGTTTATGCTTGCCTGTTGTGCCGGTTTCGTCTTTGGCCGCGGTGGCACTCAATGCTATTGAACAACGCCAGCTCCCCGATGGCAGTGGTATCGCCGTCGCATTTGACGCCCGCATGAGTGAAGTATACTGGGGCACTTTCAGATGTGACGACGGATTACCGGTTCGGCTGGGTGACGAGCGAGTGTGTCACCCGGGAAAAGTAAGCCTGCCGGGCTCTGAAGCCGTTATTTCAGGTTGGTTTGGTGCCGGCCAGGGCTGGAAATTCCGGGATGATATGCCGGAAGCGGTCGTTGGCAGTGTTGAGCTTTTTGATGTTACGTTGGTGCCAAGGGCCGCGCATGTGGCTCGATTGGCAGATCTTGGTTTTCGCCAGGGGCTGGCGGTTTCCGCTGAACAGGCGCAACCTCTGTATGTTCGTGATGAGGTGACCTGGAAGAAACTGCCGGGGCGTGAGTAGCTCAGGCCAGGCATTCTTTTCATCTGCTGTTGATTCTTCCATAATGGCGCAATCTGTTTCGCTACTTTCTGTGGTCGTGTTTTATGATCGGTGGGATTAATCCGGCAAACTCTTCGTACCTCCCGGCGGGTAACCATCCGGCCCGGGATCGTTCTGATGTTGCCCGTGCGCCGGCAAGCTCGCCTCAATCTCCTAACGCTGAAGCTGTTCGACGTGATTTGGGCGCTTCTCAACAGCCCCGTGACGAGGCCCTTGTACTTCAGCCCGAGGCCGCAACAGATCGCCGTATAGAAGCCCGGCGTGCAGCAGAAGACGTTCGCCTTGAACGCTTTCGTGCGGATGAGTTGCCGTTGCCTGCAGTTCGTGCGCTTTCAACTTTTGCTGATGTTGCGGCGGCTGGCCAGGATTTCGAGAACGGTCCAGTGATTTCCGGCATTGATATCATCATCTGATGTCTGACATCACGTCTTTAAACACAGTTCCTCTTGCTCAAACTGTCGCTGTCGCCTGTAGCCCTCTGGGTGATAGCCACGCTATGCAAGCTCTTGCCGAAGAACTGGGGCTTTCCTGGTTGGGCACGGTAAAGCCTAAATTGGTCAGGGAGTACCCGGTCTTGCTGTATATGGACGATCAGGGGTTGGCCCTCCAGTTGACGGGCAAGGGGGTTCCAGGCCCGGTCAGGGCGGAGTTCGTCACTGGCAAAATGGGGTATCGGCGCGAGCATGGGGGCGGTACCGGTCAGCTTGTTGCCCGGGCTGTCGGTTTGCAGAAAACCCGGGCTGAGCTGCATGTACTGGATGCCACTGCGGGCTTGGGACAGGATGCTTTTGTGCTGGCAGGTCTTGGTTGCCGGGTGACGCTGTTTGAGCGCAATCCCGTGATTCATGCCTTGCTGGCGGATGGTTTAGCTCGGGCGATGCTGAATGCAGAATGTGCTCCAGTGGCGCAAAGAATGACCCTGTTACCGGGTAACTCCGTGGATTGGCTGAGAAAGTCTGGCCCAGAGGCCGCTGACGTGGTCTATTTGGATCCCATGTTTCCGCACCGTGATAAATCTGCGCTGGTGAAGAAGGAAATGCAGGTATTCCGCCTGGTTGTGGGTGATGACGACGACTCTGAGCAGCTGCTAGAGGCCGCGCTGTCCTGTGCTCGTTACCGGGTGGTAGTAAAGCGCCCGCGTAAAGCCCCCTCCGTCACAGGCCCTGAGCCGGCCACACAGGTGGAAGGTAAAAGTAGTCGCTACGACATTTATCCGCTTAAAGCCCTGCCGGGCTGAACCGTATTCAACTCAGCAGGGTATTAGGGGTCAGGCGTCCAGCATGGTGATTTGTTGAATCGCCTGTCTCTTCTCAACGCTCAGAACCAGTCTGGCATCTTCTGCTACTTCGTCCAGTCCTTCGCCGTAACACAGCCGGCCATTATCATCGGTGACGAGAACACCGTTTTTCTGCATGTTGGCAATAAAGCTTCTGAACAAGGTTTTGTCGAAGAATTCCGGAGCGTTCAGGCCAAACAGTATGGACATTCGTTCTGCTAACAAGGTGCTCTGCTCTTCCAGTTCCTCAGCCGTCAGCTTGCCAGAACCGTATTTTCGAAGAATGCCCAGGGCAATGTGATAACGCTCAAGCGTCTGGATGATGAAGCGGGACAGAATACGCGCCCGCAGCATTGCTTCGGTGCCTTCTTCTGGCCGGCCCAGTCTTTCTTCATCCAGGGATACCAGAAGCCCTTGCTCAATCAACACGTCAATCCACTGATTGATGACGTTTTCAACATCGTCCTGACTGTAGCGCAAGAAAAGCTCTGATTGCAGGTACGGGTAGGCCACGCTGGTCAGAAAGATGATTTTGTCTCTACGCAGGCTGGCTTTGTTTTCAAACAGGCTGACAATCAGTGCTGGCAAGGCGAACAGGTGTTGAATGTTGTTGCGATAGTACGTCATCAGGATGGCATTGGAGCCTTCCAGAGAAATAATGTCGCCCAACTTTTGTGGCAGTCGGTTCACCAGCCCCATTTTTTCGCAGTAGGCCAGCCAGTCTTTGCTTTCGCCTTCCGGTAGCGTGACCGTGTCAGCGTAGGGAAAAGCTCGGAGCATATCTGCAAACTGGTTCATCAGGCGTATCAACTGCCCTTCATCCATTGCCATGCGCTCGGTGCCAAGCAAGACCGTAGAGGTCATGCCGATGGGGTTCACTGCAACGGCGGCGTTGATGTTGCCAGCCACCCGTTGAGATAGTTCTGCGACGGCGTCGTTCAGCCAGTCAGGGCGGAATTCTGCGTCATAGGCTTCTTCTCGCCAGCTGTCCCGGACGTCGTCAAGTACGTTCGCTAATGGGATAGGGGCACCAAAATTGAGGGAGACGCGGCCGAAAGAGTTGCTGAGTTTACGAACTGTTTTCGCCAGCCCGAATACGCTTTCTTTCTGCTTTTTCTTACCCTGAAGTTCACCAAGGTACGACCGGCCTTCCATCACTTTCTCATAACCAATGTACACTGGCACGAAGACGATGGGCTTGCGGTGATCCCTCAGGAAGCTGCGTACAGTCATGGATAGCATGCCAGGTCTGGGAGGTAGCATTCGTCCTGTGCGGGAACGGCCACCTTCGACAAAGTATTCCATCGAATAGCCCCGGGTGAACATCACATGCATGTATTCGTTGAATACGGTCGCGTACAGAGGGTTGTCCTTAAAGCTGCGGCGCATGAAGAAAGCGCCCCCACGGCGAAGAATAGGGCCGACAATGGGCATGTTCAGGTTGATGCCCGCCGCAATATGGGGTGGCATAAGGCCGTTTTTGTAGAGCACATACGATAGCAGCAAGTAATCGATGTGTGACCGGTGGCAAGGTACATAAACCACGGCACTGTCCTGGGCGGCTTCTTTTGCTACCTGAATGTTGTTAATGGCAATACCATTGTAAATGCGGTTCCAGAGCCAGGCGAGTACGAGCTCCAGAAAGCGGATGGTAACGATGGACATGCTCGCGGCAATCTCATCCGCGTATTTATAAGCCTTGGCACGGACTTTTTCAGGGGCTGTATCCTCTTTCGCTGCCGTTTCGCGGATGGCTTCTTTCACTGCCTGAGTGCGGACCAGACCCTCAACCAGAGTACGGCGGTGGGAAAGGTCGGGGCCCAGAACAGCCTGGCGAACCCGGCGGAAATGAGTTCGAAGAATTCGGCCCAGTTTTCGTTCGGCTTTTTCTTCATTGTCGCGATATTCATCAATCACCATGTTCAGAGACAGGGGTTTGTTGAATTGCACATAGGTGTTGCGACCGTGAACCAGAATGAGCAGGAATTTCTGAAGCCGGCCGGCAACCGCCCAGGTGTCGGAAAGCAGGAGCTTTACCAGCGACTTTTCTTTGTCTGGTGAGCGGCCCCAAAACAGTGAGACAGGAACAATTTGCACATCTTGTTCGGGGTGTTCCAGGCCGAAGTGAACCAGATCACTGAATTCTTTAGTCGGTACAGGCTTCTGCCTGCCTCCCCCAAAAAAACCACCGACACGTTGATAGAGGAAGAAGAATGAGTGGGAAGGGCTGTTTTTGACCGGCAAAGCCTGCGTGGCGCCAGGGAGTTTGGCGCGGATAACTTCCTGTTCCAGAACCAGGCGGCTGGATAGGGAACTGTATTGCAGCACATAGCACACCGGTTTTTCAGGGTCGAGCCCGAGGGCCTCCAAGGTGTTGCCACTGACATCCGTGCGAACCCATAAAAACAGGATCTTGCGGAAAAAACTCAGGATCAGGCTGCGAATGCCCTGATAAAATCGCATAAGGTGATACTCCGGACCTGAAAACAGGCGCCAAGTTTAACGGGTTGTAGCGGGTGCGGAAAGGCGTATACCCATTCTGGCTAACGAAAGTGATGTGTTACATTGCTGCTTAAACGAACCGAAAGCTGAAAAGGTCTGAATATGGAGACTAACTGCGCGCAGTGGAAACCTGGCTGGAGCGAGGATGTTCCTGAGAATGGAGATCTTCTGCTGGCGTTTGCAGGCAGTAACATTATTAAGCCTGATGATGGTTGGTTTCTGCAGTGGGGCGCCCCTGAGATGGGGGATAGCCGCCCGGAAGCGTTGGCCTTAGGGACCTGGCTCGGCCAGAAGTTATTTGTCACTACGCTACCCGATTCAGGTTTGCCCGGGTTGGATACGGTGACGTTGCGAGACGCCATACTGCAGGTGCCGGATTCCCCAGTGGAACTCCTCAGCACCGGCTTTCAGGTGTGGCAATGGTGGCAAGATCACCGCTACTGTGGGCGCTGTGGAGAACGTACTCAGGTTCATCCCAGGGAGCGTGCCCGTTGGTGTGGGCGTTGTAATATTCCCTGGTACCCAAGAATTGCGCCGTGTGTGATTGTGGTTATTCGTCGCGATGAAGAGTTTTTATTGGCGAAGTCATCGAGGGTTACCCGAAATTTTTATAGTCTGATCGCAGGTTTTGTAGAGCCGGGTGAAAGTCTCGAAGGTGCGGTCATTCGAGAAGTAAAAGAAGAAACCGGGCTGGATGTGAGCAATATACGTTATCAGGGCTCTCAATCCTGGCCATTTCCTCATCAAATGATGGTCGGATTCTTTGCGGACTATCAGGGTGGGGAGCTGGTTTTGCAGGAAGATGAGCTGGCCGATGCCGGCTGGTTCACTCCTGATGAGCATCCCCCCATTCCTCCTGATACCACCATTGCAGGGCGCTTGATCAGCGCGATGAAAGAATACATTACCTCTGGAGCGGGGCGGTCCTGAAGATGGACGAACACGCTCCCAGAGTACTGGTTTTTGACTCCGGAGTGGGTGGCCTGAGTGTGGCAGCCTGCATTCATCAAGCATTGCCTGGGGCTGAGTTGGTCTACCTGGCCGATAACGCAGGCTTTCCCTACGGCAATAAACCAGAACATGTCGTGATTGATCGTTGCTGCAGTTTGATTGAAGAATGTCTGCGGCAGATTTCATGCGATGTCATTGTCATTGCTTGTAACACTGCCAGTACGGTTGTCCTGCCGCATTTGCGGGCAACCATGAAGATTCCGGTTGTTGGAGTTGTGCCGGCAGTAAAGCCGGCTGCGGCCTGTTCCCTTAACCGGAAGGTGGGGTTACTGGCTACCCCTGCAACGATCAAGCGGCCTTATCTGGATAAACTGATTCATGATTTTGCTGGCGACTGTGAGGTTACCCGGGTAGGGAACCCTAACCTGGTACGCTGGGCTGAGGAGCTGGTTGCAGGCACCGCCCCTCCACTGGCTGAGTTGTCTGAGGCCATGGCGCCGTTGCGGCATTCCGGTGTGGATACTGTGGTGTTGGGTTGTACTCACTACCCGCTGCTGCTGCCATGGCTTCGCCGTATCCTGCCAGAAGTTACGTTTTGGGTGGAATCCGGCGAAGCGATTGCGCGAAGAGTTGCCTACTGGCTTGAGCAGGCGGGCCGGCTGTCTCAGGCTGAAAGGTTTCTAGGGATACCTGAGGCGGTCGTAGTCCAGGCCTGCTTCACCGGCATGGCCCCGGCGGAGATTGCGTTATTTATGGCAGAGGTGGGAACCCCTGTCGCATCGGTTAAGAGTAGCTGGCCCAAGTTATAGTACTTGGGTCAGCTTGAAGATTGCGAAGAACTCAAGAGCGGGAATAGCCCGCTTGTGACAGCAATAGGTTTTGAAATTGTCACCACGGAAGCGTGACTTGGTGAACTCCAGTCCCTTGAAGTTATAAAGAAAATTTCCTTTGTCATAGAGACCGTGCATTATTTTTTTCAGAATCCGGCTTTCCTGATGCTCGGTTGTTTTATCGAGCGACAGAGGAATCAGCCCCAAGTCGATAAAGGGTATGCCTTCTTCTTTGAAAACCTCCATCGCGTGGGCCATCAGGGTATAGAAAATACCTTGGCGGAAATCGGCATTGGCCCGTGATATGTTGGGCACATAACTGACGATCTCATTGTTCCGGTAAATGGGGTCAAAGTAGATAAAGCCGACGGCCTTGCCATCCTGATACGCGTAGAAGTGACGTTCATTCTCCCGGTAATCCATTTCCATTGGGCGAATTAGAAAACGGATCTCGTTGCTCTTGCATTTTCGGGTGCGAATCCAGGCTTCAGAAATTTCACGGGTATGGTCGTCGCTGTATCGCTCCTTCACCGTGATGCCCTGTTTCTCGGCTTGGTTCAGGGCTGTGCGAAGAATTTGTTTCTTTTTGCCTGACAACGACCATTTGCCCAGATCAATGCGGGATTCGCTACCAAACTGCGTACCGTAGAGGCCGAAGCGTAAGTGCAAAAAGTCGACAACGGCCTTGGAGACCTGAACATAGGACGCGTTGGGAAACCTCTGCTGAAACAGTTCAAGAATGACCGGGAAGTTCTCTGGTGCACTGACTGGGTCAGATAGAACGATTGTGGCGCCCCATTTTCGCATGTAGGCAATGTAGCCAATGTCGGGTACGTCGAAGTACTGCATACCCGGCTGCAAGGTGGAGAATGATTGAGAGTGAGCTCCGTACTTTTTCAGGTAGCTGACGCGTTCTGAAAAGGTGAACTGACTATCGGCAATCGCTCTGATGCCATCGAGTGCGAGAATTTGGTCTGACATAGTGAAGCTCCCGGTAACCTGTTGTTATTGTGCTGGCTCTTGGGCGTTCAAGATTGTTTTTGGCCAAGTATTGACCAGTAGCAGTCCATGTTGAGAAGCTTGAAATGTTTCTTCTCTTTCACCTGCAGGCCCAGGCGCTGCATGTGTTCCGGGTAGTTGTAAATCTTATGAAAGGCGTTGTTGGCGAACAGCCAGAAGATGAATACCGCCATGTACCAGTAGAGCTTTTTGAACGCTCTGGAGAAAATGTTTCCGGTTGGGTAGCAGAAATCTCCGACCACAATTTTTGCGTCTGATTTGCCAAGGCTGATCAGGTGCTCAAGTACTTTGACCATCATCTCTTCGTCGAACACATTCAGGAAGAAGTTGGCGACAACCATGTCGTACTGGCCAGACTCATCAATCTTCATAATGTCGCTGTGAATGCGTTTGATTGTCAGATGAGGCGCTTCGGTTTGTTGTGCTTCACCAAATTTACGAAGCATGGTTTCAGACAAGTCGACAACGGTCACATCTGCACCCAATTCGGCAGCCCGGATAGCATCGCGGCCATGGCCTACACCGGCAAACAAGATGCGATCACCTTTTTTGACCGTTTCTACATCGAGCATGGCTGTTTTGCAGTGATGAATGTTTTTACCGCTGTAGAGGTTGCTGAGGAAATCATAAACCGGGCCGATATACTTATACTTGTCGCGCATGATTACTGCCTTCTTCTTGGTCTTTAGTTGCAGCCACCTTTTTTGTCGTTTTTATTCGTTTGAGACGAATATTGTGATGGCCTGCTTGGTATGGGCTCAGATTAGAGAAGGAGGTGTCTGAAAGATGTGCAGTAGCACGCATTTCTTGATACACAAAGTAACGCAGTGCAACACTTTGCAAACCGCATCAAGATTTTGGTTCCTAGTGTCTGACAATCGATAATCTCAGATGGCGTTAGCGATACACCAGTCGCCGACGCTTAACATTTTGCTGATCTCGGCGGCGGGCCTGGCGGGACCGTAGAAGAAGCCTTGCACTTGCTGGCATCCCAGGTTCTTCAGGTAGGCCAGTTGTTCGCTGGTCTCTACGCCTTCAGCTACGATTTCAAGTTTTAGTCCATGGGCCATAGCGACAATGGCATTAACGATGCAGGCACCGTCATCTCCGCTCCGGATGGCCTTTACGAAGGATTGGTCTACCTTTAATGTGTGGATGGGGAGTCGGTGCAGGTAGTTCAGGGATGAGTACCCGATGCCAAAGTCATCAATGGCAATACGAACTCCTGTACTGGCCAGGTCCCGGAGTTTCCGGCTGATTTGTTCCAAGTCATTCATGATCACATTTTCTGTGATTTCTATTTCCAGATTCCGGCCGGGAAAGTGATGGGCCTTAACTCTGTTCATCAACATTTCGACAAACTGGGGATGTTCGACCTGGCTTGGTGACAGGTTTACGGCAAGACGAAGGTCGGGGTGGCCATTGGCAATCCAGCGGCCTACATCCTTACAGGCTTGGCTAAGGACTTTTTCACTGAGCTTGCCTATCAGCCCGGTTTCCTCCGCAAGTGGAAGGAATTCTCCCGGGTAGAGTAGTCCTCGTTCAGGGTGTTCCCACCTGACCAGGGCTTCCAGACCGAGCATACGGTTGGTTTTTGCGCAAACCTGAGGCTGGTAGAAAACTTTGAGCTCATTGCGGTCCATTGCCAGCCGGAGATCCCGCTCCATACTCAATCTATTGGTTGTGTTGGTGCTCATGTTGTCAGAGTAGAAACAGTAGCCGTCTTTGCCTCGCGCTTTTACGTGATACATTGCGGTGTCGGCGCTCTGCACCAGGTGTTCCATGGTCAGGCCGGCTTCGGGGAACACGGAAATGCCGATACTGGCTCCGACAAAGACTTCATGATTGCCGAGCTGAAAGGGGCTTTGTAGAGCCTCAATTAATTTTTTGGCAACACCTCTTGCGTCGTCGCTGCTATGGATCGATGGCAGCAGCAGTGTGAATTCATCGCTGCCGAAGCGGGAAAGGGTATCTCCCGGGCGCAAACATTTTTCCAGGCGGTAGGTGACGGCCTGTAAGAGGCGGTCACCCATAGCGTGGCCAAGGGTATCGTTGACCACTTTAAAGCGATCAAGATCCAGAAACATCACGGCGAGCTTCTGTTTCCTGCGCTTGGCATGGGTAACGGCCAGCTCGAGTCTGTCTTTGAAGAGCGCGCGGTTAGGTAGCCGGGTGAGCAAGTCGTGATAGGTCTGAAAGTTGATGAAGGCCTCGGCCTCTTTACGGTCAGTCACATCACGGGCAATGCCATAGTACCGGGCACTTTGAGTTGAGTGCCCGCCGTTGGTGATGCCTGTTTGAGGCCAGGTTTGCGGGTCAATTGGGAACGCTGTGATCTCGAAGTGACGGGTTGCGGTTTTTTGCCCTTGAGGTTTCAGGCGTACTTCCAGTGAGCGTGGGTTATCTGCATTGATATCCGGCCCCTGAAGTGCGTAGGTTCCCCGGGCGACATCCCGGTCGTCCAGAACATATCGGAAATGCTTGCCGCAGAGGCTTTCAGGTGGATAGCCAAGCAGGCTCTCCACTTTATTGTTGATAAAGCAGATGTGTCCGGCAGCGTCCAGCATAAAGACGATGTCAGGTGAGCTGTTTACAATATAACGATGAAGGGCTTCTGACTTTTCCAGCCGGGTTTGAATGGCTTCGTGGGACTTGATGAGGGAACGTTTTCCCAGAACACCTTCGATGGTTGTCAGAAGTTCCTCCGGGTCGAACGGCTTCCGGATATAGTCCAGAGCACCTCTTCGAAGTGCGCGGCTAACTGAGCTAAAAGAATGTTCTCCGCTGACCACAACAACGCCACAGTCTGGTTGTAATCGGGTGGTTTGCTCCATCACCCGGGTGACGTGGGGGGAGGGTAGATTCAGGTCTATCAGGACAAGATCAAAAGACTGGCAGGCAAGATACCTGAAGGCCTCTGTATCGTTGCTTGCTTCAACCACGCTGAACCCTTGTTCTCTCAACAGGGAGGTCAAAGCATGTCTTGAGTCGGATTCATTGTCAGTCACAAGAATGGTGGCTGAAAAAAAATCTTTTGAAGATTGTTCAGGCTGGTTTGTTGCCATGTGTACGTTTCCGTTGTTTCGTCGCCAGTCGTTTTCGTTGTTGTAGGCCGTTTTCTGGTTCTGGCTTGTGACCTTGTCTTCTGTAAGGAATATTTGTGACAAGGTGTTCATTCTTATTTTTATAGGTCGAGCTTAGACAATATTCTTAGATTATTAAATGTTTAGTGGTAGGTATTTAAGCTGTTTGTTAACAGTAATGTGATGTGAGTACATTTTTTAGGCATGTTGGGACGGTTGTGAGCGATGGCCGTACTGGCCAATTTTTGACACTTTTTGTGTTTTAAGTTTGCAGTCGGTCACCATCTAGTCATGTTGTGTGTGCAAACATTGACCGGAAACAGGGATGATAGCGACGTCTGGCATGCTCCGGGTGATATGCGGGTAGTTTCAGGGCAACGGATGCTGTGCCCGGTATTTTTATGGGTTGAGCCAGTAAACGGGTATGAGAGAAGGAGTTCTATTTATGACGGGTGAGCAGATTGACAGTGGCAAGTCTTTGTCCAGAGTGCTTGGACAGCTAAAGGGTAAGAAGATCCTGATTACAGGTACATCCGGCTTTTTAGGTAAGGTTGTACTGGAAAAGATCATAAGGACGGTGCCCGACATTGGCGGTGTTTATCTCCTTATTCGTGCTAACAAACGGCACTCTGATGCCCGCAGCCGGTTTTTTGATGAAATCGTTACATCTTCGGTGTTTGATTGCATGCGGGAAAGTGATCCGGAAGGGTTTGAGTCGTTTATTGAGCAACGGGTTCATTGCATCACCGGAGAAGTTACCGAACCAGCCTTCGGGCTGGAACGAGAGGCCTTTGGCACGTTAGCGGGCGACCTGGATGCGGTTATCAACTCTGCCGCCAGTGTTAACTTCAGGGAAGAGCTGGATAAGGCTCTGAAAATTAACACTCTGTGTCTGGAAAATATTGCCGAGTTGGCACGCCAGAATCCGTCGCTGGCGGTGTTACAAGTGTCGACCTGCTATGTGAACGGAATGAATTCAGGTCAAGTAACGGAATCGATTATCAAACCAGCTGGAAAGGCTATACCTCGTTCCGGTCATGGTCACTATGACATTGAAGCGTTGGTGGGGCTTCTGCAGGACAAAATTTCGGATACGCGAGCCCGCTATTCCGGCAGAACTCTGGAAAAGAAATTGGTGGAGTTGGGCATACGGGAGGCCAATCGTTATGGCTGGAGTGATACTTACACTTTCACTAAATGGCTAGGTGAACAGTTGCTGATGAAGTCTTTGAATGGCCGAAGCCTGACAATTGTCCGGCCTTCAATAATTGAAAGCGCTCTGGAAGAGCCTGCGCCTGGCTGGATTGAGGGGGTGAAAGTAGCTGACGCCATCATACTTGCCTATGCCCGAGAAAAGGTTATGTTGTTTCCGGGCGATCGGTCAGGCGTTATCGATATAATTCCTGTTGATCTCGTTGCTAATTCGATCATTCTGGCGCTGGCGGAGGCATTGGCCGAACCAGGCAAACACAGAATTTATCAGTGCTGTAGTGGCTCCTCGAACCCGATAACGTTGGGTGGGCTTATTGATTATCTGATAGCCGAAGCGAAAGCCAATTACGCTGCTTATGGGAATTTGTTTTATCGTCAGCCCACCAAGCCCTTTCTGGCGGTGAATCGGGTGCTGTTTGATCTTGTGGTAAGTGGTGTGAGATTACCGTTGAGAGTTACTGGCCGTGTACTGAAGTCGCTGGGGGCTGGTGGTGATCTTAAGTGGTTGAGAAATCTGGATACAACGCAATCATTGGCTGCGATATTCGGATTTTACACGGCGCCAGACTATATTTTCAGGAATGATGAGCTACTT
>NZ_JBFHJO010000006.1:0-105902 GCF_041595835.1 Marinobacter sp. | reverse complement strand
CGGCCCAGGTCGATCAGCATCAGATGTTCGGCGATTTCTTTCGGGTCAGCCAGCAGTTCTTTTTCCAGTGCGTTATCTTCGGCATCGGTGGCGCCGCGCCTGCGGGTGCCGGCGATGGGCCGTACTGTAACTTCTTCGTCTTCTACCCGCGCTAAGATTTCCGGTGATGAACCCACAATGTGGAAGTCGCCCAGATCCAGAAAGTACATGTACGGCGACGGGTTAAGCACCCGAAGCGAACGGTACAGGTTCAGTGGCGGTGCTTCGAAGGGGATGGACATGCGCTGGGAGATGACGGTTTGCATGACATCGCCGTCCAGCACGTAGCCTTTGATTTTATCGACCGCGGCTTCAAATTTTTCCTGCGAGAAGCCGGAAACAAAGTCGCTTTCGTCCACTTCCTTGCCTTGCAGGTGCTCTGGCGTGCGAGGTGCGTCGGCGGTGGTTCGATGCAACTGCTTTTCCAGTTCGTCGATGCGCGCCTGGGCCTGCTCGTAGGCGCCTTCAACGGCCGGGTCAACGTGTACGATCAGGTGCAGTTTGCCGCGCAGGTTGTCGAACACCACGATTTCGTTCGATACCATCAGCAGGATATCCGGGGTGCCGATTTTGTCGGGTGGGCAGGTCTTGCGCAGGCGCTTTTCAATGTAGCGTACGGTGTCGTACCCGAAGTAGCCTACCAGCCCGCCGTTAAAACGCGGGAGTTCGGACAGGTCGGGTGCGTTGAAGCGCTTCTGGTATTCGTCGACAAAGGCGAGCGGGTCTTCCACTTCCGCCTGTTCCACCACTTTGCCGTTCTGGCTGACTTCAATGCGGTGGTCATAGACTTTCAGCACTTCCTGGCTGGGCAGGCCGATGATGGAGTAACGGCCCCACTTCTCACCGCCCTGAACGGATTCGAACAGATAGGAATATGGGCCGCTGGCCAGCTTGAGATAGGTACTCAGCGGGGTGTCCAGGTCTGCCAGGACTTCGCGGTACACGGGAATACGGTTGTAGCCAGCCCGGGCAAGGCTGGTGAAGTGCTCAGGTGTCATGTCTTTGTTTCCTGAAATCGGATTTGCATGTTTACAAAAGCTCGGCCAGGGAATCAACCATTGCATCTGCACCGAGGCTGGCGATCGGGGTGCCAAAGTTATAACCATAGCGAACGGCTACGCAGGGGATTCCGGCTGCCAGAGCAGCATGTACGTCTGCGGCAGAATCTCCCACCATAACGGTGGTGCCCGGGGTGCCTCCGAGTTTTTCCATGGCGTGCAGAAGTGGTGCCGGGTCTGGTTTTTTGACAGGTAAGGTGTCACCGCCAACGAACAGTTCGAAGTACTGATCGAGCCCTGTCTGCTTCAGCAACGGTGCGACAAACTGGTCGGGCTTGTTCGTGACCACCGCCATACGACAGCCTTTGGCTTTCAGGTGTTCAAGGCATTCCAGTACGCCATTGAAGACCACTGCGTGCTGGCCGTTCAGTTGGCCATAGGCGTGGTAAAAAATGGCCAGGGCATCTTTGTGCAGAGCCTCGTTTTTGGGTGATGCGGGCTCCCAGTCGGCCTTTCCCGCCAACGCACGATGCACCAGAATACTTGCGCCGTTGCCTACCCAGTTACGTACCTTGTCCAGCCCGGCAGGGCTTCTTCCCAGATGTGCGAGCATCTGATCGATGGCGGCAGCCAGATCCGGCGCACTGTCTACCAGTGTGCCGTCCAGATCAAACAGGGCAACACCTGGCCAGCGGGCGTTAAACAGGCCTTTCAGACTCATCCGATGATAACCTTGCGTGCTTGTTCCAGTTCTTCGCGCATGGCGGCGATGGTGGTTTGGTAGTCCGGAGTATTGAAGATAGCGGAACCGGCTACGAATGTGTCGGCTCCAGCCTCAGCGATTTCGCGAATGTTGTCTGTTTTTACACCGCCGTCGATTTCCAGCCGGATGTTGTAGTTGCTGGCATCGATGCGCTTACGGGCTTCTCTCAGTTTGTCCAGCGTGCCGGGGATGAACTTTTGCCCGCCAAACCCCGGGTTTACCGACATCAGGAGCACCATGTCGAGTTTGTCCATCACGTAATCCATGTAACTCAGCGGAGTGGCTGGGTTGAATACCAGGCCGGCCTTGCAGCCACCTTCGCGAATCAGTTGCAGGGAGCGGTCGATATGCTGTGAGGCTTCGGGGTGGAATGTGATGTAGCTGGCACCAGCGTCAATAAACATGCGGATCAGGTCATCAACCGGAGAGACCATCAGGTGTACGTCGATGGGTGCGGTTACGCCGTGCTTGCGCAGAGCTTCGCAGACCATTGGGCCTATGGTGAGATTGGGTACGTAATGGTTGTCCATGACATCGAAGTGCACCACGTCGGCGCCAGCGGCCAGTACGTTATCGACTTCCTCTCCCAGACGGGCGAAATCGGCGGAGAGGATAGATGGGGCAATCAGATAAGGGTTCATCGGTACACTCTCGGTCAGATGAATTATCGGCGGCAGTTGAAGCCTGTTAGTCTATCAGTTTGTTACTGGTTTTCGCAGCGTGGGGTATACGGATGTGTTAACGGTTCGGGCAATGGGATGGGTTCTTTGGTTTCTGTTTGTCGGGCTTGCAGTGGGTGCTCAGGCAAGTGCTCAGGAAGTGCGGGCGATGTCGTTGTCTGGCATGGCTGAGTGGGCGCTGGCGGAGGCGCACCCTGAACAGGTTGTCTGGCTGAATCTGGCAGGTGATGCCCGGGCACTGAGCCTGTTTCAGGCTGAACTCGTCACGCCCGGGCGAGGGGCTTTGATTGTGTTGGCCAATGAAGGGCAGAACGCAGATGAAGGTTTGCTTGGGCCTTTGCGAAGGGCGATGGCCGAAAGAGGTGTGGCGGTAATGACTCTGGGGCTTGGTGCTGCTCCGGAAAAGCTGCGCCGTAGCCGCCAACAAGTGCTGGCGGTAAGCCCGGTGCAGCCACGGGCATCTGAGCCGTCATCGGTCATGATCGATGTGGGTGAAGTGGAAGGGGGCGTTCAGGATGTTTCGAGCTATCTGGCCAATGTACGGCATGTTTTGGACGCTGCGTTTGAGGCGCTGGAAAATCAGGGGTATGAACGAATTGCGGTGGCCGGTGTTGGCTGGTCTGCAGAGCATGTGACGGACTGGGCCCTTGGCCGGGATACCTTGGCGGGCGTGGTTTGGCTGGCTCCGAAGTTTTCTGCAGAGCAGCGATCGGGATTGCCTGGGCTGCTTGAAACTGAGCGTGCCTGGCGTGTGCTGGATTTGCATGGGGCCAGTCAGAGGGCTGAGGGCCAGGAACGTGCAGCGGCGCTTGGGCGGCAGCAAGTCCAGGGATATCAGCGCCAGTTGCTGGCACTGGAAAACCCGCCCCGGTTTGCGGATGCAGAGCGTGTGGCCAGCAGAATCAGCGCTTGGCTGGGGCGGTAATCAATACCATCACGGCGTTGCTATCGGGAGTGGTTCCGCTGTTTGATAAGTTCCCAGGCTTGCTGGTAACGCAGAAGTTGATCTTTGGCTAAAGCCAGCTCTGACTGGGTCAGATTTTGTTGCGCGAGTTTGTCTGGGTGGCAGGCCGACACGCGTTTTCGGTAGGTGCGCTTGATCACTTCCACGCTGTCTCTTCGGGTAACCCCCAGAATCTGGCAGGCCTGTTCGTAGGTGGTTGGTTTCCCGGTGCCGCTGGCGGTCCGAATCCAGACTTTGCTGGCATAACTTTCGAAAATATCATCGCACACGGTGACCGGCAGGCCGAGGTGGTCAATGGCGTCTTCGCAGCGATAGCGTCGTGTTTTCCCGGGTTGCCCTGAAACCTGTGCGCCATGGCAAAGGCAGATGGCTGTTTTTAGTGCTGCATCGGGTGACAGCAGGGTTAAAAATCGATTCCAGAAGCCTTGATATAATTTCAGCTCGCTGGAATCTTTTCCTTTCTTGAACTGCTCAATCGCTTTTTTCCGCTGCCTCGGCGATAGCTTCAGGGCCTTCATTAGCGACTCTGCGTATCGGATATCCGGTTCCATAACCCGGCCATCGGCCTTGGCGATGTAGCCCAGAAAGAAGAACAGAGGCTTGCGGCACCGCCGTGGCAGCTTTGCCCGTTCCATTAGAGTGTTGGCTTGATGGCCGCAGCTGGAGAGTTCGTGAAGCAGGTCAGAGAAAACTGATTCAAGCCTTGCCGGGATGTGCGGTGCGCTGGGTTTTGTCATGAGTGCGGTGTACTTTCCGTGAGCAGGGTGTCGAGTTCTTCCAGCCGGGCTGGTGTCCCTACGTCAATCCATAGGCCTTGGTGGTTCAGGCCTCGTACCCGGTTTTGGGCCATGGCCTGCCGAAGTACCGGCCCGAGTTTGCCTGCGCCTTCGTCCAGTCCGTTGAACAGACGGTGGTGTAACAGGCTGATGCCGGTGAACGTCAGTTTGTGATTGCCTTCAGAGGCAAGGTGTCCGGTTGATGAAAGGTGGAAGTCGCCTTCAGGGTTGTGTTCGGGGTTTCGGGTGAGTACTAACAGGGCGTCACAGTCCGGGTCTGCAGGTGGTTGCAACTGATTCAGGGAAAAGTCGGTCCAGATGTCACCGTTGATGACCAGAAACCAGTCTTCCTGATTGTCTGTCAGCATTGGCAGTGCCCGTACTATTCCGCCGGCGGTTTCCAGTGGGGTGCCTTCAGCGGAATAGCGTAGGCTCAGGCCAAACTGTTTGCCGCTGCCGAGATATTGTTCGATTTGCTCCCCCAGCCAGGCGTGATTGATCACTATGTCCCGGAAACCTGCCCGCTGGAGGTTTTCCAGGTGATGTACGATCAGTGGCTTGCCGCCTGCCGAAAGCAGTGGTTTTGGTGTTGTGAGTGTCAGTGGGCGCATACGCTCACCTTTGCCGGCGGCCAGAATCATAGCTTTCACGGGGTTGTTTTCTCCGGGGCTGGCACTGGCCCGATCTTGTCTTCTATTGCTGGGATAACGGTGCCGCACAACCATTCGTGAAAGTGCCGGAAGGCTGGCTGGCGTGCACTGGCGTCCCGTATGTAGCTGATGGTTCGTGGAATGTCAGCGAGGTATCCGGTTTTACTGTCACGAATGGCCAGCCGGGCGAATATGCCAGCGGCTTTCAAATGCCGCTGCATGCCCATTAATTCGAACCATTGCCGGAAGGTGTCGGCATCGGCTCGATGCAGTCCGGCGTCGAGACTGATAGCCCGGTAGTATTCCAGCCATTCGCGGACTTTTTCTTCGGGCCAGCGCACGTAGCAGTCTTTAAGAAGAGAAACAGCGTCGTAGGTAACCGGGCCTTTCACCGCGTCCTGAAAGTCGATCACACCGGGAACACTTTGGCCTTCCATGATCAATAGGTTCCGGGAGTGATAATCGCGGTGAACCGTGACTTCTGGCTCAGTCAGGGCACTCTCTTTCAGTAATCCGAAAGCGGTCTCCAGCAGAGCGCGTTCCTGATTGCTCAGCGCAAGGCCTAAATGCTTCTCAAGTAGCCAGTCGGGGAATAATGCCATTTCCCGGTCCAGCATCGGGGCGTCATACTGAGGAAGCGGGTGGTCTGCCGGAGCAGACTGGCTGGCGATGCGCACGAGTTCGTCCAGAGCCTGGCGGTAATAGGTGTCAGCATTTTCCGGGGTCAGAGCGCCGAGCATCAGTTGATCACCAAAATCTTCGATCAGCAGGAAACCCCGTTTCAGGTCCTCACTTATAATCGAAGGAACGTGAATGCCGTGCTGTCGCCAGTGTTTGGCGATGGCAACAAACGGCATACAGTTTTCGTGTTCTGGTGGCGCGTCCATGATGATGAACGGTGTGTGCGGCTGTTCGGGGGTTTCCCGCCATACCCGGAAGTACCGGCGGAAGCTGGCATCACCTGAAACGGGTTCTGCGCAGGCGCTGTCAAAGCCGGGAATTTGCCTGACCCAGTCGGTCAGCAGTTGCAGACGGGTGTCCATAATTGTGAGGTGATTCCTGAGTTGTTTTACTGTTTGATCACGTTAGCAGAGGAGTATAAAGAGCGTAAAACGGATTTGCAGCGGTGTTTCCGTTAACAAGCCATAGGGGCGCGTGTAAACTAGGCAGCTGTTTTTAACTCCGGCCACCATTCATCTGAAACAGGAAGCCTGCCGTCGTGCCCAGCCGATACCGTCAGTTGTTGTGGTTTAAGCCCCGTTTAGCCGGGCTTTTGCTGGCAATGGCTATGGCTCCGGTGGCCGCTATGGCGGAAGACAATCCGGGCAGCTCCCCAAGTGCTGCAGAGATAGACTGGCGCCCGAGAAGTGAGTTGCCGCCCGGCGTGCAGGCTCAGCTTCCGGTGTTTTGTGCAGGTGGATACCTGCCTTCGGCATTGGCTGGCGGCCAGTCAACAATCATCCCTGCGACCGATGTCAACTCGGTGCCGCTGGAGGCCAGTGCGCTTAACGCCCGTTACGAGTTAGATGCTGAGCTGTATCTGCAGGGTGATGTTCGCTTGCGTCAAGGCAGCTTCCAGGCGTCTGGCTCTGAGGCTCGTTATAACACGCAGTCTGGTCAGTTGAGTCTGGAGGGGCCTCTGGTAAGCCGCGGCGAGGGCTTTCTGTTGACGGGAGATGATGCCCGTTATTCTACTGACTCGGGGCAGCTGGATATCAATACGGCGACGTTCCTGTTGCATGCGTCCGAGATGCGTGGTGAGGCATCGTCGCTTTCCCGTATTGGTGAAAACCAGGTGTTGATTACGGACGGCATGCTCACGACGTGCGGCCCGGGCCAGAATGACTGGGCAATCGTGGCGTCGGACATAGAGCTTGATCAGGCTGAAGGCTTTGGCACGGCTACACATGTGCGCCTGGAAGTGCTGGATACGCCAGTGTTCTACTGGCCCTATATTTCCTTCCCTATTGATGACCGCCGTAAATCCGGATTTTTGTACCCTCAGTTCGGCTCTTCCAGTGCCGGTAGTGGTGCCTATCTGGCGTTACCCTACTACCTGAATCTTGCACCTCATTACGACGCCACTTTGACGCCCCAGTACATTCACGGTCGTGGACTGTTTACCGAAGTGGAAGGCCGATATCTGAGCCGGTTAGGCGAGTCGGTGTTGCAGCTGGGTTATATTGGTGACGATTCTGCGTACAAAGACGAGACTCCGGGCGCAGACGGCGAACGCTGGGCACTGAATTTCTCCACGCGGGCGAGTTTTGGTGGCGGCTGGCGTGGTTATGGTGATTACTCAGTGGTTTCTGATGAAGACTACCTGAGTGACTTGAACCGTTCTCTCGAAATTGACCAGGCTACCCATCTGCGGCGACGCGGGGGGGTGCGGTACTCAGATAAGAATCAGTATTTCGATGCCTACCTGAATGACTACCAGACGATTGCCGAGCGTATTGCTGATGTTGATAAGCCATACGCTCAATTGCCGGAAGTGCTGTACGCAGGTACCGCGAATATGGGGCTGTTCGAAGCAGGCGTAGATGGCCAGTACACCTGGTTCTACCGGGATAATGAAAGCCTCAGCGGCCTGGATAAAGCTAACGGCCAGCGGGTACGGGTGATTCCTGAACTGGCCATGCCGATGCGTGCTCTTTGGGGCTTTAGCCGGCCCTCTTTGAGCCTGGATTACACTCGTTATGATCTTGAGGACTATACCCTCGGGGACAGCAGTTTTGACCGCACGGTGCCGGTGATTGAGTGGGATAACGGTTTGTATTTTGACCGCCGTTCAAGTCTGTTTGATATTCCTTACAATCAGACGCTGGAGCCTCGGTTGTATTACGCCTGGGCCGATGCCGACGCCGACCAGGATGACATCCCGGACTTTGATACCGCTGTTAAGAGCTTCCGGTTTGACCGGTTGTTTGAACGTAACCGTTTTTCCGGGGGCGACCGGGTTGGGGATGCAAACCAACTCACCGTAGCACTGACCAGCCGCTTTAATGATCTTCTTACCGGTGCTGAGCGGGCGCGGGTCAGTATTGGCCAGGTGCGCTATTTTGATGACCGGGATGTGAGCCTCTTTACTGAGGGCGCATCCGACCGGGCTAACTCCCCGATTGCAGGGGAACTGGTGTTGAACCCAATGGAAAATCTGGAAATCAGCATGTCTGGATTGTGGGATCACGACACCCACAGAACAGAAGAAGGGCGTAGCCAGCTGGTGTTCCATACCAAGGATTATCGATACCTGGCTACGATGGGCCATACCTACAGTCGGCCTGATGATATTGAACAGACCGACATCGGTGCAGTGTTCCCGGTTACCAACAAGCTCAGTGCCATTGGCCGTTGGGTATGGGATTCAGAGCTGGATCGAACGGTGGGCTCGCTGGCCGGTCTTGAATATAACAACTGCTGCTGGAGCGTTCAGGTGGTACACCAGAACTACCTGACCGATGATGAAGAACTGGATACCCGCCTGCTGTTCAGAATTGAGCTTAAAGGTCTTGGTGGCAGCGGCGGTGCATCAGACAGCATTGGCGATGCTATTTATGGCTATGACGAGCGCGAGCGCCGCCGTTTTGGAACTCAGCGCCGTTAACACGAACTAAAGCCACTAACCTGGTATCAGGCCGGGTGGCTGAGAATGCACAAACCATGAGGTGATTATGAAGGCGACTGTACGCCATGGACTGACCCTGTTACTGACTCTGGCCATGATGGCCCTGTCGGTTGCAGCCCAAGCAGAAAGAAAGGTACTGGACAGTGTGGTAGCCATTGTCGATGACGATGTGATTCTGCAGACTGAACTGGAAGCCCGGGTGAATACCATTATTGGTCGCCTGAGAGCTCAGGGTACCGGGCTGCCGCCTCGCGACATGTTGGAAGCCCGGGTGCTTGAACAGTTGATCTCAGAGTCTGTGCAACTGCAGATGGCTGACAAAATGGGCATGCGAATCAGTGATAATGAGCTGAACGAAACATTGGCCAGTATTGCCCGCAGCAATGGTTTGACCATGGCCCAGTTCGAGGATCAGCTGGCGGAGGAAGGCGTCACTTATCAGCAGGCCCGTGAACAGATTCGCAATGAGATGCTGACCAGTCGGGTGCAACAGGCCCGCGTGGGCAACCGTGTGCGGATAACTGACCGTGAGGTAGAGAATTACCTGAAGGCTCAGGCTGGCTCTGGCAGTAATGGTGCTGAATACCGTTTGGCCTATATTTTTATTCAGGTTGATGAACCTGGCAATGACGCTTCGGTTGCCGAAGCCCGCGCAACCGCCGAACGGTTACGCCAGCAGATACTTGATGGCCGCGACTTCCGCGAAGTCGCGGTGGCCGAGTCTGACGCCAGCAATGCCTTAGAAGGGGGTGATATGGGCTGGCGGGCTGAAAGTCAGTTGCCGTCACTGGTTGCACCTGTGGTGCCGGGTTTGAAGATAGGAGCACCTTCTGACGTTCTGGAAAACAACAGCGGTTTCCATCTGGTGATGGTGATGGACAAGCGCGGCGGCGAGCAGCAAAAGTTTATTGAGCAGCACCGCGTTCGCCATATTCTGGTTCGCCCTTCTGAAGCGGTGACTGAAGTGCAGGCAGAGAAACGCATACGAGACATCTACCAGCAGCTTAAAAATGGTGCTGATTTTGCAGAATTGGCCCGTGAATTGTCGGATGACCCGGTTTCCGGTTCTGATGGCGGAAATCTGGGCTGGGTGAGTCCCGGCCAGATGGTTCCTGAGTTTGAGAAGGGCATGCTGGAAGCCAGTGTTGGCGAAATTTATGGTCCGGTACGTTCCCAGTTTGGCTGGCACATCATTCAGGTTGAAGAGCGCAGAACCCAGGATGTTACTGCTGAGAGCCGTGCTACACAGGCTCGTCAGGCAATTTACATGCGTAAGTTTGAAACTGAACTGCAGAACTGGCTGCGAGAAATCCGTGATGAAGCCTTCGTAGAGTTCAAAGGTGAGTACGCGGATATGAACCCCGCCAGTGAGGAAGACAGCGCATCATGACCAAACCGGTAATTCTGGCACTGACCGCAGGCGAGCCGGCAGGTATCGGACCAGAGCTATGTCTGCAGCTGGCGGGTGAAAACCGTGGTGCTGGTATTGTGGTCATCGCCGGTAAAGGTTTGCTGGAGCAGCGTGCCAGGCAGCTTGGTCTGGCCGTTCAGTTGCATGACTGGCAACCAGGTATGCAACCAGAGATCTGCGCCGGCCATCTTTCTGTTTGCACTGTAGACGGCTGCCAATCGACCGAGGCCGGGCGGCTGAATGTTGCTAACAGCCAGTATGTTCTGGACACTCTGACGCTTGCTGCACAAGGTTGCCTGAACGGTGACTTTGACGGCATGGTAACGGCGCCGGTGCACAAGGGGGTGATTAACGAAGCTGGCATTGCTTTTAGTGGTCATACTGAGTTCCTGCAGGAACTTTGTGGTGTTGAGCGGGTGGTGATGATGCTGGCGACCGATGAGCTCAGGGTTGCTTTGGTAACCACTCACTTACCCCTGAAGGATGTACCCGCAGCGATTACGCCGGAGCGGTTGACTCAGGTAGCCCGGATTCTGAATGCCGACCTGAAAACGTTTTTTGGCATCAGGCAACCGCGCATTTTGGTGGCGGGGCTGAACCCTCATGCGGGAGAAAGCGGCCATTTGGGCCGGGAAGAAATCGAGGTGATTGAGCCAACACTGGATCGGCTTCGTCAGGAAAATATTCACCTGACCGGTCCGCTGCCGGCAGATACCCTATTTACGCCGCACTGGCTGGACAGCGCCGATGCGGTACTCGCTATGTATCACGATCAGGGCCTGCCGGTGCTGAAGTTTCAGGGCTTTGGCCGCGCAGTTAACATCACGCTGGGGCTGCCGATTGTTCGTACGTCAGTGGATCATGGCACGGCTCTGGATCTGGCGGGTACAGGCAAAGCCGATGCTGGTAGCCTGCATACTGCCATTCGAGTAGGAGAACATATGGCCCGTTGCCGTCGAGAAGCCCAGCCGGAGAGTATCAATGAGTAACCAGCACGGCCATAAAGCCCGTAAACGTTTCGGCCAGAACTTTTTGCATGATCCCGGCGTGATTGAAAAGATTGTTCGTTCCATCAACCCGAAGCCAGACGACGTCCTTGTTGAGATTGGTCCGGGGCTTGGGGCAATCACTGAAGAACTTCTGGCCGTTAACCCTCGCCTGCAGGTGGTAGAACTCGACCGGGATTTGATTCCGGTGCTGCGCACCAAGTTTTTCAACTATCCAGACTTCAGAATTCATGAGGCCGATGCCCTCAGCTTTGATTTCAGCGTGTTGGCAACCGACCGCCCGTTGCGCATTGTCGGTAACTTGCCGTACAACATCTCGACGCCTCTGATCTTTCATCTGCTGGCGCAATCCGGCGTGGTGCAAGATATGCACTTCATGCTGCAGAAAGAAGTGGTACAGCGGTTGGCTGCGGTTCCTGGTGACAATAATTACGGTCGATTGGGGATCATGGCCCAGTACTTTTGTAAGGTGCAGCCGTTGTTTGAGGTGGGCCCGGGCGCTTTCCGGCCGGCACCCAAAGTGGACTCCGCCATTGTTCGGCTGGTTCCGCATAAAGAACTGCCTCATCCTGCAAAAGATCTTAAAACGCTTCAGTCTGTTGTGCGTACTGCGTTTAATGCCCGGCGGAAAACTCTTCGGAAAGCACTGGCCGCAATGGTCACGGTAGACCAGTTACAGTCTCTGGGAATTAACGACGGTCTTCGTCCGGAAAACCTGAGCCTGGCGGATTACGTGCTGATTGCTGATTTTCTGGTTGATGCAAAGGCCAAGAAAACAGAGGCCGACGAGGTAAGTAATGACTGACTACGCCATTGGCGATATTCAGGGTTGCTACGATCGACTGCGGGATGTGTTGGCAAAAGTAGACTTCTCGCCTTCAAGAGACAGACTTTGGGTGGCGGGTGATCTGATCAATCGCGGGCCGTCCTCGCTGGAGACTTTGCGTTATATCGAAAGTCTGGGCGATGCTGCGGTGGTGGTTATGGGGAACCATGATCTGCACTTACTGGCGGTAGTTTTAGGTGGCCATAGTCCGAAAAAGAAAGACACCCTGTATGACATACTCGAGTCACCGGACTGTGACCGGCTGGTGCAATGGATGCGACAGCAACACCTTTGTGTTCACGATGCCGGCCGGAATCTGTTGATGGCCCACGCCGGTCTACCCCATATCTGGAGTGTTGAGCAGGCTCTGTCTTGTGCCCGTGAAGTGGAGGCGGTGATTCGCGGTAGCGATGCAGGCGAGTATTTCAGACTGATGTATGGTAATCAGCCTGAACGCTGGAGTGATACCCTCACGGGTATGGATCGTTGGCGGGTGATTACCAATTATTTCACCCGGATGCGCTTTATTGCTGCAGATGGCAGCCTGGAACTCACGGCCAAAGAGTCGGCAGATGAGGCACCGGAAGGCTATGCTCCCTGGTTTATTTACCCGCGCAGGGATGATATCCGAGTCATCTTTGGCCACTGGGCCGCATTGGATGGGGACACCGGCAGCGACCGTTTTATTGGTCTTGATACCGGTTGCGTATGGGGTGGTGCCCTTACACTGATGAACCTGGACAGCGGGGAGAAAATTCACTGTGACTGCCGTTAATAGCCAAACCGGGGTGATTCGCTGGGCGCTTGCCATTGGCGGGCTCGCGGGTTTGCTGGCGGTTATGGCGGGGGCGTTTGGTGCTCATGGGCTGCGTCATGTGGTGAGTGAACGGGAACTTGAGGTGTTTCAAACGGCCGTGAGCTATCAGATGTACCATGCCCTGGCGTTGATTGTTGCCGGGCTGATGTCTGCGGTGGGGTTGAATCGTCGGTTATTGTCCATCGCCAGCGGCTTCTGGCTGACTGGAATTTTGCTCTTCAGCGGCAGTCTTTATTTGTTGGTGCTTACCGGAAACCACTGGCTTGGGCCAGTAACACCGATAGGTGGCGTTTGCTTTATGGTTGGCTGGGGGCTGCTGGTAGCCGCAGCCCTGAAAAAATAACGGAGACAATCAGAATAATGCAGGTTCAGGTAAATGGCGAAGCCATGGAGCTCCCCGTAGGAGCAACGGTTGCCGCTTTAATCGAAAAACTATCGCTGACGGGCAAGCGAGTAGCTGTTGAGGTTAATGAGGACATTGTTCCTCGTAGCCAGCACGCGGAATTCACCCTTAGTGAAAATGACCGGGTAGAGTTGGTGCATGCGATCGGCGGAGGTTGATTCTGCATTATCAGAATGTTGGTGCGCGAACCTTCACGAACTCCCAATCTTTTTTATCGAACTCAGGTAGGTTATGACAGACACACCGGAAATTCAGCTTCCCGAAGACAAACCCCTGGAAATTGCAGGCCAGATTTATCAGTCCCGCTTGCTGGTTGGTACGGGCAAGTATCAGGACCTGATGGAAACAGGCCATGCGATTGAAGCCAGTGGGGCAGAAATCGTCACGGTTGCGGTTCGCCGGACCAACCTGGGCCAGAATCCGGATGAGCCGAATCTGCTGGATGTGATCTCCCCGGAACGGTACACCATTCTCCCTAACACCGCCGGTTGCTACACGGCAAAAGATGCGGTGCGCACCTGCAAGCTGGCCCGTGAACTGCTGGACGGGCGTGATCTGGTGAAACTGGAAGTTTTGGGCGAGCACAAAACGTTGTACCCGAACATGCCGGAAACTCTGGCCGCAGCGGAAGAGCTGATCAAAGACGGTTTCAAAGTGATGGTGTATTGCTCAGATGATCCTTTGCTGGCCATGCGTCTGGAGGAAATGGGCTGTGTTGCGATCATGCCTTTGGGTGCCCCGATTGGTTCAGGTTTGGGGATACAGAATCGTTATAACGTCCGGTTGATTGTTGAAAACGCGAAAGTACCGGTGCTTGTGGATGCTGGCGTTGGAACGGCTTCCGATGCCACCATTGCTATGGAGCTGGGTTGTGATGGAGTGCTGATGAATACGGCTATTGCTCAGGCCAAAGATCCGGTCAGAATGGCAAATGCCATGCGCCTGGCCATTGAAGCCGGCCGGGAAGCTTTCCTGGCAGGCCGTATGCCGAAGAAACTATACGCCAGTGCCTCTTCCCCGGTTGACGGTACGTTTTTTTAAGCGGTTAAACATCCAAAAAGATACCAGAGCGCTGTAGTCCTGATATGACCAACCAGAAACCGAGCCGGCGGGATGCCATCCTGCAGGCGCTTGTTGAATTGCTGCAAAAAGATCCGGGAGCTCGCATTACTACGGCGGGCCTGGCTAAATCCGTGGGCGTCACTGAAGCGGCGTTATATCGACACTTTCCCAGCAAACGGAAAATGTTTGAGGCGCTTATCGAGTTTGCGGAGGAGGCTGTGTTTTCCCGCTGCCAGGTGGTCCTGCAGGAGCAGGAGGATGTTCGTGTGCGCTTGCAGCAACTGGTGCATCTGGTCTTAGTCTTTTCTGAACGAAATCCAGGGCTGTGCTGTGTGCTGACCGGCGATGCTCTGATGGGGGAAGACGAGTCTCTGCGTAAACGTGCGTCCCAGTTCTTTGAACGCCTGGAAACCCAGTTTCGTCAGACTCTGAAGGAAGGTGAAATTCGCCAGGGGCTGCGTCCTCGCACGAGTGCAGCGCGAGGTGCAGACTTTGTTATGGTTTTCCTTGAGGGGCGCATTCAGCGCTTTGTCCGGTCGTCTTTTTCCCGCCTGCCTACCACCGACTTTGATGAGGCCTGGGTGCTGCTCTCTGAACTGACCTGGGGTTAATTTCCCCCCAATCAGTCATAGCCAGAGGCTGAGCGAAGAGTCGATCGTATCGGCGCCCACACCTCTGGCGCTGAAATCAGAATGTCTCGGCCCCACAGGTCAGCTGGGTAGCCGTCCGGGACGTCTCCGAAGTGACCAACGGTTGCACCGGCTTCCCAGGCGATCAGGCGGGCCGCAGCGAAATCCCATGGGCTGACGTTTTCGTAGTAGATATCCAGTCGACCACAGGCAACCCAGCAAATATCCAGGGCGGCAGAGCCGATGCGGCGCAAGTCGCGGCACTGGTGAATCATTGCATCCAGCCTGCGAATGAGGGGAGCCAGATTGTCTTTGGTGTAGGGGAATCCGGTAGCGAACAGTGACTGCCTGGGAATTGTGGCGCCGCTGTGCTGGATAGAATTGCCGTTCAGCGTTGCTCCCTCGCCTTTGGTGGCCCGGAAGGTTTCACCAGAAAAAGGCGCATGCACCACGCCGACCTGAACTTCACCACGTTCTGCGTAAGCAATTGATACTGCTACCTGAGGGTGGCCGTAGGCGTAGTTTACGGTGCCGTCGATGGGATCAATAATCCATAGCGGCGTGTCCAGGTGTTCTGCCTGGGACAGGTCGGGCATGGTTTCTTCAGACAGAATACGGTGGCTGGGAAAGCGTTTTCGGATGGCGGCAGTGATGAATTCGTCTGCCATAACATCGGCGTGAGTGACCAGCTCTGTTTGATCTTTGTAATTGGTACGGAGGGTATTTTCTTCCCGCTCGTGGCGGATCAGCTCACCGGCGTCTTTGGCTAATGCTTCGGCAAAGTCAGTGATATCGCGCAGAGAAAGAGAATCAGACATGGCACCCTCGGTGTATTTTTACGTGAGGGTGCCAGTCTATCACGGCCGGGAGTTACAGGCTGTTCAGCCACTTCTCCATTTTATCCATAGCCAGTACCAGGCGGGGACCGGCTTGTTTGACGAAATCGTCCGCCAATTCCTGCTCAGCGTATTCGCCACCCGCCAGCGCCAATGCTTGTGCACCATCAAAATCCACAAACGCCAGGCGCGCGCCCATGTGATCCGGGACAAATCCGAAGTCACTGGAAGGCAAGATTGCTACACCGGTATCTTTCAGCAGTGCAGTACAGAAGGCCTGAGAGGTTTTGATGTCTTTTCTCGCCAACTTATCGCTGAAGCCTGAGAAATCCGGGAACACATAGAACGCACCTTCAGGTTTGCGCACTACGGCACCCATATCGCTGAGGCGACGGTGCATGTATTCGCCAACGACCTTCAGTACCCGTCGTGACTGGTGCAGGTATTCGTTGATGTCATCGCCGCCGTTGAAGGCAGTGATTGCAGCGTGCTGAATAGGCGCAGCGGTCGATGTGAAGGTTTCGCTGGCGATGATGGCCATGGCATCCTGCAGGGGGCGTAGCTCGGGCGGGAAGATGAACGTTCCCAGGCGCCAGCCACCTGCACCAAGCCATTTACTCATACCGGTGCTGATAATGGTGCCTTCCGGATAATAACGGGCGATGGACTTGTGCCGGCCTTCAAAGTTTACCTCGCCGTAGATTTCGTCAGACAGCAGGATCAAATTGTACTTGCGGGCGACATTGGCGATGGCCAGTAACTGGTCATCGGTATAGGTACAGCCGGTTGGGTTGGATGGGTAGTTCAGAATCAGAATACGTGGGCGTGAGGGGTCATCCCGACAAACGATGTCCAGCTCTTCTGCCGTCAGCTGCCAGTTATTCTCGGCATGGGTGGGCAACCAATGTACCGAGCGACCGATGATGCGGGCCTGGGGAGCATAGGAGACCCAGCTCGGCCGCGGAATCAGCAGGTCGCCATAATAAGCCAGCTGAAGAATGAACAGGAGTTCTTTGGAGCCCGGGCCAATGAGTACGTCTTCCCATGTAGAACGCATCTTTTCATTGCGGTTTATGTAGCCGGAAATGGACTCACGCAGGCCTCTGAGACCTTTCACCGGAAGATAGTCCTTCTCATGCGCGTGCTCTTTGAGCGCATCTACTACCCGCTCAGGGACTGGAAAAGGGGATTGCCCAAGGCCCAGCTTGATGATGTCTTTCCCTTCAGCGCGCAGCTCGTTGCTCTGCTCATTGATGCGAAGGGTGGCCGAGGGCTGAATGCCCCGAACGTTCAAGTTAATGGCGTAGCGGTGGTCGTTTTTAATGTCCATTGTCCCGGTCTTTTAGTTGGAAGCGACACTAGCAGTATATGGGGCATAACCAGATCTGTGACCCTGATTTAGGTAGGGATTTGCCGAAGCCTGTAAGTTTGTATGGAATGCGTGCTAAGCCGTAAACCGTGAAATGTTAAGCAGGCCGCTGAGGAGCTGTGTTGGTTAGGCTATAGTGCTTCCGCAGTAATAAAAATAATTATTCTGGGAGCTGCATGATGACTGCGATTCGCTCTGAGCATTGCTCGTGTGCTGCCGGGCCTCAGGATTCATTACCGTTTAACCGGGTTCTCTTGGTAGATGATCATGCCCTTTTCGCACAGGGTTTGGCCGGGCTCATTCAGCAGGAAGGTTTAGCTGAAGTGGTTGAAACCGTCTCTTCTGTTGAAGAGGCCTCAGAGAGCCTGATGCAGAGGGAGGGAGTGGAGCTTATTTTGCTCGATGTATCTCTTGAGGGCGAATCAGGGCTATCTCTTTTGCCAAAGCTTTCCGGGAAATGCCCGCAGTTACCTGTCGTTATTATTTCCAGCAGTGATGATGAACGCACGATTCGAGAGGCTCGGGCTGCGGGAGCCAGAGGTTTTCTTGCCAAGTCAGCAGGCCGGATGGCGTTCGTTCGGATGATGACTGCTATCAGTAAGGGGAGGGATTATTTTCCTGGGGGTATGGCTCCTTTGGCCCGGGCTGTGCCGTTAACACCTCGACAACTTGAAGTGCTGTCTCTTTTAGCGCAAGGCTTTCCCAACAAGCGTATTTGCCAAAGTTTAGATTTGACCGAAAACACCGTTAAAACCCACTTAAAAGCAATTTTTACCCAGTTAGGTGTTCAAAATCGCACGGAGTGCGTTAATAAGGCGAGAGACCGGGGCTGGTTGTAACTGGCTCAGGTAAATCTACCCAAAATATCGAGCCTTGTGGCGTGGATTCGGCACCACAATGACCGTCCATCAGATTTGTAAACTCATGCACGATGGTCAGCCCGAGACCGAGCCCGGGGGAATTGTTCTTCTTGCTACTGCGTATATAGGGCTGAAATAGCCTGTCCTTAATGTTTTCAGGTAAGCCCCTGCCATTGTCGCAAACCAGAATGCGAACGTTTGTGCCGCGTTGTTTGCAGCACAGGCGGACCGTGTCTGCCCCACTGTGGTCTGCTGCGTTGATGATCAGATTCTGTAGAATTCGTTGAAGCAGCACCGGATCGGCCATAACGTAAGTCGGTGTTGAGGGAAGTTCCAGGCAGAGGTTTAGTCCTCGGCTGTAAAGTGTGTCTTCAACAAGATCCTGTACGCTTTGAAAAGCCCCGGACACTTGGACTGGTTCCAGTTCAGGCTTGATCATTCCTTCGTTAAGGCGGGCGCTGTCGAGTACGGTGGCTAGCAAGCTGCGAAGTTGGCTGACCATGTCTTTGAGTTGGCGCAGCATGTTGCCATGAAGCGTTCCCTGCAGGGTGGGCTGAAGATTTTCGAGAGTGATTTCGATAACGTTTAGAGGTTGGCGTAGGTCGTGACTTGCGGCGGTAATTAATTCAGTTTTTCGACGGTTTTCATCCTCTGCGGCCCGGTGCATCAGTCCTAGTAACTGTCGGTCAAGAAAATGAGCTCGATGGCGATATTCAGACATCCACGCACCAATCATGCCGATCACGTTGGCTGTTATCAGAAAAAAACCGTTGCTCAGAATCTCGGATAATGGCGTGTCGGCCCAAGCTTCTGCTAACAGGTAAACCCCCACCAGCGTAAAGGATGAAATGGAGGCGGTTGAAAAGGGTAAGCCCATGGCGAAATAGCCAAACATCAGCATCAGAATCATGCCTTCATAAGGCAGAGGGTATGCGTGGAGCCGGGCGGCCATAATAATGGCAATAATACTCAGCCCCCCGGCTAGATACGCAAGGCAATAAATTTTTTCAAAAACCGAATCAGGCAAAGCGGTTCGGTTTACCAGCCAGAGGACAAAGGCGATGATGGGACAGATCACCGCCAGTCGGATAAATACGGTGATCTGTGCGAGTGCTTGAGGCAGCGTTATTGCGTCCATTAGCGCATAGCCCATAAAAAGGAGTAGGCCCGTAATCGAGATTACGCGTGCACGTTGCCGGATCAGGGCGGAACGGGTTTCCCGGTAGCTGGCTTCAAGCGATGGTTCGAAACGTAGAGTCAAAAAGCCGCTGGACTGCTGATGTCTGATCTGTTCTGCGGTCATTCAGATCCCAAGGTTAGCTTTGGTCGAGCAGCTTTAGTTTAGCCCAGGTTTGTTCCTGCTGGTCTGGAAAATACTGCTCCAGAAGGTGTGCCTGGTATTCCTTTTCTGTAGTGTTGGCCAGACCAGCCTTTTGCTGGTGTTTTATGGCTTCGTGGAATGCTTCAAAGCGCTGGTTGAAAGCCTGACGTTGTTGGAGGTAGCTCACAACATCATCGGCACTTTCTGGGTCGAGCCCCATGTCGATTAGCTGCTGTCCGGCCATTTCCGGTGAGCTGGCGGATGCCATTGCCGCGATTCGTTGCTGTTGTTGCTGAATATCAGCGTGCAGATGCTGTTCGGTCGATTTCAGAGTATCGGGTAGTTGATTTCTGTGCCAGTTCAGCAGGGCTTGCTTACTTTGTTCCGTCAGGTCCGTGCGTTGCTGAATACCCAGAGTCGCCAGAGTGTACTCACTATAGGCTTCTTCCTGGCGGAAGAAGGCCTGGTGAGCCTCAGGACTGAAAATCTGTTGACGTAGTTGTTTTAGTTGCGCGAGGGCGCTGCCGAGAGCTTCAAGCTGGTAAGCGGCATCATGCTGGCGGCTTGGGTCCAGCTCTGTTTGTAACACGTCTAAAGATGCTTGTTTGTATGCGAGATATTGCTCCAGCAGGGTTATGGCCTGACTGCTGGCAGGCTCGGGCAGGTACTGTTGTGCCATGTGTTGAATTTGAGTGATGGCCGTTTCCGGAGATACTTCGCCTACCGTGCTGAGGAAGTAATCAAAGAAGTCGCGCACCTCTAAATTCACAACCAATTGACCATCAGCGGTGGCTTGTAGGGTGCCGTCAATATCGGTGCCTTCCAGTGATGGGGCGATAGGAGGGCTGGATAGCCTGGGTGGGGTCTTGTAAGCGGTCGAAGATGGGTGGTTCACTTCGGGCAGGACGTGGTTGTAGGCGATCTCTGTCTGGCTTGGGCTCTTTGTGCCTGGCTTGCCGGACATTTCGACGGTGATGCCGGAAGAGCCGGAGCTGTACCAGAGACCGCTGCCGGCCACAATGACCAGCAGGGTTCCGGGAATCAGCCACCAGCGCAGTGCGTTGGCTTTTTGCTTCATAACAACCTCACAATCCGCGATTTTTCAGGCGGTTTGCATGGGAGCGATAAAGGCTTACCGGATTGGTCCATAGAGACCGGGCGCCGAACAAGTGGTTAATGGCATCAACATGATTCATGTCGTAGTGGGTACCAATTACATTACCCATCATGGTGGAGCAAACGTCCACCAGGCCATCACTTGGCTCATTGCCAAATGCCATAGACGTAACGGCCAGGAAGGGATCTGTAATATCAAAAACGTTAGTCCAGATGCCTCGGCCAGTCCAAGAGAAAAACTTAACTTTATGTCCGTTGATCCAGACATCTTCATTGGTGCCTGAACAGGCATTACGGTTCACTCCGCTCCAGCCGAGAGCATCGTTCAGATCTGTGGTGCCTTCAGTGGTCAGTGTTTCCAAAGCGGCTATGCCGTCTTGGGGGTTGCTGGCCCCGGACAAGGCGTTGACCAGGCCGCCGAAGGCGTTTGCGATGGCATCAGCTCCGCCTTCCACGTAGCTTCCGGGAGGTATAACTCCACGCATCACGTCGGCCACTTTTGAACCTTTGTTGACACCGTTGATTGACGTGACAGAGGCAATGCGATCTGGAATCAGAGCCGCAGCAACGCGAGACGTCGGGGCACCTTGGCTGTGGGCCATCAAATTGACTTTGCTGTGCCCTAAGCTGTTGATGTAGCTGGCTAACTGTTGGCCCCGTTGTTCGCTACTGTTCACAAAGGAGACGCTGGCGGTATACACCTGAGCGCCACTGCGTTCAAGGTTCCACGGGATGGTATGAAAGTAATTGACCAAACCTCCCAGTGTATTGAAGCCGGTAACACCGTGTACCAGAACAATCGGGTATCGGGTTTGGGTATAGCTTGCGTAGCTCAACATTGAGAACACAAGCATAAGGGCTCCGGCCACTAGCCGGACAGGCATGGCATAACGCATATAAACACTCCTATTATTTTTGTTGGTTTTATTGCAACAGGAAGTATTGCGGAAAGCAGAGGCCTCAGGAATCGCCCATATGGGTGAGGCCTTGAGCTTTTACCCAGACTTCTACACGGCCATTGCGCTGGTTGCCGCGATCACCAACCGGCATGTAGTGCCCATAACCTGTATAGGTAACTGAGCTCAAGCCGATGTCGTTTAATGCACGGCGAACAGAGAGTGCTCTGAGTTCCGAGATAAGCTGGGCTCGTAATTCATTACTCTGAGCATCGGAAAAGCCGATTAACAGCAGGTCATCGGTAGAGCGGTTGTTACTGGCCAGGTAATGCTTCACTCGTAGAAGGTCCCGGCGGGCTTTGTTGTCTAACTTGGTTCGGCCTTCTGAAAAGCGGAAGTTAACCGTCAATCGAAGGTAGTTTTCTGTCAGGCGCCTGAAGGATTCAGGCACGGAGTGGTCCAGTCTGGGTTTCACTGCGATCGGGTTTTGAGATATGAAGCCGGATCTTGCGACGTGCATCTGTCCTTTGGCACTTAATGTGAATTCGATGAGGTTTTGGGCAAATTCAGTGCTGTTTGATCCCATGGTGTACATGTACAGCCGGCGGGAGAGAGGGTAATCCTCACTGGCGACGGTCAGTTGATCCGGTTTTAAAGCAGGAGCTGTGCCGTCAGAGATGGCCAGTAATTTGCTGTTTCGAACGGACGCCAGACCTGAGAAGCCGATAGCCTGAGGGTCTCGGGATACATCGTCAGAGAGTTGGTCGTTGGATTCGTAACGGCGAGCGGTTTCATGCAGCTTTTCGGTTTTGCCTAGTACCAGTGATTTGAATGTGTCCCAAGTCCCGGAACGCTTGTCACGAGCATAAAGCTGAATGGGGGTATTGTTGCCGCCTAACTCTGACCAGTTTTGGATCTGGCCGCTAAAAATTTTCCGAAGGGTGCTGATGCTGAGTTGATTGACCGGGTTTGTTGGATGCACAAGAATGGCAAGGCCATCGATGGCAATGACATGCTCGGTCTGGAGATTTGTGAGCTCAGTTTCTGGCCGAAGCTGTTCAGCCTCTGCTTTCTTTACCGGACGGGAAGAGGCCCAGATATCAGCCTGCCCGTTAGCTAGCGCCTGAAATCCCGTGCTGGAACCATGGGCTGCTACCAGAACAGACAGTTCTCCACCTTGTTGACTGGTGGTTGTCAGAACCTGCTCATTATCATTTCCGGTGGGCTCTTTGCGCACCTCTTGTTGGGTAATTTGTTCAAGGTATTCTGTCACGAGGAGTGGTGCGAGTGAGGCGCCAATCGTGTTTGATCCATGAATTTCCAGCACATGAGCGAATAAAGGAGAGTGGAACTGCAGTGATAAGAATGCAAAGAAAACGAAATTTCTGAGAGTTGGCATTGCCATGCTTATAGAGCCCGTGGTTGAAACTTGAGACGGGATAAGGATGCTACAGAAATGTGACAGGCAGGTTTCAGTTAGAAAACCAGTGTGCAGACATGTGCAGGTCAGAACCGGTGGGGGTCCAGTTCCATATGCATGATTTTTTTGCCCAGCATGATCACCCGCCCGGTATATCTTTCTTCGCCGGTGGTGGTGAAGTCAAATAGAAAGCGGCGCCATACCCGAAGGTTGCCGGTCTGGTCGCGTTTGAACCAGATGCCTCGAAGAAAAACAGCGTCGTCGAGGAGCATCACGTCCATGGTCTTACAATAGCGGCGTGTAGCCTCTAACACGGAGTCTTTGATGGCTTTTGCCTTCCACCAGTACCACGTCGCGAAGCCCGCAGTGAAAATCCAGAAAAGGGTTCCAAGAGTCAAAATGCAGGCAGCCCTGTTTGTCATGGGTGTGACCGGCTCTTTGAGCCGGTAAAACGCCAGACTACCCTATTGTGTCGGTTCGGGGAATTTTTGCTGCTTGTTGCTCGTCGGTGGCAGCAGCATTTGCAGAAAATGGCTTGTCAGGAGCTGAGCGCGGTCAACATTATTGCCCAACCGCTCGGATTCCTGGTGGGCACTTTCGCTGCTTTCGACGGATTGGTTGCCCAGTTTCAGCAGACTTTCTGCCTGCTGTTCTACTTGCAGTGCGAGTGCTGATTGCTGCTCTGCCGCACTGGCTACTTCTCGGGCGCAATCGTCGATGACGTCGATGTCGCTGAGAGTGACCTGAAGTGCCTGGCAGGCTTCATTCGCCAGGCTTGCGGTGTGCTCACAGGCGTTAGCTCCGTTGCTGATGGCATTGACCACGGTACGGGTTTCGGACTGTAAACCTTCTATCATGGAATCAATGCGTTGGGTGGATTCGTGAGTGCGCTGTGCCAGCCCCCGGATTTCATCAGCCACTACCGCAAAGCCGCGACCAGTTTCACCCGCCCGGGCAGCCTCAATGGCTGCATTCAGTGCCAGCAGGTTAGTTTGTCCGGCAATATCTGAGATGACTTCCAATACAACACTGATTGCATTACTGCGTTCGGTCAGCTTGGCCATATCCGCGTTGGCTTCGGTCAATTGACTTTGCAGCTCGCGAAGCGCCTGGTCAACGTTGTCCATGCGAGCCTGGCATTGTTTGGCCGAGTGTCGTGCGTCGGCACTGGCCTGGTCCGTACGGCTTGTCATTTCGTTTACCCGCGCGACGCTTTGTGCCAGTTCCTCAAAGGCGCGGGTGATGTGTTCTATATCCGACTGCTGACTGCGAATGCAGGTCATTGAACTGGATACCCAGTCCATGGTTTTTTGTTTTCGGCCATGGAGTCTTGCGATATTGGCATGCATTCTTGCTGAAATGGCTCGCAGCGTGACATCCTTTTTCTGGAGGTCATAATCAATCCAGGCGCCTTCATCTCGCCGGCCTGTGTAGATCCACGGCATTACAGGGTGGGCGTCGCGGGCCACGCTGCGGGCGGTTCTGATCATGGGCAGCGTTAGCCAGAACAGTACGCCAAAAACGCCGAGTAACAGAGCCTGGAGTCCAAGCAGGCTTGTGACACTGAGTTCAGCGAGGCCAAACCACAACAGGCTGCAGGCCAGCAGTGCATACAGGCAGGCCAGTTTGGACAGCAGAGGCGGGCTGGTTGCCTGGTAGCGACGTGGTAACTTGCCGTTATTCCAGGCCGCGTAGGCTTTCTCGGCACGTTGAATCTGAGATCGGCTGGGGCAAAAGCGAACAGACTGGAACTCCACCAACACGCCATCCTTGAGGATGGGCGTTACATAGGCATCTACCCAGTAATAATCACCATTTTTGCAGCGGTTTTTGACAAGGCCACGCCAGGAATTCCCGCTTCGGATGGTGTCCCATAAATTGGCAAAAGCTTCCCTTGGCATGTCGGGATGCCTGATCAGGTTGTGAGGCTGGCCGAGGAGTTCGTCCATGCTGAATCCCGATATTTCGACAAACGCCTCGTTCGCCGCAGTAATTTTCCCTTTGAGGTCCGTTGTGGTGATGAGATGGCTGTGATTGTGGAACTTTCTCTCAATCTGGGTAACCGGTTCATTTCTGCGCATTGGTGCACTCCCTGCCTTCTTGTTATTTGATGTACCCAATATCAGCCTGTCGCCATTGCGGGGGTATCCGTATATTGCAATTCTCTCGTTTTTGTTAAGGCCTATTCCTGTTTTGGTCAAAGACAGCGATTTTTTGCAAAAAGTGGATAGGTTAACGGTAGTTTCTCCCTATGCTGGGGTTTAAGGCTGATGAATAAGCTAAGCATGGAAGAGACTCATCTATGATGCAGACGTTACAGGAACGAGGGTTTAAGGCTTTCGTGGATAGCCATCCCAGAGCCATTATGCTCTCGACACCGGACGCGAAAATTACCTACGTTAATCGCATGTTTCACGTGGTTACCGGCTATCAGGAAAGTGAAGTTCTGGGCCGGCCGCCTTCGGTATTGAGTTCGGGGCTGCACTCAGCTGAGTTCTACCAGGCTATGTGGAAAAGCCTTAATGAGAGTGGTCGCTGGGAGGGGTTAATCTGGAATCGCCGGAAAAATGGCGAAAATTATCCTCAGTGGCTCACTATCTACCCGGTGGAATACGATGGTAATCGCCTTTTTGCCGGTATGTTTATGGATGTAGGCGAGCTGACCGCAGGAAATGACTATCTGGCCTCTCTGGCTTACTACGATCCTTTGACGGAATTGCCGAACCGGTCTTTTTTTCAGGAGTTTCTAAAAGCGCGGGTGAGCCAGCGCGATTCTTTAAATAATAAGTTTGTCTTGTTGTACATTGATCTGGATTTTTTCAAATCTGTTAATGACCTGCATGGTCATGACTGTGGCGACAGGGTTCTTCAGCAGGCGGCCGTCTGTATTCAGGAGGTTGTACGCAAGGGGGATATGGTTGCTCGCCTGTCCGGGGATGAGTTTGCCGCGATGGTGGAACTCGACACGGAGATGGAATTTCAGGCCGTATGTGAACGTATGGTTCAGGCCTTTCGTGCGCCGATAATGGTGGATCACCGTGAATACTTTTTGACGGCCTCGGTCGGCGCAGCAGTATATCCGAAGAATGGTGAAACTGCTGCTGAGTTGTTGCAAAACGCAGACCGGGCAATGTACACCGCGAAATTGTCAGGTCGAGCCTGCTATCGGGTCTATAGCGCAATGGAATGTCAGCAGGAGCAGTTCCAGCAGCGACTTTCAGAGGCATTAACTGCCTCGTTGAAAATATCAAAGGAAGAGTTCTCCGTTGTCTATCAACCCCAATATGATCTTGCGTCCGGCGCGATGGTGGGTATGGAAGCACTCTTGAGATGGCAGCATCCAGAGCTGGGGCCGGTTTCACCCGCTGACTTTGTACCATTGGCTGAGCAGCGAGGGCAGATTCATGAACTCACGGAAGTACTGGTTCGCAGGATTACCAGAGATCTGGATGAATGTCAGATGGGTAGTGGTCATTCGAAATATCTGGCCATCAATATTTCTGCAAGACAGATAGCCGATGAGCGACTTGAGCAACTGTTGGAACCGTTTTTTGCCCGGATCCGGCTGGCGGGCTGGCAGCCGGAGATTGAGATTACGGAAACCCATCTGATGAATCTTTCACGTAGCTGCCTTGTTAAGCTGCAAGAGTTCTGTGACAAGGGCGTAAGGGTTGCGATTGATGATTTTGGTACGGGGTATTCCTCTCTGGCATACCTTCACAGCCTTCCGGTTAACGTACTGAAAATTGATCGGAAATTTGTTCAGCGATTGGGAGAGGATGGCGCCGACGCAAGAATTGTGTCTGCTATTCTGGCGATTGCAGAAGCTCTCGGGTTAGAGGTGGTGGCAGAGGGTATAGAAACAGAGGATCAAAGGACGAAGCTGCGGGAGCTGAAATGCAATCGCGGGCAAGGTTACCTGATGGCGCGGCCGTTACCATTTTCCAGCTTGAATCTGGCGTGAATAGTGAGTGGGTGAACTGATCTATAGTTGACGAGTATCAATTTAGACTCGATTTGAGCCCGGATAGCTCCTGTTTTGCGATATTTGGCTAGGGTTTTTTACTTATGTAACATAAAAGGGCAGTTCTAATCATTACCTGTTTGAGCCTAATGCGCGATCGCAACACCCACTTTGATTTGGAAGCCTATTTGCGGCTTCACCGGGGCACTGGAGATGAATGGCTTGCGGCCATGCAGGACCTGCTTTGGCCATCTGACTTACATTGTCGCCTTGCTAACCCGCAAAGTGTCGCCGGCTCGTTGTCTATGCTTGAGGCTGATGCCGGCCATGTGTGTGTTTTAGATATTCACCAGGATATGACGTTCACCGGCCGCCTGCTGGAACGACCTATGGTTGTTCTCTCAGTTGAAGGCCGGTGCAACATTACACTGAACGGCTCCAGGCTTCCCGCTTACCCGCTTATCGTAATTCCAGAAGATATGGAATTTACGCTGTCTGTTGATGGTCTGAGTCAATTGGTTCTGCTTTTACCTTCGGGCAAGCTGCCTCAGTTGTGCTCTGTTCCTGATGAAGCTCAGGCTGTTGCCAGCGAGATTCGCCGCTTTATGTTCATGGCAGAATACCTGCGGGGGCATCAGCATGCCTGCAAAACAGTAAATGATCTTTTCCGTAGGGTTAAATGTTTGCTGGCCAGGGAACATCCGGGCTCACTTGCGGAGCCGCCTCAGTTGGATCGAAGGCTGGTTAGAGCGATTGAGAAAATCCGAACAGAATCCGAGTGGGAGTTTAACCTGCAAGAGCTGGCGAAGCATGCCGGAGCGAGTGAGCGGAACTTGTATTACCTTATGAAGAGGGAAGCTGGTTTTACGCCTTACCGCTACTATCAGCGGTGCCGGCTGATTCGCGTACGCAGGCGATTGGTAAGTTGTGAGTGTGATGATCCCCATATCTCGTGGTACGCGGCAGATGAGGGCTTCAGTCACCTCGGGCGCTTTGCTGCTCTTTATAAAGAGCACTTCGGTGAGCTGCCCAGTGAAACGGTGCAATGGCGCCGTAGGCTGCAGGCGCAGTGCCATCTCTCAGCTTAACGGATTGTGACCTGAATAAAAAAAGCCCGCCATGATTGTTCATGGCGGGCTTTTTAGTTTCTGACCGGGGGCAGGCAGTCAGGCTTTGCTCTGCTGAGCGTCCTCCACTTCGCTGTACTCACTCTCTGCTGAGCCGTGGTGATCACGAGCCAGCAGGATGTAAAACGCCGGAAGTACGAAGACGGTAAACAGAGTACCGATGCCCAGGCCAGCACTGATCGTCAGGCCAATGGCGAACCGGCTTTGTGCGCCAGGACCGATAGCAATAAGCAGCGGGACCATGGCGAATATCAGCGCCAGAGAGGTCATGATAATCGGGCGTAGCCGGATAGCTGCCGCTTCGGTTACTGCTTCTATTTTGTTTAGCCCACGATCTTTCTGAAGCTGATTCGCAAATTCTACGATCAGGATTCCATTCTTGGACACCACTCCGATCAGAGTGATCAGGCCCACCTGGGTATAGATGTTCATGGTGGCAAAGCCGAGCACGATAAACACCATGGCCCCAGCTACCGACATAGGTACGGAAACCAGAATGATGATCGGGTCACGCCAGCTTTCAAACTGCGCAGCCAGCACCAGATAGATAACAAGCAGCGACAGGAAGAAAGTAACGACCAAAGCGCTACCCTGGTTAGCGAGCTGGCGTGATTCCCCCGTGTAGTCAAAGCTGAAGCCTTGGGGGAAGACGTCTGCGGCGGTTTGCTCGATAAATTCCATCGCAGTGCCGGCAGCAACACCAGGCATCACTACACCTTCCAGAGTCAGCGAGTTCTGCTGGTTGAACTGGGTGCGGTTAGAAGGCTCAACTTCTTCACTGAAGCTCGCGACACTGGACAGGGGTACCAACTCACCGTTGCCCGCCCGGATGTAATAATCTTCCAGTGACTCCTTGCTTGGGCGGAACTGATGGTCCACCTGCGGGATCACCTGGTAGGAGCGTCCTTCCATGTTGAACCGGTTGATGTAGCCACCGCTGAGCATGCTGGACAAAGACAGCCCCACGTCTTGCATTGACAGACCCAGGTCCGCCACGCGATCACGGTCGACATGGATGCGTGTCACCGGTTTGTCGAAGTTGATGGACTTCTTCAGGAACATGAAGTTACCGCTTTGCATGGCTTTGCCAAGCATTTCATCAGCGACTTGATCCAACTGCTCATAGCTGCCACCGGTGGTGATCACGAACTGGAATGGCAGGCCGCCACCGGAGCCCGGCAAGGATGGAAGAGGGAATACGGCCGTTTGCAGGCCGGTTACGTTTTTCAGTTCTGCGTCCAGTTGGGGCTGAACTTCAAACTGACTGATCTCCCGTTCACTCCATGGCTTAAGCTTGAAACCACCAAATACGGCATTTGGACTGGTGACACCGAGAATCATGAAGTCTTCGGCATAGCCCGGAACACTGGTCATGCGTTCCTGAACTTCCTGGCCATGATCAAACAGGTAGTCCAGAGTAGAGGTTTCCGGGCCTAGCCCTTGATAGAACAGGATGCCCTGGTCTTCGGTGGGGGCGAGTTCGCTCTGGCTCATCAGCAGCATGAAGTAAATAGAGCCCAGAACGACCACGGCGAAGAACACAACAACTGACTTAGTCTGCATCAGCGAGGATAGAGCCTTTTTGTAAACAGAGGCCAAGCCGTTGAAGGTTTTCTCCACGAGTTGCTCGAATTTGCCTGGGTTACCGTGGGGTTTCAGTACCTTGGCTGAGAGCATCGGGGACAGAGTCAGGGCGACGATACCGGAAATGACAACCGTGCCGGCAAGAGTGAATGCGAATTCGGTGAAAAGGGAGCCAACCAGGCCTCCCATGAAACCGATGGGAACGTAAACCGCCACGAGAGTGGTGGTCATCGCAATGATGGGCGTCGCCATTTCCCGGGCGCCATTGATGGCGGCTTCGAAGCGGGATTCACCCTGCTCAATGTGCCGGTGTACGTTTTCCACCATGATGATGGCGTCATCCACCACCAGACCGATGGCCAGTACCATAGATAACAGGGTCAGCAGGTTCAGCGAAAAGCCGAACATGAGCATGATGAAGGCCCCGCCAATCAGTGACAGCGGTACGGCGACGGATGGCACTACAGATGCTCTTACTGAACCCAGGCAAAGGAAGACCACGACCAGAACAATGATCATGGCCTCTATCAGGGTCGAGATAACTTCGTTGATGGAGTCATCGATAAAGTCAGAGCCGTCGTAGGCAAGGCGAACGCCCAGCCCACTTGGTAGCTGTCGTTCAATTTCGGGAAGCTCTGCTTTTACCAGACTTGCTACGGTCAGTGGGTTGGCACCCGGAGCCATTTCGATGGCAACGTAGGTGGCTGGCTGGCCCTTATAAAGCGCTAGCTTATCGTAGTCTTGGGCACCTAGTTCAACGCGGGCAATATCTTGCAGCCGAATCAGCGTGCCGTTGTTTTGTTTGACCACCAGGTTGCGGAATGCATCTGGGTCAGCGATATCGGTATCACTGGACAGACTGATCTCGGTATATTTGCCTTGGGTTTTACCTACCGCAGCCTGGTAGTTGTTGGCTTGTAATTTTGCGGCCACTTCAACCGGTGTCATATCGACTGCTGCCAGGCGCTCTGGGTCCAGCCAGATACGCATGGCAAAGGTGCGGCCCAGTAGTTGGGCTTTACCCACTCCAGCCAGGGCCTGCAGCTTGGGCTGTACAACCCGCGTCAGGTAGTCGGTAATTTGTGGCACGCTCAGCTCTGTACTGTAGAACGCAATGTACATCAGTGCCGTGCTATCACCGGTTGTTGACGTGATGACCGGGTCCTGGGCTTCCGAAGGCAGCACGTTGCGCTGGCTCGCGACCTTGGCCTGGATTTCGGCGAGGGCATCGTTAGCATCGTAGTTCAGAACCATCTTGGCCTGAATGGTAGAAACGCTCTGGGAGCTGGTAGATACCAGGTAATCAATACCGCTGGCTTCGGCAATGGCCTGTTGCAGAGGCGTTGTAATAAAGCCTTTGATCAGATCCGAGCTGGCACCGGGGTAGGCGGTAGTAACCGTCACAGTGGTGCTTTCCAGTTTCGGATACTGGCGTATTTCCATTTCCATGGCCGCCCGGACACCAACCAACAGGATCAGCAAGCTGACCACTGTGGCCAGAACCGGCCGGTGGACGAATATGTCAGTGAAACGCATTATTCAGACGCCTCCTGCTCGGGCTCTTCCTGAATCGTGACCCGCTGACCGGCGCGAAGTCTCAGCAATCCTTTGGCGATAACCGTTTCGCCGGATTCAAGCCCTGAGGTGACAGCTACGCGGCCGTTACGAATTTCGCCGGTAGTGACTGTGCGTCGTTCTGTGATCAGTTCACCGTTGTCATTCTCGACTACAACAAACACGAAGTTGCCGTAAGTGTTATAGGAAATAGCTGTGCGGGGCAGGGTGACCACTTCGTGCTCTATCGGTTGGCCGGTCTGAATGGTTGCAAACATGCCCGGGCGGAGTTTGTTCTCTTCATTGTTCAGGGTTGCACGTACGCGCACGGTACGGGTTTCAGGGTTGACTGAAGAGTTAATCGCACTGACTTTACCCTCGAAAATCTGGTCAGGTACGGCAGCCACGGTTACAGAAACCGGGTAGTCTCGGTCAATATTCGGCAGGTATTTTTCAGACAATGTGTAGTCTGCGTAGATCGGGTGCAGCATATTGACTTCAACGATCGGGCTGCCTGTTGGGATATATTCGCCCTGGTCGACCATGCGGATACCAAGCGTGCCGTCAAAGGGCGCGCGAATCACCTTTTTGCTCAGTTGTGCTTCGGCTTCATTCACCAGAGCTCGGGCCGCATCGTAATTGGCTTTGGCGGTATCATACTGAGACTGAGATACAGCGCGTTTGGGCAGCAGGTCTGAAATGCGCTTGAATTCCTGTGCGGCCAGTTGTGCTTCGGCCCGGCGGGTGCGCAGAGCGGCTTCATCGATGGCTGCATCCAGTTCAATCAGGACATCGCCTTTACTGACAGTGTCACCAGATTCGAAGTTGATGGTCTGAATGACGCCAGGTACTTCGTTGGCGACAGCAATACCGTTGATAGCGACAATACTGCCAACGGCCTTGATATTTGGCTGCCAGTACTCGGTCATTGCTTGAGTGACAGAGACAATTGCTGGCGGCTGAGGCTGCGACAACATCTCTTTCAGTTGGCCAAATTGCATGATTTTATAGCCAAAGATGCCGCCGAGGACGACACCCAGAAAGATGATGACGATGATAAAACGGGACGCGGTACGCATAGATGGGTTCCTGGGGGCTGGTTTCCTGATGCTTATTTTGTTGCCGGATAGAAAAAGCGGGATGCTGCTTCTATGAACAACGGGTCGGCAACGATTGCAATGGATGGTTATTAATTTTCATTAGCGTATCGGATAGCATGCTACAAAAGCTTTGACGCTTTGTCATCAGCCCGGTCAAAGATAAAGATGCGGGATTATACTGAATAGACAGCTTGTGTTCGTTAAGTCTCGGCCGGCCACGTTCTTGTGGCCAGAAAAATAGTCATGTTTGATCTGAAAAACAGTCGTGCGTAGCCCTACAGAACAAAGTACATTGTGCCTTCGAAACACCCGTTAAGTCATATTAAAAGGAGAGAGCTTAATCATGCAGCTGATACTTGGCCTGGTACTGGCGGCGGCTGTGTTTGTGGTGCTGAAAAAGTGGGGAGCTTTGTCGCCGGAAGGGCAGAAGGCGGCCATCTGGAAGATTGTGTTAGTGGCCGGAGGTGCGTTATTGCTCTTTATGGTGCTGACGGGGCGCGTTCATATACTGACCGCAGCGGTTGCAGCGCTTATTCCACTGGTACGAAAAATTCCGGCGTTGCTGCGTTACGCTCCCATGTTCCGTAAAGCGATGGGAGGCGACGCAGGGTCTCATGCAGGCGGGCAGTCGGACCACGGGGGGGCATCGGCACATCGTGCCTCTGTCAATGGTTCCATGACAGAGGCGGAAGCCTGCGACATTCTTGGGGTAAAGCCTGGCTGCGCCCGGGAAGATGTTATTGCTGCTCACCGAAAACTGATGCAGAAAGTGCATCCGGACCGGGGAGGCAACGACTATCTGGCCGCTAAACTCAATGAAGCCCGGGATATCTTGATCGGCAAGCGCGGAGCCTGAATCAGGGCAGGATATCTACTTTCACTTCAATGGATTGGTTTTCGGCTTTATGACTGTTCACCCGATAGATAATGCCATCTTGCTGGTGAGTTTCCCGGGTGCGGGTGCCGCCCAGAGAGATCCATTGTCCGGGCTGAACCCGGCGTACGGTCATCAGAGCTTCTGTCTCATAACCGGGTAAGGCAGCGGGATCTTCTTCGAATGAGACAATGCTCAGTTCGATAGATTGATCAGAAATGGCCTGCGGGCTGACCACAAATCCGCTACGTGTCTCTACTTTTTCCAAAATGACCGCAGGGTTACGTCCCCCCTGAATAGCGAATGGCAGGCTGCGTACATTGCCAGAGGTGATGTGAGCCGACTGTCCATCCTGCACAATTAATTGTCGCTCTGTACTGGAATTCGTGCTGATGGTGCGGCGCTCGACATTGACGTTAGCTTGCCTGTTGGAAATGGTTACGCCAGTCCCCGATTGTTTACCACCTGTATCTTGCTTGTAGCGCACACTGATCCGCATCTGAATGGGTGGGACGTCAATGGTCTGAATCAGCGTGCCTATTTCGTCCAGCAGCTCTGGTTCGCCTCTGATCACGAGTTGTAGCCCTCTGGCTGTGACGGTGACCGGCGATTGCTGGTAAAGCGTGCGGATTTGTTGTGATACGTCTTCTGCCGTTCGGTTATTGAGCTGGTAAATGCGTGCTTCGGGCTGGGCCAGAACGCCGGCAGCAAACGTTGAAAGTACAACTATGAAAAGAAATCTCAGAGTATATGCGTGGGCGTGCCGGTTTAATTGATTGTTGTTCATACAGATCTCCACCACCTGATAAGGGGACCCGCCCATAAAATAATCCGAATTGCAGGTTGCCAACCTGAAAACTGCGGGTATATAGTAAAAAGCATGAAGACCAAACACACAGCCTGTCAATTGAATGTTCTGAAAGCTTTCGGTGAAAAACTGAAGGCCGAGTGTTCTGCTGTGTTTTTTTGGTGGTTTGGTTATGGCTTTTATTTTAGCCAGAGCCCGGGCCGCCCGTAAGATCTTCATCGACCGAATACAACGAGGAAGGCAGCCCGGCAAGCAACCCAGGCTGCCACCGGACTCGAAAAGCCCCGACTGGTAGCCCAGCCGGGGCTTTTTTGATTCTGATATAGGGATAATGGGAACGCGGACATGAATATGCCTCTGAAAACAGAAACTCTGGACGCAGCGTCGTCATCAACTTGCCAGCCTCGCCAGGAAGTGACGCTGCCGACCTCTGATGAGCTGCGCGAACAGTTTCCTGCCGGTGAATCGCTGACTCGGGCCATTGCTGATTACCGGGACCAGATCCGCGGCGTGCTGAATGGCCATGACCCGAGAACGCTGATTGTGATCGGGCCCTGTTCGATACATGACGAGAAATCCGCTTTGGACTATGGGACCAAGTTGAAAGCGCTGGCCGATGAGGTGAGTGATCGCTTCCTGATTGTGATGCGAGCCTACCTGGAAAAACCCCGAACGACGGTTGGCTGGAAAGGCTTGTTGTACGATCCGGCTCGTACCGGTGAGGGTGATCTGAAGCAGGGGCTGGAACGTTCACGAAAGCTGCTCCTGGAACTGTCCGAATTAGGTTTACCGCTGGCGACTGAGGCTCTGAGCCCATTCATGATGGATTACCTGGGGGATCTGGTGAGTTGGACCGCTATCGGTGCCCGCACCACAGAATCGCAGATTCACCGGGAAATGGTCAGTGGTTTACCTATGCCCACCGGCTTCAAAAATGGAACAGACGGGGGTGTAGCTGTGGCCGTTAATGCGATGAAATCGGCAGCTCATCCTCATCACCATATGGGTATCTCGCGTTCAGGTGCCCCGGTTATGATTACCACAACCGGCAACCCGGACACGCATCTGGTTCTTCGCGGTGGCCGGGGGGTGACCAATTACGATGAAGTGAGCATTGCTCAGGCGGTGGCGGAGCTGCAAAAAGCCGGTGTATCGTCCTCAGTGATGGTGGACTGCAGCCATGACAATGCCTGTAAGCAGGCCGAGCGACAGGTGGATATTGCCCGAGACGTGATGACCCAGAAAAACAGAGGCAATACTCATATCAAAGGCCTGATGCTGGAAAGCTTCCTGACCTTTGGGCGCCAGGACGATGGCGACGAGCTGATTTACGGCTGTTCAATTACGGATCCATGCCTGGGGTGGGAACAGACGGAGGCTCTGATCCGGTCACTGTAGAAAACAGCAGTTGCCCGGCCAGCAGCACCAGAATGCCGCCCATAAGCCTGTCCAGCCAGTGTCCGAACCGGTTGAATCCCCGGCGGACACGGGGCAGGGTGAAGAAAATTGTGACCAGAGAAAACCAGATGCCCGTGGCCAGAGCCATGTAGATACCATAGCCGGCCTGGAGTAACACGGGGGTTTCGGGGTTAATTATCACAGAGAACAGTGATACAAAAAACAGAGTCGCTTTCGGATTAAGGACATTGGTCAGGAAGCCCAGCCGGAAGGCTGCCTGCCCGGACTGAACATTGCCTCCCTGGGTTTCGACATGAATGCCTCCGGGTTTCGTTTGCAGGCAATGCCAGGCGATCCATAACAGATACAAAGCGCCAATCATTTTCAGCACGGTAAATAGCATGACCGACTGCTGGATAATCAGTCCAATACCAAGCAGCGAATACGCTACGTGCACCAGAATTCCAAGCCCGATGCCGGTAGCACTGAGCAGAGCATTCCGGCGTGACTGGGTGAAAGCCTGACGTAGCATGACAGCAAAATCCGGCCCTGGGCTAGCTACCGCTAACAGGTGAATCAGTGCCACAGTGAAAAATTCCAGCCAGTAGTTTTGCACCTGTCGTCTCCGTCATTATTAAGGCCGCTACCTGTTGAACAGGGTAAAAAGCCGAAAGCGTAGCCGGATCTTTTATCTGTTTCACCTGTCATGAGTCAACAAGCTTTCTATACTCGTATCGTAAGTTACAGAGAAACCGGGAAAAGTTTATCAAGGAGCCCTGATGGAAAAGCGTGAAGTAGATGTAGCCGTTATAGGCGCTGGCACCGCAGGCATGGTGGCCTACCAGCAGGCACGAAAGAAAACCGATCGAGTGTTACTTATTGAAGGCGAGCAATATGGCACTACCTGCGCGCGGGTGGGTTGCATGCCCAGTAAGTTGCTGATTTCGGCTGCGGACAAGGCCCATGAAGCAAGACAGGCTGCCAGGTTTGGTGTTCTTGTTGGCGACGTGCAGGTTGATGGCCGGCAAGTCATGGAGCGGGTGCGCAATGAGCGAGACCGTTTCGTAAGTTCCGTGGTTCGGTCAATGGAATCCAGACCAGAACAGCAACGGCTCATGGGGCATGCCCGGTTTTTGGACGCTCATCGCCTGGCGGTGGGTGACCATACTGAAGTTCATGCAGATCGCATTGTGATTGCCACCGGTTCTCGCCCTAATGTTCCCAAGGTCTTTAAAGGCGCCGGGGATCGGCTGGTGGTTAACGATGACGTTTTCTATTGGGAAGATCTTCCGGAATCTGTTGCTGTGTTCGGTCCTGGCGTTATTGGGTTGGAGCTGGGGCAAGCCTTGAGCCGACTGGGTGTTCGGGTGCGACTGTTTGGTGTCAGTGGGGGCATTGGTGGGCTGCGTGATGAAAAAATTCGCGACTATGCCCTGAAGACCTTCAGCGAAGAGTTCTGCCTGAGCCCGAAAGCTGAGACCCGCAAGATAGAGCGGACGGAGCAAGGTGTTCAGATTACCTGGGTCGAAGACGGCCGTGAATGGCAGGAAACTTTCGATTATCTGTTAGCTGCTACTGGCCGCCAGCCTAACGTGGATAATCTGGATATCCAGAATGCGGGCATTGAGCTTGATGATCGCGGAATGCCAGTATTTGACCCCTACACCATGCGTTGCGGCGACAGCCATATTTTTATAGCCGGTGATGTGAATTCCGACCGACCCTTATTGCACGAAGCGGCCGACGAAGGCCGTATCGCTGGTGATAACGCCGGTGCCTGGCCGGATGTGCGTGCTGGAAAAAGAAAGACACCCATGAGCGTGGTGTTTTCTGACCCACAGATTGCCTCGGTAGGGTTAACTATCCATCAGGTTGATGAGAAATGCCGGGGTTGTTATGCGGTAGGTGAGGTGAATTTTGAAAAACAGGGCCGTAGCAAAGTCATGGGTAAAAACCGTGGTCTGTTACGGGTGTATGGTGAGCACGGCAGTGGTTTGTTTATGGGGGCAGAAATGTTCGGCCCGGCGGCAGAGCATATTGCCCATCTGTTGGCCTGGTGTGCACAGATGCGCATGACGGTCAGTGAGATGCTGGCAATGCCCTTTTACCACCCCGTTATTGAAGAGGGGCTGCGCTCAGCCTTGAAGGATCTCCACTACAACCTGCAGGCAGGCCCGCAGGTTGAAGAAGGCTGCATGGACTGTGGCCCGGGTGTTTAACCCGGGCGGTTTGACTCAGCAGCCCAGGGGGGATTCTGGAAAAGCGCTGGCAGAGTTAACGGCACTAGTGGTTGAATTCTGCTCGTACCGTTTCCATATCTTTTCATGGAAAAAGTAGGCCACGGTGTTGATCGCAGGCTCCACCATGGCGATCAGGCCGCCAATCATGATGTCGCCTGTCAGCCAGTAGGCGACAGTAAAAGCGACAGTGAAGTGAGTCATGGCAAAGGTGATCGTCTTCAGCAGCGAATGGTCGTTTTTCGGGCTATGATTGTGAACATACTGTTTGAGTGCACTCATGATTAGCTCCGCGTGTTACATTTCGATGCTCCAATTTGAATCTAATTGAGAATCGTTTGCAAATAGAATGTTTAATGGTTACCGATAGGTAGTGTCTATTAATTGTGGGCTAGATTTATAACTCAAAGCTATCTTGGCGATTGAAGAAGTAAACTTCAGTAGGACCATGCACCGGCCTATACTGATCAACATAGTCAACCCAGCATAAGAACTAGGAGGTTCAACATGGGGAAGAACTTTATTGGTCTTGATACAGATAAAACTCAAAAACTGGCAGGCTCACTTAATGAGCTGTTAGCCAGTTACCAGATTTTTTATATGAACGCCCGGGGTTACCACTGGAATATCAAGGGTGAGCAGTTTTTTGAGCTGCATGTGAAGTTCGAAGAACTGTATAACGACCTGTTACTGAAGGTGGATGAGATTGCTGAGCGTGTTCTTACTCTGGGACATACTCCATCCCATGCCTACAGCGCCTATATCCAGCAGTCGGATGTCGCTGAGAGCAAAGACGTTTCTAATGGTAAAGAAGCGGTGAAGAATATTGTTGAGAGCTTCGGTAAGCTGATCAGAAAGCAGCGTGAAATACTCAATCTGGCTGGCGAAGCCGAGGACGAGGGCACGTCTGCTCTGATGAGTGATTACATCTCTCAGCAAGAAAAAACGGTGTGGATGTATCGTAGTTACCTGGGGCACTGAATCCGGGCGGAGCATAAGTTGGAAAAGGCGACTCTTTGAGTCGCCTTTTTTGTGCCGCGATAGTCAAACTGTCTTTTTACTGAAGCCATTCTGTCATCTGCTTGCCATAGGTTGGGTTGATCTATTCATTAATTCGACAACCTAAGGTAAACATGAACTCTAATTGCTCCCTCCTTGCTACTGCCGTTATGGCTTCATCTCTCGGACTCGCGGCTTGCTCTGGCAGCGGATACGCGCCGGCTCAGGAAAATACGGCGGCTCAGGGTCTTATCGAACTGAATCTACTGGGCAGTTACCGGTCTGAAGGTAATGTTTTCGATGAGAGCGCTGCGGAGATTGTCGCTCATGATGCTCTCAGCCAGCGTTTGTTCGTCATCAATGCCAATGCAGCTACGGTCGATGTGCTGGATGTCCGTAACCCGGAAAATCCAGTGTTAGTAAGTACCATTGATGCAACGCGCGAAGGCGCATCTGCCAACAGTGTGGCAGTGCACGGTGACCTGGTTGCGGTGGCCATCGAAGCGAAGGTGAAACAGGCAAACGGTAAGGTCGTGTTTTACAACACGGCCGACTTGACTAAGGTCGGTGAGGTAAAGGTAGGAGCGTTGCCCGATATGGTGACGTTCACTCGTGATGGCAAAAAGGTTCTGGTGGCTAATGAAGGTGAGCCCAGCGGTGATTACACCCATGATCCTGAAGGGAGCGTCAGTGTCATCGACTTATCTGCCGGAGTTGAGAAGGCCACGGTGAGGACGGCAGATTTTCGCGCGTTCAATGGCCGTGAACAGGCGCTGCGTGAAGCTGGTGTCCGGATATTTGGGCCGGGCGCGACAGCGGCCCAGGATTTCGAGCCGGAGTACATTGCTATCTCCGTTGATAACACCCGTGCCTGGGTAGTATTGCAGGAAAATAATGCTGTGGCCGTGCTGGATATTGAAAGCGCCAGCATTCTGGAGGTGCTTCCGCTGGGCTTCAAAGATCACCAGATGCCGGGAAATGAGCTTGATGTCAGTAATAAGGATGGTGGCATCAATCTCCGCAACTGGCCCGTGAAGGGGATGTACCTGCCGGATGCTATTGCAAGCTATGGTTACAATGGAAAAACCTATTACATCACCGCGAATGAAGGTGACTCACGAGATTATGACGGCTTCACTGAAGAGTACCGGGTTAAGGATTTGCAGTTAAGTGATGCCTTTGGCGACGAAGCTCAGCGTAAGGCGTTGCAGGATAGCGCTAATCTGGGACGGCTGAAGGTAACGTCTACGCTGGGTGTCAGCAATGGCTGCGATCCTGCAAATACTGCCACTGATGTCGAAAAAGACTGTGTATACAGTGAACTCTATAGTTACGGTGCTCGCTCGTTTTCCATCTGGAATGAACAGGGGCAACAGGTGTTCGATTCCGGTAATGATTTTGAGCGCATTACGGCCAGACTGATTCCGGAAGGGTTTAACGCTAACAACGATGACAATGGTTCTGATAATCGCTCTGACGACAAAGGGCCGGAGCCCGAAGCGGTAGCGATTGGTGCAATTAATGGCCAGTATTATGCGTTTATCGGGCTTGAGCGTGTTGGCGGCATCATGGTCTACAACGTCACCAATCCTCAGAATCCTCAGTTTGTTCAGTATCTGAATAATCGGGATTTTACCGTGAGTACGGAGGAGGTGGAATCAGGTAATGCGGGTGATTTAGGGCCGGAAGGGATGGCGTTTATTCCAGCAGAAGACAGCCCGAATGGCCAGCCGATTCTGGCTGTCGGAAACGAAGTCAGTGGGACCACTACGCTGTATGGCATTGAACTTGTAGGAACTTCATCTCGCTAGTCAGCAATGTCCACAAAGGAAAACCGCGCTTTAGGGTGCGGTTTTTTGCGTTTTAATCGGTGTAAAAAAACAGACAAATCATCCTAGGGCTGAAAAAAATCACGTTCCTTAAATCATGTCATAGCCCTGTCATAAGACCGCTCCATAGTGACGTCTCAGTTGAGTAAACAACCTTGCGGTTCGTGTCCGGTGGCCAGGTGTCAGTCGGCGTGAATCGCTCAACAAACGGGCAGTGGAGTAAATAATGAAAAAGGTTCTTTTGGCGGTTGCTGTATCTTCAATGGCTGTTGGTTCTGCCAGTGCTGTGACGGTGTATGAGAATGAAGGGTTCACATACACAGTGAACGGTGATTTTCAGGTTCAGTTGCGTAAGAAAGTCGGTGACGACAAGAGCGAATACGTGGATTTTGATGACCTGGAGCTGAAAAACTATGTCAGCTACGACCTTGGCAATGATATGAAAGCCTTTGGTCGCCTGGACTTCGATTTTAAAGATCACGCCAACGGCAAAGACGTGGATGAGCCGATTGAAGAGGCTTATGTGGGGTTGCAGTATGGCGTAACGGCTTTTTCTTTTGGTAAACAGAACTTTGCATCTGATGAGTTCGGAGTTGAAGAAGCCTATGAAGCACCGTTGGATGAAGATCAGTTTGATGCTGTTGGCACTGATGGTGATGATACTCTGCGCATTAACCTGGAACTCGACAGCGTCTATCTGGCCGTTTCTTATGAGCTGGAAGCTGAAGACAAAGACGGTGTTACCGGAGAGTTCTTTGATCTGTTTGCTTCCACTGAGATTGCCGGCCTGACATTGGCTGCGGCATACCAGCAACACACACCATTGGTTGGTGATTCTCTTGATACCTATGGTGTAAGTGCAGCCTACGATTTCGGAATGTTTGGACTGGCGGCCGATTACAGTGTGACTGATGACGGTAATACAGACCTGGACACAACCCTGTACAACGTTGCTGCTACTTTTGATGTAACCAGCACAACCGGAGTAGCCGTCGGTTTGCAGAACCAGGAAGAAGACAACAGTGATGATGTCACTGCTTGGTACGCCAACGTTACTTATAAGTTCCCGAATGCCAAGAACGTCAGTGTTTTTGCTGAAGTTGCGGATACCGATGAAGAGAATGCCGACATGGGGTTTCTGGCGGGTATGCGGGTGAAGTTCTGATCAGAACAGCTAAATCACAGCAGCCGTATTAACGGAATGGCTGCTGTGAAGGGGTTTCAGAGGCCGGGCAATGCCCGGCCTCTGCGTTTGTTAAACCGCAACATCCAGTGGTGGCACCTGTTGGTGCAAGAACCACTTCTCGATGACCACTTTTCGGGTAAACCAGTGCGAACGCATCAGAGTGCTGGCAATGGGTTGCTTCAGCCATTCCGGCAACTCGAACCCGTGCTCCTGCCCGGTAGGGCGGCGACCAAATCTTTCAGTAATCTGCTCACCATAACTCTGGAGTGAAAGGGCAGAGTAATCCGGGGCGTTAAGAATGACCCGTGCTGCCAATAGAGCGGATTCAATCGCCGGTCTTATGCCCTCTCCACTCTGGGTGTAGGCGAGCCCCGCGGCGTCGCCGATCAGCAGGACGCCGTCGTCTACCAGTGACCTGTCAGCGTGGTTATAAAGCAGATATGCATGACCTTTAAATCGATGGGGTAAATCTGAGGGAATACGGCCGGTCTTTGTCATCTCGCTGACAAATGTTTCCAGGTGCTCCGTCAGAAGATGGTTATCTTCACGCCCCAGACCGATGTTCAGGAAGTTGCCTTTGCGGAATACCCACGCATAACCTTTGAGGTCGCGGCAGAACCAGAGTTCAGGGGTGTCGCCCAGGGCAGCGCAGGTTTTTGCCTGGTCTGGCGTCATCTTGAATTCCACTTCTTTGGCCGCGACGATGGTCTCATGTTTGCCGGGGCGGGCTCCGATTAACCGGGCTACCGGGCAGAAGTGCCCGCCGGCACCGATTAACAAGGGTGCTTGCCATCGATCATTGATCATCCAGTTGCCGTTTTCCCGGATAATGGATTTGACCGGCGCACCAAGCTGTTTGGCAGACGTTACGCGATCGAGCAGGTAGGCATCGAATTCGCAGCGCCTCAGGCCGTAGCTGACGATGTTACGGTGATCATTTTCTACCGGGCTTTGCCCCATCATGCCGATCCGGAAGCGGCGAATGGGTTGAAGGGTTCGGCCGCAGCTGTAATCACCGATATCAATGTTCAGGCTTTCCAGAACTGCGGGGGTCACCCAGCCAGCACAGGTTTTGTCTCGGGGAAATCTGGCTTTGTCGATAATCAGCACCTTCTTACCGGAGCCCTCCAGTGCTCGTGCCAGAGTAGAGCCCGCGGGACCAGCCCCAACGATGATGGCATCGTAATAGTCCATCACAATCCCTCCAATGTTGCCGGGAAAGTGTATAAATCCTGTCGGCTCTGGGGTAACTGGTTATTGTCGCCGTGACTGAAGACCACCTGGAAAAGCTGTAGTGAGCCTGCCCTGAAGGCAGCTGCAGATCCCGCCAGATAGAACCGCCAGGCGCGGGTGAAGTGTTCGTCATACATTCGGGAGACTTCAGACTGACGCTTGAGGAAGTTTTCCATCCAGTGGGTCAGAGTCTGGGCGTAATGCAGTCGCAGGTTTTCCACATCCAGTACAGACAAATCATTGTGCTCGAAGATATGCATGAATTCGCCAATGCTGGGAGGGTATGCACCAGGGAAGATCCGCTTTTCGATCCAGGTGTTCATCAGCATAGGCCGGTTGCGCCCTATGCTGTGTAACAGACCAAGGCCGTGAGGCTTCAGACTGCGTTTGATCAGATCTGAAAGTGCTGAGTAGTTCTCTTTGCCCACGTGCTCGAGCATGCCAATTGAGACAAAGGCATCGTATTGACCCTGAATATTGCGGTAGTCATCTTCTACGTAGGTGATCTGCTTGTTAAGTCCCTGGCGGCGGGCTTCAGCCCTGGCATAGTCGAGTTGTTCCCGGGAAATGTTGTAGGCGTGAACTGTCACCCCATAATTGCGCGCCATATAACGGGCCAGGCCGCCCCAGCCGCAGCCGGCTTCAACCACGGTCATTCCTGGTTTCAGCCGGAGTTTTCGACAGACATGCTCAAGTTTGGCTTGCTGGGCCTGCTCCAGCGTCTTGTCGGCATCTTCGTAATAGGCACAGGTGTACTGCATTTCTGCCTGGTCCAGCCAGAGCCGATAGAAGTCATTGCCCAGATCGTAGTGGTGATGGATATTCTCTTTCGCTTCAGGAATACCTGAGGATCGGGGGTTGGGGGTTTTCCAGAGTGTCGCCAGCCACTTTGGCCATTGCTGCCGGGCAGTGTGAACAGACCGGTATAGGGTTTCCATGAATTCGGTCAGGTCACCCTCCAGTTTTAGCCGGCCGGCACTGTATAGATCTCCAAAGGCAAGGTTGGGATTGGCGACCAGAGTATAAAGGGCTTTCGGGTCTGCCAGCGTTAGTGTATAGCTGGCAACCTGGTGATCTGGCTCGATCAGGTCTCCATTCCACAGTTTGAAACGGACCGGTGGTGATCCGACCATGCGCATCAGTTTGCTGATCAGCCAGCGCTCGTAGCTGTGGGGTTCTCTGTCGTTGCGGGAATTCTCAGTAGGAAGGCTCAGTATGTGCGCTTTGCCAGCCTTCTCCGGATATTGTGTCTTTTGGGCAGTACTCCGTGTCACAGTGGGTTCTCCTTTTGGTGTTCTTTTCCAGGCGGTCCCGAAAGCCAGACTGAGAATCGCGTATCTCATTCAGTATAGAAAATGATCGGATTTTGTCAGGTTCAGTAAAGGAAGAGGCTGGAGAAGTGTGCAGGGTCGGACATAACCGACCCTGCCAGGAGAAAACGTCAGCATTAGTAGGTTGAGCTCATTCCGAACCATTCCGGGAAGATGATGATCATCGCCAGGACCAGAATCTGAATCAGAATAAAAGGCACAATACCTTTATAAATATCGGTTGTTCGAACACTCGAAGGGGCAACACCTTTAAGGTAGAACAGAGAGAATCCGAAGGGGGGGGTCAGGAAACTGGTCTGTAAGTTCATGGCAATCAGTATGGCAAACCAGAGCATGTTGATGCCCATAGCTTCAGCCACTGGCGCCAGAATCGGCACAATGATGAAGGAGATTTCTACGAAGTCGATGAAGAAACCTAATACGAGTATTACCAGCATGGCCAGAATGATGAACCCCCACTGTTCGCCCGGGAGCATCATTAACCACTCTTCAAGCAGATAGTCCCCGCCGGTATAGCTGAATACCATGGAGAAGGCTGTCGCGCCGATCAGGATGGCAAAGACCATGGCAGTGACCTTGACCGTATCTTTGGAGGCATCCCAGACCATCCTGAAGCTGAACTGACCGTAGATAATAGCCAGAACCACAGCGCCTACTCCCCCCAGGGCCGATGACTCGGTGGGGGTAGCAATGCCTGTAAAAATGGACCCCAGAACCACCACAATCAGTGCCAAAGGCGGGATGATCGCTAGCAGGGCGTTACGGATTTCCTTGCCGCGGCTGATGCTGGGATCTGTCGGCATAGGCGGAGCGGTTTGAGGTTTCAGGCGAGTCAGAACCAGAATGTAAACGACATAAAGACCAATCAGAACCATGCCGGGCCCGACGGCGGCTTTGAAAAGATCACCAACGGGAAGGCCCAGAACATCACCCAGAATAATAAGGATGATAGATGGCGGTACGATCTGGCCAAGAGTGCCGGATGCACAGATAGTGCCTGTGGCCAGCCGTTTATCGTAGTTGTGGGCAAGCATGACCGGCAGGGAGATCAGCCCCATGGCCACGACGCTCGCGCCCACGACACCGGTTGAAGCTGCCAGCAGAGCACCTACCAGAATCGTGGAAATGGCCAAACCACCTGGCAAACCACCAAATAACCGCCCCATAGACGTTAATAACTGTTCAGCCAGCTTGGTTCGCTGAAGTATCACACCCATGAAAATGAACAGGGGAACCGCCATCAGTACGGTATTCTGCATGACGCTCATGACCCGGTAGGGCATGAATGCAAACAAGTCCATGCCTTCGGCGAAGATGCCGAAGAACAGTGCTACACCTCCAAAGGTGAACGCCACCGGGAAGCCCAGCATCAGCATGAACAGGGCAACCAGGAACATAACCATGCCGATCATGCGAGACCTCCGGCGCTGTTTTCACTTTCGTATTCTTTTTCGCCAGCCAGCACGCGGATGGCGTAGGTGACCATGTTTAATCCGGCGGTACCGATAAAAAAGGCGCTGACGGGAATCACTGACTTGATGATCCAGCGGTTGGGCAGTCCGCCCGGGTCACCACTGCCTTCGCCCATTTCATAGGCGCTAACGGCGAAGCTGTAGCCATAGATACCAATCAGGTAGGCGAAAGGGATCACAAATACCAGTGCGCCAATCAGGTTAATCCAGGCTTTGTTTTTCTGTTGCCAATTGGTGTAGAAAACATCGACGCGAACGTGACCGTCGGTGCGAAGAGCGTAAGGAATGCCCATCAGGAAGACCACAGAGTAAAGGTGCCACTCCATCTCCTGCATGCCAATCGAAACATCGCTGAACACATATCGGGTGACGACGTCATAGAACACGTTGGCAGCCATCAGGATCATGGCCACGCAGGCGACCCAGCCGCAAAGTTTTGAGAGCCAGGCCAGGCCCTCATCCAGTCTGATTATCCAGCGCATTGCACCTCTTCCTCCGCTAAGCGGATGTTTTGTGGGCTGTTGAAAAGAAAAAGCCGGAATCCCCGTAAAGAGCGATCCCGGCTCTGATTCATTACGACCCAGAGTTTACTGAACTTCGCCCATGGTGTTGAGGTATGCACGCTCAGAAATATTGGTATAAGCGCGGCTTTGTTCCTGATAACTCAGTTGCGAGTCGATGATTTTCTTGGCCATGGGGCTGGCTTCAGCCGTTTCTTTCAACAGTTTTTTGTTGGCATCGTACATGGCCTGAAAGATATCGGCCGGGAACTGTTTGATTTGTACGTTGGGGAAATCTTTTTTGATGTTTGCCCAGGCTTCTGCGTTGGCATGCTGAGAATGTACCAGCATGTCATAGGATGCGGTGCGCATGGCTACTCGCATGATTTCCTTTAGGTCTGCCGGTAGTTTTTCCCATACACGCTTGTTGACCAGGAACTGCAATTCAGTTGCGGGCTCATGCCAGCCAGTATAGTAGTAGTCGGCAATCTGCTGGAAGCCTAAGCGCAGATCCAGGGCCGGCCCTACCCACTCAACCGCATCAATGGTATTGCGCTCAAGTGCTGTGTAAAGCTCACCCGGAGCGATGTTGGTAGGGTTGACCCCCACCTGGGCAAAGACTTCGCCAGCAAAGCCCGGGATGCGCATTTTGAGACCTTTGAGGTCGTCCAGGGATTTGATTTCTTTGCGGAACCATCCGCCCATCTGAATGCCGGTGTTACCGCCAGGAAACGACAGCATGTTGTGGGGGCTATACACTTCCTGCATCAGTTCCATGCCACCGCCATGGTAAAACCAGGCGTACTGTTCAATGGCGTTCATGCCAAAGGGCATGCTGGTGAAGAACAGGGTTTCGGGAACTTTGCCTTTCCAATAGTAGGAAGCAGAATGCCCCATGTCGTACTGGCCAGCCTTGACCATATCAAACACGCCCAGTGGAGCTTTGTGCTTATTGGCCGAATCGATACGAATGGTCAGGCGGCCATCGGACATTTTTTCAACGGTTTCAGCAAAGCGCTTGGTGGTGTCACCAAAGATGGGAAAATTCGGGCCCCAGGTCTCGGCGAGTTTCAGGGTGAATTTTTCTTGAGCGAGTGCCTGCGAGGCAAAGAATAACGTTGCCACCGCCAAGATCGTAGCGGATAAAACAGAACGGATCTTCATTGCGCTTCCAACCTGTAGTTGTTGTATTTGTTACTTGGGTTATGTATCGGCCATTTTATGAATCCGAGTTGGAGGTTAGTTTAGTTCAGAAAGACACCTTTCGTTATCGCCGGGTGGTAAAAAGTGGCTGAATTACGACCTATGGCTAGGTGGCCGGGTCGAAAAGAGCCCGGGTCACAGGTCGTTCATTCGTCCTATCTGGCTGGCCATGAGCATGGCCTCGTGTTTTTCCAGTGATTTCAGACTTTCCAGCAGACTTTTGACGCTAGAAATTTCGGCTTTGCCAATCAAAGTGTCGTAGAGCTCCATAACCTGGTCATGAAAATCGAAAATATCGCGGGCAATATCGTCAAACGTCATGTTGGCATAGTCTGTGTTGCAGGAAGGATTTTTCTTGAGAGGCTTGTGTACTCCGTAGTCGTATAGCCTCGTTTGCAGGGCCTTCGGGTCAGCTTGTCTTTCGTATTCTGCTACAGCCTTTTCTAACAGAGCTTCGTGGCTGCTGATGTAGTCTAGCAGTGCGCTTGCACGTTCGTTTTTGTGCCTGTCCGCAGACTCGTGAAGGCAACGGGCAAGGTGAGCATGAAGTTGTTTGGTCCAGTCGATCAGGTCCTCAAAGGTTTTGATTTCCATAGTGTTGTGCTCCAGTCAGAGTTGCAAAGTGATCTTTTGTGGTTTCAGTCTAGTTAATATTGTTCACTGCGTAGAATCAACCCGGAGCACTCGCCATCGGCGGAAAGCGCTCAGAGCGGGTTTCTCCACTCCGTAATGTACGGCTGAGGCAAGGCCGAGTGCAGTGATCAGCGCGATTGCAACGCCCGCTGGTCCGGGCAATCCGATCTGGTAAGAAAGACGGATCATGCCATAGCCAATGTTCTGGTGTAACAGGTACAGCGTGTAGGAGATACTGCCAAGCCAGAGTATGCCGGGCCTGGATAGAATGTTCAGATAGCCCGCAGATGCCAGGATAAAAAGGCCATAGCAGCTTAAAACGAACAGGTTGTAAGGAGCTTTATAGGCGATCAAACAGTGGCCGATGGTCAGGGCCAGTAACGTAATGTCGGCTGCAGGTGGCTTGCTGTACTTATACCAGCGAAAGATCAACATGCCACTGATGAAAAGCGGTGCATACCGAACAAACAGAAGGTCTTTCACCAGAAAATCTAAAGTGTCTGGTATGGATTTCCACCACAGAACGCCTATGTAGCTGATCGCTGTCCACAGCCAGAATACCGGGCGGAGCCTTTGCCAGCTGTTTAATCCGTAAAACAATAGTGCGATCCACACATAGAAGGTGGCTTCAATCACTAAGCTCCAGTAGGCACCGTCTACATGCGGGTGGTCCAGATATTCGTGCAGGAGCGTCATGTTCAGAAGGGCCGAGCCGGGGCCTACTGCGCGGTCCGCCGGACCCAGCCAATGAACCGAAAGAAAGGTCAGGGCTATAGCAGCCCATAAAGCAGGGAGTAAACGGAATGCCCGAGCCAAAGCAAACCAGCGGGCCGTCCGGGTTCGTTCCAGCGTCATGAAGATGACAAAGCCACTGAGCATGAAAAACAGATGAACGCCGTAACGCCCGAAATCCAGAAAAGAGGGGACGCTGAAGTCGTGCCCGTACAACTTGTGGTAGTAGGGCAGATAGTGGAACAGAACCACGCCTAATGCAGCGATTCCACGCAGTGCGTCCAGAGCGGTCAGGCGGTTTTGCTGGGCTTGCATAAGATGAGTTGGTTCCGGCGCTAATGTTTGCCCATCATAGCCGGGATGGCTTTGGACCAGGTATACGATTTCGTTTCGAGGTGCTGGCAGTCGGTTGATGATCAGAGGCCCTGACCAGGCACGTACTTGAGTATATGATGTAGGAAAGCCAGAGTCAGGGAGCAAACAATGTATGGCAGTTGAACTCGGTGTGATTGAGGGTTTTTACGGCCCGATGTGGAGTTGGGCTGAGCGCCGCAGGCTGTTGAAGACTCTGGCGATGCACGGCTATGGTTTTTACCTGTACGCCCCCAAGGCTGATCCCTATTTACGCCGGCGCTGGCAGGAGTCTCACCCGGCGGAAGAACTTAATGAATTGGTGGAATTTGCCCGCTTGTGCCAACACCAGGGCGTCCGTTTCGGGGTTGGCTTGAGTCCGTTTGAAATCTTTAATCACTTTAATGACGCGGCTCGTGAAGCCCTGGCCAGCAAGCTGAAAGTGCTGGACCGGATAGGCGTTCAGGAACTGGCTATTCTGTTTGATGATATGCGCCCGGAAACAACGTCACTGGCAGGCACTCAGGCTGAGATTCTGCGCTGGGTTAAAGCTCATAGTGGTGCAACCACCTTCAGCATGTGCCCTACCTATTATTCGGATGACCCGGTGCTGGATCGAGTGTTTGGTGAGCGTCCGGCGGATTATCTTGAAACGCTGGGTGCTGAGCTTGATAACGATGTCCGGGTTTTCTGGACCGGTGAGGAAGTGTGCTCCCGGGAAATATCCCCCGGCCACCTGAAGCGGGTGGGGGATCGTTTGGGGCGCAAGCCGGTGCTGTGGGATAACTATCCGGTGAATGATGGTGACCGAATGTCCCGACACCTGCATTTGCGTGGATTTACCGGGCGACCTGCCGCGAACGCCGCATACCTGGCCGGCCATGCTATCAACCCGGCGTTGCAGCCTGTGCTGACAGCGATTCCTGCGCTCACCTTGGCGGAATCTTACCGGTTGGGGCCAGACTACCAATACGGACAGGCTTTTGAGCATGCGGCCAGAGAACTTCTCGGTGACGAACTGGCGAGCCAGATTCGGAGGGATATACTGAGCCTTCAGGACGCCGGGTTATGGAGGCTCAGTGAGGAGCGCCGGGAAGCGCTGGCCCACACTTATGACGCCTATGATCATCCCGCAGCCAGTGAAATCATGCGCTGGCTGGCTGGGGATTATCAGGTGACCGATGAAATGGTGCAAACCCAGTGACGGGTTAATCCAGGTAGTAATCAAAGGTTGAAACGACGCGCACGGTTTTCACGGGTTGTTGCTGTTCGGAGATGCCGGGGGCCTGGTCCCGGGCCAGAATCTGAAAGACACCTTGGTTAGCCCTGCGCAGGCCGCCAAGGCTGGCGTTGGCATCTCGGGCAAACTGTGAGGCGGCGGTTCTGGCCGCTTCGGTGGCCTCGGCAATCATGTCCGGTTTGATGTCGTTCAGGCCACTGAATAAATAAGTCGGGCCGCCGGGGCCGTAATCAGAGGACAAAAGCACACCCGAGTCTACCAGCTCGCTGACGTTCTGGGCGGCCTGGCGAATACGTTCAATTTGTGTGCTGCGAACCATCAGCGTTTGGTTGATGATGAACTTTTGCTCGCCTTCGACCTGGTAGGGGTTGGCGCGAGTGTCGGTAACATCCAGCCGCTGGAGTTCTACCGAACTGCTCTCGATGGCTTGAAGCTTCAGGAATGCCATGATGGCTTCGCGGCTGCCACGGGCTCTTTCCTGGGCTTGTTCAAGAGTCTTGCCTGTGGCAACAAAGCGAATGGGCCATAAAGCCAGATCTGCTTCTACTTCCCGCTCTGCCACGCCTTTAACTGTGACATAACGATCTCCTGTTTTCAGGCCGGTCAGTCCGTCCCGCAATAATGAGGCTGAGAAAATGACACTCAGGCCAAGGATGAGGGCAACGATGACTTTCATACTTCAGTTCCTTTTTTCGGTATTGCTCATTGTTCAGCAGTGCAGTGGGCATCTGAGCGCTTGCTGAAACGCTCTTTCATGGCTTTCTTTTGCCTGTCACTGTCACGAAATTCCTGAGGCAATGGCTGGATCAGGTAAAGGTAATCGCCTTTATTCAGTTTGTCTTCCAGTGCTGCTGAAGATTCTTCGGCTGACCAGAGTACCGGGCTTAAAACAACAATGGAAAGCTCTGGTGCGCGCTTTTTCAGCAGGGCAACGGTACCGAGTTTCTCTTCGCTGTGAAAGGTTCCGGTGAGGTGCAGGACCTGGTGGTCAGGGTACAATTCCCTGGCCCTCAAAATACGCGTAGCCATGGTGTTGTCGCGAATGAGCTGAGCTTTGTAGATATTGTTCATCTGTTCAGAGATGGCCGAATCGCTGGTGCCGTGGCTGCCGGTTATTGCTTCAATGAATTTTCCCCGGTAGGCCGGGGTGTCCATAAACGGCTGTTCGGGGAGTTGTTCGCGCTGATCATCGGGCAACCTTTTGAGGTAGTCGGGGCCTGCACGGCCGATACAGCGTACGACATCCGCTGGGGCGTTGGCTGCGATAACCGGGAGCTTATGGCGGCGCGCAAATTCAATCAGCGGTCGGTAAGATCCGCGGTAATTATCCCAGGCATCGGCGTCTTCCATCATCTCCGTCTCACCGGTGGCGCCCTCAAGGTAGTCATCCAGAGCACTCTGGTGGTCCAGGTTGAATTGCTCCATGGTAAGGATCTGACGTGGGTTGAGGTTGAACAGGTGCTGGAGCAAACGGGTTTGCAGAAGATGGGAGGCCTGATGACCGTGATATTCTCCGACAACTACGACATCGGCCTTCGATAAGGCATTAGCTGTCGCTGTAATAGAAACAGGCTGGCGACTGTTGGCGTCTATCACTACGCTATCGTAGAGCGTTTCAGGTTTGGTGGCACTAAAATCAGGCTGCGGCTGGATCAGCGAACAGCCTGATGTAGCGAGCAGGGCAAAGGTGATCGTTGCCAGAGAGTATTTCATCGTGGGCATGGTGCTGCCTGTTTAATCGAGGTTTTCAGCGCGTTTTTCACGCCAGTTTTCCCCTAGTTTTTGTTCCACATACTCGCGGATGAATTGCCGGACTTTCTGTGAGGGCGTGACATCTTCCTGTTTACAGAGTTCCTCAAACGCGGCTTTTTTATCCGGGTCGATTAAAAGGGTGAGGCGGGCTGTGCGATTCTCTTTTGTCATGGTTCAAAACGCTCTTATTATGTTAATCAGGTTAACATTGAATGTAATTTTAATGAGCATATAATTGTGAAGATGTCTTCGCAACCGGGAGTTGGTTCATGTCACACCGTGCTCATCTGTTTTCTTTGAGATTTGCCCACGCAGTCCGTGAAGCCTGTATTGATGAGCGATACACTCGTGGCCGGTTTCTGAAGGATTTGATGGCCGGCGTTACCGTCGGCATTATTGCGATTCCTCTTGCTATGGCGCTGGCGATTGCCAGTGGTGTGGCGCCCCAGTATGGTCTGTATACAGCCTTCATTGCCGGCTTCATTATCGCTTTGTTTGGCGGCAGCCGGTTCAGTATTTCCGGTCCCACGGCGGCTTTTGTTGTCATTCTTTATCCTATTGCCCAAAGCTATGGTTTGGGTGGGTTGTTGCTGGCCACGCTGATGTCTGGCGTGTTGCTGGTCATGATGGCTCTGATGCGGCTGGGCCGGTTTATTGAATATATACCCGAGTCAGTCACCCTTGGATTTACCGGCGGCATTGCGGTGGTGATTGCCACTTTGCAAGTGAAAGACTTCTTTGGGCTGTCGGTTGAGAGTATGCCTGAGCATTACTGGGACAAACTGGCGGTGCTGGCTCAGCAAATGCCTGCAATGGACAGTATGAGCACGCTGGTAGCCGGGGCTACCCTGGCAGTTATGTTGCTCTGGCCTAAGTTGAAGACTCCTGTTCCTCCGCACCTTCCAGCGGTGGTCATCGGCAGCCTGTTAGCATTTTGGTTTAATTCGAACGGCGCGGCCGTTGAAACCATTGGTTCCCGCTTCAGCTACCTGTTGCCGGACGGCAGCACGGGAGCCGGCATTCCTCCGTTCCTGCCGGAATTTTCCTGGCCCTGGCAACAACTGAACGCGGAGGGTCAGCCGGTTGGTTTGTCCTGGAGTATGGTTCAGGAATTGTTGCCTGCAGCGTTCGCCATCGCCATGCTTGGCGCAATTGAGTCCTTGTTGTGTGCCGTAGTATTGGATGGCATGACCGGCAAGCGCCATAGCGCCAATAGTGAGCTGATGGGGCAGGGCATTGGTAACATCGTTGTGCCGTTCTTTGGTGGTATTACTGCGACCGCAGCTATTGCCCGTTCTGCTGCCAACTACCGGGCCGGGGCTGAATCGCCCGTATCGGCCATGATCCATGCTTTGGTGGTGTTGCTGGCGCTGGTGTCACTGGCAGGGGTTCTTGCGTATCTGCCCATGCCAGCAATGGCGGCTTTACTGATTATGGTAGCCTGGAATATGAGTGAAGCTCCTAAGGCTGTTCATCTTCTGAAGACCGCTCCCCGGGCGGATGTGTTGGTGTTTCTGGCATGCTTCAGCCTGACGGTTGCGCTGGATATGGTTATTGCTATCACCACCGGGGTGTTGCTGGCGGCCGTGCTGTTTATGCGGGAAATGGCACAGATGACAAAAGTCACGGATATTTCCGGTAATAAGCGGGTGGCGCAGGCAGGTCTGCCTGAAGGCTGGCAGGTGTTTAAAATCAATGGCCCGTTGTTCTTTGCGGCAGCCGACCGGGTGTTTGGGGAGATGGCGGCATTATCTCAACAGGCTCGCGGTATTGTGCTGTATATGGATGGTGTGACTGTACTGGATGCCGGTGGGTTGTCGGCACTCAACAAATTGATCGCCAGTTGCCGCGAGTCCAGGACCGAAATTCTTATTGCTGACCTTCAGTTTCAGCCTTTGCGGACTCTGGCACGCGCCGGAGTGAAGCCGGAGCCCGGTGTCAGCAGTTTCTACCCCACGTTGGCTGCGGCTCTGGAGGCAGCATCTTCTGGCACTCGTGAGAATCTGAGTTAAACTGCCTTCAAAAGAGGGCTGTCATGCTTCCATTTCGGATTGTCGATCGAGTTAAATTCATAGTAGAACGCCAACTTGTAAAAGGTGCCGGCTTCCAATTATTGGTTGTCGGCCTTTTTATTGGGCTGATTTCATTAGTGGGAGGCTTGCTGGTCGTACCCCAGGGCGGCGATTTTGATGATCCTGCTGCGGCTATTTGGTGGGCATTCTTACGCCTGACGGACCCGGGTTACCTGGGCGATGATGTGGGCACATGGCAACGTATCGTCTCAACTCTTTTGACCATCCTTGGTTATGTGGTGTTCATGGGTACGCTGGTGGCGATTCTGACCCGCTGGTTGATCGCAAAAATGTCAGATCTGGAACGAGGGCTCACACCTGTCACCTTGAAAAACCATATGGTGGTTCTGGGCTGGACGGCTCAAACGCCTCCTCTGGTGGCTGAGCTGTTTGGCTCGTCAGGCCGGATGCGGCGTTTTCTTGAAAAGCATGATACTCAAAGGCTTCGGCTCGTTTTACTGGCGGAAGAGGCGGGTGCAGAGCAGTTATATGAGTTGCGAAGCGAACCGGGTGTGGGCCGCCGCGCCCGAGAGGTTATTTTGCGAAGTGGCTCGGCCATTCAGCCGGATGCCCTGCACCGCGTGGCTTGCCTGGATGCTGCAGCGGTGATTGTGCCTAGCCAGGGGCATAATGCGGACAGCCTGGTAACCTCGGATGTTGAGACCGTTAAGGCGCTTCTTTCCATTGCCGCTCAGGCTCGTCACTTCAATGCACCGCTGCCATTTGTGGTCGCAGAGATCCAGGATATGCGCAAGCTGCCTGTGATCGAGCGGGCATACCCCGGAGCTGTTGAAGTGGTTGCCGGTGATGCCACGATCAGTCGCTTGATGGTTCAGAACGTTCTTCACCCGAATCTATCCGAGGTTTATAACGAATTGCTGACAGCCGCAGCCGAGGGCAATGAAATTTTTGTCCGAGGTGGTGAAACTGCTGAAGGTCTGACGGTAAGAGAGCTGGCCACACAGCGGCCTCACGCGATTGTGTTGGGGCTCCTGCACCCGGTTGAAGCGGGCGGCTGGAGAGTGAATCTGTTGGCGCCATCTGACACCGTTATTCAACGCGACGATCGTGTCGTGCTGTTGGCGAGAGATTACGAGCACACAGGGGTAGACCCGAAAACGGTACCTTTGGCTCCGATAAACCGAATGGCAATGCCAGCGGCACATCACGTAACTTCCGGCAAGCATCGGGTACTGGTACTGGGATGGAACCGACGAGTACCAAGCCTGGCTTCTGAGTTTGGGAGCTACCCTGGGCGACAGTTTGAACTGGATATCGCGTCTGCCACGCCATTGGATGAGTGTCATCGGGAAATGTCCCGTTACGGTGTTGATTTAGAAAAAATAAACGGCCGTTTGCTTGAGGCTGATTATATGGATGAAGAGGAGCTCAGAAAGCTGAATCCGTCCTCTTACCAGACTGTTATGTTATTGAGCAGTGATCGCATAGGGTCAGACGAGGAAGCTGATGCCCGAGCCATGGTGGGCTATCTGCAACTGGAAGATATCCTGGCGGAAGCTTCAGTACGACCTCAGGTTACTCTGGAGCTGAGCGACCCGGATAACCGTCACCTGATGTATGGTCATCAGAGTGAAATATTGATCAGCCCGATGATTCTCAGTCATGTGCTGGCCCAGGTAGCCCTGCGCCGGGAGCTAAGAGTGGTATTGGATGAACTGTTTACGGCAGGCGGCGCAGAGATTCAGTTTCGTGATCCGCAAGACTACCCCTTGCCGGCCAGTGCAGATTTTCAGTTGCTGGAGAAAATTGTCGCGGCAAACGGTGAGATTGCGTTGGGTGTACGCCGGAAAGTGGCAAACGAGCGCGGCCGGCATTTGGAGATGAACCCTCCACGCAAACAATATTTGGACTTGCAGGAAGGCGATCAGCTACTGGTGATGTGCCAGAGCTGACTCGCAAGGGACCTGGCTGGTGGAATTAATCGATGGTGTCCAGCAGGGCGTCCATAATGTCGTCCATCACCACAAACCCGCGGAGTTCGTTGTTCGAAAGTACCAGCAGGCGTTTGACCCGATACTCTATCATCAGGCTGGCGGCGTGTTTGAGTGCCAGATCCTCGCCCACGCTGATTACCGGTTTGGCGCACACGTCATAAACGTTCAGCAGATCAATATCACCACTATCTGCAACAACGGATTTAAGCACGTTGGTGTAGGTGATCAGGCCCCATGCGTCATTCTCATTCTGCCGGTCTACAACCAGAGATTTCACGTTGTGACGCTTCATCAGTGACAGAGCTTCGCGCAGGGTAGCGAACGGTGAAATGTTGATGATGTTGGATACCATCACATCTTTGACCAACTTCATGGGCTATCTCCGATCAGAGTGAATCTTTCATGTGTTGTTCGAATTTCTCGACCTGAGCTATGTCAATGCCGGCCAGGTGTTCCAGTGGGACTGTGAAAATCAGCCCCTGGGAACATTTAGGGTCAGGCATAATCACTTTTTGCAGTGCCTTCAGTATGTCCAGAGACAGCCCTTTTTCAAGAACCATCAACAATACGCTTTGGCTACCATCATAAGTGAGCCCGAAGAATGTTTTTTTCGACGTATTACTGATACCCCGGCCAGACACCAGCGTGATGCCGCCAGCACCTAGTTCTCTGGCAGCATCTATACATTCCTGTTCTTGTTCTTCTGGAACAATAGCGACAAGCGCGGAAAACTTCATGGGTGCACCTCTCTACGGTCCGCCAGCCATTGCATGAGAATGGCGTATAGCATCACAGTGATAATGGGGAATATGGAAGCGAAAGCAATCAATCCGAAGCCATCGATAAGAACGCTCCGGCCGTCTATGTTGGACGCCAGCCCGATGCCCAGCGCCGTGACCAGAGGTACGGTGACCTCTGATGTCGTGACCCCGCCGAGATCATAGGCCAGAGCCACAATGTATTTGGGAGCCATGACGGTCAGAAGAATAACCAGGGTATAGCCGCCGATGATGTAGTGGTGTATCGAGTCACCAACGATGATCCGGTGTACACCGATGCTAATGCCGATGCCGACCCCAAAAGCAACAAGCAAACGGATTGCATTGCCATTGATGCGCCCTGCAGCCGCTTCTTCGGCTTGCTTGCCTACGGCAAGCAGCGCAGGTTCTGCCATGGTGGTTGCAAAGCCGATCATAAAGGCGAATAGATAAATGAAACCGAATTGCTCCAGCTCTATGAGTTGTTCTGCCATGCTGGTGCCAATAGGGAATAGCCCTAGTTTAAGGCCGACAACGAACGCATATAGCCCGAGAATAACCAAAAGGAAACCGAACAGAATTTTTGGCGGATTAGATAGTCCGCGACGCAGCACGATGTATTGGAAAAACAAAATGGTGATGATGATGGGTAAAACGTCGCGGATCATGCTGGCCAGATCCAGTAGCATTTTTAACGGGCCTGAAAGGGGCTGCGCTTTAGCTTGCTGAATCACTGCAGTCGCGCCTTCTGTTGCAGCTCCGCTGTATACAATAGCTCCGTAAAGCTGGACGGTTATCATGGGTACCATCACTGCCAGTGCAACCAGACCAAAACCGTCAGTCAGTGGGTTTCGGCCGCGAATAGACGCCGCAAGGCCGATACCTAAGGCTGCAATCAGCGGAACTGTCACGATGTTGGTTGTCACGCCGCCAGAGTCGTAAGCAAGCCCGACAATCTCCGGGGGAGCAAACCAGGTAACCGTAACTACGGCGGCATAACCTATGATCATGAACCAGTGCAGGGGGTAACCAAAGATGGTTCGGAACACCCCTAAAGCGATGACAACCCCCACCGAGATGGCAACCAGAAGCCTTAAAGTGAGTGCATTAACTCTTCCCTCACTGATGAGCTGAGCCTGTTCGGCAACCGCGATCAGGGCGGGTTCCGCGATGGCGGCGGAGAATCCCATGGCAAAGCCGAAGGAAAGCAGGATGGGAACAGAGCCTTTGCGGGCAAACTGATTGGAGAGGCTTTTGCCAACAGGGAAAATGCTGAGCTCAAGCCCCTGAAGAAACAGCGCGACACCGACCGCGACAATCAGAAGGCCGAAGGTCATGCTCAGGGTGTTATCCGGTACCTGCTGAAGAATCGCCAGCTGGAAAAAAATCACGACCGCGATAATGGGCAGAAGATTTTTCAGGGCATGAAGCAGGGAGAGGCTAAAAGCCCGAATGTAGAACACTGGTAACCTCTGAATTAGGGCTATAGCACCCGTTAGAGTGATCAAGTGATTGAATCATAGCACTTTGGAGCGAGCTTGAAATGGTGAAGTCGGTTAAATAGGCGCAGGCAATGCATTGATGTTTATTGGTATTCATTGGATGAATGCCGAAAATACATAATATAAATTTCAATTATAAATTCGAAAGCATTAAAGTGTCGTCCAACGTCAGCCAAGGCCTGTTTTCTGAGCCTGAGGTTGGCCTCGGATACTGCTTGGCAGCAGCCTCCGCACCTTTTGAACACAAACGTAGAAAGGATAGAGATCATGCCCTACATGCAAGACGTCGATCAAATCGCTTCCATCGTGAAGCAGAACCCGACCTGGAGTGCCATCAACCCTAAGCACGCTGCTCGCATGCGCGCCCAGAACAAATTCAAGACTGGTCTGGATATCGCTAAGTACACTGCCAAGATCATGCGTGAAGACATGGCTGCTTACGATGCTGATAGCTCCAAGTACACTCAGTCTCTGGGTTGCTGGCACGGTTTTATCGGTCAGCAGAAGCTGATCTCTATCAAGAAGCACTTCGGTAGCACTAAGCGTCGTTACCTGTACCTGTCTGGCTGGATGGTTGCTGCTCTGCGTTCTGAGTTCGGTCCTCTGCCTGACCAGTCCATGCACGAGAAGACTGTTGTTTCTGGTCTGATCGAAGAACTGTACACCTTCCTGCGTCAAGCGGATGCATGGGAACTGAACCACATGTTCCGTGACCTGGAAGCCGCTGAGAAAGCTGGTGACAGCGCCAAGGCTGCTGAACTGATCAAGCAGATCGACAACCACGAAACTCACGTTGTTCCGATCATTGCTGACATCGACGCCGGTTTCGGTAACGCTGAAGCAACTTACCTGCTGGCCAAGCAGATGATCGAAGCGGGTGCGTGCTGCATCCAGATCGAAAACCAGGTTTCTGACGAGAAGCAGTGTGGTCACCAGGACGGTAAAGTAACTGTTCCTCACGCCGACTTCCTGGCCAAGATCAATGCTGTACGTCTGGCATTCCTGGAACTGGGCGTGGACGATGGTGTTATCGTTGCTCGTACCGACTCTCTGGGTGCTGGCCTGACCAAGCAGATCGCTGTAACCAATGAGCCGGGCGACCTGGGTGACAAGTACAACTCATTCCTGGATGGCGAGTACATTGAAAGCGCTGACCAGATCGAAAATGGCGATGTTGTGGTTAAATCCAACGGCAAGCTCCTGAAGCCGAAGCGTCTGCCTTCTGGTCTGTTCTGCTTCAAGCCGGGCTCCGGTGAAGACCGTGTTGTTCTGGATTGCATCACCTCTTTGCAGAACGGCGCTGACCTGCTGTGGATCGAAACCGAGAAGCCTCACGTTGGCCAGATTGCTTCCATGGTTAACCGTATCAAGGAAGTTGTGCCTGACGCGAAGCTGGTTTACAACAACAGCCCGTCCTTCAACTGGACTCTGAACTTCCGTCAGCAAGTATTCGACGCAATGAAGGCTGAAGGTAAGGACGTATCTGCATACGACCGTGCTAACCTGATGAGCGCTGAGTACGATAACACTGAACTTGGCAAGCTGGCTGACGAGTGGACTGCTAACTTCCAGCGCGACGCATCTCGTGAAGCTGGTGTGTTCCACCACCTGATCACTCTGCCGACTTACCACACTGCAGCTCTGTCTACTGACAACCTGGCTAAAGGCTACTTCGGTGACGAAGGTATGCTGGCCTACGTTAAAGGTGTACAGCGTGAAGAAATCCGTCAGGGCATCGCTACTGTTAAGCACCAGGATATGGCTGGTTCTAACATCGGCGACGACCACAAGGAGTTCTTCGCAGGTGATGCTGCGCTGAAAGCCGGTGGTGCCGACAACACCATGAACCAGTTCTAATCGAACGGTCTGGTTTGTCACTCCCGGGCTAGCCCGGGGGAAAAAGCCCCGCCTGATGGCGGGGCTTTTTTGTGCCTGCTCTGGAAGTGTTGCTGCAGTATTGAGCTTTTACACCAGGTTTGTGGCTTATGTCCCTGAAGCACAGAGGGAAAGCCCTTAATGCCACAATTTTGTTAAAAATAGTGTTCCATTTCTGAAACAGATTTGCCTCGCCCTTGTTTTTTAGCCCCTTCGTTATTGTTGATAAAAATCGCTAATAATCAGTTGCCTGTGGTTTTTTTTATAAGGCTGGCACGAGAATCGCTCCCTTCCTGAGGTGTGGATCTTAGCCCTGATGGCTTTTGCAGCGAATGAGTTGGGTCGGGATCCCTGACAAGCCAACAACCTCAAAGGAATTGATGTCATGAATACTAAAAAAAGCATGCTAGCGATTGCTGTGGCCCTGGCTCTGGGAATCTCAGGAGCAGCACTGGCTGAGGATGACCAGGGAGGTGATGGAAGCCCAAACACCAACGCGGATAATACGTCTAACGCCGCAACAAACTCTGGAAATGACAGTTCCACGAATACCGATAATTCGAATAACTCGGATAACTCTGACAACAGCGCTGATCTGAACGATGCGTTCAAGATTGCGGACAGTGGTAACAACATGTCTGATAACTCAGATAATTCGGATAGTTCGAATAATTCTGATAACTCTGACAACTCCGATAGCAGCACCAGTGTGAGCGATGCGTTTAAGATTTCCGACACCGGTAACGATATGTCGGATAATTCGGACAACTCAGACAACTCAGACAACTCCGATAATTCTGACAGCTCGGATAACAGCACCAGCGTGAACGACTCGTTCAAGATTGCTGACAGCGGTAACGACAACTCGGACAACTCGGATGCCTCCGATAATTCAGACAATTCAGATAACTCGGATAATTCTGACAACTCGGATAACAGCACGAATGGCTCATATAACACAGCGAACAGTGACAGCAGCGACAACAGTGACAGCTCGAACAACAGCGTTACTGAGCTGAATCTCTCGCTCGAAGTGTTTATGAATGAGGCTGAACTTAATGGCAGCGTGAGTGGAACTAACGTGACCTATGGTTCCGTTAATGCGGATGGATCCTACACAGAAGCCCGTGCCTCTAATGAGATCTCCGGAGGCTCTGCCAACTTCACGGGTGTAGGTGCCTTCGCCCAGAACGCAGGCGTCGGAAGTGTGACGCAAGCCAACGTGAGTGTTATGTCCAACCTGACCGCAGGCGGCGGCTCCAACTGAGCAAGGCGAGCCACACTCATTCGTGTGGCTCGATTCCCGCCGGGAGGCGAGTCATGACAAACATCATCAGAGGAACATTGAAAGCTGCATGTCTGTTTGTTGTTTTTGGATTTTTAGTTGGAGGTGTTGCAGCTGAAGAGTGGTTGGGTTTGCAGCCGATGAGTGCCGGGCAGCTTGAGAGCGCCAGCGGGCGACAGGGAATTCCTCTTCAGTGGCAACTCAATGATAACCAGCAAAATGCGGTGGTAACGGGCAACAAGCTATCGGGCACTTCGTTTACCGGAGATAACCTGATATCCGATCATGCGTTTGAGAATATGAGTGGTATCGCCACGGTCATTCAGAATACGGGGAACCAGGTGGTGATTCAGGATAGTACCCAGGTGAACATTCTTATCAATCGCTGACAGGAGGTGGGCCATGGTTAAGCAGATGCGTGTTTTATGTGTCGCGGGTGCTGTGTTGCTCTGGTCCACCGCTTATGCCGGAACTGTCATCCTGCCGGGATTAAGCAGCGGGCTTCAGGTGGACGTACAAAGCTTCAAAGAGCAGCGCTTCAGTTCTGTCATACAACAGCAGTACGACTTCAGTTGCGGCTCTGCGGCGATCGCCTCCCTGCTTTCTTATCATTACGATCATGAAGTCACGGAACAAAAGGTGTTCTCTGGAATGTTTTCTTTGGCTGATCCGGAGAAGGTGCGCATGGAAGGTTTTTCCATGCTGGACATGAAACGGTTTCTGGAATCTGAAGGTTATCAGGCTGATGGCTTTCGTATGCCGTTATCAGGCTTACGGAAGAAGGTTAGCTTACCGGTGATTGTTCTTTTGAATCTAAATGGGTTTCGACACTTTGTTGTGATCAAAGGGATCAGTGACGATGAAGTTTATGTTGGCGACCCAGCTCGCGGGCTAAAGGTTTATTCCAGGGTAGCGTTTGAGCGTTACTGGAATGGCGCCGCCTTTGTTATCCGCAGCCACCTTGAGCAGGGGCGCCGGACCTTCCTTGCCGATGGAGGTTGGCCGCAGATCGTTCGGGCGCCTTTGTTTAAAGGTCAGGAAGGCCCGCCACTTGGCCATACTTTGCCGCATTGGCCACAAATGAGGGAGTGGTAATGCAATGGGTAGCATACAACGAATTGTTATCAGGAGTCTGGCTCCTGTATTGATCAGCGTGACATTTCCCGCCGTGGCCGAACGTGCTTTTATGACCCCAACGTTGAGTGACAATGAGCTTGCCGCGCAAAGAGGTGGCTTTGTTTTAAATAATTTGGAAATTTCGATTGGGCTGGAGCAGGTGATCTCCTTGAATGGTGAGACCCTGGCGATTAATCGGCTGAACATCCCCAACCTGAATCAGGTCGTGAGCGGGGCCTCGGTGCCATACGAGGTGGATGCGGTGCTAAGCTTGATCCATTCCGGGCAGGATGGGCAGGCGCTCATATCCGCAACCTCCGGAACCGGCGGGTGGATGACGCTGATTCAGAATGATCTGAATGGTTCTGTTATCCGGAATGTACGGCAACTTAATATCGAGCTGAACAACCTGGGGTCTGGTTACCGGCTACCGGACAATCTGCGTGAGCCGATGCTGCAGATGCTCGGACACTGACTCCTGTAAGTATCCGCCCTTTTGCCTAGAGGCTTATTGGCAGCTTCAGCGTGATCTCACTATTAGGCGCATTTTCGGTGACTCCAATGCTGACGGTCAGGCTGAGGCTGGTACTGGAGGTCAGTCGTTGAGACAGCCCGAAAGATAATGAGCCTATCTGAATGCTGTCGAAGTTAGCTGAAAACAGGTCGATGTTGCGTTCATACGTCGTTTTTCGGATCACCGAATGATCATAACCCAGGCTGAAGGATGTGCGCTCGTTGAAGGCGAACCCCATGCCGAAGCCAAATCGGACTACGTCTCCTGGGTTGACCGTATTCCCGTTCTGATAGCCTTTTTCATCCTTCAGGGTATAAACGTAGCTCAGGTTGCCATAGAGCACTGCAGGGTCTGACGGGTAGATAAATGATAGGCCCGGCTCAAAAGACCAGAAGCCGGAACCTGTTGGCCGTTCTGCCAGTTCAATACCTATGGGATTGCCTTGGCTATCATTAATAACCTGCTGATCAACGTCGTATGGGCTGTCTCCGGTTGGTGCTTTTACCCGAAATGAGCTAATGATATACGGCCAGCCTTCAAGACCATCGTTCAGTTGATAGCGAACGGAAAGTTCAACATCACCCAAGCCATCTCCCGAAGATTCCCGCAACGTATCGACAGGTGTGCCTTCAAATGCCTCTCGCTCCCTCAGATCCTCCTGGATGCTCAAATATGGCACCCGCACGGCTGCCTCAAAACGGCTGGTAAAGCCATATTTGAGTGAAACTGCGCCAACAAAAATATCGCGCTGAATTTCTGAGATATTAATCAGGCCGACCAGCAGTGCAGGAATCACCGTATAGCCTTCTACCGCAACCTGCGTAGCGTTGCTATGTGCATGGGAAAGTGAGGGCTCAATAGTGAACCGGCCTGGTTGGGTGACAATGCCCCGGTCAGAGGTGATTGACGCGATCTCTGAGGCTTGTTCACTCTCTTGTTCTGCGTGATTAGAGCCTGTTCGGAGCTCCGTCTGTTCCGGTTGCGCTAAAGCGATGACCGGGCTCAGGCATACGCTGATAGTCAGTAGCAGGCGAGTCTGAATACTCATATTGAATCTCCCGTAGGGTCAGGCTTTTGTTTGAAGGAGTGGCCAGTTGGTGGGTGAGGGTTGTACTTGTCGAGGAGTCGGTATAGTGATGCCCGGGATATCTTCAGGAGCCTGGCAGCCTCTGAGAGGTTGTTGTTTGCCAGCCGGAGGCTGCACATCAAAGCCTGTTGATCGGCTTCGTCACGAAAGGCTTTGAGGCTGAGGTTGGATGGCTGGTCCGTGTCTGGGGCGGGCGGGCGCAACCCAAGATCACTGGCCTCTATAACTGAACGATCGCTGAGCAACGCCCCCCGCCGCAAACGGTTCTGTAATTCCTGAAGATTGCCAGGCCAGGAGTGGTTCACCAGACTCTGAACAGCTCCTTTGCTCAGGCGTTTCCGTTCGGCATCCGGGAAGGTTGTTTCAAGGAGAGAATGAGCGAGTTGGGCTATGTCCTCTCGTCTGTTTTTTAAGGGCGGAAGTGTCACTTCAAGGCTACCAAGCCGGAAGTAGACGTCGCGTCGGAATAGCCCGAGTGAAACCAGTTCAGGTAAGGGCTGGGTTGTGGTCGTGATGATTCGGCCATCAACCCGAATCCGGGTGTTGCCACCGACACGTTCAATCTCGCCTTCCTGGAGAAAACGCAGGAGTGCAGACTGTTGTTCCAGGTGTAGCTCGTTAATACCGGAAAAAACCAGTGATCCGCCATTCGCTTGTTCAAGGCGGCCTTGGTGCGAACAGAGCGCGCTGGTGAAGGCTCCTTTTTCATAACCGAACAACTCGCTTTGAGTAAGGGTGGCAGGCAAGGCTGCGCAGTTAATGAAAATCAGTGGGCCGGTAGCACGGATAGAGTTGGCGTGAACAAACCGGGCGGCAGCATCTTTGCCTGTGCTACTTTCACCATTGATTAATACCGGCTCTAGTGTGGCTGAAAATCGTCGGAGCAGGCTGAGCGTGTGACGTATGGCCTGGGAGCGTCCTTGAAGGGCCAGGTCCCCATAATCGTGTTGGGCAGGGCTGTTGGTCGTGTCCAAAATTGACGCCATTCCCCATAGGTGCCCAAGTACAGTATTAAGGCGTGTGTAATCTACCGGTTGTGTATGGAAGTCTGAGCAATAGCGAGCAATCAGATTAGCCGGGTGAGCGCCGCTTGCAGGGCGCCGGGGGGATATAGCAACCCAGTAGGTAAGCCCGAGTGCTTCAAGCCAGCCTTCAAGCCAGTGCATATTTGCCCCTGCTTGTTCCGGGAACTCCAGAACGCCAACCCTGGCCCTGTCAGGGACCGCGGTTAACAGAGGGACCGATTGATCAAAACTGAAACTGGTTAGGCTCCAGTTTTTCTCCAGTTCTTTTTGTACACCGGTGTTAGTGTTTGCCGCTGACAACCAAACAAGCGGTCGCTTTTCCATCATGGCAGTTCTCCACTGGAGGGGTGCCTTGGAAATAGGACTGCCAGCCGTTCAGGATTAGGGTGATTAACCGGTACTTCAAAGACTCCGGTCACTGTCCTGTGTGACCCGCTGAGACTGCATTCTGCAGTCATGATTATCTTTTCGTTCAGGCAGATTGTGTGCCAGAAACCATATAAAGACAGCTATACAGAAGGTTGCGAATAGCATCTTTTTTGTATGGCCGGAAGTTGTATAAATGGCTGACGTTTTTCGGCTTCCTGTCTGCGCCGGGGCCGAGTTCTTGCCCAACTTTGACCTGGCTTTGCTGTATTCTGGTGAGTATTTAAGAAAAGGAGGTCGCCCTTGAATATTGAGCAAGGCACGGTATTTGCGGTGCTTGGGGTGACCCTTGCCCTGTTTGTGTGGAACCGGTTGCGCTTTGATGTGGTTGCTATGCTGGCGCTGCTGGCGATAGCGGTTGCTGGCCTGGTGCCAACGGAAGACCTTTTTGCCGGTTTTGGTCATCCTGCGGTTATTACTGTAGCTGCTGTTTTGGTGATCAGCCAGGGGCTGGTCAATAGTGGTTTTGTGGATGCCATCGCCAAGCTGTTAGGAAGGGTCGGGCGGAATGCTGTGCTTCAGGTGATCACGCTGACGGGTGTGGTTGCCTTGTGTTCTGCTTTTATAAATAACGTGGGTGCGTTGGCGCTGTTAATGCCTGTTGCTATCTGGATGTCCCGGAAGTCTGGTCGTTCTCCTTCGCTCCTGCTTATGCCTCTGGCATTCGGTTCGCTCTTGGGTGGGACCATCACATTGATTGGCACACCGCCGAACATCATTATTGCCAGCTACCGGGAAGCAGGGACCTTCGGGTTGGTGGATTTCGCGCCAACCGGTCTGGCGATCACGGTGGCCGGAATTGCGTTTATTGGCCTGGTGGGCTGGCGCTTCACACCAAAGCGTGAGGACCCGGCCGGCGATGAAAAGTTGTTCAATGTAGGTGATTATGTGACGGAGCTCCAGCTGCCGGAAGGCTCCGATTATGCCGGCAGCACTCTTCATGACCTTCTGACCTCCGGCGAAGAGGATAAAAGTATTGTGGTGCTTGCCCTGATCCGTGATGACAAAAGCTCGTCAGCACCGTCGCCATATCAGGTGTTGCGGGCAGGGGATGTGCTGTTGGTACAAGCCGACACTGAGAGCCTTCAGGAGTTTGTGGATAACACCGGCCTGACATTGGCGAACGTGGTCGAAGACGATGATGAGCCTGGTGAGTCGCAGCTGCCGGGCAAAGCAGGTCGATCCCGGGAAGATAAAGAAGAAGAAATTGTCACGGGCGATGTCCGCCTGACTGAAGCTGTGATTACGCCATCCTCCCCGTTGATAGGCCGAACGACTAACCGCTTTAATCTGCGCGAACGGTATGGGTTGAATATAGTGGCGATTGCTCGTCAGGGACACCGGTTGAAACAGCGCTTGTCAGACACCCGCTTCCAGTCCGGGGACATTCTCCTTGTTCAGGCCTACGAGAGCGCACTGATGGCAACTCTGCAAACGCTGGGATGCCTGCCTTTGGCAGAACGGGAATTAACCCTGGGACGGCAGAAAAGCCTGTGGCTGGCGGGAAGTTTGTTCATGGGGGCCATTGGTCTGATCCTTTCTGGCGTGCTGGCGCCACCTGTGGCCTTGGTTGGCTGTGCTGTGGCCATGGTGTTGGTGAAGCTGCTTGATGCTTCGGAAGCCTATAAAGCGATTGACTGGTCGGTGATTGTTTTGCTTGCAGCGATGATTCCCGTAGGCCAGGCGTTGGATACGACCGGCGGGGCCGACCTGATTGCTGAGCAAATACTGAGCGTGGCAGAAGGGCAGGCCGGCTGGGTTGCTCTGGCGATTATTCTGGTAGGTTCGATGCTGTTGTCTAATGTGGTGAACAACGCAGCTGCAGCGGTTCTGGTGGCGCCGATTGCGTTAGGTCTTTCGTACCAATTAGATCTGTCGTCTGATGCTGCTTTGATGGGGGTAGCCGTGGGGACGTCTTGTGCATTTATTACGCCTATTGGTCATCAATCTAATGCTCTGGTGATGGAGCCAGGAGGTTATCGTTTTGGTGATTACTGGCGGCTTGGGTTGCCTTTGTCTGTTGTTGTAGCTGTTGTAGCGGTTCCCGTGATCCTGTGGATGTGGGCCTGACCTGAGTCTGGCTCAACTAGCCAGTTTAGGATCTGGCAGGGCAACCTCCGAAATTCTTTGCTGGAGGTGACTGGCCAGGGCTACGCCAGTTTCGCTCATCGTGAGGTAGGTTTCGTCGGCCCCTGCTTCGCGAATGCGTTCAGCTTCGTCTGGGTACATGGTGTGAGCGACAATGTAGCCAGTAAAGCCAAGCTTTCTTAGCATCCTCGCGGCAATCAGTTTTGCCTCTATATCACTCATGGCAAGAATGACCGCTTCCACGGATGGCATGTGGAGTGCTTCCCAGAAAGTATTGTCTTCGGCATCGGCATAGACGACGTTGCGTCCTTCTGCCTTGTGCCGTGTTACTTTGGGCATGTCGGAATCTAATGCCATCAGTTTTGATTCTGTCGCACTTAACCAGTCATAGGCGGCGGTGCCGGTTCGCCCCATCCCCATGACAAGAACGCGAGTGTCGCCAAGAGAAATCGGCAGTTCATCGGGATGTCTCCGATGACTTTCAAAGGGGAGGAGGCGACGGCTCAAACGTTCATATAGAGGATGGGCGAGGCGGTTTAATGGCGCAGAAACCAGAAAGGACAGCGCGACGGTTATAGCCAGTGGCACCAGCCACTCAGGTAGCGCAATACTGGCGACAATCAGGCCGAACTCGCTGTAGTTGGTCAATGCCAGAGATGTCAGAAAGCTGCTTCGGGCTCGTAGCCGGAAAACCAGCATCAAGAAGAAAAACAGAATGCCTTTAAGCGGCAGCACCAGGGCCGCCACAATGGCAAAGATGATGGCATCGATACCCGGCAGGCCGCCGATACCGATCTGCAAAAAGAAGCCAACCAGAAAGATTTCTTTCACACTCCACAGCGACTTGGCCAATTCCTGGCTGCGAGGGTGATTTGCCAGAATAGCTCCGAAGATGAGCGCGCCCAGTTCTGAGCTTAGCCCGACGGCCTGAAAGCCCAGTCCGCCAAGAACCAGTGCCAGTAGCATGCCCAGTAACACCAGCAGTTCTTCATGGCCACTGGCATCCAGCAGTTTGTACAACAGGGGGCGCAACAATGGCAGACCAAAAACAATGAGCGCCCATTGGGAGGGTGTCTGGCCTGCAGCCAGGCTCATTACCACGAGGGCAATCAAATCCTGCATGATCAGGATGCCAACAGATACTCGCCCGTGGAAGGCATTGAGTTCACGTTTGTTTTCCAGAACTTTTGCAGCCAGCACGGTCGAGGAAAATGACAGGGCAACGGCCAGCATAAAAGCCACGTACCAGGTAATATCCATAATCAGGTAGATGCCGGGGGTAAATACCAGACACGTAATGGCAAAGTGCAGCAGGCTGCCGCCAATGACTTCAGGGCTAATAACGGATTTTAGTTTGAGTTTGAGCCCCACAGTAAACAGCATGAGCAGCACGCCCAGATGGGCGATGTGGGCCAGTATCTCTGTTGGTTCCGGGGAGATGGGCACCGACGGATTGGCGGCAAGGGCGCTAAGTACAAATCCAGCGCTCAAATAGCCAATCAGTGGTGGAAGGCCAATACCCTTGATCAGCAGGCCGAGTGCAAAAGCAAAAGAGATCCAGATAGCTTCAGGCATGAGAGGCTCTTTCAGGATGAACGGATATTATCCGGTGCAAGGCTACCTTGTTTTCCCTGTTCGTTGAAGTCGGCCATCGTCTATTGTTTGGCTTGTTGATCTGAGTCGGCTTGTGAAAGATAGGGCCTGGCAAATTCAAGAAACAGGCGAGCGGACTCTTCCGGTGCTTCGATCATTGGTGCGTGGCCAATGCCTTCGAGTAGTTTCAGTTGTGAGCCTGATATTGCCTCTTGAAAGAGTATGGCGTTTCGGTAATCAAGAATACGATCTTCTTTGCCCCACACGATCAGCACTGGACCTTCGATTTGCGTTATGGCGTTACGAAAATCAGATTCAAAGCCGGCTTCTTGTATGTCAGTAAAAATCACTTTGTTTATTTCCTGATTCGCGATGGCCTGCTCTTCCATAACGCTCAACATGGGCCAGGGTATAAATGGCCGCTGTTCCATTGCAAATTCCATCAGACGCTCAAAATCACCAGGTTTTGTCGGAATAAGGGGGTTGTCGCCTGCGACCACCAGCTCGAGCAGTTTGTTTTTATGTTCAACGATGCCGGCCGGGTCAAATAAGACGGCCGTTTTAATTTGTTCAGGGTAAGTGGCGGCATAAAGGGCTGTGATGGCGCCGCCCATGGAATTGCCGAGCATGTGCATTTCGTTAATATTCAGCGCCGCGAGAATGCCAGCGAGATGACGGACTTGTTCTTCCAGTTGATACCCCAGGTCCAGTGGCTTGCTGCTGTCGCCATGGCCGGGAAGGTCAATAGCGTAAACGTTGAAGTCGCCAGTGAGTTCCTTGGCCAGCCGGGTCCAGTTATCCTTGTTGGCACCAAAGCCATGAATGAGAACGATGGTGTCACCGCTGTTGGCTTCTGAGTTTCTCAGGTATGCGATGTTCAGATCACCGACAGAAATGCTATCGGCCTTAAGGCCGGCGGAGGATCGCTCCCAGCCAATGGCTGTTTCATAGATGTCGTGCCGGGAGCACGCGCTGATAAGCAGAATGGATAACAGTATGAAGGCAGCAGTAACAGGCGATCTCTTCAACATTTGGGGGGTTCCTGGCGGCATTTGTTATTTTTTCTTTATGAGTAATTTACAGTACTCTATAAAAAAGCCCGGTCAATGACCGGGCTGACAATGCTCCTGAATCCACTATGAAATTCAGCTTTGTTCCCGGGCAATAGCTCGGTAAGCAATGTCTTTACGGTAGAACACGCCGTCCCACTCAACCTCTTCAGCCAGTTTGTAGGCTCGTTGCTGAGCTTCGGTAACGGTGTTGCCAAGAGCCGTGGCGCAGAGTACACGGCCGCCGTTGGTTACGACTTCACCGTCTTTCAGGCGGGTGCCGGCGTGGAATACTTTCTCGCCCTCGACTTCGGCTTCCGGCAGACCGGAGATCACGTCGCCCTTGTTGTAGTCGCCAGGGTATCCGCCTGCGGCCAGAACGACGCCAACAGAAGCTCGCTCATCCCATTCAGAATCGCATTGGTCGAGTTTGCCATCTACGGCCGCAAGAGACAGTTCAACCATGTCTGACTTCATGCGTAGCATGATTGGCTGGGTTTCCGGGTCACCGAAGCGGCAGTTGAATTCGATCACCTTGGGCGCGCCGTTGGTGTCGATCATCAAGCCTGCGTACAGGAAACCCTTGTAGGGGTGCCCTTCTGCTGCCATGCCGTTGACGGTGGGCATGATCACTTCGTCCATAATGCGCTGGTGTACATCTGCAGTCACGACCGGTGCCGGTGAGTATGCGCCCATGCCTCCGGTGTTAGGGCCGGTATCGCCGTCGCCAACACGTTTGTGATCCTGAGAGGTGGCCATGGGCAGTACGTTTTTGCCGTCCACCATTACAATGAATGATGCTTCTTCGCCATCCAGAAACTCTTCAATAACGACACGGCTGCCTGCATCGCCGAAGGCATTGCCCGCCAGCATATCCCGGATGGCGTCTTCAGCTTCAGCCAGAGTCATCGCGACAATAACGCCTTTACCTGCCGCCAGACCGTCAGCCTTAACGACAATTGGTGCACCCTTTTCACGAACGTAGGCCAGAGCCTCGTTGACGTCGGTGAAGTTGGCGTAATCTGCGGTCGGGATATTCTGTCGGGCCAGGAAGTCCTTGGTGAAGGCTTTAGAACCTTCCAGTTGGGCTGCCCCGGCGGAGGGGCCGAAAATGCGCAGACCTCGCTCTTCAAACTTGTCTACGACACCGGCAACCAGCGGAGCTTCCGGGCCAACGATGGTCAGGCCAACGTTGTTTTGCTCGGCAAAGTCAGCCAGGCCTTCCAGGTCCATAACGTCCAGCTCGACGTTTTCCAGGCCGGGCTCACGGGCGGTGCCAGCGTTACCCGGAGCTACGAAAACTTTGTCGGCCAACGGAGATTTTGCTGCTTTCCAGGCCAGGGCGTGCTCACGCCCGCCACTGCCGATAATCAGAATGTTCATGTTGTTCTCCTGAATCCTAAATCAGTGACGGAAGTGGCGCATGCCGGTAAATACCATGGCGATGCCGTGCTCGTTGGCGGCATCAATGACTTCTTGATCCCGCATGGAACCACCTGGCTGTATAACAGCGGTGATACCCGCTGCGGCGGCGGCATCGATGCCGTCACGGAACGGGAAAAAGGCATCAGATGACATCACCGAGCCTTTTACTTCCAGGCCTTCATCTGCGGCTTTGATTCCGGCGATTTTTGCGCTGTAAACACGGCTCATCTGGCCCGCGCCGACACCAATGGTACGGCCGGCTTTTGCGTAGACGATGGCGTTAGATTTAACGTATTTGGCCACTTCCCAGGCGAACAGCAGGTCGCTCAGTTCTTGCTCGGTCGGCTGACGCTTGGTGACAACTTTGACGTCTTCCATGGCAACCACACCCAGATCGCGATCCTGAACCAGTAAGCCGCCGGTTACACGCTTGTAATCCATGGCTTGGGCACGCTGGCCGTCAAATTCGCCACAGGCCAGCAAGCGTACGTTTTTCTTGGCGGAAACGATGTCGACTGCCTCCTGAGAGACGCTGGGGGCGATAATGACTTCCACAAACTGACGATCAACGATGGCTTGAGCAGTTTTGGCATCCAGCTCGCGGTTGAAGGCGATGATGCCGCCAAAGGCTGACGTCGGGTCAGTGGCAAAGGCCAGGTCATAGGCTTGCAAAATATCGGCACCAATGGCGACACCACAAGGGTTGGCGTGCTTAACGATGACGCAGGCCGGGTCCGCAAATGGCTTCACACACTCCAGAGCAGCATCGGTGTCGGCTATGTTGTTGTAGCTGAGTTCTTTGCCTTGTAGCTGCTTAGCTGTGGCCACACAGGCTTCGCGCGGGCTGCGTTCAGCGTAGAAGGCTGCGCGCTGGTGTGGGTTTTCGCCATAACGCATGTCCTGAACTTTTACGAACTGGGTGTTGAATGTGCGAGGGAAGTCGGCATTGTCATTATCCGGGGTGCGGCCGCCCAGATAGTTGGCGATGGCGCCGTCGTAGCCTGCAGTGTGTTCGAAGGCTTTTACGGCCAGGTCGAAGCGAGTGCTGTAGGTCAGCTGGCCGTCGTTGTTGTCCAGTTCGTTCAGTACCCGGCTGTAGTCAGAGGTGTTTACCACGATGGCAACATCGTTGTGGTTCTTGGCTGCGGCACGCACCATGGTCGGGCCACCAATGTCGATGTTTTCAATGGCGGTGGCCAGGTCGCAATCCGGTTTTGCGATGGTTTCTTCGAATGGGTACAGGTTGACCACCACCATGTCGATGGGGTCGATGCCGTGCTCGGCCATGATGGCGTCGTCAGTGCCGCGACGCCCTAAAACACCACCGTGAATTTTTGGGTGTAGTGTTTTTACACGGCCGTCCATCATTTCCGGGAAGCCGGTGTAGTCAGAAACCTCAGTTACTGGAACCTGGTTTTCCTGAAGCAGACGGAAGGTCCCGCCTGTGGATAGCAGTTCAATGCCGCGTTCGCTAAGGGCACGGCCGAAATCGACGATGCCGGTTTTATCACTCACGCTGATAAGAGCGCGACGGACGGGAGTATTAGCCTGATTTGCCATGGGTCACTTTCTTCGCTGGTCAGATAAGCCGGATATAGCCTGGGTATAAAGAGTAAGGGCCTCGCGAAAGTTTCCGGGAGGCCCTTCAGGGTCGGGTCTGATTATAGCAGACCGTACTGCTTGAGTTTCTTGCGCAGAGTGCCGCGATTCAGACCGAGCATGGTGGATGCTTTGGTCTGGTTGTTGCGGGTGTATTTCATTACCTGCTCCAGCAGGGGGGCTTCAACTTCAGAGAGCACCAGCTGGTAAACTTCAGAAACCGGAGCGCCGTCCAGTTGTGCGAAGTAGTTCTTCAGGGCAACTTCTACGCTGTCGCGCAGGGTGACGCTGTTGCCGCTGCCGTTTACCGTGTGCAACTGATGTAGATCATCGTTGGCTGGGGTGCTCAGATTATCGTGTGCCAAAGTCTCAGCGGTCATGCTGCGAATACCTCTCCATTTCGTAAGCGTGCAAAGTACTGTGCGATGCTGTCTTTCTGCTCCAAGGGATCTTCGATGCCGTTGAAGCGACTGCGGAACTGTTTACTTTCGTCGTGGGACTGCAAATACCAGCCCACATGTTTTCTGGCGATACGCACACCCATCTTTTCACCGTAAAAACTGTGCAGTTCGGCAAGATGCTCTGAGAGAATCTGCTCGACCTCGTTCAGGGCTGGTGCCTGTAAGTGCTCGCCGGTATCCAGAAAGTGCAGAATCTCCCTGAATATCCATGGCCGGCCCTGAGCGCCTCTGCCTATTAGCAGTCCATCGGCGCCGGTGTACGCAAGTACATGCTTTGCCTTTTCGGGTGTACTAATGTCGCCATTGGCAAAGACTGGAATGCCAACACAGGCTTTCACTTCGGCAATGGTGTCGTATTCAGCCTCGCCCGTGTATTTGTCGGCCCGAGTCCGGCCGTGTACGGCAAGAGCCTGAATACCAGCGTCTTCTGCCATCCTGGCGATTGTGGTGGCGTTTCGGTTGTCGCGATCCCAGCCGGTACGCATTTTCAGGGTCACGGGAACGTCGACGGCGTTTACCACAGCATCCAGTATTTCCCGAACCAGTTTTTCGTCTTTCATCAGGGCAGAGCCTGCAGCCTTATTGCAGACTTTTTTGGCCGGGCAGCCCATATTGATGTCAATAATCTGAGCACCAAACTCGGCATTTTGCCGGGCGGCGTTTGCCAGCATTTCCGGATCGCCACCGGCAATCTGTACCGATCGGGGTTCCGGTTCACCCTGATGGTTCATCCGAGTGCGTGATTTGCGCGTATGCCAGAGCTTGCTGTCCGCTATGACCATTTCTGATACTGCCAAACCTGCGCCCATTCTGCGACATAAGAGTCGGAACGGGCGATCTGTCACACCTGCCATAGGCGCAACTATCAAAGGGTTGGGCAGGGTGTACGGCCCGATTTTTGCCGTTGGCAGCATGATCTGAGTCCGTGTCACAGCGGGTTAAGCAAGGTTCGGTTTTTAGCGGTTGGTTAAAAACTGACCGCATGGTTCCCGAAGGGCGGTAATGATACCGCCGGGGGCTGTCTGATTGAAGGGGAAAATTAGCGAAAAATTGATTATTTTTCGCGCTTTTTGGTTGACTTTTGCTCTATCGGCTGCCGGCGCTTATGGGCTCTATGGAGCCCAGGGCCTGAAGGTCAGGTTGTAGTTGACGGCATCACGCCCGGGATCCCGAATGCTGATGGCGATCTTGACCGGGGTTTCTACGGGCATGGTTTCCAGTGTTTCTCCGTCACCTGCCAGATACTCCTCCGGGGTAAAGGTGCTCTGGGCCACAATGTCGCCATTAAGGTTGGAGAACGTCAGTGCGATGGCCGGGAAGGGTTGCTCGAAGCCGGCACGGTTGATGATCACTGCGTCCACGATCAGTTGGGCCCGGTTGTCCGGGTCAGTTCGAACCACAAGCTTACGGCTTTGTATGGCATCGACGTTGATCAGAGGTTTAAGTTCACAGCCCGCAAGTTCGCAGCCGCGTTCATAGAAGGGGCGGAGCTGTGGAATTGCAGACAAGCGGTCAAACTGAAATACGGTAACCTGGGCAATCAGAACGCCAATAAGAGCCACAATCATAAGGCTCCAAAGTACGGTTCTGATACGGCTTCTGCCGCCCCCTACGGAAACAGGGTCTTTGCGCAAGTCCTGGTAGAGTGTGGCTGAGCCCTGCTCTGGTCGTGTCTGGCTCGCCATCGGGGAGCCAGCCTGATCGACCCCGGCGCTTAAGCCAATGTCGTGATCTGCAGGTGATAGGTGTTCGTCATTCTGGATGGAGAGTTCTGGGTTGTCAGATACTTTCTCTGGCTCTGGCTCTGGCTCTGGCTCTGGCTCTGGCTCTGGCTCTGGCTCTGGCTCTGGCCTGGGGTGAGTGACTGCTGGCTGATTGTCAGGCATGGATGGCTCGTCATCGGAAAGCATTTCTTCAGCCCAGCTTTCATCAAGCTTTGGGTCTTTTCGCCCCGGTTCGTCATCTTGGAAGCCCGACGGATCATCACCGTTTGAAGAAAGGAAGCTGTCACTTAGCTCATCATCAGAGAAGGTGAGTTTTGAGCCGGCATAATGTCCTTCTGCAGCATCTTCTTCCGGGTTGTCTGCAAAAATGAAATCGTCATCGATTAAATCGTTGCGGGTACTTTCGCCGACGGAATCTTGTGGAGATTCTGGGGTAGATGGTGCGCTCAGCGAGGTGCTTTTACTTCCCGATGACGTGTTTACCTGATGCTCTTTAGCGTTGAAAACCGACATGCAGTTGCCGCAGCGGACTTTGCCTCCGGCGATACTGAGTTGCTCGTCAGTTACCCGGAAGCGGGTTTCGCATTTAGGGCACTGTGTTTGCAGGCTGCTCTGAGTCATGCTGTTATCCTGAACGCTTAGTCACTGCGTGATTACTAGGAATCACGCAGTTTAGACGTAAACGTTTGATTCGTCACTCGTCCTTGCGCCGGCCTGTGAGGCGTATCCACTCTTCCTTCTGTTCCGGCTCATCCATGATAAACCAGGGTTCGTACGCTGCCATGACTTCGCGAGCTTGATTGGACAGAATGCCAGACAGTACCAGGCTGCCTCCTGGCAACGTCAGCTCTGCAAGTCTGGGCGCCAGACCAATCAATGGTTGGGCCAGAATATTGGCGAGCATAATATCGGCCCGGGTGTCGGGGTTTTTGCCGGGCAGGTATAAGTCCAGCCGGTTATCGTCTACGCCGTTACGGCGGGCGTTGTCCCGACTGGCTTCCAGCGCTTGCGGGTCCGTATCTACGCCGATGACATGGTTGGCACCCAGTAGCAGGGCGGCGAGGCCCAGAATACCAGAGCCGCAGCCATAGTCGATCACTTGCTTGCCGGTTACGTTCTGACCATCCAGCCATTCCAGACACAGGGCGGTGGTGGGGTGGGTGCCGGTACCAAAAGCCAGACCCGGGTCCAGAAGCAGGTTGGCTGCGTCCGGGTCGGGTGCTTCGTGCCAGCTGGGGACAATCCAGAGGCGCTCACCAAAGCGCAAGGGATGGAAGTCGTCCATCCAGGCGCGTTCCCAATCCTTGTCTTCAACCAGTGTTACTTCGATGTCCGCCAGCGTTTGCTGGGTTTGCTGATGCCAGGCATCGCGGATATCAGAACACAACTGGTCAATATCCCGGTCAGACTGGAACAGGCCGGTTACGGTGGTTTGGCTCCATAGTGGGGTTGTGCCAGGGTCGGGTTCATACAGAGGCTGGTCGGCGGCATCTTCCATGGAAACAGCGTCAGAGCCCATTTCCATCAGGAGGTCTTCCAGCTGATCCGCACTTTCCGGATCAGCTGGAATCTGGAGTTGTATCCAGGGCATGGTTAATCCTGTATCAGTTTTTCGAGGTAGTGAATGGTGAAGTCTACCTGTTTAAACCCTCCATCGCGTACCAGTTTTCTGTGCAGGGGCTGGTTAGTCTTGATGCCCTCAACCAACATTTCGTCCAGTGCGTTCTTCATGCGCCGACGAGCGATTTCCCGATCGTCACCCCAAGTGATCAGCTTAGCCACCAGGGAGTCGTAGTACGGAGGCACGGTATAGCCGCTGTATAGGTGGGAGTCGACCCGAATGCCGTTGCCGCCAGGCGCGTGGAAATGCTTGACTTTACCCGGGCTGGGGACAAAGGTTTGTGGATCTTCGGCGTTGATCCGGCACTCAATGGCATGGCCGGAAATCTCGATTTCGTCCTGGCTGTATTGCAGCGGCAGGCCACTGGCGATACGCAGCTGTTCACGGACGATATCAACGCCCGTCACCATTTCGGAAACCGGATGTTCAACCTGCACACGGGTATTCATTTCAATGAAATAGAACTCACCGTCCTGGTACAGGAATTCGAAGGTTCCTGCGCCTACGTAACCAATTTCTTTGCAGGCATCGATGCAGGCTTTGAAGGTTCGCTCCCGTGAGACGGGGTTGACGTTAGGTGCTGGGGCTTCTTCGATGACTTTCTGGTTCCGGCGCTGCATGGAACAGTCGCGATCACCCAGGTGAATCACGTTGCCGTGCATGTCCGCCAGTATCTGAACTTCAACGTGGCGAGGCGCTTCCAGGAACTTTTCCAGATAAACGGTCGGGTCACCGAATGCATTCTTCGCTTCTGTCTGGGTGATCTGGACAGCTTTGAGCAGAGCTGCTTCAGAGTGGACCACCTGCATGCCGCGACCTCCACCGCCGGAAGCGGCTTTGATCATGACTGGGTAGCCGATCTGGCGAGCCAGTTGCAAAGTACGGTCATCGTCGTCCGTCAGAGGGCCGTCGGAGCCGGGAACTGTCGGTACTCCGGCCTTCTTCATGGCTTCGATGGCGGAGACCTTGTTACCCATCAGCCGGATAGTTTCTGCTTTGGGGCCGATGAAGCGGAAGCCGCTTTTTTCAACCTGCTCTGCAAAATCAGCGTTTTCTGCCAGAAAACCGTAGCCGGGATGAATGCCTACGGAGTCTGTTACTTCTGCAGCACTGATGATGGCCGGGATGTTCAGGTAGCTCTCGGTCGGGCTGTTCGGGCCAATGCAAACGGTTTCATTGGCCAGCCGAACGTGCATGAGGTCTCGGTCTACCTGAGAGTGAACCGCCACGGTTTTAATACCCAGCTCTTTGCAGGCACGGAGTATGCGCAGAGCGATTTCACCGCGGTTTGCGATCAGAACTTTTTCTAACATAGCCATGGTTAGCACTCACCACATTCAGGAAATGACGACCAGGGGTTGGTCAAACTCCACCGGCTGGCCATTTTCGACCAGAATTTCGGTGATGGTGCCGGCCTTGTCTGCCTCGATTTGATTCATCATCTTCATTGCTTCAACAATGCAGATAACGTCACCAGCATTCACTTTTTGGCCAACTTCTACAAAGGCCGGGGCTGAGGGTGAAGGTGATCGGTAAAAGGTGCCGACCATAGGTGATTTAAGTGCGTGGCCATTGATGGCGGCAGGCGCAGCAGGTGCGTCTGCAGGTTCAGCTTCCGCAACAGGTGCCGGGGCTTGTGGTGCGGGTGCCGAATAGTGACTCACGTAGTGGCCTGAGGAAGCTGCATGCTCACGACGACGGGAAATGCGGACGGAATCATCTCCCTCGTGAATTTCCAGCTCTTCGACGTCAGACTCCTCAAGCAGTTCAATCAGTTTTTTGATCTTGCGAATATCCATAGCAATTCCAGTCCCGTTGTCTCTGGTCTATCGGTTAATTCGTTGCAGGGCAGCCTGCAGGGCCAGGTCGTAGCCTTGGCTACCTAACCCGCAGATAACGCCTTCGGCGATATCTGAAAAGTATGAGTGATGGCGGAAAGGTTCACGCGCATGCACATTAGACAGATGCACTTCTATAAATGGGATGCCTGACGCAAGTATGGCATCCCGCAGGGCAACACTGGTGTGGGTGAAAGCAGCGGGATTGATGATGATAAAGTCTACCCCTTCCGCCCTGGCTTCGTGCATGCGCTCAATCAGCTCATACTCTGCATTCGATTGCAGGTGGAGCAGATGATGGCCCTGATTGGCCGCTTTCTGTTGTAAGCGGTCATTAATATCGGCCAGGGTCTCATGGCCATAAACCTCAGGCTCGCGAGTACCAAGCATGTTGAGGTTCGGGCCATGGAGCACAAGTATGGTCGACATGGTAAATTTTGCCTTGGTTGAATTTGAACAGGATCGCCGAAGATAACGGCACGTTACTTAAATGGTGCGTGCTTGTTAGCTTCAGATCAATACTTTTAATGATCTTGGTGATTGCCGGTTGATCCTGAAAAAAAGCTTACACAGCAATTGTCGTTGGTGCGATGACATTTCGTTGATGACAATCATTGTCGATGATGAAGAGCTTTGCTGGTATTCGACGTTGGTTTCATGAGCCGGGCAGAATGCCCGGCCAGGAAGGCTTAGTCTTCATCCAGGGTGACACAGTTTCGGCCGTGCTCTTTGGAGACATAAAGAGCACGGTCTGCACGTTCGCAGAGAGATTGCGAGCTGTCATCTTGCCATGCTGCCAGGCCGCAGCTGAAGGTTACCTTGAAATGCCGGTCGCCGGCTTCCTGTGTCAGTTCTGCAAATCGCTCGCGAATTTCATTTAACACGTTGCGGGCGTCACTGGGGCGGGTATTGGGCAGGATGAGGGCAAATTCCTCTCCGCCATAACGACCGATATGGTCGGTTTTGCGCAGCCGCTGTTTCAGGAACATGGACAGGCTTCTGAGAATCCGGTCACCGATAGGGTGGCCGAAAGTGTCGTTGACCTTTTTGAAGTAGTCCAGATCGATCATGGCAAAGCATAATGGCTGGTCTTTTTGTCTGGCTCGCACAATCTCCTGTTCCAGAAGGTGCAGAGTGTGGGTGTGGTTAAATAAGCCTGTCAGGCTGTCGCGAATCATCAATGCCAGCAAGGATCGGGCTCGGCGCCCCCGGTTGTGTAACGTCGCAATCAGGTGCTTGGGGTCCACCGGTTTGGTGAGGAAATCATCGCCACCCAGGCTCATGGCATGCAGTTGCTTGCCGACATCGTCTTCCGCAGACAGGTAGATAATGGGTACGCTGTGGAATTTGTCTTGCTGGCGGATCACCCGGGCGATTTCCATGCCAGTGCAACCCGGCATATACATATCGAGAAGAATAATCTCCGGTGAGAATTCTTCCAGCGCATTAATGATTTGCATGGGGTCTGTGATGATGTGGGCATTCATGCCAGCTTTTTTCAGCACGGTTTCCATGTATTTGGCCTGGGCGCGGGAGTCATCCAGAACCAGTACCCTATAGGGTTCCACTGTGTTGCCGTGGGTATAGGTCTCAATTTTTTCGATCAGTTGGCCGGGGTCTACGGCCGGGAAGAAAAACTCTTCACCACCACAGCGCGATGCCCGAAGCCGGGTTTCAATAGAACCGTCTTCTTCGCTCATGAAAATGATGGGAATGGGGGTGTCGTGCTGTTGCTGGAGTTGCTCGACCGTGGCTATGCCAGCGGAAGTTTCGCCTCCGAAATTGACGTCAATAAGGATGGTTTCCGGTTTGTTCAGGGCGCAGGCTTCCATTAATGCGCCCGGCGAAGTGTAGGCCGAGGCACGAAAACCGAAAAACTCCAGTTGGCGGATCATTCTGGCTGCGGCTTCTTCATCCGTGAACGCAAGGTATATCGGGGTTCTCCGGAATGGATGCGGAGTGTTGTCGTTTTGGTCACTGCGCCGCTGGGTACTTTGGCGAAGGTTTTCCATCGCCTCTTCCAGTGTGTGTCGTTGGCTGTCAGAGAGCGGAGTATTGGGACGCCAGTCTGCCAGAAGCCCGAGGATCCGGTCCCCGGCGTTTGCGTGGCTGTCCATCTCAAAGCGGCGGGCGTAGCGAACCAGTTTGTCCGTAGCCGATAACAGGCCGTCTCTGAGCGTCTGGGGCTGAACGGTATGGTCGTGAATTTTCTGCCAGGTGTCCAGGACCACTCGTGCTTGAGTGGTCACGCGGCGTGCAAAATGCTGCCTGAGTTTTTCTTTCTGGCTTTCGTCGTTCATTGTGCTCGGGCCTGTCTGTTTATTGGTGGTTCGATCCGGCAGGACGAATTTTTTCTTTTAGTAAGTTATACAGAGGCTTCATAGTCGTTGGGTAGAGTCTATAGTGTTTAATGTTGTTGGCGTAGGTGGCACTTTGTAAATGTTTGTCAACTCGCGATACAGATCACAGAGACTATTAATCTCTTCTAACAAGTCGGAGCCTTATATCCTTATGATAAGGGTGCAAAACAGACTCAACAGTGGGCAATATGGGGTGATTAGCCTGCAAGGGTTATTGCTGCTGTTCACGGGCAGTTTGTTGGTGCTTATCCTGCTGTTTTTTTTTGCTACCAGTTATAACCATTTCCGTGATTATGTTTCCTCTCAGTTGACGGCCCACGCTCATGATGGTGCGACAGCAACAGGCCTTTCCCTTTCTAATTCCATCGACGGCTCTGATCCGGTGGCCGCTGCTTCTCTGGTTGATGCCGTGTTTGATAGTGGCCGTTACTATTCGGTTGAATACCTGGCTCATGATGATTCTGTTATTGCGGGCCGGACTATGTCGAAGAATGCCTCTGCTGCGCCGGCCTGGTTTGTTCAGTTAACAGCGTTGCCCAAGCCTGTGGCAGAAGCCGAAGTGGTTCGGGGTTGGGCCAGGTTAGGCAAGGTGCGGGTTGTTAGTTATCTGGGGCGTGCCTACGACGATTTGTGGCGAATTACCATTGGCTTGCTGTTGGCTGCGCTGGTAATTGGCGGGGCGGGATTGTTCATACTCTGGCTGCTGCTGCGTCGTCTGCTCCGGCCCCTTAAAGAGCTGGAGGTGCAGGCCAGGGCTCTTGGCCAAAGAGATTTTAGAAAACGAGTGAATGTGCGCTCTACCCGTGAGCTGAATCAGGTTACGGAAGCGATGAACCAGATGGCAAGTGATCTGGGCCAGTTGTTCGACACCCAGGGCAAGCTGATTCAGCATTTGCGGAAGGTGAATAACGAAGATCAAGTCACGGGGCTGGCCAGCCGAAGTGCGTTTGATCAACGCCTGAAAGTGGAGGTGGAGTCTGAAGAAAAGTCAGCGCCGGGAGTGCTGATGATGATCCAGCTTGATCGGTTTGGCGATTACAATCGATCTCGTGGCAGGGAAGACGCAGACCTTGTGTTGAGGCAACTTGCTGCGGCCATTAACACATTTGTAGAACGTCATGCCGGAGCTTTTGCAGGGCGCAGAACAGGTGCTGAATTTTCCGTATTTCTGCCCGGCGCTTCGGCTGCGGATGCGAAAGTGTGGGCGCAAGAGTTGGTGACGGAGTTAGATAGAATTTACTCTGACCTGGCAGCGCCGGTCGCACAAGGCCTGCATGCAGGCCTTGCGGTTGCCTTCCCTGGTGCAGGCATTCGTGATTTGCTGGCGGCTTCAGATGAAGCTTTGAGGGCAGCGCAGCAGCGGGAAGAATCCTGTTACTGGATAGATGAAACCTCCGCCGGAAATCATCACAACATGGAAACCTGGCGAGCGATTATCACCCAGGCGATTCATGAGCAGAACCTGTCGCTCTGGCTGCAGCCCATGGTTAAAGGCCCCGAGAAGGTGTTGTCGCATTACCAGGTGTTTTCCCGGATTAATACGGCTGAGGGAGCTTTGAAAGCAGGGTTGTTTTTGCCTATGGCAGAGCAACTTGGTTTGGTGGCGGATATTGACCGACTTTTGGTTGCCCGGGTGCTGGAGCGACTGATTGACAATTCAGACGAAATTTTAGCAATTTCTCTTGGTTCTTCTTCGGTTGCGGACGAGTCTTTTTGCGATGACATTCTGACCATGCTCAAGTCTTCCGTGTCAGTGGTCGGACGCCTATGGGTCGGTATTTCCGAAGTCACCTTGCGGTACCATGGGAAGCCGGCCAGAAAGCTGATCAGGGCTTTGGTGAAATTGGGTATACCAGTACTGGTGGACCGTTTTGGCGTGGGGGGCGTGCCTTTCAGCTATCTGAGAAGATTGCCGTTAAGGGCCTTGCGTATCGATAACAGTTTTGTCCATGGCCTGGACAGCCATGAGGAAAACCGGTTCTGGCTAGAGTCGGTTATAGGGATCGCCCGGAGCCGGGGGGTGCAGGTGTTTGCAACCGGAGTAGAAACCAGCGCCGAATACTCAGTACTCTGTAAGTTGGGTATTGACGGCGCCATGGGATACCATCTTGGACGACCGTTCGCGGCAGATGAAAAACCAACAGGAGATTAAGAGCTTTATGCCGGGCAAAATCAGACAGTACTTCAGGGACAAGAAAGAAGATGTTCAGGATTACGCCGGTGGTAGCGGTATGATCGGTAAGCTTGTGCTGGTATTGCTGGTGCTGTATCTGCTGGTTACCATCGTATTAGGCGTGATCTGGAGCAGTGAGCCGGAGAGCTTTTCGGTTCGGGAGCACACGCGAACACTGGCCACAGAGATGAATCGGGAGCCTGTTACAGGTTTTGCGACAACGGCCACGATGATTCGGTTGGCCGAGACGCTTTTAGATAAGCCGGGTGGCTACATTTCGAATGACATTTTTCCGCCAGGTCTTTGGCTCGACAACATGCCGAGTTGGGAGTATGGCGTGCTGGTTCAGCTTCGGGATCTTTCGCGGGCTTTGCGCAAAGATATCAGCCGTTCACAGAGTCAGTCTGCAGAAGACCCAGACCTGATCATTGCTGAGCCTCAGTTACATTTTGATAGTGAGAGCTGGGCGATTCCTTCGACTGAAAAGGAATACCGCCGCAGTATCAACGCACTAAAACGCTACCTGGATCGCTTATCTGATCCAGACCAGAACAATGCGCAGTTTTTTGCCAGGGCTGATAATCTGGGCAACTGGCTGGCGGACCTCGAAACCCGTTTGGGCAGCCTTTCCAGAACGTTGAGTGAAAGTGTGGGCAAGGCATCGGTTGGTGAGACCATGTCTAATGTGGATTCCGGTGATCCATTGTCTGAGGCGATCAGCGGTGACGATGTAAAAACTGATTGGACCAAGATCGATAACGTGTTTTATGAGGCTCGCGGCAGTGCCTGGGCTTTGTTGCACATTTTCCGGGCGATGGAAGTGGACTTCCGGAAAGTGCTGCAGGATAAAAATGCCATGGCGAGCGTACAACAGATCATCATCGAGCTGGAGGGAACCCAGGAGCCGATGTGGAGTCCGGTTATTCTAAACGGCAGTGGCTTTGGTTTGCTGGCGAATCACTCTTTGACGATGGCTGCGTATCTGTCCCGGGCGAATGCGGCGATCAGCGATATGCGGGACTTGTTGTCTCGGGGTTGATACTCAACAGAAAAGTAGTGACATATAAAAAAACCGGGCAACTGATGAGGTTGCCCGGTTTTTTATATCTGAAACCTGATTAGCCTTTGTAGGCGTTCACAGAGTCTACGATGGCTTGTCTGGCTTCAGCAGCGTTGCCCCAGCCTTGTACTTTTACCCATTTGCCAGGTTCCAGGGTTTTATAATTTTCGAAGAAGTGGCGGATCTGGTTGCGTAGCAGCTCCGGCAGGTCTTCAACTTCTTTAATCTCGTGGTAGGTGGTGGTCAGTTTGTCGTGGGGTACGGCGACAAGCTTGGCATCACCGCCGGCTTCGTCTTCCATGTTCAGAACGCCTACCGGGCGGCAGCGAATCACAGAGCCAGCCTGAAGTGGGTAGGGTGTTACAACCAGTACATCCAGCGGGTCGCCGTCGTCAGCCAAAGTATGGGGGATGAAACCGTAGTTAGCCGGGTAGAACATCGGGGTGGCCATGAAGCGATCAACCAGCAGGGCACCCATGTCTTTGTCGAGTTCGTATTTTACCGGGGAGCTGTTAGCCGGGATTTCGATGGCTACGTAGATGTCTTCCGGCGGGTTTTTGCCAGCGGGGATTTGGTCGAATTGCATGAGAGATCCTTCCTGATTCGTTAGATTCGTTTAACTGTGCCTGAAAAGTGAGCGCAATTATACGGGACTCTCATTCCATTCGAAACTAAACCTTGGTCTGTTCGTTGTTTGGGGTAAGCCTGTACAGGCGTCGTCCCCCGAAACAGGCGGCAAGTATATTCGTGTGCGCACATTTCGGAGGGGCGTCTGCCAGGAACACCTGCCGCTTACAGCTTGATCTGCTTGGCAATCAGTTCCTTCATGATTTCAGTGGTGCCGCCGCCAATGGACAGGATTTTGGTGTCCCGGTATAGGCGTTCCACTACAGATTCCCGCATAAAGCCCATGCCACCGAACAGTTGCACGGCTTCTCTGGTGACCTTTTCGCAGACATCTACGGAGAAGTTTTTCGCCATGGCAACCTGCCTGACAGGATTTTTTCCCGCTTGCATCAGTGCGGCGCAGCGATAGGTATATTCCCGGGCCACGTCAATCTGGGTGGCCATGTCTACCAGTTTATGGCGGGTTACCTGAAAGCCAGAGACCGGGCGGCCGAAGGCCTGACGTTGTTTGGTGTACTCCATGGCTGCTTCGAAGGCCAGCTGGGCTGTCATGTAGGCCATGATGGACAGACTCAGACGTTCGGCCAGGAAGTTGCTCATGATGGCGATGAAGCCGGCGTTTTCGGCACCGATCAGTCGGTCAGCGGGCACATGGCAGTCATCGAAGAACAGCTCTGCGGTATCGCTGGCCCACCAGCCCATTTTCCGGAGTTTTTTTCCGTTGGTAAAACCGGGTGTGCCGCGGTCGATCAGCAGCAGGCTGATGCCTGCGTGGCCTTCGCCGCCGGTGCGCACGGCTACGGTGAAGTGGTCGGCTCTTGTGCCGCTGGTGATGAAGGTTTTACTGCCGTTGACTATATAGTGGTCGCCATCTTTTATTGCGCGGGTTTTGAGGTTAGCTACGTCGGAGCCACCTCCGGGTTCGGTAACGGCCAGGGCTGCAATTTTTTCACCTCGAAGAACCGGAGGGACGATCTGTTCACGGATCTCCTTTTTTGCCCATTTGGCGACCGGGGGCAAGCCGATATCCAGAGAGCCTATGCTGGCAACGAAACCGCCAGAGGTAGAACGCATCAGTTCTTCGGAAACAGCTACTTTCAGGAAAATGTCGCCTTCGCCTATACCGCCCAGGGCTTCAGGGAATCCGATGCCCAGAAGCCCGGCATCCCCGGCTTTTTGATAGATTTCACGGGGAAACTCTCCGGCCTCTTCCCAGTCATCGATATGAGGAAGTACGTGGGTTTCAATAAATTTGCGGGCAGTCTGTCGCACCTGCTCATGGGTTTCGTTGAAATAGTTTGACACGGTGACGTTCCTTTATTCTTGAAATAATGGACGAGAGTGTCGCGCAAATCCGACCACCAAGCAAGCGCTTGGTTTGCATTTGGTCAGGCAATAAAAAAGCCGGCCCGAGGGCCAGCTTCGGAATCATTGGCGTTAATCGTGTCAGATGCCCTTGCGGGGGATGCTCTTGACGCCTGCGCTGGTACCCAGCAGCAGCAGGTCTGCCGGCCGATGAGCGAACAGACCGTTGGTGACCACGCCCACAATGTTGTTGAGCTTTTCTTCCACAAGAATAGGGCGGGAGATATCCATATTGTGGATGTCGATAATGATGTTGCCGTTGTCGGTGGTGACACCCTCACGGTAAACCGGGTCGCCGCCGAGCTTTACGATCTCGCGGCCGACGTGGCTGCGGGCCATGGGAATGACCTCGACTGGCAGAGGGAAGTCGCCCAGGATATCTACTTTCTTGGAGTCGTCAGCAATGCAGATAAAGGTTTTGGCTACCGCCGCCACGATTTTTTCCCGAGTGAGAGCTGCGCCGCCGCCTTTGATCAGTTCCAGCCGTTCATTAGTTTCATCTGCACCGTCTACATAAAATTCAAGATCATTGATGGCGTTCAGGTCATAAACCGGAATGCCGTGCTGCTTCAGGCGCCCGGCGGTGGCTTCAGAGCTGGCGACTGCGCCGTCGAAGTCATTTTTGTATTCCGCCAGGAAGTCGATGAAGAAGTTCGCGGTGCTGCCGGTACCGACTCCGACGATACTTTTGCGGTCCAGGTGTGGGGCGATGTAATCCATTGCAGCTTTGGCAACGGCTTTTTTTAGTTCGTCCTGAGTCATGCGGCGCTCCGGGTAAGATCGGATGGATTTAGTCGCATTATACGCTCGCAGGAGCTCTGCTTATAGACGGCTACCGTGCAAAGTTTCTACACTGTACGTTTTTCCAAGTCCATCACAGCAGCCGGAACCATCATGTCTCAACGCTACATCAAGAAGATCCTCGATGCGAGAGTCTACGACGTCGCTATCGAAACACCGCTTACTGAAGCCTCTAGTCTGTCTAAGCGCCTTGGCAATAACATTATGCTCAAGCGTGAAGACCTTCAGCCGGTGTTCTCTTTCAAGATTCGTGGCGCCTATAACCGGATTGCCCAGCTCTCTGAAGAACAGAAAGCCAAAGGCGTGATTTGTGCGTCAGCAGGCAACCACGCTCAAGGTGTGGCTATGTCCGCCAAAGAAATGGGTATAAAAGCCATCATTGTGATGCCTCAGACCACGCCAGACATCAAAGTGAAGTCCGTTCGGGATCGTGGCGCAAAAGTGGTACTCAAAGGGGATGCTTTTGACGAAGCTGCCGTTCATGCCCATGAGCTGGTTCAGAAGCACGGCTATACCTACATTCCGCCTTATGACGATCCGGATGTTATCGCGGGGCAGGGCACAGTGGCCATGGAAATGATGTCGCAGTTCTCCCAGCCTTTACATGCGGTATTTATCCCGGTGGGCGGCGGCGGACTGATTGCTGGCATGGCGGCGTATATCAAATACCTGCGCCCTGAGATTAAAGTGATCGGTGTCGAGCCAGAAGACTCCAATTGCCTGCAGGCAGCGATGGCTGCGGGGGAGCGGGTGGTTCTGGACGAAGTGGGCATCTTTGCCGACGGCGTGGCCGTCAAGCAGATCGGCGAAGAACCGTGGAACATCTGTAAAGATGCGGTAGATGAAGTGATTACGGTAAGTACGGATGAAATCTGCGCTGCCATTAAAGATGTCTTTGAAGATACCCGGTCTATTGCGGAACCGGCTGGCGCCTTGTCTGTTGCTGGCATCAAGAAATATATCGAACGGGAAAAGCTGGAAGGTGAAAGTCTGGCAGGTGTGCTCAGTGGCGCCAACATGAATTTCGACCGCCTGCGCTACATCTCCGAGCGCACCGAAATCGGTGAAAAACGCGAAGCTATCCTGGCGGTTATCATTCCGGAAAAACCCGGTGCCTTCAAAACGTTTATTAATGCTTTGCATAAACGCAGCATTACAGAGTTCAATTACCGCTACGCAGACGACCAAAAAGCCGTCATCTTCGTGGGTATTCAAATCCAGGCTGGCGGCCTCGGGCGTGAAGAGCTGGTGAAAGAACTTCGGGAAAAAGACTACTCAGTTATTGATCTCACTGATAACGACATGGCAAAGCAGCACATCCGCCATATGGTTGGTGGTCACGCGCCATCCGTTGCTAACGAAGTGGTGTATCAGTTTGAATTCCCTGAGCGTCCGGGTGCTCTGTTAAAGTTTCTGATGTCTCTGGGCACGCGCTGGAACATCTCCTTGTTTCACTACCGCAACCACGGTGCAGCCTATAGCCGTGTAATGCTTGGTGCACAGGTCAATGCAGATGAAACCAGAGAATTCGAAAAGATGTTGGAGAAAGTTGGTTTCCGTTATGAAAATATGACGGACAATGAGGCCTATAAGCTGTTCCTTGGAGCCGGTAACGGCAAGTAGAAACAGGCTTGAAGGCAGCTTGCGAGGGGTTGCCAGGCCAGAGGCTGATGTAGAGCGGGGGTTGGGAAGTCTTTCGGGGCTGCCTCCGCTGAACCCTTACGTAATTGTAACCTGTCAAAAATTGTAAAACCCGTGTTGCGTGTTAGTCTTTTGTCTAATTCTTGAAGTCCGGAATAGCCAACTGATTTTCCAGCCAATTAACGCTAAGAGCAAACGGGAATACGCCCAATGGGTAACAAGCCTGACATCATTCGTACCATTGTGTTTATCTTTGCTGCCGGCTTGGTCATCACAGGCTTAACCACCACGATTCAAGCCTCTGAAGATCAACGCTCTGCCAGAGATATCCCTGTTACCAGTTTTGTCCAGCCAGCCGGTCAGCGCCTGAATCGGTAACAGCACTTATCCGTTACTACCCCGTGGAGAGGAACATCCCACGGCTCAATCGGTAACGAAGACACCTTTTGAAGCTCATGGGCTAACCCGATCAGCTTCGGGGCCATCGCCGGCCGTATCCTGCTAAAAGCAAATGTCCGGTCATAGAATCCGCCGCCCATGCCCAGCCTGCCACCTTGATCATCAAAACCAACTAACGGAAACAAAACGGCATCCAAAGCCCAGGCTGGCCTGCGCCTTGACTCTGGGAAAGGGGGTTCTGGAATGCCGAATCGATTCGGAAGGAGTGGTATACCGTCCAGATATGGGCTGAACACCAGTTTGCCGGAATAGACTGGGTGCAGAACCGGCAAATAAAAGTGAATGCCTTTGCGGCGCCCAAGGTTAACGTAGAGGTGAGGGTCAATTTCGCCATCATTAGCCAGATAAATGCCAACGTGTTTGGCTCTGTACAAGTCCGGATGCCGAAGCAGGTTCAGTGCGAGTTGCTCAGAGGCTTGTTGCTGTTGTTCGAAGGTCAGGTTGTTGCGCAGGTCGCGTAAATTTTTGCGGAGTTCGGTTCTGGAAGTGGTGTCCAAAATAAAGCTTCCCAGGCTGCCGTTATCGGATGTAGCCCTTGAACCCAAAGTTCAAGGTCGGTGACCGCTGTGGCATATTAGGCTTTCCCCCGCGGGGGACATGCTCACAATGCCCTGAAGTGATCACCTGGGTAAAGCGCATCGGCTCGAGGACGTACCCGACCAGCGAACAGCCCAGGAAGTTGATCCATTATAGGGCCAGGACCGGGGCCGATTGCAAGCCCGATTCCAGTATCTTTATGTAATCAGTTCTCAGAAGGTTCGCCGAGGATTTCGTTGAGCCGACTATCCATCGACTTAAGGATGTTGCTGGTGGCATCAGACATCGTATCCCGTTCTAGCAAGGCATGGGTGATGTTCAGCGCGGCCATCACAGCAATGCGCTCGGTGCCAAATACCTTGCCGGTAGAGCGGATCTCCCGCATTTTGTTATCCAGGTGCTTGGCTGCACGCTGCAGAGCATCTTGTTCATCCGGCGGGCAGGCCACCAGGAATTCCTTATCGAGAATCCTGACTTCAACGGTGGTTGACTGCTGTGACATCAGTGGTGCTCCAGTGCCCGAAGGCGGCCAATCATGGCTTCAATCTTGTTTTTTGCAAGATCGTTTTTTTGTATAAGCTGGGCTCGCTCCCGATTCCAATCGTCTTGCGATGCGCGCAGTAAGGCGTTGTCCTTCTCAAGCTTTTTACAGCGCTCGATCAGTTTGTCCAGCTTGTCCGCTAATGCCTGTACTTCGGACTGTTCCATGACGTGCTCAGTATGAGTAATTGAGATGACCGTAACTATAAGTGCACGCACCATCACGGTCAATTTACCGCATTGTCATGGCGCAGGCTCCGTGAAGTATGTCACCTTTGGCGGCAGACTAACTTCAGTTGTTGCTGCCAAAGCCAAGCGTTCTGTTTTTTCGCCAGGCACCCCAGGCGGGTAGCAGAGAAACTATCAGCGCGGCCAGTGGTACGCTGCTTAGTAGTAACCCTTCGTCCATACTCAAGGCCCGCAGGCTGATCTGAATACCGTAGTTTTCCAGCAACCAGGGGCTCAGGCTTGCGATGGCCGCAGCTCCCAGGAACAGAGCAAGGCCGCAGGAGGCCAGAGCGAGCATCACGCACTCTATGCTGTAGAGGGATGCAATGAGCCCGGGCGAGGCTCCTACAGCCCGAAGAATGGCCACCTCCCTATGCCGTTGGGCCTGTATTGTGAGCAGGACGGCAATCAGGCCGACCAGGCTGGTCGCAACGACAAATATGCTGATGCCCAGCAATGCCTTTTCGAACTGCCCCATCATCCGCCACAGTTCACTCAGGGCAACGCCAGGGAGAATCGCGGACAATGGCTCCTGCCGGAACTGATTCAGCTCCCTTTGAAGCTGAAAGGTCTGGATAGGACTTTTCAGGCCAAGTAATACGGCGGTTATAGCTTCAGGCATAAATGTGCGTGTTTCCGCCGCGCTGGTTGAGAGTGTCCTGCCCGGGATGGCAACGCCGGATTCCCAGCCCACATGGATGGCTTCCATGGCTTCCAGGCTGATGTAAACGGCCTGATCTACGGGAGTGCCGGTAGCTTCCAGAATGCCTGACACCCGAAAGGGCAGGTCGGTGTGGTTGGAAAAACTCGTGCGCCCGCCTCCGTGAGACAAGATAATCTTGTTGCCCACCCGGTGGTTCAGTTTGCGGGCGACACCGGCGCCGAGAACCACATCAAAAAGTTCGTTAAACCAGATACCCTGAGCCATGTCCAGTTTGTGATTGTCGCCATACCTGAAGCGCTCCAGAAACTGCTCATTGGTGCTGACAACCCGGTAACCCTTATAGCTGTCTCCCAGAGAGATCGGAACAGCCCAGTCGATACGACGGTCTTGCTCAAGGTGCTGGTAAGTGCTCCAGCGAATATTGTTGGTGGCGTCACCGATATGAAACACCGTATACAGCAACAGGTTCAGTTGGCCGCTGCGGGCACCGACGATAAGGTCTGTGCCGGTGATGGTGTTCGTAAACGACTGGCGTATCTCGGTGCGCAGGTACTGTATGCCCAGCAGCAATGTCACACTCAGGGTCAGCGTCAGGCATACGAGGGCCAGAATCCTGCGACGATACCACAGGCTGGCAGCCGCCAGGGATAGGGCGAGGTGAGCTTTGTTCATGTGTCACTCCCCAGAGTCAGTTGCTGATGAAAGTGGCTGGCGAGCCCCCGATCGTGGCTGACAAAGACCACGGAACACTGGTTTTGTTCGGCCAGAGTCAGCAGTAAATCCAGGAAGCGGTCACGGTTATCGGTATCCAGCGCTGACGTTGGTTCATCTGCCAGAATGATCTCCGGTGTGCCAATCAGAGCCCGCGCAGCGGCGACCCGTTGTTGTTGCCCTATGGACATTTCGGTCACTTTTCGGTGCCAGAGATTTTCTGGAATCGCCAACTGTTGGAGAAGTGTGGCACCGGCTGTATCCGTATCAGGTTGGGTATTGCGTTGCCTCCGGGCAGACAGACGACAGGGCAGGGCGACATTGGCCAGCGCGCTCAGGTAGGGCACCAGGTTGAATTGTTGGAAAATAACACCCATGTGGTCTGCGCGGAATTTGTTCCGGGCACTGGCTTTAAGGCTGCCCAGGTTTTGGTTCAGCATTTGAAGTGAGCCGGTTTCGGGAGGCATCATGCCCGCCAGTATGCTGAGTAGGGTACTTTTCCCCGTGCCGCTCGGGCCATGGAGAAATAAGTGTTCACCCTGCTGCAGCTGGATATCAGGAAATATCAGAGATTTGTTCTGGCCCGGCCAGCGAAACCTGAGTTGGTGGGTTGCTATGGCGAGGGCTTCAGGTGACTTTTGTATTGTATGGGTGCTCATATCCGTATCATTGGTACCGCTGTATGATGGTGGCAATCGTGTGGTGTACCCATAGTGGAGCTGAGTTTCATGCCTTTGAAGTTGAATTGCCAGTCCGTGATTGCACGCCTTGGACCGATGCTGCTGTTATTTGTTTCATCGATTGTCCTGGCGCAGCCTCGGGAGATTGACTGGCTTGAATTGATGCCCGCCGAAGATCTTGCTCTGCTGGAAAGCATGCCGGAACTTGAGCACGAAGGCGATGGCCCCCCTTTGCTCCCGGATGAAATTATGACTGGCCGGGTGGTTCCTGAGATGGCTAATGTCGAAGGTCGTATTCCCGGATTCGTTGTGCCGCTGAAAACGACCAATGACATGCGCATTCTTGAGTTTTTCCTGGTGCCCTATTACGGCGCATGCATTCACGTGCCGCCACCACCGCCTAATCAGATTATTCATGTGAAATACCGTGAAGGGTTCACCCTTGAAGCGCTGTACGACCCGGTCTGGGTTGAGGGCGAAATCGTTATCGAAACGACTGAGAACGAGATCGGCGCCTCTTCCTATTCTATCGAAGCTGTATCGGTAGAGCGCTACGCTGAATAAGCCTATCGGCCGGGGTAGAAGCGGGCTTCGCCTTGGTTTAAACGCACGCTTCCCTGGCCTTGTGGGCCAACCCATTGCACGTGTAGTTGCTCCAGGGCAGGGAAACGCGCCATCAGGTTGGTTTCAAACTGCTCTGAGTTTTTTAAGCCGGGGCAGCGCAAGCTCTGAACAACTTCCACATCGCTGTGGCCGGATTCATCGTCCTGAGTGTCATCGTGATGATGGTCATGAGGGTGAGCAGCTCCGGATTCGTGCATTTGCTCGTGGCCCCAGTTCGTATGCAAACTGGATGTAACGGGAGAGCAGAGGCCGCCGACAGTGTTTACGATGGCCGTTTGTTCCAGCCAGCGGGCGATGGCGTCCACCTCGTGGTGTTGCTCTGGCGTTTCGGGGCGGTGCTCAAACCCCAGCAGGTTATAGGCTGGCGATAGCAGCAGTGCTTCGACGTGTTCTCCAGAGATGGCAATCTGTAATTCTGCCTGCCCGTGCTGATGTGCGGCCAGGCTTTGTTGGGCTAGGGCGGCTCCGGAGGTTAAGGTCAGCGCCAGCATGCCTGAAAAGATGAAAGTGCTTCGGAGTTTCATAGAATGCCTCTAACGAGATCTGATACGTTATAACATTTTTATCTGGCTCGAGTATAAAAGCAACCACTGTTGAGGGTCTGGCAGTGCCACGGCTGGCTCGGAATGCTAGGATATGGGTCTAAATTTTCATGGAGTTTTCGGCCTGGCGCGCGAGCTCCCCCGATACAGGATGATGCTGTTTCATGTCTGAAGCCGATACCTCAACTGCAGCCCGAGCTGACGAGTTCGAACAATGGGCCAATATGTTTACGGCCCATAAGGCGTTTAGCCACCCCTCTGAATTGCATGGTGTTCTTTGTGGTCAGCTGGCGGCAGGAACTCGTATACCCGAGCCTGAGTGGCTGGCCATGGTCTGTGAACATATGGGGTTAACGGAACAGGCGATGGGTGAGTCGGACGACCTGGCCCCTTTCATGTACGGGGCGTACGAGCAGGCTCTGGCAAGGTTGCAGTCTTCTGAGATGAGCTTTCAGCCGCTACTGCCAGACGATGACTATGCCATTGAACAGCGTTTGGATGCATTGGTTTCCTGGGTTCGCGGTTTTCTGGAAGGCATGGCGCTGGCTGCCGGGGCCGCCCTTGGTCAGGCGCCCGATGAGATTCGTGAGTTAATTGAAGATCTGGTAGCGATCAGTCAGTTGTCGGATGATGAAGAAGCTGACGACGAAAGCGAGCAACAGCTACTGGAAATTACAGAGTATGTTCGCCTGGGGGCGCTGGCGGTCTTTACCGAATTTAATGAGCCCGAAAAGCCGGCTGGCAACACGCCGACCCTGCACTGATCAGGAGATATCATGGCTTCAATGATTTCTACTCGAGAGTTTGCCGAACGCCGCCGTAAACTGATGGCACTGATGGCACCCGACAGCATTGCTATCTTGCCCGCAGCTCCGGAGCGCGTGAGAAACCGGGATGTGCTGCATCCCTTTCGTCAGGACAGTGATTTTCAGTACTTGACCGGGTTTGGTGAGCCGGAAGCTGTACTGGTTCTGATTCCCGGACGGGAGCACGGTGAAGCTGTGCTGTTTTGCAAAGAACGAAACCCTGAAAAAGAACTCTGGGACGGTTTTCTTGTGGGCCCGGAAGGGGCGATTGAACGTTACGGTTTGGATGATGCTTTTCCGATTGCGGATATCGACGACATTCTGCCTGGCATGATTGAGGGCCGTAGCCGGATATACTACCCGCTGGGTAAGGATGATGCCTTTGATACCCGGGTAATGGACTGGGTTAAAGTTATTCGCAGTAAAGTCCGGGCTGGCGCCCATCCTCCCGGTGAGTTTGTTGCCCTTGAGCATCTGCTGCATGACTTGCGCCTGTACAAGAGCGCAGCAGAAGTGAGGGTGATGGCAAAAGCTGCTGCAATCAGCGCAGAGGCGCACTGCAGGGCGATGAAGCGCGCGCGCCAGGGTGGTTACGAATACAATCTTGAGGCTGAACTGCTTCGTACGTTTATGGATCATGGTGCCCGGTCAACGGCTTATCCATCTATTGTCGGAGGGGGAGTCAACGGCTGTATTCTTCACTATATCGAGAATATTGCGCCCCTGAAAAAGGGGGATCTGGTGCTGATTGATGCGGGTTGTGAGCTTGACTGCTATGCCTCGGACATTACCCGTACCTTTCCGGTGAGTGGTACGTTCAGCCCCGAACAAAAAGCTTTGTACGAAGTGGTTCTGGAAGCCCAGTACGCCGCTATTGACGAGGTGCGCCCGGGCAATCACTGGAACCATCCTCATGAAGCTGCGCTGAAGGTACTGACTCAGGGTTTGATTGATCTTGGCTTGCTGTCTGGCACTGTGGAAGATGCGATTGCTGCGGAAAGTTATAAACCCTTCTTTATGCACCGCACCGGACATTGGCTGGGGCTGGATGTGCACGATGTGGGTGACTACAAAGTGGGTGATGCCTGGCGTGAACTGGAGCCGGGGATGGCGCTGACCGTAGAGCCTGGCTTATACATCGCACCAGACAATGCTGATGTAGACAAAAAGTGGCGCGGTATTGGTATCCGTATTGAAGACGATGTGGTGGTGACCAAAGATGGTTGTCGCGTTCTGACCGATGGTGTACCTAAAACCGTGGCTGATATTGAAGCCTTAATGGCGGATTGACACTGTGACTGAAACCCGGACGGATACTGATCTGATTATCGCTGGCGGTGGCCTTGCTGGTGCCACTTTAGCCTTGGCTGTGGCACGCATAGTGCCAGAGCTTCGGGTAACAGTGGTTGAAAGCTTCCCGCTGTCGCCGGATGCTCTGCCGGAGGACTACCAGCCCAGTTATGATGCGCGCTCCACCGCGCTGGCCTGGGGTTCCCGGGTTATTTTCGAAGAGCTGGGGCTTTGGGCCTCACTCTCAGAGCATGCCACGCCGATTCAGCATATTCACGTGTCGGATCGCGGGCGATTTGGAGCAACCCGGCTGCATGCCGAAGATCATCATCAGGATGCACTGGGTTACGTCGCGGATAATCGCTGGATGGGGCTATGCCTGATGCGCGCCTTGGCGGCATCAGGCGTTCGATGGGAAGCGCCGGCTGAAGTGGTAGACATGATACCGCTGTCGCAGGGTGTCAGTGTTAAAATCCGTAAAGGCGGAGAGGAACAGTGCCTGACAGGCCAATGTCTGGTGGTCGCTGATGGCGGCCGTTCTGGCTTGAGAGAGAAGCTCGGGTTTGTGCCACGCACTGCAGATTACGGGCAGAATGCCCTGATAGCGAACGTGACCACCAGCGACTCCCACCAGTTTACAGCTTTCGAACGTTTCACCGATGCAGGTCCGATGGCAATGCTGCCTCATGGATCACCGGCGTGTGCAGGGAATGTGTCGGTGCTGGTCTGGACGTTGGAAGACAATGCTCTGGAAGAGCTGCTGGCGATGTCCGATGACGACAAATGCCAAAAACTGCAGCAGCGCTTCGGTTGGCGGTTGGGTCGTATTGTCCGTATTGGTCAGTGCAATCATTACCCGTTGAAACTGACCACGGTGGTTGAGGCGGTTCGCCCTGGCGTTGCGCTGGTTGGAAATGCTGCCCATGCTTTACACCCGGTGGCAGGGCAGGGATTCAATCTGGCGCTGAGAGGGCTGATGGTCCTGTTGGAGCAACTTAGACGGGCGGTGGATGAAGGTATGCCCATAGGCGACCTGTCCGTGCTTGGTGAATATCAGAGAATCCACCGTCAGGACTGGCAACAAACTGTGCAGTTTTCTGACTCCCTGATCCGGGTCTTCGGGCAATCCTTGCCGCCGCTGGCAATCGCTCGGGATACTGGTCTGGTCGGACTGGACCTGGTGCCATCTGCCAAGCGTTGGTTTGCGCGGAAAGCCATGGGCACAGGAAATCGTAAACCGGTTATTCCAACTGTAAAAGCCACTGAGGGGTCGATTCGCAATGAGCAGTGATTCCGGCGTTCAGAAATTCGATATCCTGGTGGTTGGCGGCGGCATGATTGGCTCGGCGTTAGCGCTGGGGCTTGCCCGACAAGGCTGGCAGGTAGGGCTGGTTGAAGGTGCACCTGTGGATGGCTTGCTGGCGAAGCCGGAAGAAGCATGCAGTGTTGAAGGTTTTGAGCCCAGAGTCAGCGCCATTTCTCTGGCCAGTGAGCGCCTTCTGGAGAGCCTGGGTGCATGGTCGCGAGTGCAGGCTGGCCGGCATTGCAGATATCGAGAAATGATCGTGTGGGACGGCGATGGTACTGGCCGCGTTCATTTTGACGCAGCTGAACTTTATGCCCGCTCGCTGGGTACGATTGTTGAGAACCGGAATATTGTTCGAGCCTTATTCGAATCTCTGACCGACAGTGATGTTGCGTTGATCGACGGTGTCCGGGTCAAAGCATGGGTAAGAGGCCAGGGCGTGCACCTGGAAGACGGTCGCCTGTTGAAGGCAGACCTGGTGGTGGGGGCAGATGGGGCCATGTCCCGACTGCGTCAGTGGAGTGGTCTGGCAACCCGGGAATGGGATTACGATCAACAAGCGATTGTCTGCACGGTTCGTACCCGTCAATCACACCGCTATACATGCTGGCAGAGATTTACCCCCAATGGACCTTTGGCTTTTCTGCCCTTGAGCAATGAGGCCTGCGATGAACATTTCTGCTCTATTGTCTGGTCGCAGGATACGGAAGAAGCTCGCCGTCTGATGGCGCTGGATACTGAAACGTTTCGGGAAGAGCTGGAAACGGCGATCGAAGGTGAGTTGGGTGGAGTGCTGGACGTTTCCCGGCGTTTTGCTTTCCCGCTTCGTCAGCGCCATGCCAAGGATTATGTAACCGATGGCCTGGCTCTGGTGGGCGATGCTGCCCATACCATCCATCCGTTGGCGGGCCAGGGCGCTAACCTGGGTTATGGTGATGTCAGAGTTCTTCTGGAAGAGCTTGAACGTGCGAAAGAGCTGGGCCTGGCTCCGGACGACGAGTTGGTATTAGCCCGGTACCAGCGCCGTCGAAAGGGTGAAAACCTGACAATGATGGCAGCAATGGAAGGCTTTAAACAGTTGTTTGCCCGCGACGAACTGCCCATCCGGTGGTTGCGTAATACCGGTATGCGCTGGTTCGATAAACTGGCACCGCTGAAAAACAGGATTGCAGCCGAAGCGATGGGCATTAACGGGTAGTACTGCCAGGCGCTATTCCGTAAACTTTTGCCCCAGACTCAGACTCTCCATCAGACAAAGGAACTGTTTATGGCAGGTGCCAGCCTTCTTACCCTTCTTGATGACATCGCTACTGTACTGGACGATGTTGCCCTCATGACCAAAGCGGCCACCAAGAAAACCGCGGGAGTGCTGGGGGATGATCTTGCCCTTAATGCCCAACAGGTAGCCGGTGTGAAGCCTTCACGGGAATTACCTGTTGTCTGGGCGGTTGCCAAAGGCTCACTGATCAATAAGAGCATTCTGGTACCTGCGGCGCTTGCGATAAGTTTTTTCCTGCCGTGGTTAGTGACGCCCTTGTTGATGTTGGGGGGCGCTTTTCTGTGCTTTGAAGGCTTTGAAAAGTTGGTGCACAAATTTCTGCACAAAGAAGACGATAAGGCCCATAAGAAAGAACTCCATGAGGCCCTGAAAAGACCCGAGGTGAACCTGAAAGAGGTGGAGCGAGAGAAAGTTAAAGGGGCTATTCGCACCGATTTTATTCTGTCCGCCGAGATTATCGCGATCACTTTGGGGATCGTAGCGGTTCAGAGTATTGGTATGCAGTTCGTGGTTCTTTCAATTGTCGCGGTGATGGTGACGGTTGCGGTTTATGGCCTGGTTGCCGGTATTGTAAAGCTGGATGACGGCGGACTGTACCTTAGCCAGCAAGATTCGGTGCCCCTCAAGAGGGTTGGTGAAGGCATTCTCTGGCTGGCACCATACATGATGAAGGCGCTGACTATCGTGGGCACCATAGCCATGTTTCTGGTGGGTGGTGGCATACTGACCCACGGTATCCCGGCTGTTTCTGAGGCTATACAGGGATTTTCAGAAGGTTTTGGCGGCCTCTCAGGCGTGTTGATTGCTACACTGGGGGATGGTCTTTTTGGCCTGCTGGCTGGCGCCATACTCGTGGTTCTGCTGAATCCTGTGATCAACTTCTGGCAGAAGCGGAAAGGTTAGGCGCAGGCGTCAAACAACCGGCTAACCAGTACAGGAACGGCCGTTTCTACCCGAAGAATGCGGCTGCCAAGGTGGACACTTTGACAGCCTGCTTCTCTCAGTTTACCTACCTCGTAGTCGGTAAAACCGCCTTCCGGACCGATGCACAGGGCAGCAGGCTCGTTCAGGTGGGTCGGGCAGGCAACAGAGGTGCCCGGGTGGGCAACCAGGGCGTGCTTGCCTGACAGCAGTGCCGGCAGTTCATCTTCCACGAAGGGTTTGAATAGTTTGCGAATGTGGACCTTTGGCATCACTGTATCTTTGGCTTGTTCGAGGCCCAGAGTCAGATTCTCCAGAAGGTTTTCTTCTGACAGCCAAGGCGTTTGCCAGAAGCTTTTTTCTACCTTGTAGCTGTTGATCAGCCAGATGTCTTTTACGCCCAGTGATGCGCAAGTCTGTAGTACGCGTCGGAACATTTTAGGGCGCGGCATTGCCAGAATCAGTGTTAAAGGCAGGGCAGCGGGGGAAGGCTGGCTCAGGTTTACCTGAAGCTCCGCTTCATTGTCTGTTAACCGAAGTATTTCACCATAGCCCATCTCACCGTTCACGCGGCCAACCGAAATACGATCGCCTGTGCCGCCCTTCAGTACGGTGCGCAGATGATCCAGCCGGCGGCCACGAAGCAGGGCCCGGTTTGTGTCGATGAAGTCTGCATCAAACAGCAGGGCCAGGTTCATCGGACGTCCAGCTCATCCTCTTCGGAGTTCCTGCGCTCTTTGTGAGCCAGTCGGCCGAACAGTATTCCGAACTCAAACAAGATCCACATGGGCACGGCCAGCAGTGTCTGGGAAATGATGTCCGGTGGTGTCATCAGCATGCCGATGATGAAACAGCCGACGACCACATAGGGGCGTTTGGCGGCCAGATCATTAGGGGTGGTGGCGCCGGTCAGAATCAGTAATACCGTGGCAATGGGGATCTCAAACGCGACACCGAATGCGAAGAACATCTTAAGGATAAAGTTCAGGTAACTGCTGATGTCTGGCAGTTCTACTATGCCTTCCGGACCTATGGCGGTGAAAAAGCCGAATACCAGAGGAAACACCACAAAATAGGCAAAGGCTGCGCCACCATAGAACAGAATGACGGAGGTGAAGAGCAAGGGGAAGGCTAATCGCTTCTCATGGGCATAGAGCCCTGGCGCGACAAAGTTCCACAGCTGGTAAAGAATAATGGGAATTGCGGCAAATACGGCCAGAACCAAGGCCAGTTTGAGAGGCGCGAAAAACGGCGAGGTGATGTCGGTGGCGATCATCATCTGGCCTTCTGGCAACAGATCTCGCAGCGGCTGCGACATCAGCAGGTAAAGCTCGTTAGCAAATGGATAAATTAAGGCGAAGCAGATGATGACTGCCAGCACCATTTTCAATAATCGGTTACGCAGTTCGAGCAAATGCTCGATCAGAGGCATTTCCTGTTGCTCAGGTGGTGCCTGATGGCCGTCGGACGCTGAACTCATGAACGGTTATCCGGTGGGTTTCCTGATGTTTGAGCAGATTGGGTGTCGGCCTCGTCAGTTGAGGGGCTGGCTTCGGAAGACGCTGACTGGGACTCGCCGGTTTTTTTGTCTGGAAGAATCATGTGTTCGTACTGTTTGGCTTCGTCGAGCGCGCCCTGTACGGTTTTTTTCACATCTTCCAGGCCAACATCGCCAGCTTGGCGTAGCTGTTCCCGAAGCTCTTCAGCTTTGAGTTCACGGTCAAGCTCGGAAGTAAACTGCCGGACCATGCGCCGCGCACCGCCAACCCATTTGCCCGCAGCCCGGGCAGCAGAAGGCAGCCGCTCCGGACCAAGGACAAGCAGTGCGATGATGCCGCAAATAAGTAGCTCAACAAAGCCGATATCGAACATTCAGGGGGTGCTCAGCTCTTTTGCTTTTCCTGAGCCGCCGCGTCAGCGTTGGCTTGCTCGGCTTTTTGGCTCTCCAGAGTGTCCGCTTCGGCAGGCTTGTCATCTTCTTCACTCATGGATTTCTTGAATCCGCGAATGGCTCCCCCCAAGTCTGTGCCGATGTTGCGCAGTTTCTTGGTTCCGAACAACAAGATGACGATGCCGAGTACGATTAGAAGTTGCCAGATACTGATACCCATGAGGGGTCCTCGTTCAATTGTTTCTGTTCTGCGTCATTGTACGCCAATGACAAGCTTTGGAGGAAATACACCTTAGGGGTATTTCCTCAAGATTGTCGTGACGCTTTCTCTTCCAGGCCTGACAGATCGAAACGTCGGGCCAATTCATCGGTAACGTCTTTCGGACTCAGGCCGAGCCGAGATAACATTACCATGCTGTGAAACCACAGGTCAGCAGTTTCGTAGACTACGTCCCGGGTATCTCCGGATTGCTCTGCGTCTTTTGCAGCCAACAGAGTTTCGGTGCACTCTTCGCCAACTTTTTCCAGAATCTTATTCAGTCCTTTTGCGTGCAGGCTGGCAACATAGGAGGTTTCAGGGTCTGCTTCTTTGCGGGCCTCAAGCACCTGTGCTAATCGTTCCAGTACATCACTCACAGAGTTTGCTCCTTAATGGCTGCCGTAAATCGTGTCAGGGTCTTTGAGTACCGGTTCGACACTGACCCACTTACCGTCTTTCAGGGTTCTGTAAAAGCAGCTTCTACGCCCAGTATGGCAGGCAATGCCGCCTTTTTGTTCAACTTTTAATACGATGACATCGGCATCGCAATCCAGACGGATGTCTTTCAGTACCTGCTGGTGGCCCGAACTCTCGCCTTTGCGCCAGAGTTTGCCGCGGGAGCGGGACCAATACACAGCCTGACCTTCTTCAACCGTGAGTCGAAGTGATTCCCGATTCATCCAGGCCATCATCAGAATGTCGCCGTTTTGGGAGTCCTGAGCGATGGCTGGCACCAGGCCGTCTTCGGTCCAGCGAATTTCGTTTAACCATTCAGGCTGGTCGATGTTAGCGGAAGAGTTTTGCATTTTTGTGAATCCTGAAGATCTTTATTCAGCGGCTGCTACGAAGCATGAGGCCTGCAGAAAAAGCAAGCAATACCCAGCTCCAGACAGGCATGTCGGTTACCAGTTGTTGCGCATTTGGCTGGCTGCCAATAATGGCTGCGCCAGCGAGTGCGGCGGCGATAAAGCCCCGGCGCCAACGGCGCTCGCTGCGTAGCTGTTGTTCTTTCATTAACGCCAGCGTTGCCCGATTCTGCTCTTCGGTTGGTCCGCTAGCCCGTAACTGTAGCAGGGCATCATGAACCAGTTGAGGCATCTCTGGAGATTGTTCCAGCCAGGACGGCAGGTGCTCCTGTAGCGATCTGAGCAACCCTGAGGGGCCAATGCGCTGGCGCATCCACTTTTCAAGAAATGGTTGAGCCGTGCTCCACAAGTCCAGCTCAGGGTACAGTTGGCGGCCAAGGCCTTCTACGTTAAGTAAGGTTTTTTGCAGCAGAACGAGCTGTGGCTGAACTTCCATATCAAAACGCCGGGCTGTCTGGAACAGGCGTAACAGGAAGTGCCCGAAGGAAATATCCTTCAGAGGCTTCTCGAAAATAGGCTCGCATACGGTGCGGATAGCGGCTTCAAATTCATTAATCCGGGTTTCAGGTGGTACCCAGCCAGACTGAATATGCAGTTGTGCGACCTGCCGGTAATCTCTGCGGAAGAACGCGAGCAGGTTTCGGGCGAGATAGCTTTGGTCGTCTGGTGCCAGGGTGCCGACAATGCCGAAATCGATGGCAATGTATTTCGGGTCAGCAGGGTTCGAGGCGTCAACGAAGATATTGCCCGGGTGCATATCCGCGTGGAAGAAGCTGTCGCGGAATACCTGGGTGAAGAAGATTTCCACACCCTTTTCGGCCAATAGTTTCATATTGACTCCAGCCGCCCGGAGAGTGTCAACGTCGGCAATGGGAATTCCGTGGATGCGCTCCATTACCAGTACTGTTTTGCTGGTGTAATCCCAGTCAATATAGGGGATATAAATCAGCGGGGAGCTGTCGAAGTTGCGGCGAAGCTGGCTGGCATTGGCGGCTTCCCGTTGTAAATCCAGCTCATCGTGAATGGTGGCATCGTAGTCAGCGACAACCTCCACCGGGTGCAGGCGTTTGCCTTCAGACCAGTATTTTTCCAGCAAGCCTGCCATCAGGTACATCAGGGCCAGGTCTTGACGAATAATCTTTTCAATGCCCGGACGGAGTACTTTGACAACTACTTTCTTGCCGTTGCGCAGGGTGGCTGGATGTACCTGAGCGACAGAGGCTGAGGCCATCGGGTCAGTACCGAATTCGGCAAAAAGTTCCGACACGGGGGCGCCCAGGGACTTTTCGATGATTTGTCGGGCCTCGTCGCTGGGGAAGGGGGGGACCCGATCCTGCAGTTGCTTGAGGGATTCTGCCATGTCGTCTGGCAAAAGATCCCGGCGGGTAGAGAGGATTTGCCCGAACTTTACAAATACCGGCCCCAGTTCTTCCATGGCCAGGCGTAAGCGGTCGCCACGGGCCAGTTTTGGTTGAGGAAACAGGTGCCAGGGAGCCAGAAGGAAGAATATTTTCAGGGGCGTTGGCAGTTCTGCAAGAGGTAGAAAGGTGTCGAGCCGATAGCGGCAGAATACCCAGGCAATTCGGAACAGACGTTGCAAGCGTGTCACAGGTTCTCCGTTTCTTTATCGCTTCCAGAAACTGTCAGCTGATTTAGCCGGGCCTCCAGGCGTTCGGTGCGCAGGTTTAAATCATCGATGTCCTGAAACGTGGCTTCCAGTTCCCGGCGCCCTGGCAGGGCACGACTTTCTTCGTGAATGTACTCTTCAACATTGGTGTTCATGGTATTGAAGGCATTCCTGCTCCACTGCACAGCATTGCGAATACTTTTGCCCAGGAAATGTGCAGGCACATCACCGATGTGACGGGCTATGGCGGCTTCCCAGTCTGGTTCCAGTTGGCTCAGAGCCCGTTGTAGCTGGTGAGCCAGGGCTGTGTCGCCGGTTACTTGCAGGCGGTTATCGGCGAATACCCGGTCATCACCCAGTGCGAGTGCAGCGAACGCGAGAGGCCTGCCGGTAATGGTCAGAACGGCATCTTCATCGGGTAGGCTTCGCACTTGTACTTGTTCACCAACCCGGCCCAGCGTCCAGTTTATCGGGGCGGGCGCTGTGATGTTGAACTGCACCGGGCCGGCCAGTGCGTTCAGTAGTGCGCTACGTCCGCCCGGGTCGAGCTCAAGTGCCCGGCTTAATGCCATTTCAACAATGGCACTGGCGGCAGACGACAACGTGGGGCCGGGAAACATCAGGGTTTGATTCCCACGTGCAGTGCAACAATGCCGCCAGTCATGTTGTAGTACTTGCAGTTCACCAGGCCGGCGTCTTCCATCATGCCCTTCAGGGTGTCCTGATCCGGGTGCATGCGGATAGATTCTGCCAGATATTTGTAACTTTCGCTGTCACCGGCAAACAGTCGGCCCATCAACGGCAGAGCACTGAAGGAGTATGTGTCATAGGCCTTACTCAGAAGCGGATTGGTGGGTTTGGAAAATTCCAAGACCATCAGTTTGCCACCTGGCTTGAGTGTGCGGGTCATGTCTCGCAGTGCTTGATCCTTGTCGGTTACATTGCGCAGGCCGAAGGCGATGGATACGACATTGAAGCTGTTGTCCGGGAATGGCAGGTGTTCGGCATCCGCCTGAACATATTCGATATTGCCTGCATAACCACGATCGGTCAGGCGGCTTCGGCCTACCTGCAACATGGAAGCGTTGATGTCGGCCAGAACGACTTTGCCGGATGGTCCCACCAGGTCGGAAAACTTCATGGTCAGGTCGCCAGTGCCGCCGGCGATGTCCAGCACTTGATGGCCAGGGCGAACGCCACTAAGCTCAATAGTAAAACGCTTCCACAGGCGGTGGATGCCCATGGACATCAGGTCGTTCATCAGGTCGTACTTGCCTGCGACGCTATGGAAAACCTCGGCTACCTGGCTGGCCTTCTGGCTTTTGGGCACATTACGGAAACCAAAATGAGTCACTTCTTCCTGGTTGTTTTCGGGCGTGCCTGGCGCTTGCTGCTCGCTCATGGGAGATTGTCCTGTCAGAATCTGAATCCGGTATTCTAACCGTTGAGTTGTTGGCTACAAGTTTATTCCCGGCTTACACTATAAAACCGAACCTAAACCACCGAGAAAACTGATTCATGTCTGTTATTGATATTCATCGTGCCCACGCTCTGGATAAAGCTCATGCCCGTGATGCAGCGGAAACTCTGGCCAAGGATTTGTCGCAGAAATTTGATGTTAATTACCTTTGGGAAGGCGATCTTCTCAAGTTCAGGCGCAGTGGCGTGAAAGGTCATTTAGATATTGCTGAAACGGATCTGCATATTCGGTTAGAGCTCGGCATGATGTTGCGCCCGTTCAAATCCCGTATTGAACAGGAAATTCATTCTCAGCTGGATCAGATTGTCAGAACTTGAGTCTGTTCACAGGTCACCCGGTAGTGAAAAGGGCTCTGGGTGGCCGGCTAATATATTTGTCATCACCTGCCGTTCACGTCTGATCAACCGAACAATCAGAACGTTGACCTTGTCCATTTTCCTGAACGCGCTGTAACCCCGGTGTATAAAACTGTGCAAATCACCCAGTCCAGCTCTTTCTGCGGTGCCACGGGTCATTGATAGCAGCCAGCCGAGAGTGCGGTTGCGCACATATCGGTCTAGCTCCTGGCCGGTAT
>NZ_JBFHJO010000005.1:0-115768 GCF_041595835.1 Marinobacter sp. | reverse complement strand
GCTGCTATCGACCTGCTGAATGATGGTTTATCGGCTATTTATACTGTGTTCGCTCCTGAATATGATAGCCGAAGCCTCGGTACCTACGCCGTACTCTGGCAGATCCAGGAAACCCAACGGCGCGAATTACCCCATCTTTACCTGGGCTACTGGATCAAAGACTGCAAAAAAATGACCTACAAAACCCGCTACAAACCCATAGAAGCCCTTCAGGATGGGCAGTGGCGTGAAATGAAAGACGAGTGAATTTTTGCCAAACGGCAAGAAATCAGGCAGAATTGCGCAATTTAAAATCACCGAAAAGTTTTCCGAACGAGGTTTTTACTGAATGGCGAAATCAGATGTCATTGAAATGGAAGGCGTTATTGTAGACACCCTTCCCAACACCATGTTCCGCGTTGAGCTGTCAAACGGCCACATTGTGACCGCACACATCTCAGGAAAGATGCGCAAGAACTACATTCGCATCCTGACTGGTGACAAGGTCAAGGTTGAGCTGACTCCCTACGACCTGAGCAAAGGCCGCATCGTTTACCGCGCCCGTTAATACTCGCATGACATCTGAAAAGCCCCGCTAATGCGGGGCTTTTTTGTTACCTCAGATAGCCTCAGCCGGTTCATCTTCGTATTCAAAGACAAGCTCATCGTTCTCAAGCTGGATGAACACATCTCCACCTTTCTCCGATAACCGCCCAAACAGAATCTGTTCTGCCAGCGGCCGCTTGATCTTGTCCTGAATCAGACGGGCCATGGGTCTTGCACCCATCGTGACATCATAGCCCTTATCTGCCAGCCAGGATTTTGCGGCGTCATCCACATGTAGCACCACATGCTTCTCATCCAGTTGGGCCTGCAACTCTGTCAGGAACTTGTCCACCACATGCGTAATGGTTGCCTTCTGCAGATCAGCAAATTGAATGATGCCATCCAGACGGTTACGGAACTCAGGCGTGAAGGTTTTGCTGATAACCTCCATGCCATCCGTGCTGTGATCCTGCTCACTGAAACCGATCGAGCGGCGAGCCATATTCTCCGCACCTGCGTTGGTGGTCATCACCAGAATTACATGACGGAAGTCTGCTTTACGACCATTGTTATCGGTCAGTGTGCCGTGATCCATAACCTGCAATAACAGGTTGAACACTTCCGGGTGAGCCTTTTCAATCTCATCCAATAGCAGCACACAATGTGGATGTTTATTGACAGCTTCCGTCAGCAAACCACCCTGATCGTATCCGACATACCCTGGGGGCGCGCCAATCAAACGGGAGACAGTATGGCGCTCCATATATTCCGACATATCAAAGCGGACAAGCTCGATACCCAGAACTTTAGCCAGCTGCTTGGTCACCTCAGTTTTACCGACACCCGTAGGACCGGCAAAGAGGAAGGCTCCTTCGGGCTTCTCGGGCGCTTTCAAGCCAGCACGAGCGAGCTTGATGGCTGTCGACAACGATTCAATGGCCGGGTCTTGCCCGAACACAACCATTTTAAGGTTCCGCTCCAGATTCCGGAGCAAATCTTTGTCATTAGTGGAGACATTCTTGGGCGGAATCCGCGCAATACTCGCAACAACATCTTCGATATCAGAAACTTCAACGGTTTTCTTACGTTTGTCTTCTGGCTGCAGGCGCTGACGAGCGCCCGCCTCATCAATCACATCAATGGCTTTATCTGGCATATGGCGGTCTGTGATATAGCGATCGGCCAGTTCTGCCGCAACCCGAAGTGCCTGGTCGGTATAAGTCAGATCATGATGTTTCTCAAAGCTGGGTTTCAGCCCTTTCAGAATCTGATAGGTATCCTCGACACTAGGCTCGTTCACATCAATCTTCTGGAAGCGACGTGCCAAAGCACTGTCCTTCTCAAAGATGCCACGGAACTCCTGGAAGGTGGTTGAACCAATGCAACGCAACTCACCGGAGCTCAACATCGGCTTAAGCAGGTTGGAGGCATCCATCACGCCACCGGAGGCGGCTCCAGCACCAATAATGGTATGAATTTCATCAATGAAAAGAATGGCATGCTCTTGTTTCTTCAGATCACTGAGCAAACCTTTAAGGCGTTTTTCGAAATCTCCACGGTATTTAGTGCCCGCTAGTAACGCTCCCATATCCAGAGAGTAAACTACCGCATCCGAAATAATTTCCGGCACCTCGCCGTCGACAATCCGCTTGGCCAGCCCCTCAGCAATCGCTGTTTTACCTACGCCAGCCTCACCCACTAACAAGGGGTTGTTTTTACGGCGACGGGCCAGAATCTGTACCACTCTCTCAACTTCAAGTTCACGGCCAATCAACGGGTCAATCCGGCCCTGGCGAGCCTGTTCGTTCAGGTTCGCAGCATAATTTTCCAGAGGCCGGGCATGACCACCTTCTTCACCTGCCTCTTCCTGAATGTGTTCGCCGCCTTCCTGGTCTTCTGCACCCTGCACACGGGAAATGCCATGAGACACAAAATTCACCACATCAATGCGCGCAACATTCTGCTTTTTGAGAACATAAACAGCCTGACTTTCCTGCTCACTGAAAATGGCAACCAGCACGTTGGCACCGGTCACCTCTTTTTTCCCGGATGACTGCACATGAAACACTGCACGCTGCAGGACACGCTGAAAGCCTAGCGTAGGTTGCGTCTCTCTATCACCGTCACTGGTCGGGATTAACGGAGTCGTCGAATCAACAAACTCAACCAATTCGTCCTCAAGCTGTTTGAGGTCTGCACCACAAGCTTTCAGCACTCCCACTGCCGATTCATTGTCAAGAAGAGCCAGCATCAAATGCTCGACAGTCATAAACTCATGACGCTTGTCGCGAGCATTTTTGAAGGCTGTATTCAGTGTAAGTTCAAGATCTTTGCTCAGCATGGGCTACCCCTAGGTCTGTCAGTCCGCGCGTTCAATCTCGCAAAGCAACGGGTGTTCGCATTCTGAAGAATACTGATTCACCTGTGCTGCCTTCGTTTCTGCGATGTCGCGGGTATATACCCCACATACGGCCTTTCCCTGCGTATGGACGAGCAGCATCACCTGCGTCGCCTTTTCTTCATTCATTCCGAAGAATGTCATCAACACCTCCACCACGAAATCCATGGGGGTGTAATCATCGTTCAGGAGTACCACCCTATACCGGGCGGGGCGCTTCAGAGCGGGCTTTGCGGGTGCAACACTCACACCACCTTGACGCCCGGGTTGTTCATCCTCCCCCTGATTGAATACTAGTAGAGAATTCTCAATTGTCCGCATGGTTCTACTTACCGATTATTCGGATTGCTAACTTAATGTGGTTACCAAGCGAGGCGTTTTCAAGGCAGACCCCCGACTCAGGCATGGGTTATTTATCATTTTTAACATGATACCGATTCCATACCCTGATGAAACAGTTATTCAAACGCCTGTGACTCTTGACTCAGAAACAGTATTGGTCGAGAGTTAACATTCATTGTAAATTAATGTAACGCTATACAGGTGTAGTGTATCCAGGCGCAACCAGACACACGGGATTGCGCGCCGGGGCCGGCACAGAATCATTGCGACCGGTAATAAAGCATCTACTCCAATAATAAGAGTGACAGCAAAGGGACAGGAGAGTTCATCATGCCTAGGGGCAAAGTTAAATGGTTCAACAATGCCAAGGGATACGGCTTCATCATCGAAGATGGCTGCAGCGATGATCTGTTTGCTCATTTCTCTTCGGTTCAGATAGAAGGGTACAAAACCCTGAAGGCGGGCCAGCCAGTCACTTTCGACAAAAAGCCGAGTGACAAAGGCGTTCATGCAGTGAACATTGTGCCAGACGACATTCCTGCACAGAGTTCACGGGAAAACCAGGGCACTCAAACTAACGGCCAGAACCACTCCGATCACGAAGGATACCAATCCAAAGCCGCCAACGCCTGACACCTGGTTCAAGGCGACCTGTCCACTGATTCCTGCCGGTTACAACCGGCGGGATGTTCTTTTTATGCTTTTTTCATTCCGGTCAATCCAGTAGGCTTGTCACCTCAGCCCTTTCGCAACTGACAGGAACCTGTGAATGGCGGAACTGATCCTGTTCAACAAACCCTTTCAGGTACTCAGCCAGTTTACTGACGAACGTACAAGTAACTCCCGAGCAACGCTAGCTGACTGGATAAAGAGTCCCGGGTTTTACCCTGCCGGACGTTTGGATTATGACTCCGAAGGACTTCTGTTACTGACCAATTACGGCCCGCTTCAACACCGGATTTCCTCTCCCCAAAACAAAATGCCTAAAACATACTGGGTACAGGTTGAGGGTGAAATTTCTGACGAAGCCATAATGAAGCTGTGCGGCGGCGTAAATCTTAAAGATGGCCCCACTCGCCCAGCAAAAGCCCGGCGCATGACACCACCAAACGTCTGGCCCAGAGTTCCCCCAGTGCGGTACCGAGAATCCATACCCACCAGCTGGCTCGAACTCACCATTACTGAGGGGCGAAACCGACAGGTACGAAGAATGACAGCGGCCGCCGGCTACCCTACCCTTAGGCTGATACGCTTCCGTATTGGCGACTGGACACTTGATCAGCTTCAGCCAGGAGAGTTCAGACTCGAACGAGTGCACCTTCCTGGCCCCTCAAAGCCAAACATCATGAAGCCGGGCCGCCCTATAACCCGATCCAATAGAGCTGACAGGAGAACTCAAAAGAAATGACCTGGACACCTCACGCCACCGTAGCTGTTATTGTGGAAGACGATCACGGGCGGTTTTTGCTGGTGGAAGAAATCAGTGGTGGTAAGGTTGTTTTCAACCAGCCCGCCGGGCACATAGAAGAAGATGAACTTATTCTGAATGCCGCACGTCGTGAAACACTTGAAGAAACCGGCTGGGAAGTGGAACCAACGTACTTTCTGGGCGTATACACCTACAAAGCCCCTGCTAACGGCGTTACTTACCATCGTTTCTGCTATGCAGCCAAGCCTGTCAGACAAGTCACTTCTGAGCTGGACGAAGGCATCATCGCCCCCCACTGGCTTACGTTGAACGAAATCCGGGCGCTCGGCAGCACGCTACGCAGCCCACTGGTATTGCAGTGCATCGAGGATTACCGAAACGGACGACAATTCCCCCTTGATGTAGTCGTCGACGGACAGACGTAACTCACTCAAGGTGTTAAAATCGCCGCTTTCTCACCGGTTACCAGTAGGCCCATGACTCAAAATCCTGACACTAAAGCCCCTCAAAACACCCGCGTAATCGTCGGCATGTCCGGCGGCGTAGACTCCTCGGTTGCTGCCTGGCTGTTAAAGGACCAGGGCTACCAGGTGGAAGGCCTCTTCATGAAGAACTGGGATGAAGACGACGGCACAGAATATTGCACAGCCATGACCGACCTCGCCGACGCGCAGGCAGTGGCTGATACAATGGGTATCAAACTGCATACTGCCAGCTTTGCCGCTGAATACTGGGACCGGGTGTTCGAGCACTTTTTGTCCGAGTACAGCGCCGGTCGCACTCCAAACCCGGACATTCTGTGTAACAAAGAAGTGAAATTCCGGGCTTTTCTGGACTACGCCATCACACTAGGCGCAGATTACATTGCCACGGGGCATTACACCCGCCAGCGTCCACTGAACGACGGCAGCGGTAAAGCCGAATTACTGAAAGGACTGGATTCCAATAAAGATCAAAGCTATTTCCTGCACGCTGTTTCCGGTGATCGCATTGCCCGCACCTTATTCCCCGTCGGTGAGCTGGAGAAACCCGAAGTGCGTCGTATTGCCGAAGCACAAGGGTTCATCACCCACGATAAAAAAGACTCCACAGGAATCTGCTTCATTGGTGAGCGAAAATTCACCGACTTCCTTAAGCAGTACCTGCCAGCGCAACCCGGAAACATCGAAACACCCGATGGCGAAGTGATCGGCAAACACCAGGGGTTGATGTACCACACGATTGGCCAGCGTCAGGGCCTGGGCATTGGAGGGCTGGCCAAGTTTGGTGACGAACCGTGGTACGTGGCAGAAAAGGATCTCACCAGAAACGTTCTTATTGCCGTGCAAGGTAAACACCACCCTCTGCTGTTTTCGCGAGGATTGGCGTCAGGCCCTATTGACTGGATCTCGGGCGAACCACCTGCTCAACAATTCCGTTGCAAAGCAAAAACACGCTATCGCCAACCAGATCAGGACTGTGATGTTACCGTTATCGACGGTGGCGTAAAGGTCGTGTTTGACGACGCTCAGCGTGCGGTCACTCCTGGCCAGTCTGTCGTGTTTTATATCAATGACGTTTGTCTGGGCGGCGGTGTCATCGAAGAAACCTGGCGTGACGGAGAAGCGCTTCCAGAGCGACTGAACCAGGCAGACACAGCCGGGGAGCATTCATGAGTCGCACCTTGCATGACCAGACTCTAGCGCTTGGTGGACTGTTCCAGGCCGCCGCTTTGGTACAACAAGTCGCGCATAAAGGCACCTGCAGCGAAGAAAGCATGGAAACCTGTCTTCGTTCACTATTCGCTACAGATCCAGCGTCAACGCTGGATGTCTACGGTGGTGAAATTTCTGACATTCGTGAAGGCCTTGAAGCGCTGTCAACATCTCTGGCACAGCAAAGCCGTTCACAAGACGTCGAAATACTTCGTTACGTGCTGAATCTGATTCAACTGGAATCCAAACTGAAGAACAGTCCTGACATGCTTGATGTCATTGGCAATCGCATTGAACAGGCCCGCCACACCGCCAGCCACTTTGGCTACAGCCACAGCAACCTGATCAGTAATCTGGCATCAATCTACGGCGACACCATCAGCACCTTCCGTCTGCGCATTCAGGTTAGCGGCAATCCCCGGGTACTTCAGCAGGATGAAAATGCTTCTAAAGTCAGAGCCTTGCTGCTGGCGGGCATTCGTTCAGCCGTACTTTGGCGGCAATGTGGAGGCCGTCGCTGGCAACTGATTTTCTCCCGGAAAAAAGTCATCAACCACGCCCGCGAGTTGTTGCGCTGATTCGATCCCCGCGCTGGTGTATTATATAGCCCCTAATTTCTAATCCGATTCTTTGATGAACTGAGAGGTTTTCGATGGAACTCACCGCCCTGACCGCCATTTCCCCGGTCGATGGACGCTACGGCAGCAAAGTCAGCGTATTTCGCAGCATCTTCAGTGAATACGGTCTGATCCGTAACCGGGTAACCGTCGAGATCCGCTGGCTACAGAAGCTGGCCGAACACCCTGCAATTACCGAAGTGCCGGCATTCTCTGCAGAAGCCAACGCATTTCTGGACAAAATGGTCAGTGAGTTCAGCCTGGCTGATGCCGAGCGCATTAAAGAAATCGAGCGCACAACCAACCACGACGTTAAAGCGGTTGAGTACCTGATCAAAGAAAAAATCGCTGACGTACCGGAGCTGCACGCCGTTACGGAGTTCGTACACTTTGCCTGCACCTCAGAAGACATCAACAATTTATCTCATGCCCTGATGCTGCGGGAAGGTCTGGACCAAGGTCTTCTGCCCGCCATGGAAAAGGTTGTCGACAAACTCGCGGAACTGTCCAAAGAGCACGCCGAACAACCCATGTTGTCACGTACCCACGGCCAGACAGCATCCCCCACCACTGTGGGCAAAGAGCTGGCGAACGTGGTTTACCGCCTGCGCCGCCAGATCAAACAGATCAAAGCTGTTGAACTGCTGGGCAAGATCAACGGTGCTGTAGGTAACTACAACGCACACCTGTCGGCTTATCCTCAGATTGACTGGGCAGCCAATGCAAAAGAGTTCATTGAACGACTCGGCCTGGACTGGAACCCTTACACCACCCAGATCGAACCTCACGATTACATTGCCGAGCTGTACGACGCCATCGCGCGCTTCAATACCATCCTGATCGACCTGGACCGTGATGTTTGGGGCTACATTTCCCTGGGCTACTTCAAGCAAAAAACCGTGGCGGGCGAAATTGGCTCATCCACCATGCCTCATAAGGTTAACCCAATCGATTTCGAAAACTCTGAAGGCAATCTGGGCATCGCTAACGCCATTTTCGGCCACCTCTCTGCCAAACTGCCGATCTCTCGCTGGCAGCGTGACCTGACCGACTCTACCGTGCTGCGTAACCTGGGTGTTGGTTTCGCCCACAGTCTGATTGCATACGAAGCTACTCTCAAAGGCCTGGGCAAGCTGGAAATCAACCCGTCTCGCTTGAACGATGACCTGAACAACGCATGGGAAGTACTGGCTGAACCCATCCAGACCGTAATGCGCCGTTACAACATTGAAAAACCTTACGAGAAGCTTAAAGATCTGACCCGCGGCAAGGCCATGACAGCAGAAGTCATTCAGAATTTCGTGGAAACTCTTGATATTCCGGAACACGCAAAAGCAGAGCTGCGCACCCTGACTCCGGGAACCTACATTGGCAACGCGGTCGAACAGGCCGGCAACATCTGAACGGGAGTAACACCATGGACATGCTTGGCGGACTGACAGCTTCTGAATTTCTGCGAGAATACTGGCAGAAAAAACCTCTCGTCATCCGTCAGGCTTTCCCTGGTTTTCAATGCCCGGTGAGCCCTGACGAACTTGCAGGTCTTGCCTGCGAAGAAGCCGTTGAATCACGCATCATCATCGAAGATGACGCAGGAAAGCCCTGGCAGCTCCATAATGGCCCATTCACCCCGGAACGCTTCAGTGAATTGCCCGAACAAGACTGGACACTCTTGGTTCAGGGGCTGGACCACTGGGTTCCGGACATCTCAGAGCTGCTCGAGCAATTTCGCTTTATTCCCAACTGGCGCCTTGATGACATCATGGCCAGTTACGCCCCCAAAGGCGGTAGCGTTGGCCCGCATTACGACATGTACGATGTCTTTCTTCTGCAAGCCCAGGGACACCGCCGCTGGACCTTCGGCGGCCAATGTGACCATACCTCACCACGAGTAGATGGCACTCCCCTGCGTATTCTCAGCAGCTGGGAAGGTGAAGAAACCGTAACACTGGAACCGGGCGATATGTTGTACCTGCCACCAGGAATCGGCCATTACGGCATTGCCGAAGACGACTGCATCACTCTGTCTGTGGGCTTTCGTGCTCCGACCATAGATGACCTGCTCACTGGCTATACCGACTATCTGTGTAATCAGGATGGCGCAGCAGAACACCTGGACGATCCGGATCTGGAGGTGCAGGACAACCCCGGCACGATCACATCTGAAGTCATCGATCGCCTTGACAGAGTCATTCGTGAACAGATCAACGACCGTCGCAAACTGGCCCTCTGGTTTGGCCAGTTCACCACAGCGCCCAAAAGTCTGGATATCGTAGTTCCCGCTGATGAGCCCGCCACCCCTGAAGACTTTGCCGAAGCGATCCAGGCCGGTGAGCAACTGCGCTGGAATGAAGGTTCCCGTTTTGCCTACCATGAACTGGATAATGAAACCGCCCTGTTCGTCGATGGTGAACAATACCTGCTGAAAGGTGACGCACGACCTTTCGCACCATTGTTGTGTGCCGGGGCGCACATCAATATGGCTGAACTGTCTGAGTTTTCTGACGATGAAGCACTTCTCGGATTACTGACCACACTTTACAATCAGGGCTCTGTCTACTTCGAGTAAGCGATGACACTGAAATTCCGTAAATACAGCTGGCAATTGGCACCGAAGTCTGTTCGTGACATCCGCCAGAGGGTGTTCATTGATGAACAGAACGTTCCACCTGAACTGGAATGGGACGACACTGACGAGATAGCAGACCACTATCTCGTCGTAGGTCAGAACAATACCCCCATCGCGACAGCCCGCTTGTTCTCAGCCCTCGAGGAAACCGGATACATCGGCCGAATGGCCGTGCTGCCGGAATATCGAGGCCAAGGTATTGGTGAGGCGTTGATACGCCATCTGCTTGAAGAATCTGGTGATCGCTTTCAGGAACTCCGGCTTTCAGCACAGCAACATGCCATAGGCTTCTACCAACGCTGCGGATTTCATATCTGCTCTACACCTTATGACGACGCTGGCATCCCCCACCTGGACATGCGTTGCCTGGCCCCCAAACTGGCCCATGAAGCCACCGACGAACATCCAAACCCACTGATTCTCGGTGCCGACACAGAAAGCTGGTTTTTTGATCAGGAAAGCACATTGTTAAGCTTGATGGACTCGCTGGCAGGCCAGGCGAGGCAAAGGCTATGGATCTACGACCAGGTGCTTGATCACGACCGTTATGACCGTCACCAACTGACCGAATTGGTTTCTGCCGTCGCTCGCCAACACAGGTTAAGTGACGTACGCCTGCTTATACACGATGACAAGCCATTGGTAAAAAAGCGTCATCGATTGATTGAGCTGATGCGCCGTCTCCCCAGCCGGATAGAACTCCGGCTGGTAAATGAAAACCATCCACAGGAAGACCAGCCTTTTCTGCTGGTAGACCGGGAAGGCATTCTTTGTCGGCACGATTTTAACAACCCTAAAGGCTTTGCCAACTTTACGGGCGGAAGACGAATAAAGCTTAAGGAAGAAGCCTTTCAGCGTATGTGGGATGCCGCTCAGCCCTCACTGGAATTGCGAGAACTACCGCTCTGAATCAAGCGGCTGCGATGATTCAAACTGAGCACCGAAGGGTGCAAACTCCTCGTCCACTTCCTCCGCCACTTCCGCGATGAGCTTTCGCAACCACTGATGATCCGAGTTGTGCTGCAGCAGTGGGCTCCAGGCCATCTTCAGTTCAAAAGGCGGGATTTCAAAGGGCGGAACTTTAACCACCAGATTTGCATTATCCTTCTGAAGCCAGGCCGCCCGGGAAGGCAAAGTAGCAATCAAGTCGTGCTGTTCCGCGAGCAACATGGCCACCTGATAGTGTCGCGTAAAAACCGAAATCTGCCTTTTCCGGTCCATCCGGCCCAACGCTTCATCAACCCAGCCCAGTCGCTGAACATCCTTTGGGTTAACCCCGACACCGACACCAAACCCGGTTTTGCTGACCCATATGTGGCTGGCCCCCAGATAGGTATCCAGAGTAAAGGGCTCATTGAGAACCGGATTTCGGGCATTCATCAAACAAGCGAAATGTTCAGTCCAAAGTGTTTTCTGATGGAATGATTGCGGAATCTTGTCAAACCGGTTAATCGCCATATCCAACCTGCCCTGCTCCACGTCCAGAAAACTCACATCACTGGGAGTGAGCACATCCAGGGTCACATGGGGCGCCTCCTGCCGAATACGTCGAAGAACCCGAGGCATTAAGCATGATTCCGCGTAATCACTGGCCATTATCCGAAATACGCGCTGACTGTCTTGTGCGGCAAAGGGTGTCTTTTCCTGAACAGCTTGCTCAATGTCAGAAAGGATAGAACGAACCAGCGGCTGAAGTTCCCGTGCACGCTCGGTAGCCGTCATGCCTTCACTGGTCCGCACCAGAATTGGGTCACCAAACAAATCCCGTAACCGCCTTAAACCATTGCTCATGGCCGGCTGAGTAATCCCCAGATGGTTTGCAGCCTTGGTGACGTTACGCTCCCTGAGCAGTACATCCAGGTACACCAGCAGGTTCAAATCTACACGGGAAATATCCATCTATCGCACCTATGGGTATGAAAATACAGAAAGCCAGCAGCCACTATTATTCAGCAAAACAATATACAGCATCTTAATAATTCATAAAATGAATGCATAATTTACGAATACAATAGAATACGGACGAATAGCAAGATTTCTGCTAGGCTTTCAGAAAGTTACCCAACAACATTAACAGTTGGCGGCCTGCCCTTAATCACCTGTCGCCTACCTGAATTCGGAGCCAGACCATCACCATGGAACCTACTACCATCGTGCTGATACTTGCGGCAATCGTTGCCATATCCCTGGTGATTATTGTCTTTAGCCAAATGCGGGAAAAAGCCCGGATCGAACGCGTTCGAAAAACAACAGCCCAACAGGACAGTTATAACCGGGCTTCACGCTTGCTAACCGAAATTCCAGGACAATACCTGAACACCGACCTTAAGCTCATCTTGCTCAAGCAGATGGAAGATGCCTGCAATGCATTGCTTGCATTGAAATCAGACAAACCCGTTGATAAATGGCTTGAATCCGTGAAACAAATTCAACAACAGGTTATCAGTAAAACGGATCGCTACCCTCCGGTAAAAATTGATTCTCCGGAAAAAGCCAGCTACGTAAAAGAACTTTTACACAGCCTCTTCAAATTGATTGAAAGCATGCATAAAAGTGGTCGGGTAGATTCAGCAACGGCCAAACAAAACCTGAAATACGTGCTGTTTCTAATCCACAAAACCCATGCAGATCTACATGTATTTCAGGCGAGGGACTACATTCGCCACAATGAAACCCGAAAAGCCATTCATGCTTACCACCTGGCCAGCACGGAAATGGGCAAATCAAAAGACAACGCTCTGGCTCTTAAAGCCGTGAAAAGCTTCAGAATCCGAATCAAAGAGCTCGAAGCCAGTCTGCTGGATGGCAATTCCGACGTAAGGAACACTTCCAAACTTGACCAGGAATGGGATAACTTTCTTCAGGATGACGATTCATGGAAGAAACGGGCAGATTACGACAGCTAAAATCAGATAAGAAAGCCAACGCAGGGATAATCACTCAACGTGTTTAACAGATTCAGGCAACGGCTTTCTTACCGGCTCACCCGGGACACTGTTCTGGTAGCCATGGCTCTCGGGCTGATTCTCAATCTCGCGCAAATAACTCTCGACTACTTTACGGCACAAAACGCCATGGACGAGGAAGTTCAGGCGCTACTGAAAATCAGCCACAGCCCAGCCTCGCAAATTGCCTATAACATTGATGTGCGCCTTGCTGAGGAGCTGTTGCACGGACTACTGCGCCACCCGGCCACCATCGATGCGCGCATTATCGACAGCGATGGCCAGACCATGTCATCTGCCAGCAAACGAAGCGCGACCTCACACTACAGATGGATGAGCGACTTTCTGTTCGGCCCAAGCCGCACATTTGATGAGACCCTGCAGGTACCTCAACTCAAAGAGCTGCCACTGGGCAAGCTGGTTCTGACGTTCGACACATATCATTACGGCTTTCAGTTTCTGAATCGTGCCTGCCATACTTTACTGATCGGCTTACTTAAAAGCCTCATATTAACCATCGCACTACTGACAATTTTCTATGTTGTACTGACCCGGCCAATGATGAGCCTTATCAATGCTCTGAGCCAGGTTAACGAGCGCTCCCCGGAGAAAATCCGTCTTCCAGTACCTGACAACCATCAGAACGACGAAATCGGCGCGATGGTTGGCATCATTAACCAACACCTCCAGAACATGGAAAGCAGTGTAGCCAGGCTCCGTAACGCCGAGAGCTCCATAAAAAACTACTCGAGCCAGCTGGAATATGAAGTCGAAGAGCGTACACGAGAGATTTCTGAAAAAAACGAAGCTTTGCAGAGAGGTAATCACGCACTCGTCAAAGCTAAAGAAGATGCAGTTCGAAGAGCTCGCGCAAGAGCCAACTTTCTGGCCAGCATGAGCCACGAAATACGCACACCATTAAACGGGGTGCTCGGCATGCTGGGGCTGGCCCTGGAAAATGAAAATAACCCAGAGCAGAGAAACCGCATTGAAATAGCAGTGAGAGCCGGGGAAAACCTGCTTAACCTCCTCAATGACATTCTAGACATTTCAAAAGTTGAAGCCGGCAAACTGAGCCTGGAAAACATACCCTTTACGGTACGGGGGTTAATTGAAGAGTGTGCAACACTCCATGGCCAGCAAGCCAGACAAAAGCACATTGACCTGATCTGTGAAATCGATTCAAACCTGCCAGAAACCTTTTTGGGAGACCCGACGCGTACCCGGCAAATACTCAACAACTTGTTAAGTAACGCTGTCAAATTTACGGATACAGGCACGATTAAAGTCAGAGCAGGCTATTCCTCTGGCAAGCTCCGAATAGAAGTGATTGATACCGGCATCGGCATGTCCCGGGAAGGTCTGCACAGGATTTTCTCACCATTCTCTCAGGCAGACTCAGACACCACCCGGCTCTATGGAGGAACAGGTCTTGGCCTGACACTTTGCAGACAGCTCGTTGAGCGCATGCACGGACAAATCCAGGTAGACTCGAAGGTCGGCAGAGGCACTCACTTTACTGTCACCTTACCCCTACCTGTTCACGATCAGACACCGCAACATGCCCTGTCACCTCCCGGCGAATCAATTCAACCGGTGCAACCTATGAAGATTCTTTTGGTTGAAGATAACCAAGTGAATCAGATCGTAGCCAGAAGCATTCTGAGAAAACTGGGACACCAGGTTGATCTGGCAGAAAATGGACAAAAAGCGGTTGATGCCATTGAGCAAAATAGCTATGACCTGATATTGATGGATTGCCAGATGCCGGTTATGGATGGCTATGAAGCTACCCGGGTTATTCGCCAAAATCCACGATGGAAAAATTTACCAATTGTTGCCGTGACCGCAAATGTTATGCAAGGCGACCGGGAAGATTGCCTTGCATCTGGCATGGACGACTACATTACAAAGCCCTATAACCGCAAACAACTTAAAGAAGTTATTGCCCGCTGGGCTCCACACCCTCAAGAGCCTCAAGCAGACGCCTGAGCTCACCCCTCAATGCCATAAGACGGTCTGGGTCAACATCCAGACCACATAGTAGCTGTTCCGGAATGTTCACAGCCCTGGAGCGGAGCTGTCGCCCTGTGCCGGTCAGCGAGGCTCTCACCACCCTCTCATCGTCTGAACTACGGTTCCGCTTTATAAGCATCCGTTCTTCCAGCCTTTTCAATAGCGGTGTCAACGTGCCTGAGTCCAGCCGCAAACGCCGCCCCAGTTCAGATACCGTTGGCGACTGCCCCGCCCTGTCCTGCTCCCACAGAACAAGCATCACCAGATATTGCGGATAGGTCAGCCCCAGGTCACTAAGCAGAGGCCGGTATCGTGCCGTAACCGCCCGATTCGCAGCGTAGAGCGCAAAACAAATCTGATTGTCCAGCGCTAACAACTCGTCAACCCCGGCCATTTCAGAGCAACTTTTCGATATCATCCCGGATTTCCGCCGGCTTTACCGTCGGCGCATAACGACGAACCACATGGCCTTCAGCATCAACAAGGAACTTCGTAAAATTCCACTTAACCTTTTCGGTACCCATCAGGCCCTTGGCCTCTTTTTTCAGAAAACGATACAAAGGGTGAGTGCCTTCTCCATTCACTTCAATTTTGGAAAACATCGGGAAATCCACACCATAATTCAGTGAGCAAAACTGGCTGATGGATTCATCACTGCCGGGGTCCTGATTCATGAACTGGTTGCATGGAAACCCCAACACCTCAAAACCTTTATCGCCAAGCTCTTTGTGGAGCTCCTGCAACCCTTCAAACTGAGGCGTAAAGCCGCACTTGGAAGCGGTATTAACGATCAGCAGCACCTTTCCACGGTAGTCAGACATTGCAACGTCATTGCCTTTTACATCTTTGGCACTGAAATCATATATAGATTCGCCAGCCATAAATTTATCCCTCGTTTATCTCAACATCCCAAGTTATATTGTGTACAATTAAATTGTTAAAAACCAGGCTTTTTGCAACTCATTTGAGTGAATAGGAGAGGGGTCACTTTAAGCGCCAGAGATAAACAATCCGATATTCGCCACAATTGAACACATTTGCCCCTGTTACCTTTGCGTCTCACTCCGCTAGAATAGAACGCTTGTGTTACCCCGGGTAACTCTTCCAGACCGTTAGTTAAGGACGTCAGCACACCATGCATAGCTACTTCAAATCCGCCAAACTCGATAATGTTTGTTATGAAATCCGCGGCGTAGTTCTGCGTGAAGCGCGTCGGCTGGAAGAAGAAGGCCACCGGGTACTGAAACTGAACATTGGAAATCCTGCGGCTTTTGAACTGGACGTTCCTGAAGAAATTCAGCAGGACGTGATTTACAACATACAGCAGGCTCAAGGCTATGTTGAGTCCAAGGGGCTGTTCTCCGCCCGCAAGGCTGTTATGCACTATTGCCAGCAACGTGGTATTGGCAAAGTCGATATCGACGATATCTACCTGGGTAATGGCGTCAGTGAGCTCATCGTAATGTCCATGCAGGCCATGCTGAACACCGGCGATGAAGTACTCATCCCCGCCCCCGACTATCCTCTGTGGACAGCCGCTGTCACTCTATCCAGCGGCAAACCCGTGCATTATCGTTGTGATGAGCAGCAGAACTGGTTCCCGGATATCGATGACATCAAAAAGAAAATCACGCCCCGTACCAAGGCAATTGTTCTGATTAACCCGAACAACCCCACAGGTGCTGTGTATTCCGAAGAACTACTGCACCAGGTGATTGAATTAGCCAGAAAGCACAGTCTGATCATTCTGGCGGATGAGATCTACGACAAAATTCTTTATGACGGCACAGTCCATACGTCCATCGCCTCATTGGCGGAAGATGTCCTGTTCTTCACTTATAACGGCCTGTCCAAAAACTATCGTGCGGCCGGATACCGTTCTGGCTGGATGATCATCAGCGGTGCTAAGCATCGGGCAAAAGACCTTATCGAAGGCATCGAAATGCTTTCGAACATGCGCCTCTGTGCAAACGTACCAGCTCAGCTTGCCATTCAAACAGCGTTGGGTGGCTACCAGTCCATCAACGATTTAGTTGCACCAGGCGGCCGTCTGTACGAGCAGCGCGAAGTAGCCTGGAGAATGCTGAACGACATTCCCGGCGTCAGCTGTGTGAAGCCTCAGGGCGCACTTTATATGTTCCCGAAACTGGACCCAAAAAAATTCCCCGTTCTGAACGATGAAAAACTGGTATTAGATCTTCTCCTGCAGGAAAAGATTCTGCTGGTTCAGGGGTCAGCTTTTAACGTCGATGACCAACAGCATCTCAGAGTCGTGTTCCTGCCCAGAGTCGATACCCTGGTGGATGCGATGAACAGACTAGGTAACTTCCTTGAGCATTACCGCCAGTAAAAGGGTGCTGACGTGGCCGACATTCACGTAGAAGAGTTTTACAAGGACGTTGCCATCGCACTGGTCCAACTTTACGCTGCCTTCCCGCGGCGTATTAACCTGTTTGTGGAAGACATCGCAGGGCAGGATGACACTGATGAGTTTGGCCTGCACAGCAACCGGCACATGGCATGCTTTGGCGCCCTGCTCTGGCTTTCAGAAGAGGGATTTTTACGTTATGTCGACACTATCCGGCAAGAAGCACTCGATCAGGCTGTGCTTACACGAAGTGCTTTCATTCGCCTGAGCGCCCCTGCACCTAAAGCCCTGGTTTCAAAACTCAGAGCACAACCTCCGGCACAAGAACTGCCACTGTCTGTACAGAAAGACCTATCCACCTACATTCATTTGCTGCGCAGTGCCCTGAAAAGCGGCAGCTCAAGTCAGATCAGTCTCGCGGTTCAGTCAGCGTTTTTTATGGATGTCAGCGAGGACACCTTTCATTAAAGGACGTTAAGCCCCTTGAAGACATGAATGCAATCCACATATAACAGGCAGAAAGACAACGATTTCCGGCGTACATTTAGACAGGAAAACTCTATGCGCATTCTGCTGTTTTTAGCTACAAACCTGGCCGTTATCCTGGTTGCGAGCTTTACCCTCCGCCTGCTCGGCGTAGACAGCTACATGGCCCAGCAGGGAATCGACTACAGCTCACTGCTAATATTCGCGGCAATATTCGGATTTACCGGTTCGTTCATTTCCCTGCTTATATCCAAGCACCTGGCAAAATGGAGCACCAAGGCACGGATTATTGAATCTCCCCGTACGCCAGCTGAGCGCTGGTTGGTAGATACGGTAGCCGAACTTGCCAGGAAGGCGGGCATTGGTATGCCTGAAGTTGCGATTTTTCCAGCCTCCCAATCCAATGCATTTGCAACGGGCTGGAATAAAAACAACGCTTTGGTTGCCGTCAGCGAAGGCCTGCTGCACAGATTTAACAAAGAGGAGATCACCGCAGTGCTTGGCCACGAGATCGGCCATGTAGCAAACGGTGATATGGTCACTCTGACCCTGATACAAGGCGTGGTAAACACCTTCGTTATATTTGCATCACGAGTGATTGGCTCATTTGTGGATCGTGTAGTCTTCAAAAATGAAAACGGCCACGGCATGGGCTTCTTCATTGTCAGCATCGTGGCGGAGATGGTCCTTGGCATTCTGGCGAGCACCATCGTGTTCTGGTTTTCCCGTCGCCGGGAGTTCCGGGCAGACATTGCCGGCGCACAACTAGCCGGTCGAGGCGCCATGATCAACGCCCTGGCCCGCCTGAAACAGGAAAGCGAAGTGCCTGATCAAATGCCGGATACACTACAGGCTTTCGGTATAAACCGTGGTGCCCGAGCGGGCCTTTCAGCCTTGTTCATGACCCACCCGCCACTTGAGGACCGGATTGCTGCACTCCAGAAGGCAAGTCTGTAAGCTTTACTGTCATAAATAAGAAGGGGCGCAGATGCGCCCCTTCTTATTTATGACCTGCACTCTTTCTGACTAGATATTCAGCTTGAAACCCATGGCTCTGAAACGATCCTGCAACGATTTACTACTGCCCTTGAGCTGGATTTTCAGACTAGAGCATTCCCTGCGCACAGGATAATCCCGGCGCAGGCGATCAAACGCCTCCGCTCGCTCGTCTTGTGAACCCTTCATCGTACGCCTCAACCGAAGATCGTCTTGCCTAGGGTCATAGCAAGCGCTCAGAGCAAGCCTGATGGCTTCATCTTCAACCGCATTACGAGTGAAAGACATCTTGCTCAACGCCGGTTCGGGTAAAAACTGCCCCGCCTTTTTACGCACTGGCAGCCCCAGGAAACGACAAAGCGCCTGATATACCATCTCGGTACCCTGCACTTTGCCTTCCAGGCTATACCCGGCAATATGGGGCGTCGCCAGCCAAACCCGATCCACCAACTCCGGATTGATACGAGGCTCATTCTCCCAAACATCCAAAGCAACCACAGGCGCATTTGCCTGGGTGAGTCGGCGCATCAAGGCCTCAGAATCAATAACCTCACCCCGGCCAGCGTTGATGAGTAACTGCTCAGAACTCAGGGCGGCCAACTCCTGATCCGACACCATATGATACGTTGCGTGATCACCGGTTCGGGTCAAGGGCGTGTGCAAGGTCACCACATCGCACTTGAGGACGTCACTCAGACACACGAACTCCTCATCAGAGCCTGATTCGTCTTCTTCTCTGGGTGGGTCGCACAATTTCACGCCGAAACCAAGACGGTCCAGCACTCTGGCCAGTTCGCTGCCCACATTGCCGGCTCCAACGATCCCTACACTCAGTGTTGACCAATCATCAATTCCAAGCTGGTCAGCAAACAAAGAAACAACCGCAAGGACATACTCCGTTACACTTCGCGCATTACACCCAGGCGCTGCGGTAAAGCCGATACCCTGCTCTTTCAGCCACTCCACATCAATATGATCGGTTCCTATGGTCGCCGTGCCAACAAAGCGAACCCGCGTACCTTCAAGAAGTTCGCGGTTCACTTTCGTCACCGAGCGCACCAGGAGAATATCAGCATCTTCGACCTGGCTCCGGTTAAGAGTCCTGCCAGTAACCCGGCGAATCTCACCAATATCGCCAAAAAAGGAGTCGAGTAATGGAATATTCTCATCTGCAACGATCAACATAACCTGCTCTCCAAAACCCCGATTAATTCCGACGGGAGCGCTGCGGGCCCCGACCGCCAGAATTACGCCCCCCCGTGCTACGGCCGGATTGTGGCCTGCGGCCACCGCGTTTCCGGGTAATTGGCGGGTTTTCCATGGCGACCATCAGGTCTTCTTCTGGTATACCGGTTTTCAGCTTCTGGCTGATATAGGTTTCTATAGCCGGCAATGCATAAGAGTCATCTTCGCCGGCAAAACTGACGGAAACGCCAGTCTTACCCGCTCGACCAGTTCGACCAATGCGATGCACATAATCTTCGGCATTCTCCGGAAGATTGTAATTGAACACGTGGGTCACGCCATTAACGTGAATACCCCGTCCAGCCACATCTGTAGCCACCAACACCTGAATTTCCCCTTTCTTGAACTGATCCAGGGTTTTCAGGCGCTTGTTCTGGGCGATTTCACCAGACATCAGGGATACCTTGACTCCCTGATTCTTAAGATCTTCTTCAAGATCCCTGCACTGGTCTCTGCGATTAGCAAACACAATCGCCTTTTCTACTTCCGGGCGCTTGAGGTAGTTCACCAGCACCGGAAGTTTGTCCTCGTCCGATACCAGGTAGACAGTTTGTTCTACCCGCTCCGCCGTTTTTTGTTCCGGTTCGATCTCAACAAACTCAGCACCTTGAGTCCACATGGAAGCGAGGTTCAGAACATCCTGATTAAAGGTGGCGCTAAACAGCAACGTCTGGCGATCTTCTTTAGGCGTACACTTGCGAATAATGCGTTTCACATCGGGGATGAAGCCCATATCCAACATCCGGTCAGCTTCATCCAGGATCAGAATATCCAACTGGTCGAGAAACACATCCTGTGAGCCCAGGAAGTCGATTAACCGGCCCGGAGTAGCAACCAGAATATCGACTATTTCGTTTTGCAGTTGCTCACGCTGCTTGTCGTAGTTCATTCCGCCGACAACCGTGACAACATTGTGCCCGGTGTATTGGCATAAATGCTCTGCATCTTTGGCAATTTGCATAGCCAGTTCACGGGTTGGCGCCAGTGCCAGCACCCGAGGCTCCGATGCAAACCGGTCGCTTTCATTTATCGGAGTTTCCAGCAGCGTCTGAATGGCGGTAATCAGAAAAGCGGCGGTTTTACCCGTGCCGGTCTGGGCTTGTCCAATCAGATCTTCACACGCCAGAGTCCACGGCAGAGTTTCTGCCTGGATTGGTGTGCAATATTCAAAGCCGATTTTGCTAATGGCATCTAGCAGGCGTTGGTCCAGATTCAAATCACTGAAGCGCAATTTGCCGGTGTCTTTTATGTCAGATGTCATAGAGTTTCAGTTATCCTTATTTGATCGTGTCCAGTGCCCGTAGCTGCGATGCGAACCCTATCGCGAGCCCAGCTATCTTTAAAACGAGCTGAAGTATTGTAGAAGTGCATGAGCGTATCGAAGAATTGCTGCGCCCGCTCTGGCAGACCATGTTCCAGATAGTGAGCAGCCTGATGACAAACGTTTTCCCGAAAAGCCTGCTCGTTGGCAGCACCACCGCCAGCCAGATTATCCACACTGATATGAAACCGGGACCCAGCCGCCAGCGACAACAACCACTCAATGGCTTGTGGTTTTACTTCAACGCGTTCAAAAGCCTGCTGCTGCTCCGGCGTTCGCCCGTCAGGACAATACCAGTACCCATAGTCATGCAAAGTACGCCGGTACTCACCAGCCAGGCACCAGTGGGCAATTTCATGCAGGGCACTGGCGAAAAAACCGTGGGCAAAAACCACCCTGGCAAGCCCATCGGGTTCACCTGCCGGGAGGTATTCCGGTTCATCACTGCCTTTGACCAGAATAGTCCGGTAGTTTTCCCGGAACAGGTCATTAAACAGCATGATAAGATCGTCTGGATTGTGATTCATCGGTTAGCTATTGTGCGACTTTACAGCAGGCAATACCAGAGGGAACTTTTCACAGCCCTCCGGGTCAATTTCCGCCGTAACGACTTTACGCATTTACGACACAGGATATTAAAAGATTCATGACAGTGCTTCCTTTAATTCAGCGCATCCTTCGGCCAGCCTTGCCGGCAATTCTTACTCTATGCGCACTGTGCACCGCGATCTTACCTACAATAGCCTATGCGTCAGGAAACTCTTTCTTCAATAATAATTCGAACGACGGATTCCTGCCGGTCGATGAAGCTCTACCCTTTAACTACATTACCGATACCGATGCCGTTGTATTGTCCTGGAATATTGCTCCGGGGCATTATCTCTATAAAAGCCGCATCAAGATTATGGCAGTGGATAAATCTGTCACTGTCGGGCAGTTTGAATTCTCGCTCCCTGGAACTCTTACCGAAGACGAATTTTTCGGTGAAATGACCGTTTTTTTCGAGCCGGTTAACGTTCGCGTACCGATCACACTGCCAGAAAATGCATCTGAAGCAGAACTTCAGGTGAGCTATCAAGGCTGTGCAGAAGCCGGACTGTGTTACCCCCCCCAAACCAAAGACATTCTGTATTATCCAGGCAAAGGTGCTGCAGAACCGACGGCAAGCCGTAACACCTCCAACGCAAATCCGCTAAATACCGGGGACACCTCCAGCGCCACCGGACTGGCAGGATTGTTGTCCAGCCAATCCATCTGGATGATTGCAGGCGTCTTCTTTTTATTGGGGCTTGGGCTAACCTTCACACCTTGCGTGCTGCCAATGGTCCCCATCATTTCCAGTATGGTTTCCGGGCAGAACACGCGTACCACAGGGCAAGCACTCCTGCTTTCGGGGAGTTATGTTCTGGGCATGGCCATTACCTATGCTGCAGCAGGCGTTATTACCGGTTTACTTGGCGCCAGCTTTAACCTCCAGGCGCAACTGCAGTCACCTTGGGTTCTAGGGGTCTTCGCTACCTTGTTTGTGATATTTGCTCTCTCGATGTTCGACATGTTCGAAATCCAGCTTCCAAGAGCCATCAGGGAGCCGCTTAATGATGCCAGTCAGCGCATGACCGGCGGGCGGGTACTCGGCATTTTTGGCATTGGTGCACTTTCTGCCTTGATTGTATCGCCCTGCGTATCTGCACCATTGGCCGGCAGCCTGCTTTATATTTCCACCACTCAGGATGCCGTGATTGGGGGCATGGCCTTGCTCGCATTGGGCCTGGGCATGGGCGTTCCACTTATTCTTGTTGCCGTTGGGGGGCGCAAACTCCTGCCAACGACCGGCCGCTGGATGACTACAGTCAAACACTTCTACGGCGTTATGCTGCTGGCTGTTGCGATCTGGCTGATTGAGCGACTCATTCCAGCCTGGGCAGGGCTGAGTTTGTGGGGGGCGCTGGTCACCATTACAGGCGTACAACTGGGTGCGCTTGATACCGCTAAAGCTGGCTGGGAACGCACTCGCAAAGGGCTAGGACTTATACTGTTCGCTTATGGCCTGGCGTTACTGGCAGGAGCCGTCAGCGGTGCCACTGACCCTCTTCGCCCGCTGGCTCCGTTCACCGCTGCGGCCGAGGGCTATCAGAAGAACACTCAAAACCATGCCGCTTTCAAAAGGCTGGAAAACCCGGAACAGATTCGCACTCTACTCGCCAGTGCCGGGGAAACAGGACAACCGGTGATGCTGGATTTTTATGCCGACTGGTGCATCTCCTGCAAGGTTATGGAGCGCAATGTCTTCAATCAGCCTGAGGTCATTCAGGCCTTGGCACCGTATACCTTGCTGCAGATCGATATGACAGACAACACACCTGAACAGCAGGCATTTCTGGATGAATTAGGCCTGTTCGGGCCACCTTCCATCCTGTTCTATGGAAGCTCCGGGCAGGAGTTGGCCGAGGCCAGAATTCTGGGAGAGATGGACAAACAAGAGTTCCTTGCCCACCTGAACAAGCTGCCATAACAGCTCTCAGCGATCAGGCGTCACGGCGCCTGATTAAATATACGTATTCACCGCCTTGCTCACCCTGATCTACCAGATCATGCCCCAAAAACTGGCAAAAGCGAGGAATATCCCTAGTGGTAGCGGGGTCAGTGGCTAGAACCCTCAAAACCTCCCCTACTGCAATATCAGTGATTCGGGTATGCAACATCATGACCGGCTCAGGGCAAAACAGCCCTCGCGTATCCAGTTCCGCGTGAAATTCCAGGTTTCCCAAGTGTCACTTCCTCTGGTTCTCGTGATTTTTTAGAATTCGGTGCTAAATTATTGTTTATAGCACCGAAAATAAAGGGAGACTTACATGATCCGGGTTCTGATTGAACGCCATATTGCCGAAACGCTGGAGACTGCCTACGAACTTCGTGCCCGCAAAGTACTTCAACAGGCGGTCAGCACTCCCGGGTTTATTTCTGGCGAAACGTTGGTAGATAGCAATGATCCCAACCATCGGATTACACTGGCAAACTGGCGCTCAGAGCTTGACTGGACCCGGTGGTACCACTCAGACGAACGCAAAGAACTGATGACAGAACTGATTCCCATGATGGATCAGGACGAGATCATCACTATTCTGAAACAGAGCCCAATGCCCTAAACGCATTAATCAAGCCGCTCAATGAAACAGGTTATCTCCTCTCTATCATGGTAGAGATGGCGTGCTTTCAATGTGTAGTTCAAGCCGGCGTCTTCTAGCCCCCGGGCAATAAGATCCCGGCACACAAGCCATTCCTCGTAGCGTTTTTTCATGGGTAACTTCAGGTTAAATACCGTATAGCGGCACAATTTGCCACCCACCCAGTCCACGGCCAGTCTCGCCGTCCGCTGGGGTTTATCGATAATGTCACAGACCATCCAATCTACAGCTCGCTTTGGCCGCCATGCGTACCCATCGGTTTCAACATGTTCCACATGGCCTGTTGCCATAAGATCGGGATTCATTGGCCCGTTATCAATAGCTGAAACCATCATGCCCTGCTGAACCAACTGCCAGGTCCAGCCACCGGGTGCAGCTCCAAGGTCAACGGCTTTTTTTCCTCCGCCCAGATAATCCAGCCAACGTTCCTTCGGCAGAAACACTTTCCACGCTTCTTCCAGCTTCAACGCCGAACGGCTTGGCGCCGAAGCCGGCAAACGCAATCGCAGTATGCCTCCTGGGAAAGGAGAACGATTTCCCTCCAGGCTAAATCCCACAATGGCGGCATCAAAATCATTCATCAGAATTTCCAACCGCGCTGGGGCTTGCCCCTTAGCATCAGACTTCAGCAATCCCGCTTCCCGAAGCCCTCGCGACAGGGGCGCGACCCATTTTCGGGAAAAATTACCAAGATCCTTGTTGTCGTTATTTTCAGATAAACGAACTTCAAGGCGAGCACAACGGTCGCCACGCCAGCCATGGTCTTTCAAAAAACTGACCACTGCACCCACTCTGTCTTTCGGTGGTAAGTCACACTCACCCACAACCGCAAACCAGTCCCGGGTAAACACCAGGCTATCCAACGCCAGCCGGGACATTAGCTGTTCAGCCGTATCAACCCCGCCAATTGTGAAACGAACCTGCCCCGTATTGCGCTCTGGCTGAAAATAGCCATAGATACCCTTGTTTGCAGCCTGATCGATCAACTCCTGCCCTGCCTCGGATTCAAATCCGGGCCTGCACATCAGCATTATCTGTTGCATCACTTACCTTTGCGTCAAACCTTGCCGGAATTCTGACGCCCCGACAGAGGTGAAACTTGAACCTGTTTAACAGCCGTTTTTGACAATGCCAGCTACACTCTGCACACCAACTTCAAACGGATATCTTTAATGGTACCGCGAACCCAGTCTTTGCTTCTGCGCAGCTTATTTTTACTGGCAGGCCTTTTAGTGACAGCCCTGGCAGAAGCGCAATGTCCGGTATTGGACGTTAACGACGCAAGTGCACGGCAACTCATTAATAATCACCTGTGCTACGCCATTACCCGACCAGGCGAACAGGCTCACTCCGCGTCCGCGCCGGAAGCATTGCCAGAGGATATGAAATGGTTGCCAGCAGCAGGCCACGATCTGGTCTTCAGCCATACAGACTCAACCTACTGGATAAAGCTGCTGGTTCAGAACAGGAGTCCTCAGCAAAACCTTTGGTACTTAAAACTTAACTATCCCCTATTGGACGAAGTCACCTTTTGGCAAAAATCCGGCGTTGATGCCCTCTCAGATGCTGCCCCAACGCTGGTGACCGGTGACCTTCTACCTTTTTACAGCAGGGGCATAGATTACCGTTATTTCCTGCTTCCCGTCACACTGAAGGCAAAAGAAACCCGCACTATTTTTGTCCGGGTCCACAGCAGTGGGGCTCTGAATGTGCCGCTTAGCCTGGTGACGCCCAGTGAGCTGATATCTAAAAGCAATCACTTAACGCTTGTGCACGGCCTTTTCTACGGCGCATTGTTAATTCTGGCCGCCTTTAACCTTCTGTTATTTGTCAGCTCTGGTACCCGCTACTATTTTCACAACGCTTTCTACACCGCCTCCATGGCCATGTTTCTGTTCGCCATGGGAGGATTTGGTAACGAGTATTTCTGGCCGAACAATTCCGGGATTGCCAACATTTCCATCCCACTATTGCTAACCATCAGCGCTCTGGCGATGGCTCTTTTCGGGTGGTCATTTCTGGAAGTACCACGACACACCCTCTCTGAAAGAACGCTCCGGACGCTGGCCTGGTGTGCTGCCGGCTTGCTCGGGCTTACACTGGTTCTGCCATATACAAAATCTATCCTGATCAATACTGTTTTTACGCTTTTCGTTATTGTGGTACTCACCATCATTGCCACCATTCGTTGGCGACAAGGGTATCAACCGGCCTTCTGGTACCTGACCGCCTGGATGGTTATGGTTATCGGAGCACTGATCTACGCATCTGCTGCCTTTGGTTATCTGGGAGACTACCAGGCCAGGGAAGTTATGATGCAGGCCGTAGTCGGCGCTCAGGTAGTCCTGCTTAACTACGCCATGGTTCAACGCTGGCGCCTGCTAAACCAGAAACTCCTTGATATCGAACACCAGGCACGCACTGAACTGGAACTGAAGGTTCATGAGCGCACGGCTCAATTACGCAACACCATGCGCGAACTGGAACACGCCAACCGTAAATTGGAAGCCCTCAGCCTGAACGATGCACTTACCGGGCTTTATAACAGAAGGCATTTGGACAAACTGATGCCGGAGCTTTGCCTGGAAGCAAAGCGAACCGGCCAACCTTTGAGTATCGCACTATTTGACGCCGACCATTTCAAGCGCATCAACGATACCTGGGGTCACAACTTTGGTGATCACTGCCTGCGTTTGATTGCCGATATTTTACGGCGCCACGTCAAACGCCCAAGAGATGTGGCTATTCGTTTTGGCGGTGAAGAGTTTGTGCTATTGCTTCCGGACACCGACATAGCGGGTGCAACACGGCTCTGCGAGAGCATCCTTGCAGAGATCCGCTCCACGGTTATTGACGCACCGGGCGATGAAGGCGTGACCATAACACTCAGTGCCGGACTGGCAGAAATGACCCATGAAGAAGACCCGCGCAACCTTTTTCGCCGGGCTGACGAAGCACTCTACCACTCAAAGTCCATAGGCCGAGACACTCTGACTCCTGCCTGACTCCCCCTTCAGCCAGCTATTTCCTCTATAAACTGACGGGACAGAACGGCAGCCTGCCTGATCAGACTGCCCTGATCCAGGGGATGCCGGACAGGCGGTACGAAATCATGATCACCACCGTCCAGCCAACAAAGGCGAGTTATGCCTTCCTGATGACCTTGAGCCTTCAACTCGTCAGGCCTTCCGAACGGGTCACGCGTGCCCTGAACGATCAGAAGCGGGCAACGGATTGCTGACAGATGATTCGTACGCCAACGGTCGAGCTTACCCGGCGGATGAAAGGGATAGCCGAAACACACAACACCATCGACACTGTCTACACCGTCACTGGCCAAAACCGATGCCATTCGCCCCCCCATGGACTTACCACCAATAATGAGGGGGCACCGGGCACCAATTTCCCCGCGAACACGTTGTATTTCTGCCTGAAACGCCCCCAACAAAACCGGCTGTTTATCCGGGAAGCGCTTTTTTCCGTCCTCTCGCCGCTTTTTCATGTACGGAAATTCAAATCGCACACAAGCGATTCCCTGGTATTCAAGCTCTCGCGCTAAAACGTCCATAAATGGAGAGTCCATTGGCGCCCCGGCACCATGCGCAAGAATAAACGCTGCCCGGGCATTGCCGGGATAGCCTTTAGTCGTAATTCGGTCCACAACATTCACCTCAACCTTGGCAGACGGTATCATTACCAACTTTGACAAACCCCTTAAAACCTTTTGAAAGAGCCGGAATCCATTCCAACTCACTGGTCAGACTACCTATTCCGACACTTTTGATGGATGTCAGGAGTTGACCTGAATCATTGCAAAGGGGTCATGGTTTCTCCATACTTGCGGCCGCATATTCCCCCATAAAAACCCATTGGTAAGGCTATGAGCACAGTAAATACAAACCTGACATACAACTACAAGGTGGTGAGACAGTTCGCCATCATGACAGTGGTGTGGGGTATTGTTGGTATGGCCCTGGGAGTGCTGATTGCAGCACAGCTGGTTTGGCCATCCCTCAACCTCGATCTCCCCTTCACACATTTCGGCCGCCTGCGGCCGCTGCATACCAATGCCGTAATCTTCGGCTTTGGTGGTAGTGCACTGTTCGCGACAGCGTACTACGTTGTTCAACGGACCTGTCAGGCTCGCCTGATCTCCGACGGTCTGGCCGCCTTCACCTTCTGGGGTTGGCAAGCCATTATCGTGTCTGCAGCCATCACTCTTCCGATGGGCTTGACCACGACCAAGGAATACGCCGAACTGGAATGGCCTATCGACATCGCAATTGCGGTGGTTTGGGTAGTCTACGCAATCGTGTTCTTTGGCACGATTACCAAGCGCAGCACTCCTCATATTTATGTAGCCAACTGGTTCTATGGAGCCTTCATCATCACTGTTGCCGTGCTCCACATCGGTAACAATATGGAGCTTCCCGCTACCGCCTTCAAGTCTTACTCTGCATACGCTGGTGTAACTGACGCCATGATGCAGTGGTGGTATGGCCACAACGCCGTAGGTTTCTTCCTGACCGCAGGCTTCCTGGGCATGATGTACTACTTTGTACCCAAGCAGGCTGACCGTCCGGTTTACTCCTACCGTTTGTCTATCGTCCACTTCTGGGCTCTGATTGCTACCTACGTCTGGGCCGGCGGGCACCACCTGCACTACTCTGCCCTGCCTGACTGGGCACAAACTGCAGGCATGGTTATGTCTCTGATTCTGCTGGCTCCCTCCTGGGGCGGTATGATCAACGGTATGATGACCCTGTCTGGCGCGTGGTACAAACTACGCACTGATCCTATTCTGCGTTTCCTGGTGGTGTCCCTGTCCTTCTACGGTATGTCTACCTTCGAAGGCCCGATGATGTCCATCAAGACCGTAAACGCCCTGTCTCACAACACTGACTGGACCATCGGCCACGTACACGCAGGTGCTCTGGGCTGGGTTGCAATGATCAGTATTGGCGCAATCTACCACCTGGTTCCGAAGCTTTGGGGTCAGAAAGAAATGCACAGCGTTTCGCTGATCAACGTTCACTTCTGGCTGGCCACTGTCGGTACGGTTCTCTACATCGCTGCGATGTGGGTAAACGGCATCATGCAGGGTCTGATGTGGCGCGCAGTGAATGAAGACGGCACGCTGACATACAGCTTCGTAGAATCACTGGAAGCCTCTTATCCTGGTTACTTTGTCCGCTTTATCGGTGGTGCCATCTTCCTGACCGGCATGCTGATTATGGCGTACAACGTATACATGACCGTACGCCAGAAAAAAGCGGTTGCTGAAAACAATGCGGCAACTCAGGCGGCCTAAGGGGAGATTGACCAGATGAGACATGAAATAGTCGAGAAAAACCTTGGTCTGATGATCGTACTGATCGTCTTTACCATCAGTGGCGGCTTCCTGGCCGAAGTTGTTCCCATGTTCTTCAGCAAAGACGTGAACGAGCCGATAGAAGGTCTTGAGCCTCTGTCTGCCCTGGAGCTTGAAGGCCGGGACATCTATATCCGCGAAGGCTGCCATGTGTGCCATACCCAGCAGATCCGTCCATTCCGTGCGGAAACTGAGCGCTATGGCCACTACTCCGTAGCGGGCGAGTTCGTTTACGACCGTCCGTTCCTGTGGGGTTCCAAACGTACCGGGCCTGACCTGGCTCGTGTAGGCGGTCGTTACTCAGATGCATGGCAGCGCCAGCATCTGTTTGACCCGCGCAGCGTGGTACCCGAGTCCAACATGCCAGCGTTCCCTTGGCTGTTCGAGAACCGAGCCGATCATGAAAGCATTGAAGCACGCATGAAAACACTCCAGACCCTTGGCGTTCCCTATACGGACGAACAAGTTGCTGGTGCAGCTGCTGAACTGAAAGGCAAGTTCGAAATTGAAGCACTGGTCGCATACCTGCAGCAGTTAGGCACTGTGCTTTCAGAGAAACGGTGATCCAATGGATATCAATGAGTTACGCGGAATTCACTCGCTAGTGGTAATGGCAGCATTCTTTGGCATCATCTGGTGGGCTTACAGCGCCCACCGAAAGAAAGCCAATGACGAAGCCGCACACCTGCCCTTCGATGATGACGAAGTGGATAAGCGTACGCTCGAACAGGAAAAAACGGAGAAGAAACAATGAGTACCTTCTGGAGCGTTTGGGTCAGCGTGATCGTGCTCGGTACTGTGTTCGGCTGTGCGTGGCTGCTTTGGGCCACTCGTAAAAGTCAGACAACCGACACCGAAACTGACAAAACTATGGGCCACTCTTTCGATGGCATCGAAGAGTATGACAACCCGCTACCAAAGTGGTGGTTCTACCTGTTCCTTGGAACCTGTATTTTTGCCTTGGGCTACCTGGCACTGTATCCAGGCCTTGGTAACTACAAAGGCCTTCTGGGCTGGACGTCTACTAACCAATGGGAAGCAGAAGTTCAGGTAGCAGAAGACAAATACGGCGAAATCTATGCCCAGTTCGGTAAAACACCAATACCTGAACTGGCACAGAACGAAGACGCCATGAAAATTGGTCAGCGTCTGTTTGCCAACAACTGCTCTGTGTGCCACGGCACCGCAGCTCGCGGCCAGGTAGGCTTCCCCAACCTGACAGATAAAGACTGGCTGTGGGGTGGCTCTCCGGACCAGATCCTGCACACTATCGCAATGGGTCGTAATGGCACCATGACACCGAAAGGCGTCATGCCAAACATGAGCAATGAGCAGGTAGACCAGGTGGTCAACTACGTTCTTAGCTTCAGCGGTCGTGAACAAGACGCTGATGCCGCAAAAGCCGGTGCCGCGGTATTTGCTCAAGCCTGCACCGCTTGCCATGGCGCTGACGCTAAAGGCATGCAAGCTATGGGTGCGCCGAACCTGACAGACAACATCTGGCTGTACGGTTCGACCTACGAATGGATCAAAGAAACCGTAGTAAACGGTCGCCAGAACCAGATGCCTGCTCAGCAAGGCCGTCTGACTGACGACCAGATTCAGATTTTGGCAGCTTACGTTTATAGCTTGTCTAACTGAATCTGACCCGGCCGGGGCCTATCCCGGCCAGGTCTTTTCAACCCTGTATCTGCTCTTGCGGGTACAGGCTTGAAAAGATCTGCAGACCCACCGAGGCCCGCTCCCAGCAATATAAAGTACCGGGAGGTATCCATGAGCAATGAGATTCCTGTTAAACAGGTTGACCCAACACCAAATCCTTCCGACAAGGGCAATAAAGACAAATCCATAGACCTTTATGCCAGTCGGCAGAAAATCTATGTGAAAGAAGTTAAGGGGTTATTCCAGAAAATCCGTAACGTCAGTTTGCTGGCGCTCATGGGTATGTATTTTCTTTTTGCATGGCTCACCCTTGATGGTCAACCGCTCATCCATTTCGACCTGCCCGCACGGGAGTTCCACCTATACGGTGTGACCTTCTACCCGAAAGATTTCTTCCTGCTTTCGGCAATGCTGATCATTTCTGCGTTCGGTCTGTTCTTTATTACCACCCTGTTTGGTCGGGTGTGGTGTGGTTATACCTGCCCTCAAACGGTCTGGACATTTATCTTCATGTGGATTGAAGAAAAGGTCGAGGGTAATCGGAACAAACGTATCAAGCTGGACAAAAGTCCCAACTCTTCCGAAAAAATAATCAAAAAGACTATCAAACACACACTTTGGCTCTTGGTAGCATTGGCCACCGGCCTGACCTTTGTAGGCTACTTCTACCCTATCCGTGAATTGATCGTTGACTTGTTTACCCTGCATGCCAATGGCTGGGCCTATTTCTGGGTAGCCTTCTTTACCGTAGCGACTTATCTGAATGCCGGCTGGATGCGGGAGCAGGTCTGCCTGTATATGTGCCCATACGCCCGGTTTCAGTCTGTTATGTTCGACGCCAACACCCGTATCGTGTCTTACAACCCGAATCGGGGCGAGCCTCGCGGTAGTCGCAAAAAAGGTGCAGATCCTGCAGAACTGGGTTTAGGCGACTGTATTGACTGTGACCAATGCGTACAGGTATGCCCTACTGGCATCGATATCCGTGACGGCCTGCAGTACGAATGTATTGGCTGCGCACTGTGTATTGATGCCTGTGATGAAGTTATGGACAAGATGGGCTATCCCAAAGGCCTGATCAGCTACACCACGGAAAACGAACTCGAAGGCAAAACCTCGAAGCTGTTGCGCCCCAGAACCTTTGGCTATGGTGCTGTGCTAGCCACAATGATTGGCACAGTCATCTTCATTATTGCGACCCGCGTCCCCGCTCAACTAGACGTACTTCGCGACCGCGGTGCTCTGTTCAGCTTCAATGGTGAAGGACGGGTAGAGAATTCGTTTACCGTTAAGATCCAGAACATGACAGAAGTACCTCAAAGCTTTGAGCTGTCTGTAGATGGACTCGAAGATATCCGGATCATAACGCCAACTTCAGTAACAGTGGCCAGTGGTGAGGTCTTGTCACTACCCACAGTTGTCGATGTTCTGCCGGAATCGATTGAAGTTACAAACAGCACAATCCGCTTCCAGGCAACATCAACGACCGACTCGTCTCTGTTACTGGAAACTGAAAGCCGGTTTGTTGGTCCAAGGCCACGATAATCGTGGCCCAAACCGGACATTCAATCAAAATTCGAGATGAAATAAGTCATGACTGACAACACTGCTGTATCTCCCTGGTACCGCCAGCCTTGGTTCTGGTTCCTTGCCATTTTCCCACTGGCGTCCATTATGTGGGGCCTTACCATACTGGTGATCTCCGCCAACCTTGATAACCCTATGGTTAGCGACGATTACTCGAAGGAAGGCCGCGGCATTAACATGGAGATCGCCCGTGATCAGAAAGCCTCAGACATGCACGTTGCAGGCAGTCTTAAGTTTACAGGGCGTAAGGCAACGCTCGAGCTTGACACTCAAGACGGCCCCGCCGACTTTCCCTACATCATTCTTAACCTCTACCACCCAACCCTGGGCGACCGGGATCGAGTAGTTCAGTTGCAGCGACTGGTCCCGGGTGAATACTCCGGCAAGATGCTTGAAGACTTTGACGGTCGCTGGTATTACGACATTCAAGGTCCGGATGGCGACTGGCGCGTTAAAGGCCAGATCTGGTTGCCGGCAGAACATGCCGTCACAATTGATGCAAAGGGTAGCGCGCAAGGGTGACCCCCCAGAATTGCTTCCATTGCGGTGAGCCTGCGGAGGGTAATCCACCGATTACCCTCCAACTTGAAGGCGAAGAACAACACTTTTGCTGCCAAGGCTGCAAAGCGGTATGCCAGACCATCCATCAGGAAGGTCTGACTGGCTTTTATGACCTTCGCACCGAACCGGCCATCAAGCCAAAAGAGCTCAGTCAGTCACAACTCCTCCGCCTTCGTGAACTGGATCACCCTCTGGTGCAGCAATCCTTTGTGTCGCCTGTAAAAGCGGGGCAAGAAGCCCAACTTCTTATTGGTGAGATCACTTGCGCTGCCTGCATCTGGCTGCTTGAAAACCATATGAAGCACAAAGCCGGCGTTCAGAGCTTTACGGTCAATCACACCACCCAGCGAGCCCGGCTAATCTGGTCACCTGAAAAAACATCCCTGAGCGACCTTCTGATTGCCATCTATGAGCTGGGCTACACTGCCCGCCCCTATCAACCCGATGCGGCCGAACAAGCACTGAAAACTGAACACCGTTCAATGCTGATCCGCCTGGCTGTTGCAGGAATTGGCACATTCCAGAGCATGATGCTGGCATTTCCTCTGTACTTTGAACTCATCAGCGAGTTATCCGTAGAGTTTGTCAGTTTTTTCCGGTGGTTTGGTTTGATTGTTGCCACACCGGTGGTTTTTTACAGTGCCCGCCCCTTTTTCCGCAATGCCCGCAGAGACCTTGAATCCCGGCACCTGACCATGGATGTACCTGTCGCCATTGCAATTGGCCTGGCCTACGGTGCCAGTGCCTGGGTAACAGTGTTTGGTGGGCAGGAGGTGTATTTTGAGTCAGTCTGCATGTTCACATTCTTTCTGCTGCTGGGCAGATACATCGAAGTCCAGGCTCGCTATCGGGCAGGGTTGACAGGTAATGCACTGGCGGGCTTTCAGCCAGCGATAGCCACCCGCGTGACAGATAATGAGGCGGAGATCGTTCCCGCCCATCAGATTAAGCCAGGCGACATCATTCGTGTTCGCCCGGGAGAGACTCTGCCCGCAGATGGTGAAATCGTCGTCGGTGAATCCACACTCAATGAAGCAGCACTCACCGGTGAATATCTCCCAGAAACCCGACGGCCCGGCGATGCCGTACATGCAGGCAGCATCAACGGGGAAAACCCTCTTGATATAAGAGTGACCAAGGCCGGCGCCCAAACCCGGCTTTCCGGCATTTTGAGAGTACTGGACCGGGTTCAGTCTGAAAAACCACCAGTTGCACGGATGGCTGACCGGATTGCGGGCAAGTTTGTTGGCCGGGTACTGATTCTGGCGCCTGTCGTCTGGATTGGCTGGTGGCTGGCCGGAGCTGACAATGCTTTTGACATCACCCTGTCGGTGCTTGTGGTAACTTGCCCTTGTGCCCTTTCACTGGCAACACCTACCGCCATCACCTCAGCCACTGTCCGGTTGCGAAAACTTGGATTCCTCCCAACCCGGGGACACACCCTGGAGTCCATGAACACTGTAGACACTGTGGTATTTGATAAAACAGGGACCTTGACCCGCGGAGAGCTGAACCTAACCGGCCATAAAATTCTTGGCAGCTTTGATGAAACAACCTGTCTGAGAGTGGCGGCCGGGCTTGAGAAGCAGTCTGAGCATCCCATTGCCAAAGTGTTTCACAGCATGCCTTCGGCTCAGGTTGCCAATGTCACCAACCACTTGGGCGGAGGTTTGTCCGGTCAATTCAACGGTAAAGACGTATTTATAGGCCATAAAGGCTTTGTTGCCAGCCACACTCAAGCCAGCGAGCCCACAACAGGACAAGCCACTGGCATGGAGATCTGGCTGGCAACAGAAGACCAATGGCTGGCTAGTTTTCAGCTTGATGACCAGATCCGGGACGACGCTCCTCTTACCATTAAAACCCTGCAAAGCATGGGCATCCAAACCATATTGCTCAGTGGAGACCGCTCCGGGCACGTTCAACAAGTAGCAACCGAACTTGGCATTACCCGGGCCATTGGCGAAGCCTCACCCGAGCGTAAGCTGGAGGTACTGGATGAACTTCGTGCGCAAGGGCATCGTGTTATGATGGTTGGTGATGGCTTGAACGACTTGCCTTCGATGGCCGGCGCCGGTATTTCAGTCGCCATGGGATCAGCCGCTGATCTTACTCAATTAAAAGCAGATGCGGTGTTGCTGAACGGGCAGCTCTATCAACTTGTTGAAGCCCTGAATACCAGCCAGCAAACCCGCCGGATTATTCGCCAAAACATGATCTGGGCATTCGGCTATAACGTTTGTGCCTTGCCGCTGGCCGCTGCAGGCATGGTTGCGCCGTGGCTGGCAGCCATTGGCATGTCTATCAGTTCACTGGTTGTGGTACTTAATGCCCTGCGTCTGAGCAGGGCTCCGGGCGTAGTTGCCAGCTCACCCAAACCCGCCTGACACCTTTGGGGTAAACCCCGACGAGGAGGTAACGATGCAAATTGTCATGTTTCTGGTTCCCCTGATGCTGATACTGGTGGCGCTCGGCCTTCTTCTGTTTTCGTGGGCAGTAAAAAACGGCCAGTATGATGATATGGACGGCCCCGCACACCGGATACTTTACGATGACGACAAAGACATGATTCCCACAGAATCTCGTATCGATAAAAGTGAAGCCCGGAAAAAAACTGCTGACAGCAGCGAAAGCAAACCAAATCAGGAAAGCTGACAGCTCAAATGCAACCCGAACTCTACCTGAGCTACACAAGCGCCTTTATCATCGGCCTTCTTGGCAGCACCCATTGCCTGGGAATGTGCGGTGGTATCAGCGCATCTTTGTCGATGGCACTACCGGTTGGCAAGGGGTTTCGACTAAGACAGACCTTACTCCTGCTGGCATTCAATTTTGGGCGTATCGGAAGTTACTCGCTGATTGCCGCTGGCATAGCCCTGCTTAGCACCCGTGCAGCCGGTCAATGGCAATGGGCTGGCATATTGCTGATGACACTGGCAGGCATGCTGCTTATTTTTATGGGTTTATCCATGGGGCAGTGGTGGCAGGGGATTCGCTTCGTAGAGAAAATCGGCGCCCCCGTTTGGCAGGCGCTATCACCTCTCACCAAACGTTTTCTTCCGGTAAACAACGCGGGGCAGGCCCTGGCTCTTGGCGCACTCTGGGGGTGGCTCCCCTGCGGACTGGTATACAGCACTCTGGGCTGGGCAGCCCTTCAACCAACAGTGCCCAGCGCCGCACTGACTATGTTCTGTTTTGGCTTGGGTACTCTGCCCTCCATGCTGGCCACCGGCTATGCAGCGCAATGGATCCGAGGCATAAAGAGCAACCAGAATTTCCGGAAGTTCAGTGGTGCACTGCTCATTCTGTTTGGACTGTGGACTTTACCGCTACAAGCACTGCTGAACCTCTGAACACTCAGAGATTCAACACGTCCAGCCGCCCAAAACTCTGTTCAGGCTCAGCGCTCTGCACGACTGCCTGGCGCTTCCCGCCTAACCGCTTACCTTCCCTGAAATCATACAAGTTCGGATCGGCCAGGTGTGATGGCTCGACATTACACAGAGCCCGAAACATGGTTTCCAAACGGCCAGGATGCTCTTTATCCCAGTTCTGGAACATTTCTTTGATGATCTGTCGCTGAAGGTTTTCCTGAGACCCGCACAGATTACACGGAATAATCGGATACTCCCGAAGCTCAGCATAACGGGCAATATCTTTCTCACGACAGAAGGCCAATGGGCGAATAACTGTATTGCGACCATCGTCACTGTGCAGAACCGGCGGCATGGACTTCAGCTTTCCACCATAGAACATATTCAGGAAAAGTGTCTCCAGCATATCGTCCCTATGATGACCAAGGGCGATTTTGGTGACGCCGTGGGCTTCGGCAAAGTTATAGAGAATTCCTCTGCGCAGGCGTGAACACAGACCACATGTTGTCTTCCCTTCCGGCACTTTTTCCTTAACAATGCTGTAGGTGTCTTTCTCGATGATATGATACTCAACCCCAAGGGCCTCGAGGTACCCGGGAAGAATGTCCTCTGGAAAGCCGGGCTGTTTCTGGTCAAGGTTCACAGCAATCAGCTCGAAATTCACCGGAGCACTCTTCTGCAGATTAAGCAGAATATCCAACATCGCGTAGGAGTCTTTGCCGCCTGACAGACAACACATGACTTTATCCCCGGCTTCGATCATCGAGTACTCAGCAATTGCCTGCCCCACATCCCGGCGCAGGCGCTTCTGCAGTTTGTTCAGCTCCAGTTTATGGCAGCGTTCCTGCTCAGAAGCGGGTATATTTTCAGGCTTGGCAGTCATTGCTTCAGACATCGGTTGTACGCTCACAAGGTAAGTGAGCCGGGAATTATACGCACCACATACATTAAGGGACAGGATAGCAACATGGATATGTTGAATTTGAGTCAGGATACCACCGGCAAACGCGCACTCAACCGCATTCGCAACCGCAACGCCATACTCCTGGCAGCCAGAGATTGCTTCCAGGAACACGGCTACGACAACACGACTATCAGGGATATTGTTCGGCGGACCGGGTTGGCGGCAGGTACTTTCTATAATTATTTTTCCAGCAAACAGGATATTTTTGCAGCCTTGCTAACGGACTTTCTGACAGCACTCAACAGTGATATGAGTGCGTACCGCCATTCAGCCAAGTCAACCGAAGAATTTATCCATTCAACCTATTACGCGCTATACAGCGCAACCGCCAAAGACCCTGTGGTCTACGAACTGGCCCACCAGAATCAACGCGCTCTGAGAAACCTGTTTGGCTCCGATATGCTTGGGCTGACCTTACTGTCACTAGAGCAGGACGTCCGTACAGCTATGGAGAAAGGATTATTGCCACCAATTGACCCGGAACATCTGTGCGCTGCATTCTTCGGAGTTGCCTACGACATGAGCATGCTGGTGGCCCGTAAAGCCAGAAAATCTCCGGCGGGTATGGACGAAGAAGCCCGGCGTGCTGCCGAATTCTCGACCGCTCTGTTTCTTGGCGGATTGCCAGCCCTGGCGTCACTTTCAAGCAACAGCTGACAGGCATACTATGGCATCATGACAACCACACCACACAGCCCGAAGCAGGCAGACGTGCAGCAACCTCACTGGCTTGAACAACAGATCGAACACCTTCTGCTTGCAGTCGAGCATGAGCTCCGTGCAGCCGGACCTCTCGGGCTCAGTGAGCTGGAATTAATCAAAGCTCTGCAAAGTGATCGCTGGGGCCTGATCGGACCGGTAAATTTCCATCAGTCTGAACAGCTTTATCCTGTGCACTTCCTGATTTTCCACACACTCTACAGGCTTAACGACCAACTTCTGCCAGAAGGTGAAAGCATTCATCTATCCCCCATTCGGATAAGGCTCTTCGCTATAGATAGAGACACGAATGAATCCTTGCCCGGGCACACCGATGAGCTGAGATCTTTTTACCTGGATATCGGTCAGTATTTTATGTCCAATACCGAGATCAGAAACATGGTGGACAACTTCTGGAAAGGTACAGTACGGCAAAAACCGGATAACACCTCAGTGTCTTCAGCGGCACAAAGACTAGGTTTTGAGTGCCCGCCAGCGCAGTTTATAACGGTAAAACAGCAGTTTCGGAAGCTGGTTATGAAAGCCCACCCCGATCGAGGAGGAAGTACTGAAGAGGTGCAAAGCCTGAACGAGTCGTTTTCTATACTTAAGGCCTATTATTCCTGAATATCCTGCTTCAACCAAACCTCAAACCGGAAGCTCCTGCTCATGATGATTTTCAGAAAGCTGGCTCGCGCTTCAGCCCTTTTCCTTTTTCTGGCATTGCCGCAAGCAACCAACGCAGATCTTGTCGTGCTGCAGTACCATCATGTTGATGACAGCACCCCTCCTGCAACCAGTACCTCCGTCTCGCTGTTTGAGGCACAACTTCAAATGATTTCAGATCTTGGGTTAGAAGTCGTTAACCTGAACTCCGGCACAACCCAGGCTCTTTCGGACACAGCAACAGATATCAACCAGATTGCCATCACCTTTGATGACGCTTATGAATCCGTCTATACCTTGGCGGCTCCGATTCTTGAGCAGTACCAAATGCCTTACACCATCTTCGTAAGCACAAACGCTGTCGGGACTCAGGGTTATATGAGCTGGAAACAACTTGAAGAGCTGGCAAATAACAGGCTGGTAACCATCGCAAACCACAGCGCAGACCATGCCCATCTCGCCAGAAAAAGAGGAGAATCAGAAGAGCACTGGAGCAATCGCGTGGACCACAGCCTGGATGCAGCACAAAAAGTACTAAAGGCACAGCTGGGGTCATCTGAAACGCTGTTTGCTTATCCTTATGGTGAATACGACACCGGCGTGGAGAAGAAAGTCAGGCAAAGGGGCTGGTATGGTTTTGGTCAGCATTCCGGTGCAATTGGCAATGATTCACTCGGTACACGGCTACCCCGTTTTCCCATGGCAAATGCCTATGGACAACTCGGTAGCCTGAAAGACAAACTTCTCAGCAAATCCTTCCCTGTTGCCGCCAGCGAACTCCCGGACAGCGTGATTACCAGAAACCCGCCGCACCTGACGTTGGAACTGAGCGATAAGCTTTCGCCAGACCATCTGACCTGCTTCGCGTCAGGAATAGGCCGTATTGATTTCACCCTCAACGGAAGCACAGTGACGGTTCAGGCACCCAGGGCGATACCCGGCCGACGGTTCCGCTACAACTGTACACACCCTGCAGGAGATGGACGATTCTATTGGCTGTCTCAGCCCTGGCTGAATCTTGACGCACCAGAAGACTAAGCAACACTTATTGTTCGAAGGTGGCGATCCCCAGCTCACCTTCGGCCTTATGAGTAATTGCCTGGGGGCCGTAATCTGTATCGATGACAGTCTGCCCTGCCAAATCTTCTGAACGAGTGTAGACAATCATCCAACGCTCCCCCTGACCTGGAAATGCCGGCACCCAGGCCTCAAAAAAGCCCCGACGGCGCCAGTTTTCCGGGGTGTAATCCATCACCAGATCAGTCACCACCCTGACTACCCGGAACTCCCGGTCAAGAAAAGCCAGGCTAGGTATAAATACACCTTGGTGGTTGTAGGCACGGATCCGCATAACAAAGCCTGGCTTAATTGTTCCAGACGGCAGCGCAATTAACTGAAAAGGGGATTCACCGGAACTAAACTCATGACGGGTAGTATCACTATCAATCCGGACACCAAACTCACTACCCTCTACCCACTCCAGATAGTTTCTACGGGCAAGATCCTGGCAACAAGCTGATGAGAATTTATCAAACTCACTCATTTGTTCCTGCTCTATACCCAATATCGCAAACGCGTTCGGATCATAACCCTCGACGGGTTCAGTTTCAGCGATGGATTCTGATGGCAAATAGACAGTAGCCGGTGTCAGATTCAGCGGGCTGGCACGGGAGCCTGCATCCAGATCAATATCAGGCGTGTAATAGCTGACGCGTACATGCCCCTCAGCATCTAACCAAGTGAAGTAAGGTTGCCGCTGACCTTCACGGATAAAGCCCTTGCGTGCCAGTTCATCTCCATCCGGGTAATTCTCAGCCGTGAATTCCTCCTCTTTGGGCAGCTCACTGGCTATGGGGACGCTATTTTCAGCAAGGCTGGCAGCATGACTGCCAGTCGAAACCGAAGTCTCGGAGGCTGGAATGATGGAGTAACGAACCCGTCCCTGTTCATCAACCCAGGTGAAGTAACCTTCACGCTCTTCAGGTCCTGCATTACCACCACCCAACTGGCAACCTGCCAATAAACCAGCGGTCAGCAAGCAGAGTGATTGGCGGCTTAATCGGGTCAGAACCATCGGGCAATCTCCGCAGTGTAAATCAGAACTTGGTCCTGAAACTCAGACCTGCCATTACTACGCGTGTTGAGGTTTTGATCTCCAGGCCAGCATATGGGTTGTAAATGATATTCGTTATGTTGTCACAGTTTACGTTGCAACTCGAGTCGGCCGGAATGGTTTCAATCGACTGCAAGTACGATAAATTCATATCGATTTCCGTGTTTTTATCCCACCTGTACCCCATACCCACGCTGTACAGATTCGCACCACCGAACGGAGCCATGATGGACCTTTGGTCGTCGGGGATGACAGAATCTCGTATTTCAACACCCGCTCGTAAATCAAGACGAGAAGACACGTGAAACTCTGCACCAAAAGCCCAGTTCCACACACTCTTGAAGCCCATAGGCAACTTAAGGCTGTTCGGTGTTGCGTTGTCTGGAGACAGAATTCTGGCAGCGTTCAAGAACTCAAGATCACGGTCAAACGTGAATTCCAATGCATCCCACTGAGCAAAATCTGTCCAGCCAATGTCCGTATTCAGTGTTAGCATCGGATGCACATCTACGCTGATCCCGGTCTGAAAGTGCTGAGGGTACACAAGGTTCATTGATACATTACCGGCCTCACGAGGAGCACCAGAAGGCAAACTGAGAATGGCCGATGTGATCGCACCAAGAACCGAGCCGTTCAGGCCCTGCCAGAAACCCGCCCAGTCATCGGTATACTGGATCTCAAACTTACCCTTCAGGTTCATATCCGCTTCGGACGTATAACTCGCTCCCCAGCGGAACCAATCTGTCGGCTCCCACATCACGCCCAACGCATAGGTAGGAGAAACAGTTTCCTGAACATTCAGGCTCATCGCACCAATGTCATCAAACGGGCCGATGTTGCCACCACAAAGAGCCAGCCAAGGCTGCAAAGGTTCATCACCACTCTCGCAGTTGAAGGCATCCTGCAACACTTCTGCCACCCCTAGCAGCATGTTCGGCGCTCGCATGTACTGCTCCGCAGCCAGGCCAAAGTGTGACAGGTGAATACCAGCGCCCACAGACCATTCATCATTTATTTCATAGCCAATGGTCGGCGACAAATAGGTCGTTCTCTGAATGGCGTTGTTTTGTGGCTGATAGCGGCCCGGGTCAGAATCATCACGCGCGTAACCTGCCGCCATCGGCATATAAAACGCATTAGCATAAGTGAGCTTCGATCCCGGAGGCTTGATACTGATCCCCGCAGATGGAGCAACCGCCGGGCCAGGGGGCAGAGGCAAAACACCGTACCCAGGCAGATAGAGCGCTACATTGTTCGTATGGCTATGGGTATTTGCTACCGGATCCCGCTGTTTTCCAGTCAACGGGTCTGTTTCAAGACCCTTGATACCAAAAATCTCGTACTCTTCATCTGCAATAAAATCGGCATCAATATCCATATAGATACTGAGTACGTTTACTTCAAGCTGACGACCGTCCAGTTTAGTCAAGCCAGCCGGATTATAATGAATGGCCATAATCCCGGGGGGATCCGCTGTAACCGCGTTCCCCAGTGCCAATGCTTTCGGATGAAGCGTCAGGTTTTGCGTCAGCTGCGCCTGAGCTCCACAGGAAATACCGGCGGCAATCATCGTTGCCAGAATATGCCGTTTGTAACTAGGTTGTCCCATGAAATACTTCCCCTTCCCTTAGAACGTCTGCAGCTCCAATCACTCTTTGAGGCCGGAGAAATTAATGGGTAGGGATACACCTAGAGAGAAGTCCGGCGCATCTTCCGTCAGACCAATACCCAGGCTGGTGTTAACAATCGTCATATCGCTGACACGGGTACCAAGCGACATGCTCAGGAACCCCGTCATCTGGTCTTGGGCTGCGGCCTGATCACCGTTGGAAAAGGTCAGAATTGTTTCATCGCTGTAGCTGACTTGTGCGGAGACACTTAACGAGATGTCATAAGACAGCGAATAGGCAAAACCGGCTGAACCAGAAAAGCCGAAGCCTGGCTCCACCTCGGTCAGCAAGCGGCCACCACGTACCTGTTCTAACCCATCCTGGGCAATGTTGTAGGTGCCACTGACAGAACCAAACACGACCACCGGATCAAGAACCTTAGACATACTCAGGCCACCACCGATTGAGTAATATCCGCTGCCGGTAGACAGTTGCCTCTTGATATCGATTTCGTAGGGGCTAACGCCTGTCTTGCTGTTGAGCGTACCAAAAAAGGTCGTCGATATTTTACCCGGCACATAAGCAAACGGTTGCCAGCGACCGGTAAAGGAAACATCACCGAGGTCGTATACGTTCAGCTCGTCTTCCGTATCGTATTTAACAATCAATGGAATACGCGTACCGATAGTCAGGTTATCCAACAACCCGTAATCATAAGAAAAAGAGTTTGTAAAACTGTGGGTCGCAGAAGGAACAACATCGAGATTTCGGACCGACCCATTGGATATTGACAGGTCAAGCCTCTGATCACCTGTATAGGAGTAGTCAAATGAATAGTTAAGAGAATGAGTACCTTTTTTCTGCAAAGAGTAGTTTTTTTCCGCTGCCTGAAAGACTTCCTCCAGCTGCCTGCTGGAATCCTCATCTCCTTCCTGACGCGAAAGCGCTTCCCTCGCCTGATCCACGCTTCCATCCTGCGCCAACGTCATACCCGGAAGCAGACCCGCCGCGGAAACAAGGAAAAAGCCTCGCACAAACCAACGATTCATCCTGACTCCCTACTCTTATTGATTTTATTCCTGTTCCGGGCAAACGCCCGAAAATTAGTTACGACGGTAATAAAGCTGTTTGCGCGTATTCTCTACGCTACCGTCCGGATTATTTTTCTGTCGTTCAAGCAGGTTCTGCAACCGCCTATCCGTAGACTCGTAAAACGCTGGAATCTGGTGCATGGCCAACAGCGTCATCGTCTGATCATCAACAAACCGCAGGTCTTCCTCTTTCAGTTCCAGATTATCGAGAGGCTTGTCGCTGCCGGGGAAAACAATGAACAGCACGTTGTCATCCCAGATTTCTTCAAACTGAGCCAAGGTAAAAGAGATGTTTCCGACTGCGGGATCTGCCAGATAAACGCGTCCGTCACGAATAGTACGAAGTACAACGAAATGCTTGAAACCTGCATGTTGGATAGGAACGATAGCGGGGTGATCAAGCTCCATCAGATCATCGATGCCAGCACGAAACCCACCCGAGGGGTATCCCAGCGCGGTAACCAGCTTTTTCATATCCAGCATAGAAAATGCACGGCGCTCAACAATCCGCTCACTTTCGCCGTAGTGAAGCAACCCTTCCATCACCTGGCGCTCTGAAAGCGTTCGACCAAGATAATTATTGAGTACTGTTGTTAACGCCGCACTGCCGCAGCTGTAATCGTATGCCTGGCGAACAATGTTTCGGAAACTCTGCTCCACCAGAGGCTCAACCCGAACATCCGACCGATGCTCCACCGCACTGGAGTCGACTTTGTGCTCCAACACGATGGTGCCCCGGTCAAACGGTTCAACCTCGGTGGCCTCTTGCACAATGGCGAAAGTGAGAATAGATCCGGCCAACACCAGCAGCATTATGGAAAGTTCCTGTTTTTATTAGACATGCAACTTAGCGGTTACATCTTGTTACCGTAAGATACCGAAATCGCAATCCGCTTAAAGATAACTGTGCCTCAAATCTATCGCTGCAGGTGAGGCCCACCAGGACAGGAGTGAGAACTGGTTCAAGGGGGCACCACCGCCCCCTGCATCAGCTCTACGCGTTAAAGCGGGAAAACCAATCCTACCAAACCGTAAGTGATCAGAGTAACCACAAAAACCCCGGCAATATTCAACACAAAACCAGCACGTATCATGTCTGCTATCTGCACATGCCCACTGGAAAAAACAATCGCGTTTGGTGGGGTTGCCACGGGCATCATAAACGCACAACTTGCTGCAATAGCCGCTGGCACAGTCAACAACAACGGTGATACCCCCTGAGATACAGCCAAAGCTCCGAGTAAGGGCAAAAAAGCAGCTGCCGTGGCGGTGTTGCTGCTAACTTCTGTCAGAAAAATAATAACGATAGCAACCAGCACAATAACAAGGAATGTTGGCAACGTACCCAAAGCACCCAGGCTCAAAGCGATCCATTCTGCCAAACCGGAACTACTGATTACCCCGGCCATGGCCAGACCACCACCAAACAGCAGAAGAACGCCCCAAGGCAGCGTGTTGGCAGATGGCCAATCCAGAATATACGTACGCTCTTCACGATTCACCGGGGTAATAAACATGACCAAAGCTGCGGCAATCGCAATTCCCGTGTCACTGAGCCAGGGCATTAATTCTGAAGAAAGCAACGGCCGGAATATCCACGCCATGGCCGTAATCGAAAACACCACTGTCACCAATTTCTCACCGCGACTCATCGGCCCCAGCCGGGCCAGTTCGTCACTGATCATGTCACCGCTATTTCCCGTGCCATCAAGGCCAAAATCATCACGTGTAAGCCACCACCAGGTCAGAACCAACATCGAAACACTGACAGGAACACCAATCAGCATCCACTGCGCAAAACCGACTTCAACACCTTGGGTCTCACTCAGATAAGCTGCCAGCAGTGCATTAGGCGGAGTTCCAATGAGCGTCGCAATACCACCAAGACTCGCAGCGTAAGCAATAGCCAGCAACAACGCTGTACCAAAGCGACGAACCGCCTCGGGGTTATCACTCCCCATCATACTGACAACCGATAGTCCGATCGGCAGCATCATAATCGAGGTAGCCGTATTGCTTACCCACATGCTGAGGAAGGCTGTAGCGGCCATAAAGCCCGCAATCTGTCGCCGTGGCTGATCACCCACTGCTTTGAGCGTAAGCAGGGCAATCCGGCGGTGCAGGTTCCACCGCTGCATCGCCAACCCAAGCGTAAAACCGCCAAGAAACAAAAAGACAATTGGGTTTGCATAGGGTGCTGTAGCCTCCCCGATCCGCCCCAACCCAAGAGCAGGAACCAGAACAATCGGCAACAAAGCTGTAGCAGGAATAGGAATAGCTTCAGTAGACCACCAGGTAGCCATAAGCAGCATCAACCCCAAAGCCGCCCATGCTTGCGGGCTCATACTCTCAGGTGCAGGCATCAATACGGTGACCAAGAGAAATACCGCCCCGAGTATCAGACCAATAGCCTGCGCCTTCGGCATACCCTTGTTTGCCTGCTTCCCTATTTTCCTTACTGTCATTTACAATTACTCTGGTCAGGTTGATGTTTTCAGGTAATCGATAAAAAGCGAATTAGCCATAAAGACGTTCACTCACCGACTATTAGCTCACAGACTAGAGACTATGCTGAGCAGATAATTGATACCTGTCAAAACCTCGTCATCTATCGCAGGTTAGGATAATTAATTCATATAGTTATCACAAAGGAGCTGTGAACCATGAACACTGATCTGATTGAAAAAGCCACTCGTCTCAACGAAACTCTGTTCAGCCAATTCAGCAAGGCCGCAGAAATGCAAATGGAAGCATTGCGTCGTTACGCTGACGTTGCCATGGAGCAGGCCAAGCAAGCTGCCGAAGTCCGGGATCTTGACGGTCTGAAAAAACTGACATCCAACCAGGCCGAAACTCTGAAATCACTGAATGAACAATTCACCAGTGACTGGAAAGCCTGGCAAGACTATTTCACAGAAACCCGTGAGCAAGTTCAAAAAGTCTTCGAAACTGAAGCGAAAGAACCTGTGAAGGAAAAACCGACTAACTCCAAGCCTTCCGCTGGCAAAACAGCAGCCTAATCAGCCTGGGCACTATAATAGCCGGAATAACAGAGTTATTCCGGCTATTTCCATTCAGGTAACAGGAGCCGCCCCAATGCTTGGCCTGAACTTTTTCGGTAAGACTGCAGACCAATTTCTCAAGACCTTTGAACCCCGCATTCGTGAAAGTCAGCAGCAGATAGAGAAACTGCTGGGTGACACGGGCATGATGGACTACGCCAAGCTTTCGACCCTCACAGAAATGTCAGATGCCTACCGCGCCATGGCCGAGGATCTGGTGCTGCACCCTCTCCGTTTCGCCAGCGCAGAGATAGACCTGACAAAAAAATACCTGGGACTTGCCCGTTATTCTTTTGCCCGCATCAGAGGAAAACAAACAGAGCCTGCCGTCATGCCTGCTGCAGACGACCGGCGTTTTCTTGCCGATGACTGGAACAAGCATTTGCCCTTTTCGGTATTGCAGCAAGCCTACCTGATCAATTCCCAGGCATTTCTGGATTGGGTCGAAAGCATAGAGGGCTTACCAGGCCCCAGTCATGACCAAATGATGTTCTATGCACGCCAACTGACCAGCGCCCTGTCGCCCTCAAACTATCCGCTCACCAACCCGGAAGTTTTACGCATCACGTGGGAGCGCAAAGGCATGAACCTGATTGATGGTGCCCGCAATCTGCTTGACGACATGCGCCAAAACCCAGGCCTGTTTAACGTGGCCATGACCGATCGCACTGCCTTTGAAGTAGGTCGTAATCTGGCCACAACTCCGGGTAAGGTTGTCTATCAAAATGAGCTCATGCAGCTGATCCAGTACAACCCTACCACCAAGACCGTTGCAAAGCGGCCATTATTGGTTGTTCCGCCGTGGATCAACAAGTTCTACATTCTTGATCTCTCGGAACGAAACTCCTTTATCCACTGGCTGGTAAACCAAGGCCAAACTGTATTCGTCGTATCATGGCGAAATCCGGGCCCGGATCACAAAGAAACCGGCTGGAGTGACTATGTCCAACTCGGCATACTTGAGGCTATAGAGGCGGTAAAAAAAGCCACTGGCGAAGAAAAAATGAATGCTATCGGCTACTGCATTGGTGGAACACTGCTTGGGTCTGCGATGGCTTTGATGGAGAAAAAGAAACTCAAGCCCATTGTCAGTACCACCTATCTGACAACACTTCTGGATTTCTCGGATCCCGGTGGCATTGGTGTATTCATTAATGATCACTCCATTCGCGGTATCGAGCGCGCCATGGAGAAAAAGGGCTACTTTGATGGCCGGGCGATGGCCTTTACGTTCAACCTGCTCAGAGAAAATGACCTGTTCTGGTCCTACTGGACAAACAACTACCTGAAGGGCATCAAACCAAAAGCCTTTGACTTGCTGTACTGGAACCAGGATGGCACAAACCTGCCTTATCGCATGCACAGTTACTATCTGCGAGAGATGTACCTGCATAACCGTTTGGTTGAACCGGACGCGCTCACGATTTGTGGTGAAACCATCAACCTGGCTGAAGTTAAAATTCCATCCTTCTTCCTCTCTGCTCGCCAGGACCACATCGCCAAATGGAAAACAACCTATAAAGGTGCCAGGGTTTATGGAGGGGACGTTCAATTCGTGCTCTCAGGATCTGGCCATATTGCCGGGGTCATCAACCCGCCCTACAAAGAAAAGTATGGCTACTGGACCAACAACGCCTTACCGGAAAGTCCAGACGACTGGTTCAACGAGTCGGAGATGCACGATGGATCCTGGTGGCCATACTGGCGAGAGTGGGTGAAGAAATACGAAGGCGCTCAGGTGCCTGCGCGAATTCCCGGCGATGGAAAGCTGGAAGTTATTGAAGATGCTCCCGGTAGCTACGTTAAAGTCAAAGCGGCAGAGGCCGGCAGGCAATAACAGCGCTGATAAACTGATTTATATCAAATACTACGCAACCGGAAAGAAATATCCACGATAGTCCCATTGCTGTGCCCGGGACTCCAGCGGAAACTTACTAGTTACGTCAGCCTGTGACCGATACTCGCAGGCTGACGACATCCACCACCGAAGGCAAAATCACGATGACTTTCAGGACCACCCTGCTCTCAGCATGCTTGCTGTTTTTTGGCTGCGCAACCGTATCCGCTGAAACTTTGAAAATTGGCCTGAACTACCCTGAAACCGGGCGCTATAAAAATCAGGGATTGCAGCAACGACTGGGGGCATTTCTTGCTATTGAAGAAATCAACCAGGCCGGCGGCATACAAGGTAAACAACTGGAACTGGTGATACGAAATACCCGTGGTGAACCAGAGCGGGGCGCAAAAAACACCGGAGAACTGATTGACAGAGAAGGTGCGAAAATGGTGTTTGGCGGCGTATCCAGTGCGGTCGCCATTGCTTCAGGTAAAGCAGCCCGTGACCGCAATCGCATCTACTTTGGCACCCTGACCTACTCGAATGAAACAACGGGAAGCGAAGGGCATAGCCACATGTTTCGTGAACCCTACAATGCCTGGATGGCCGCTAAGGCCCTTGGCAAATATCTCCAACAACACCATGCCACTGACAACTATTTTTATATGACGGCAGACTACACTTGGGGCTGGTCCGTTGAGGAATCTGTCCGTCAGTTCTCCAATACAGAAGATACTGAACGTCACCCGGGTGTAAAAATTCCATTTCCGCGGGCTCTGACTACCGACTTCCGCAAGGCGCTTGAACAGGCGGCAGAATCGGATGCCAGCGTTCTGATTATGGGCCTGTTTGGAGACGATATGGTGCGGGCACTCACAGTGGCCTATGACATGGGATTAACCAAGCGTATGCAGGTAGTGGTTCCCAATCTTACTCTCAGCATGGCCCGGCAGGTCGGGCCTACGATAATGGAGGGCGTCGTCGGTGCGGCTCCCTGGGTATGGAACCTCCCTTATGAATACAATTACCCAAGGGGGCAGGCGTTTGTCGAAGCATTTTCATCCCGATATGATATGCGCCCCTCTTCCTCTGCAGCCTCAGCCTACAGTATTGTGTACCAGTATAAGGATGCCGTTGAAAAAGCTGGCACCACCAACACTGCCAACGTGATCCGTGCGCTGGAAAACCATACATACAGCTTTCTGAAAGACGAGCAATACTGGCGTAAACTGGATCATCAGAACATTCAGACAGTTTACGTGGTAAAAGTTAAACCCCGCACCGCTGTCGTGGCCGATGAATATGCCTCGGATTACTTCGAGATCATCGACGCAATGCCGGGAGAACAAGCAGCCCAGACCCAAGAAGAGTGGGAGGAGCGCCGCCGCCAGGCCGGCAAACCACTCCAGCTCTGATACAAGGAGTTAGTCAGCAGTGGTTGAAGATCAGATCAAAAACAGTACCGACTCGTCCAGGCCCGGTGAGCTCCCTGACCACTGTGATCTTTTAGTTATCGGTGGTGGGGTCAACGGTACAGGCATAGCCATGGATGCCGCTGGGCGAGGCCTGAACGTTGTTCTGTGTGAGATGAACGACCTGGCTTCTGCCACCTCGTCCAGCAGCAGCAAGCTGATTCATGGGGGGCTACGCTACCTGGAACACTATGAGTTCCGTTTGGTACGGGAAGCGCTCGCAGAACGGGAAGCACTGCTGGCCAGCGCGCCACACATCATGTGGCCCATGCGTTTTCGCCTGCCCCACCAACCCCACTTGCGCCCCGCATGGATGATCCGTACCGGATTATTTCTATACGATCACCTGGCCAAACGGGAATTACTGCCTGGCTCTCGCTCTATCAACTTTGGCTCTGACTCACCTTTGAAGTCCGGGATCACAAAAGGTTTCGAATACTCGGACGGCTGGGTTGATGATGCCCGGCTAGTGGTGCTATCTGCCGCCAACGCCCGGAACAAAGGTGCTACCATTCTTACACGCACCCGCTGCACCCGCGCCATCCGCCAAGACGGACATTGGCTGATCACCCTGGAAGATACTTTGCAAGGAAACCGTCACAGTCTCAGAGCTAAAGTCATAGTGAATGCCACCGGTCCTTGGGTCAGCAGTCTGTTTAAGGACAGTCTGGAAATAAAAGCACCCAAACAGATTCGCATGGTAAAAGGCAGTCACATTGTGGTGCCCCGCCTGAATCAAAACACCGAAGCTTATATTCTGCAGAATGAAGACCAGAGGATCGTGTTCGTCATTCCCTATGAAGACGACTTTTCGCTCATCGGGACAACCGATGTGGATTACGAGGGAGATCCTTCGGAAGCCAGAATTTCTCCATCAGAGACCGAGTATCTGTTAGAAATCACCAACCAATACTTCCAAAGACAAATAACGGCAAAAGATGTGGTCTGGAGCTATTCCGGAGTGCGACCGCTGATGGATGAAGAAGGTGGCACAGCGCAATCAGCTTCAAGAGATTACTCCTACGAAGTAAACGATGAAAACAACCAACCACCATTGATCTCAGTATTTGGCGGGAAAATCACCACCTACCGGAAACTAGCTGAAGCCGTCACAGATCAGGTCTGTGAGTATTTCCCGGAGGCGGGTAAGCCTTGGACGCGAAAATCACTACTCCCGGGAGGCGATTTCACCTCTCAGCCTGAGCTAGCTTCGAAGTTAACTTCGGATTTCCCGTGGCTGGCAAAACCGATAATCCATCGCTTCGTTCGTAGTTACGGAACTGAAAGCTACCACATTCTGAAGGGCGCGCGCAGCAGCGGTGACATGGGACACTGGTATACAGACACCCTGAGCCAGAAAGAAGTGGACTACCTGATTTTCAACGAATGGGCGCTCTCCCCAGACGATATCCTCTGGCGCAGGACCAAACAGGGCCTGTACATTTCTGAAGAACAAAAACGAATGCTCGGAGCCTATCTCAGTGAGACAGCCCCCCGTCTCAGGCCAAAGTGTGTTGGCCCGGCACTTTCAGAGTAACTGACCAACTCTCTCCTGAAGGAGAGGTACCACTTCACCCTCGAACCACAGATTCCTTCGAAACCAGAGGTTATTTCGGGGGCTAGGATGAGGCATCGGAAGCAGCTTCGGCCAATATTGCTTCCACGCCTTCACATTATCCGTTACCGATCGACGACCATCTGACAAGTGCCAGGCCTGTGCGTACTGGCCAATAACCAGCGTTAACTCAATGTGTTTGAGCCTGACCAGCAATGCTTCTCGCCAGGTATCCGCGCACTCCGGTATGGGCGGTAAATCCCCAGACTTTCCCGTGCCCGGAAAACAAAACCCCATAGGCAAAATCGCCACCCGACGATCATCGTAAAACGTATCCCGATCTACCCCCATCCACCGGCGAAGTCTGTCACCACTTGGATCATTAAAGGGCAGGCCTGTTTCATGTACCTTCCTTCCAGGAGCTTGCCCTACGATCAAAATACGGGAGGTCTCCGAAAGCTGAATCACTGGCCGGGGCTCATGAGGCAACTTGTCACGGCATAAGGTGCATGCACGGACTCTGGAGACCAGCTGTTCAAAGCTGAGTTGATCGAATTCGGAACGGCTCATGTTTCATATTCCCAAAACACGCTGGCACCCTGCTCCGGATTACTGACCCCGCGTCTCATCCAGCCAAACAATTCTCGCCCATAACCTTGATGCTGACGGGTCAGGTCTCGGTTAGCCACCTCCCGGGATTCAAGGATCGCGTCATCCAGCAAAACGGATAGGTGCCCATTATTCGCATCCAGGCGAATAATGTCCCCGTTGAGGATCTTAGCCAGCGGACCGCCATTCAAGGCTTCCGGGTACACATGAATCGCCGCAGGAACCTTGCCCGAGGCTCCAGACATTCGGCCATCCGTCACCAGCCCCACCTTATAACCACGATCCTGCAGAACGCCCAGATACGGGGTCAACTTGTGGAGCTCAGGCATACCATTAGCCCCTGGCCCCTGAAAGCGAACAACAACGACACAGTCACGATCCAGTTCGCCCGCTTCAAAGGCGGCTTTCAGGTCGTTCTGATCATCAAAAACAACAGCCGGTGCTTCCACACAGTGGTGCTCCGAAGCCACGGCAGATACTTTAATTACACCCCGCCCCAGATTGCCTTCCAGCACCTTCAGGCCACCGTCGGGTGCAAATGGATCAGCTACCGAACTGAGCACATCAGGACGCAGGCTTTCTTGCACGGCGGGACTCCACTCAAGCTCATGTGCGCCCAGCCGGGGCATTTGGGCGTATCGCTCCAGGCCTGGCCCCATGACCGTATTCACGTCGTCATGCAGAAGGCCTGCACTCAACAACTCACGAATCAGATAAGGCGTTCCGCCTGCCATATGGAAAGCATTAATGTCTTCTTCTCCATTAGGATAAATCCGTGTCATCGATGGAACCGCTGCAGAAAGATCAGCATAGTCATTCCAGTCAATAATGATACCTGCGGCTCTCGCAATCGCGATCCAGTGAATTGTGTGATTGGTGGACCCTCCGGTCACCAGCAAGGCCACCAGCGCATTCACAATGGCTTTTTCGTCCACCATGTCGGCCAATCCCAGGGTTCCCCCTTGAGGTCTGGACAAACGGATCACCTGCTCTGTTGCGGCACGGGTCAGCGCATCTCGCAAGGGGGTATTCGGATGAACAAATGCAGCACCAGGCACATGCAGCCCCATCACTTCTACCAGCAACTGGTTACTGTTTGCTGTGCCATAGAAAGTACAGGTACCAGGACTGTGATATGATTTGCTCTCCGCTTCCAGCAATTCATCCCTGCCGATTTTGCCTTCAGCATACAATTGGCGGATTCGCTGTTTTTCTTTATTGGGAAGTCCGGATGGCATTGGGCCAGCAGGAATCACCACCGCAGGCAGGTGACCAAAACTCAGCGCCCCAATCAACAGGCCTGGCACAATTTTGTCACATATACCAAGTAAGGTGACAGCATCAAACATATTGTGACTGAGCGCTACCGCGGTACTCATCGCAATGGTGTCACGGGAGAACAGGCTTAGATCCATGCCTGGCTGGCCCTGGGTAACACCGTCGCACATGGCTGGCGTGCCCCCGGCAAATTGCGCCACCGACCCCATACCGTGGGCAGCCTCGCGAATCACATCCGGAAAACGGTGATAAGGTTGATGGGCAGACAGCATATCGTTGTATGCGGAAACAATCGCCACATTGGCTCGATTCATCAGCTTGAGGCTGTTTTTATCACTCGACTGGCAAGCCGCAAACCCATGGGCCAGATTACCGCAGGACAAAGTGCTACGAAGGGGCGCCTTTTCGCTCAGTGCATGCATTCTAGCCAGATAAGCATCACGGGTGGCCCGGCTTCTCTGAACTATCCTCTCAGTAACCTTCAAAACCGCAGGCTGCATGAATTCTCTCCCACATTGATGAACACACTACGTAAGTGTACTTCCTTAAAGACTTGCGTTCAGATTCAATCAACCATACTCAATACATTGTTTAATTACGACACTCCACAAGGACAAACACTATGCTCCGGCGCACTAAAATTGTTGCCACCCTTGGCCCAGCTACCGACAGTTCAGAATCACTTGCAGCCATTATTACCGCAGGTGTGGACGTCACCCGCCTGAACTTCTCTCACGGCAGCGCTCAGGAGCACATAGACCGGGCCCAAAGAGTTCGTGAAACAGCCGCCGCACAAGGGCGTTTCGTCGCTATCCTCGCAGATCTTCAAGGCCCAAAACTAAGAATTGCGCGTTTTACCAACAACAAGGTAACCCTCGAACGCGGCCAGACCTTTGTGCTTGACGCCGCTATGGATAAAGAAGCTGGTAACGAAGAACGCGTCGGCATTGATTACGAAGAACTGATTAACGACGTGACACCTGGCGACATTCTGGTGCTGGATGACGGCCGTATTGAAATGGAGGTGACTGCGGTTGATAAGCACAGCATAACGTCTACAGTGCTGATTGGCGGCCCGCTGTCTAATAACAAAGGATTGAACAAGCGCGGTGGTGGTTTATCTGCGGAGGCGCTGACAGAAAAAGACAAGCAAGACATTATAACCGCCGCCAAGCTGGGAGCAGATTACGTGGCGGTTTCCTTTGTACGTACAGCTGAAGACATGCACGTTGCTCGTCGGCTATTGAAAGAAGCCGGCTCTGATGCCGGGCTGGTAGCCAAAATCGAGCGGGCGGAACTGGCAAATGATACCAATGCATTGGACGACGTTATCAAAGCTTCCGATGCGGTGATGGTTGCCCGGGGAGACTTGGCGGTCGAGATCGGTGATGCCGAGCTGGTAGCCGTTCAAAAGCACATTATCGCCAGAGCCCGGGTACTCAACAGGGTGGTCATTACCGCCACCCAGATGATGGAATCCATGATCACCAATCCAATGCCCACCCGGGCAGAGGTCTCTGACGTAGCCAACGCAGTGATGGACTATACCGATGCCGTGATGCTATCAGCTGAAACCGCTGTGGGCGATTACCCCGTAGAAGCGGTAGAGGCCATGGTACGCATTTGTATGGGGGCTGAGCGACACCCTTCCATGCATCAGTCGAAACACCGTATTAACGAAAGCATGGAAGCCGTGGATGAAGCCATCGCACTGTCGGCCATGTATGCAGCAAACCACCTTCAGGGCGTAACAGCCATTATCTGCCTGACAGAAACCGGTTCTACACCCCGGCTAATGTCACGCATAAAATCCAGCCTGCCAATATTTGCCTTTTCCCGGCATCACTCTACCCAGCACAAGGTTGCTCTGTTCCGGGGAGTTCAAACTGTTCCATTCGATTCCTCCAACCACGCAAAAGAACAGGTTAAAACCTTGGCATTGGCAGAGTTAATCAACCGTGGTTTTGTAAACGATGGCGACTTGGTGGTAATCACCAAAGGGGACTTCGTCAACGCTCAGGGCGGAACCAACACACTGAAAATCGTTCGGGTAGGCTCTGATATCCGTTAACTGTCCGGCGTTATCAGCCTTGAGGCATCCATCAGGCTGGCGCGTGCAATTTCCGTAATTGCCGCCCAGTCTTTGGCTTCAACCGCTTCGGCAGGTGTCAGCCAGGTTCCTCCAACCGCGGCAACGTTGTCCAGCTCCAGATAATCAGCCGCATTATCACGCCGAATACCTCCAGTCGGGCAAAACATAACATCGGGAAATGGGCCATAAAAGGCGTTCAGTGCCGCGATACCTCCCGATACCTCCGCCGGGAAAAATTTAAAATGCCGGTAGCCATGGATATGCCCCATCATGAGCTCAGAAGCTGTGGCAATGCCAGGCAATAAAGGTGCCGCCGATGTTACCCCAAACTCCAGAACCGCCTCGGTTACTCCCGGCGTAATGACAAACTGAGCACCTGCAGATTCCACTTCCCGGTACTGAGCAATTCCGGTAACAGTTCCAGCTCCAACCAAAGCATCAGGTAAGGCTTTCCTGACTTCGCGGATTGCCGCAACCCCAAACTCCGTTCTCAACGTAATTTCCAAAACTCTAAGCCCGCCCTCAACCAGCGCCCGACACAAAGGAACCGCATCTTCCAGACGATGAATGGTAATTACCGGAATCAACGGTGCTGTCATCAACACGGTCTGAATTTGTTGCTTATGCTCTTCCGATAGTTGTGGCATCAAGCTCTCCGCTCTGTATGGCCAGTTGGCAATTCAAGGGCTCCAATACACGGTTAACCCGGAACTTAAAAAAGCCCGGATCGGCATGGATTTCCAGTCAGCCGGGGTCTTTGACGCCCGCCCCAGTGTTTCAAGCTTGTCTTCACCTTTCAAATGCAAAGCAATAAACCGCGCCTGCGCCAATACAGGAAAGGTCAACGTCACTCGCTGATGTTGCTGAGAAGGAGGCGTCATAACCAAAACACGCCGCCTCTCTTGCCTGTTCATTGCAACCGGCAATTCAGGCGCATCAGGGAACAACGAAGCCGTGTGGCCATCATTCCCCATTCCCAGCACCAGAGCATCGACGGGCAACGTCAAATCAGCTATTGCAGCTTCCAGGTCTGGTAACGCCTTCACGGCGTCCTCACCCGAGTACCTGAATGCAATAAACTGAGCGTCAGCTGCTGCACCCTGCAGCAAATACCGCTTCACCAGTGCTGTATTGCTGGCAGGATCACACTCCGGCACCCAGCGTTCATCCGCCAGCACAACCTTCACTCTAGCCCAGTTCAAACTCTTTTCCCGCAAAGCCCGGAAAAAGGGCAAGGGTGTTGATCCGCCAGACACCACCAAGGTAGCTTCATCAGCCTCAGCTAAACGATTCCGTAACAATTGAGCAATGTCTTCAGCAAGCGCTTCACCAACGGACTCCGGCGAATCCATAAAGCAGGTTTCAATACCGGCCGGCAGCTTCAGATCAGGCATCCTCATACCAACTCCTGCCATCCCGGGTGATCATGGCAATCGATGCTACAGGCCCCCACGTTCCCGCTGCATAACGTTTAGGCGGTTCACCACTGTCGCGCCAGTTCTGAATAATCTGATCAACCCAGCGCCAGGCATGTTCTACTTCATCCCGACGCACAAAAAGGTATTGGTTACCTCGCATAATTTCCCACAACAACCGCTCGTAGGCATTGGGGATACGATCGGCCGCAAAGGTTTCAGAGAAGGTTAATTCAAGAGGGCTCTGCCGTAGCCGCATGCCTTTATCAAGACCATTTTCCTTGGTCAGAATTTTCAGAGTCATGCCTTCGTCAGGCTGCAACCGAATAATCAATTTATTGTTAGCCAGGTGCTTCTGGTCTGGGTCAAAAATATAGTGTGGCGCAGGCTTGAAGTGAATGATGATCTGAGACATTTTCTCAGGCATGCGTTTACCAGTGCGAATATAGAAAGGCACACCTGACCACCTCCAGTTATCAATTTCCACCTTCAGCGCGACAAAGGTTTCCGTTTCACTGGATTTATCTGCCCCCTCTTCCTCAAGATAGCCCTGCACTACTTTGCCATTGCTCGCGCCCCCCGAATACTGACCACGAACGACGTACTGCTCCATCATATCGGGCGTGATCTTTTTCAGAGCTTTTAGGACCTTTACTTTTTCATCTCGGAGGCTGTCAGCCGATAAATCCGCAGGAGGGTCCATAGCTATCAGGCACAGCAATTGAAGAAGATGATTCTGGACCATATCCCTGATCTGGCCAGCCTGGTCAAAATAGCCCCAGCGCCCACCAATTCCTGTGCTCTCCGCGACCGTTATTTCAACATGAGAAATATGATTCTGGTCCCACTGAGAGGCAAACAGGTTGTTCGCAAACCGCAATGCAATGAGATTCTGGACGGTTTCTTTACCGAGATAGTGATCGATACGAAATAGCTGATTTTCGTGATAAACCTCTGCCAGCTCATCATTAATAACTTTCGATGATTCCAGATCATGCCCGATGGGTTTTTCCACCACTACCCGGGTACGCGCCGTACAGCAACGATGAGCTCTGAGATTGCGGGCAATTACCCCATACATCATCGGGGGGGTTGCCATGTAAATAATGAGCTGACTACCCGAATCATGCCAGGCATTCAGTGATAGGTATCCCTCAGTATCGGTAAAGTCCAGACGCTGGTAATCCACTCTGGACACAAACAATCCCGCCAAATTCAGATCAAACTCTTCCGCCGTGACCTCCGCCTCTAGCCTGGACATGAGTTCAGCGCGTAATTCCTCCACGCTGATGTCTCGTCTGGCAATCGCCAGAATCCGGCTTCCCGGAGCCAGCAAGCCCGACCTGTCCAGCTGGTACAGCGCCGGAAACAACTTTTTCTGGGCGAGATTCCCTAAAGCACCAAACAGCATGAGGTCGCAGGATGTTTGCAGAGGCTCTGACATTCACTTATCCGCCTTTGAGATCGAACAATGTCGTAACTTTACTCAAATAATGACACCACCGGCCAGGTAAACCAAGACTGCAAGACACCTATGACATATTTACTACTCAGGAAACTCAACGAACAAGGTATAATGTTAGAACTTGATTATTCAAATTGCGTGCAAAACAGGGAGTAAACCGTATGCCAGTCAGTACGGTACATAGAGAAGAAAACCTGCTGGAAGACATCCAGAACCGCTTGGAAACACTCAACAAATCTGAGCGTAAGGTTGCCGGTGCCATTCTCCGTGACCCAAGCGCAGCCACCCGCTACAGTATTGCGGCGCTGGCCAGAGCCGCCGAAGTGAGTGAGCCCACGGTTAACCGATTTTGCCGCGGCTTTTCGGCCACAGGCTTTCCGGATTTTAAAATACGCCTGGCCCAAAGCATTGCCACAGGCACACCTTATGTAGGGCAGAATATTGAACCAGACGATAGCGCTGCCGAGTATGCTGACAAAATCATGCTCAGCACCATCGCCAGCCTCGATAAAGCTCGTCAGGCGTTAAACCCCCAGTCCATAGCAACGGTGGTGGATTATCTGATTCAAGCGAAGCAAATCATTTTTTTCGGCATGGGCGGCTCGGCATCAGTAGCCATGGATGCCCAGCACAAGTTTTTCCGGTTTAACACTCCAGTCTCTGCCTACGACGACGCACTTATGCAACGAATGGTTGCTGCCGGAGCCGGTGTAGGGGATACCATCGTAGTGATTTCCTACACCGGCCGCACCCGGGAGTCCGTGGAGTCTGCTGAACTGGCCCGAAGCAACGGAGCCACAGTTATTGGCATTACCAACCCCGATTCACCTTTGGCCGAAGTCTGCACCACGGTACTTGGGGTTACCTCTCCGGAAGATACCGAAGTGTATATGCCAATGTCGTCGCGAATCATCCACCTGACGGTCATTGATATCCTGGCAACCGGGGTTACCCTGAAACGGGGCCCGGACTTCCTGGATCACCTGAAGAAGGTGAAAGAAAGCCTCAAAGCCACGCGCTTTCCACTCAACCCAAGGACATAAAAAAAGGGTGCCGAAGCACCCTTTTTTAATTACCGCTGAATCAGTTGCGTTCCACCTCGGCGGTATCTCTCAGGTACTGCTGATAAACCATATATTCACGCTGACCTTCAAGCTGCGTCAGGAACTGACTGACCTGCTGAAACTCCTCACTGTCGCGATCAACAGCGCCTTCATTTACAGCCTCAAGCACAATCACATGAGCCTCACTCAGGCCAACAACGGCGTCTACAGAGGGCTTATTGTCTTCTGGCCTGACCATCGCGAATACCTTATGCAGAACCAGCGGACTCAAGTCTCTGGCACCTCGGCCCTGGTCCTCAAAGCGGGCCCAGTTGCCCTGATCAGTCTGTTCACCTGATTTAATGCCAGCAATAAGCTCGTTAGCCTTGGCCTGCAGAGCTTCACGGGTTGCCAGTACTTCCAGAGTTGCCCGGATATCATCACGAACATCAGCCAGCTCGAGCTGGCGCGGCTCACGGTGCGCCCTTACACGAGCCACGATAGACACACTGTCGCCCACATCAATCAATTCCGTATTGTAGCCACCCTCAAGCACATCTTCTGAATATATCTGGCGCACCAAACCTGCATGATCAAACGGAGCTACACCGCCAGCACGGGTAACACCTTTCACCTCACGAACTTCCAATCCAAGCTCACTGGCTGGCCCGACGAGATCATCCGCAGCATAGGCAGCATCAGCCAGCTCTGCACGAACCTTAACAAAGCTTTCCGATGCTTTCGTACGGGCAATCTCTTCACGAAGTTGAGCCTGAAGCTCTTCGTAGGCAGGAACATCAGAGCGACGGATATCGTCCAGGCGAATCAGGTGAATACCAAAACTGGATTCAACCGGCCCCGATATGGCGCCCTTTTCCAATGAGAACAAAGCGTCTTCAAATGCCTGGTCATACACACCACGTCCCGCATATCCCAGGTCACCACCATCACGCCCGGAGACAACATCAACAGAATATTCGGCCGCAAGGTCCTCAAACGAATCACCGGCTTCCAGACGCTCCTGAATAGTTGCGATGGTGGCATTTGCATTGGCTCCGGCTTCCACCAGAATATGGGCTGCTTTACGCTCTTCTCGGGCGAACTGCTCAGCTCGGGCTTCGTATTCAGCACGAACTTCATCTTCAGTCACTTCAATCGATTCCGCCAAAACAGCCTGAGACAAGGTAATGTATGCTGCATCAACCTGCTCGGGCTCTTGGAACTGAGCTTTGTTTTCTTCGTAATAGGCTGCGACATCGTCATCAGATACCACAACCTGATCAGCAACCTCATCCGCTGAAACGGTCAGAACACGGAAGTTTCGGGTCTGATTCTGGATAGCCAGCAACTGAGCCGCGTTATCTGGAGCAGCCAGAGCCGTCTGCGCAATACCCGCACGGATCTGATTGGTCACATAGTTCTTATGCATGCTCTCTCGGAACTCAGCAACGCCCATGCCCAAATTACGCACCATGGCTGCAAATTGTTCAGGGTTATACTGACCATCTACCTGGAACTGGGGCATCTGCGTGATCAACGCATCGATATCCGCGTCGGACAGTTCAAGCCCCTGGCTTTGCGCATCTTGTGTCAGTACGGCTTCCAGAATCAGAGCTTCTAATACATCAATGCGAAGCTGATCTTCATCCACCATAGATGGATCTGGATTCTCCATCCGCATCAGACGTTGCTGGGTTTCCAGTTGAACGGTCCGCAGAAACTCCCGCTCGGTAATCTCGTTACCATTGACTGTAGCCACTTCCGGCTCGCCAGAAAAACCGCCAATGATGGCGTCCATTCCCCAGATAGAGAGAGATATAATCAAAAGGCCAACGATAACCTTGGCGATAGTACTCTGGGAATTATCCCGAATATCTTGAAGCATGTTGTTTCTGAATCCCTGTTCAAGGTCTTGCTGGTGGTAATTGTGTGAGCTGAAGCCACGGCTGCCTTTAACGTAAAAAGGCGCACCCTGTCCGGAATGCGCCTCGAATTCTTATGGCAACTTCCGCCAGCGGAGGAAGCTGCCAGAGAAAGAGCTGTTACTTAACAGCGTCTTTCAGGGCCTTACCTGCCTTGAATCCAGGCACTTTAGAGGCCGGAATCTTGATTTCAGCGCCGGTCTGCGGGTTACGGCCAGTACGTGCGGCGCGCTCCTTCACAGAAAAGGTACCAAAACCGATCAGGGTAACCTGGTCGTCATTCTTCAGTGCACCAGTAATGGTGCTTGTCATAGCATCCAGCGCACGGCCAGCTGCAGCTTTAGAAATATCTGCGGACTCTGCAATTGCATCAATCAGTTCGGACTTGTTCACACTAAACCCCTTCGATTTCAGGTTGAAGATGTTATAGGTTGGTTTGTTTTTTCGCGGACGCTCACGACTATCGCATAAGCGGTCGGAGAATTCCATTCTTCAGTTTTTTTATTCCTTGCGGCGATTAACCGGTGTTTGGAATAGGCACTTACTGCGCGGGAGCCCTTGGTATTGGCTGCTTCACGGCGAAACAGTTATACCAACGGGCTCTCTGGCATGTCAACAACTCATCCAGTGTTTAATGTGTATTTATGCGCTCAGAGGCATCACTGGAGTCGTCTTTTTTTTTCGAAGAAGCGGCTTTTTCAACCGTATCTTCGGTTCTTGGCTCCGGCGGATAGGCAAGCGCAATATCCAGTACCTCGTCGATCCATTTGACCGGTTTAATGTCGAGCGATTCCTTTATATTTTCCGGTATCTCTTTGAGATCACGGACATTTTCGTCAGGAATAAGTACTGTTTTGATACCTCCTCGGTGAGCCGCCAGAAGCTTCTCTTTCAGCCCTCCAATAGGAAGCACACGACCACGAAGTGTGATCTCACCCGTCATTGCGACGTCCGCGCGTACGGGTATTTTTGTAAGTGCAGAAACGAGAGCTGTGCACATACCAATACCGGCACTTGGGCCATCTTTCGGTGTCGCACCTTCAGGTACATGCACGTGAAGATCGTGTTTTTCATGGAAATCATCAGTAATTCCCAGTCCGGTTGCACGACTTCTAACCACCGTAAGCGCCGTTTGAATAGACTCTTGCATCACATCGCCAAGCGAGCCTGTTTTTACCACTCGCCCCTTACCCGGGGTCAGAGCACACTCTATCGTCAACAGTTCACCACCCACCTGCGTCCAGGCCAGACCTGTCACCTGCCCAACCTGATTACTTTCTTCGGCAAGACCATATTTGAACTTCTTAACACCGGAATAATTTTCCAGCATGTCAGGAGTAATGGTTACAGAGGCTTTATCAGTGCTTTCCACGTGCTCACGGACAACTTTACGACAGATCTTGGCGATCTCCCGCTCCAGCCCACGAACGCCCGCCTCACGGGTGTAATAACGAATCAGGTCGCGCAGAGTTTCTTCCGGCACCTCCAGCTCACCCTTACGCAGACCATTCGCAAGAATTTGCTTCGGCAGCAAATATCTCATGGCGATATTGACCTTCTCTTCTTCGGTATACCCCGGAATCCGGATAATTTCCATCCGATCCAGCAACGCCGGCGGGATATCCATCGAGTTCGACGTACACACAAACATTACGTCTGAAAGGTCGTAATCAACCTCCAGATAATGATCGTTAAAGGTGTGATTTTGTTCGGGATCTAACACTTCCAGTAACGCTGAGGCAGGATCGCCCCGGTGATCCATACCCATCTTGTCGATCTCGTCAAACAAGAACAGCGGGTTCTTAACGCCGACTTTCGCCAGCTTTTGCAGCAACTTACCAGGTAAGGCTCCAATATAAGTCTTACGGTGACCGCGAATTTCTGCTTCGTCACGAACGCCACCCAAAGCCATCCGGGTATACTTACGATTGGTTGCTTTGGCAATGGATTGACCGAGAGATGTTTTACCCACGCCAGGAGGCCCCACCAGACAAAGCACAGGCCCTTTAACCTTTTTCACCCGGCTTTGTACTGCCAGGTACTCCAGAATGCGCTTCTTGACCTCATCCAGCCCGTAATGATCCTTGTCGAGGATTTCACGGGCTTTTTCCAGGTCGTGGCGTACCCGGCTGCGTTTTTTCCAGGGTACCGCCAACATCCAGTCAATGTAGCCCCGCACCACCGTTGCTTCGGCAGACATAGGCGACATCATCTTTAACTTATTCAACTCAGCTTCAGTTTTTTTGCGGGCCTCTTCAGGCAAACCCGCTTCTTCGAGTTTCTGTTCCAGTTCTTCAAAATCGTTATTACCTTCACCAAGCTGGCCCATTTCTTTTTGGATGGCCTTCATTTGCTCGTTCAGGTAATACTCACGCTGGCTGCGCTCCATCTGCTTCTTCACACGACCACGGATACGTTTTTCAACGCCAATAAGGTCGATTTCACCATCCAGCTTGCCCAACAACAGATCAACCCGTTTGCGGACCTCCAGAACCTCCAGCAGCTCCTGTTTTTCAGGAATACGCATATCCAGATGCGCTGCCATGGTATCCACCAGGCGATCGATTTCGGTAATACCCGTCAACGCACTGGATACCTCTGACGGGACTTTCTTGGAGAGCTGCACATACTTATCAAACTCATCCATCAATGTTTTGATGAGAACGCCTTCTTCACGTTCTGGCAACTGATCCTCATCCATCAGGATGGCGTTACCAGTCAGGAAGTCACCTTCCACAATGCCAGAGATACTGGCACGAGCGTTCCCTTCTACAAGCACTTTAACGGTGCCGTCCGGCAAGCGAAGCATCTGTAACACGGTTGCCAGGGTACCCATATCAAATACATCATCAGGGCCAGGCTCATCGGTGGATGCATCTCTTTGTGCAACCAGCAAAATCTCTTTGCTACCCTCCATCGCAGCTTCAAGTGCCTGAATAGACTTTTCACGTCCCACAAACAGCGGCACCACCATGTGCGGAAACACCACCACATCACGAAGCGGAAGCAGCGGATATTCTTGCACGGTTTCTTCGGATATAAGGGTCATAGAGAATCCTCTGAAATCATTTTATTCAGCATATCACCCATCATTGGGGCACAGGCAGAAATTGCAATCTTTTACGGGGTGAAAATTAGCGGCAGATAATTTCCGATCAACCATGAAAAAGGGGCGTTAAACGCCCCTTTCCCAAATCACCAGCTTTAGTTACAAACTGGTGTCAGTCTTCTGATGCAGCCTTCGCATGATCGCTATTTGCATAGATCTTAAACGGTTCTGACTCACCGTTAATCACGCTTTCATCGATCACAACCTTGGATACATCGCTCTCAGACGGTATCTGATACATAGTATCCAGCAAGGTCGCTTCCATGATAGAACGCAGGCCACGAGCACCCGTTTTGCGGGCCATAGCTTTACGAGCTACTGCCCTAAGGGCATCTTCACGGAAGTCCAGTTCCACACCTTCCAGATCAAATAACTTCTGATACTGTTTAGTCAGTGCGTTCTTCGGCTCTGTAAGAATCTGTACCAAAGCATCTTCATCCAGCTCTGTCAGCGTTGCCACAACCGGCAGACGACCAACAAACTCCGGAATCAAACCAAACTTGACCAGATCTTCAGTTTCTACGTCTTGGATGATATCGCCAGCACTCTTGCTATCATCCTGGCTTTTTACGGTAGCAGAGAAACCAATAGAGCTACGCTCTGAACGTTCCTGAATAACTTTTTCCAAACCAGCAAACGCGCCACCACAGATAAACAGAATGTTGCCAGTATCAACTTGCAGAAATTCCTGCTGGGGGTGCTTGCGACCACCCTGTGGAGGCACAGACGCCACAGTACCCTCGATCAATTTCAGCAGTGCTTGCTGAACACCTTCACCGGAGACATCCCGGGTGATAGAAGGATTGTCAGACTTACGGGAAATCTTATCGATCTCATCTATATAAACGATACCGCGCTGCGCTTTCTCAACGTCGTAATCACACTTTTGCAGCAGCTTCTGGATGATATTTTCAACATCTTCACCCACATAGCCAGCTTCAGTCAGAGTGGTTGCGTCTGCAATCGTGAACGGCACGTTCAGCATTCGAGCCAGAGTTTCTGCCAGCAGGGTTTTACCGCTACCCGTGGGGCCAATCAGCAAAATATTACTTTTGCCCAACTCCACATCGCTCTTGCCTTCACCATAGCGCAAGCGCTTGTAATGATTATAGACGGCAACGGCCAGCACAACTTTGGCGCGATCCTGCCCAATAACATACTCATTCAGAGTGTCACGAATTTCTGCCGGTACCGGAAGACGATCACCCGTATCTTCCTGAGCATTTTCCTGAATCTCTTCCCGAATAATGTCATTACACAGATCAACACACTCGTCGCAGATGAAAACCGAGGGCCCTGCAATGAGCTTACGGACTTCATGCTGGCTCTTTCCGCAAAACGAGCAGTACAGCAACTTGCCGTTATCGTCGCCTCTGCCGTTTCTTTCATCTGCCATTGAAATACCTCTGTTCTTCGTTGGCCGGCGTTACAAATGAATGCGCCGGCCAGGGATGATGCGATGACTTTCAGTATTAGTTATTCGGTACGCGCTTATCAAGTACTGTGTCGATCAGCCCGTACTCTTTAGCCTGGAATGGATCCATGAAATTGTCCCGGTCAGTATCCCGGGCAATGGTTTCAAGATCCTGGCCAGTATGTTTAGCCAGTATTGAATTCAGGGTATGACGGATTTTCAGAATTTCACGGGTGTGAATTTCAATATCCGAAGCCTGCCCCTGATAGCCACCCAGTGGTTGGTGAATCATGACACGAGAATTCGGCAGGCATGCACGCTTGCCCTCTGCACCACCGGCGAGCAGAAAAGCCCCCATGCTGGCTGCCTGACCAATACACAGTGTAGCCACGTCGGGTTTAACAAACTGCATAGTGTCGTAAATAGACATACCCGCAGTAACAGAACCACCCGGACTATTAATGTACAGGTGAATATCCTTATCCGGGTTTTCGGACTCCAGGAACAACAGCTGAGCAACGACCAGATTGGCCATATGATCTTCGACCTGACCTACCAAAAAAATCACACGTTCTTTGAGAAGGCGCGAATAAATGTCGAATGACCGCTCTCCACGTGCCGTCTGTTCAATTACCATCGGCACCAGACCAGCGCTGGTTATCATTGTTGGGCCATCAAACGGTTTTTGCGTCATGTGTGCCTGAACTCCTTAAAGACATTGGGCATGGACTCCTGCAGCAGGATATCCGGAAATTAAAACCAGGATACCCCTATACTCTGCCAGCAGTGAGCCCAGATGGAAACAGCCGGACACGCCGGCTGTTTCCAGAAAGCGGCTACGGGCCAGGCCCGAGCCATCAACGCTGGGCCTGACCCGCCTTGACTGCTTCCTCATACTTCATTTTCTTTTCTTTCGGCTTGGTCTGACCAAGCACAAATTCAACAACAGCCTCTTCCAGAACTACAGATTCAACCTGGCTCTTCTGGTCCTGATTACTGTTGAAGTGAGCAACAACCTCTTCCGGCTGCTCGTAAGTAGAAGCGATTTCCTGAATCTTCTCATCTACTTTGGAAGGATCGGCCTTCAGCTCATTCTTTTTAACCACTTCCTGGAACAGCAGGCCCGTCTTCACGCGGCGCCGGGCTTGCTCTTCGAAGATTTCCTTCGGCAGTTGCTTGAAGTCTACCTGACCACCAAAACGCTGCACGGCTTCTTGGCGCAGACGATCGATTTCCTGATCAACCAAAGAGGACGGTACGTCCAGCTCTGTAGTTTCCAGCAGCCCTTCAACAACGTCGTTCTTGACCTTGTTGGCAACAGCCTGCTTTAGCTCACGCTCCATGTTTTTCTTAACTTCTTCACGGAAGCCGGCTTCATCTTCTGCTTCGATACCGAATTTCTTGAAGAATTCAGCATCCAACTCCGGCAACTGAGCTTCTTCTACCTTATGGATCTTGATTTCGAACTTGGCAGGCTTACCAGCCAGATCTTCGTTGTGGTAATCCTCAGGGAACGTCACATCAATCTCGAGTTCTTCACCTGTTTTACCACCCACAATGGCTTTTTCGAAACCAGGTATCATCTGACCGGAACCCAGTGTGAGACGATGTCCTTCAGCGGAACCGCCTTCAAACTCTTCTCCGTCAATAAAGCCTTTGAAATCGATCGTTACAACGTCCTTATTTTTGGACTTGCGCTTAACTTCTTTCATCGGAGCCTGCTGACGACGCAGGTTATCGATCATGGTGTCGATATCTTTTTCGGTCACTTCAGCTACAGGCTTCTCAACCTTAACCTTGCTCAAGTCACCCAGCTCGATTTCCGGCAGCACTTCAAACACAGCCACAAACTCGAGGTCTTTACCCTCTTCCATAGTCTTCGGCTCGAACGTCGGCCAGCCTGCTGGATTGATATCCTGCTCCTGCAGCGCCTTGATGTAGTTGTCGCGCATAACCTCGCCAACAATTTCCTGACGGACGCTGTCACCGAAACGACGTTTAACCACGCTCATGGGCACCTTGCCTGGACGGAAACCGTTCAGACGAACAGTACGAGCAGTTTCCTGTAGACGTTTCTGAACCGCCTGATCAATTTCCTGGGCGGGCACACCAATCGTCATGCGACGTTCGATGTTAGAGGTCGTTTCAACAGACACTTGCATGGAAGATCCTCAAATTACAGATTCTGTATGTGAATGAAAATTAAAACAAAATCCCAAACAGAGCAAACCGCTCTCATGGGATGCAAAATTAAAAGCCGGTAGTTTATCACGGTTTACCCTGCCGAGAGAATCACCCGACAAACCTGAATAACAGTTTGGGCGTCATGCAACAACTGGATTTAGAAAAAATATGGGGAAAATTCAGAAAAAAAGAAAGGATGGTGCGAGAGGAGAGACTCGAACTCTCACAGGTTGCCCCGCTGGAACCTAAATCCAGTGCGTCTACCAATTCCGCCACTCTCGCGTACCCGACATGCCTTGAGTCGACACTCAAAAGCTACGGACAAACTGGCTAAGATAAAACTGGGGTGGACGAAGGGGTTCGAACCCTCGACCGCAGGAGTCACAATCCTGAGCTCTACCAACTGAGCTACGTCCACCACATAAAAAAGTGCCCTCAGGCACTCAATCTTTTCTGCTTAATTTAACTTTGCTGGTTTGGCGAGCCCGGTACAGACCGAACCAAATAATGGCGCGCCCGGCAGGACTCGAACCTGCGACCATCCGCTTAGAAGGCGGATGCTCTATCCAGCTGAGCTACGGGCGCTTGACCGTTCGCCCACCTGAATATTCAGAAAATGGTCGGGGTAGAGAGATTCGAACTCCCGACATCCTGCTCCCAAAGCAGGCGCGCTACCAGACTGCGCTATACCCCGATTAACCGAACAACAAGTGCTTCAGCAAAGTTGGTGCGCATCTTACCGACGACTTTCCCATCCGTCAACATAGAATTTAAAAATCATTTAGATATCTTTAAAACCCTCTTTTTTTTGCCCCCGATCGGGCAGGTGCTCACAGTCTTCTTAGGCAGCCCACCACATTGGCGTTATTGCCGAACCATGAGACAATGCACCGCACTTATCTCACCTTTATTCATGCCCAACCTACAAGACGGTAACATGAGCGCCAAACTGATTAACGGAAAAGAAATCGCCGCCCAGGTTCGACAGCAGGTTGCTGCCGGCGTTGAAGCCAGAAAACAGAATGGACTTCGGGCACCAGGTCTCGCTGTAATTCTGGTCGGCAGCGATCCAGCCTCTCAGGTTTATGTCGGCAACAAACGTAAAGCCTGCGAACAAGCCGGCATTCTTTCGCTATCCTATGATCTGCCTGAGGACACCTCACAAGCAGCTCTTGAGACCCTGGTAGACGAACTGAACGAAAACCCGGCAATAGACGGTATCCTGGTTCAGCTTCCCCTACCCGCACACCTGGACGCTGACCCGATCCTGGTAAAGATTCGGCCAGATAAAGATGTGGACGGGTTTCACCCCTTCAACATTGGCCGCCTGATGCAGCGCAAGCCGACTCTGCGCCCCTGCACGCCCGCCGGCGTAATCACCCTGCTTGACTCTATCGGCACCCCATACAAAGGACAGCACGCAGTGATTGTAGGCGCCTCTAACATCGTTGGGCGCCCCATGAGCATGGAACTCCTTCTAAAGGGCGCCACCACCACCGTGTGCCACCGTTTCACTGACAACCTGGAGAAGTTTGTTGGCGAGGCCGATATTCTCATTGCCGCTGTAGGCAAACCCGGCATTATTAAAGGTGAGTGGGTAAAACCTGGCGCAACCGTCATTGATGTGGGCATTAACAGAATGGAAAACGGCTCACTCTGCGGGGATGTAGATTTTCAAACAGCTTCAGAACGTGCAGCTTACATTACCCCTGTTCCCGGTGGCGTCGGCCCTATGACGATTGCCAAACTGCTGGAGAACACCCTTTATGCGGCGAACGAGCTACACAACGACTAAAGCAAGACATGGCAAAAGCAAACCCGCCACAAGTCTACCCCTTTAGACAGCCTCATCCGCAGCCACAAAAAAACCCCGCTTAGGCGGGGTTTTTTTTCATTTCCGAAGCCCTTACTTCTGACTTGCTTTCGCCTTCAGACGGTACGCATGCAGTAGTGGCTCAGTGTAGCCGTTCGGCTGCTCACGCCCCTTCAGCACCAGATCCATAGCGGCCTGGAACGCAATACCGTCAAAGCCAGGAGCCATATTACGGTAAGATGGGTCATTAGCATTCTGACGATCAACTACAGCTGCCATACGCTTCATGGTTTCCAGAATCTGCTCTTCAGTGCAGATTCCATGGTACAGCCAGTTAGTCAGAAGCTGAGAGGAGATACGCAGCGTCGCGCGGTCTTCCATCAGACCAATGTCGTTGATATCAGGCACTTTAGAGCAACCCACGCCACTGTCGATCCAACGTACAACGTAGCCAAGAATACCCTGAGCATTGTTGTCCAGCTCCTGCTGGATATCTTCAGCAGTCAGTGAAGAAGGATCGTCCATAACAGGTACAGTCAGAATATCGTCCAGGGCTGCGCGCTGACGGCTAGCCAGCTGTTTCTGGACGTCAAACACATTTACCTGGTGGTAGTGTGTGGCGTGCAAAGTAGCTGCAGTCGGAGACGGAACCCAGGCTGTGTTGGCACCAGATTTCGGATGACCAATCTTCTGTTCCAGCATATCAGCCATCAGGTCTGGCATCGCCCACATACCCTTACCAATCTGAGCTACGCCGGAGAAACCGGTTTCCAAACCAATATCAACATTCCACTGCTCGTAGGCATTAATCCAGGCAGCCTGCTTCATCTGACCTTTGCGAATGAACGGACCCAGCTCCATGGACGTATGCATTTCGTCACCGGTGCGATCCAGGAAGCCAGTATTAATGAATACCGCACGATCCTTGGCGGCGTAAATACAGGCTTTCAGGTTAACGGTGGTGCGGCGCTCTTCATCCATGATCCCTACTTTCAGAGTAAAGCGAGGCAAACCCAGAGCATCCTCTACACGACCGAAGAATTCATTGGTGAATGCAACCTCTTCAGGACCGTGCATCTTCGGCTTAACAATATACACAGAACCTTTGGTGCTGTTCTGGAACTTGCCGTTAGACTTCAGATCATGGATAGCGATCAAAGAAGTCACCAGACCATCCATCAGCCCTTCCGGAACTTCACTACCATCGCTCAGCAAAATGGCCGGGTTAGTCATGAGGTGACCAACGTTACGAACAAACATCAGGCTGCGACCTTTCAGCGTCAGGTCACTACCGTCAGCAGCGGTGTAGTTACGGTCAGGATTCATGCGGCGGGTCATTTGCTTGCCGCCCTTCTCGAAAGACTCTTCCAGATCGCACTTCATCAGGCCCAGCCAGTTTTTGTAGGCCAGCACTTTATCTTCCGCGTCTACCGCAGCAACAGAGTCTTCGCAGTCCATGATGGTCGTCAGTGCCGACTCCATCAAAACATCTTTTACGTGAGCACCATCATCTTTTCCGATCGGATGAGTCGCATCGATCTGAATTTCAAAGTGCATGCCATTCTTGACCAACAGCAGGCCGGTGGGCTCATCTGCCGCCCCCGTGTAGCCAACAAACCCCGACTCATCTTTCAGGCCAGTCACTTCACCGTTCTGCAGTTTAACGGCCAGTTTACCGCCATCAACGTAATACCTGGCGGCATCTTTATGACTGCCAGCAGCCAGAGGAGCAGAGCTGTCCAGCAGGTTGCGAGCCCATTCAATAACCTTGGCACCGCGTACCGGGTTATAACCACGCCCCTTCTCAGCACCATTCTCTTCAGACAGTGCGTCGGTGCCGTAAAGCGCATCATAAAGACTACCCCAGCGAGCATTAGCCGCATTCAGGGCAAAGCGGGCGTTCATCACAGGCACAACCAGCTGAGGGCCGGCCATGGTGGCAATCTCAGGATCAACATTGGATGTAGAGATTTTAAAATCTTCAGGCTCATCAACCAGGTAACCAAGCTCTTTCAGGAATGACTTGTACTCAGCCATATCCAGCTTCTGGCCTTTATGGTCACGATTCCAGGCATCCAGTTTTTCCTGAATGGCATCACGCTTGGCGAGCAATTCACGGTTACGCGGAGCCAGTTCGTTCACAATCTTGTCAAACTCAGCCCAGAATTTTTCTGCGTCAACACCGGTACCCGGAATGGCTTCGTTGTTCACGAAATCATACAAATTCTTTGCGACCTGAATGCCGCCAACTTGAACGCGTTCTGTCATCGTTACCTGCCTCAATGGGTTATGTTTCCCGACTCCCCCTTGATCGCGCACGAAACGCGGGGGCGTGAATATTTGAGCGCCGTATTGTACGTGAAATTCCCTACAAGGTCATTCCCGTAAATTACAATACGGCTTATGTCGAAATGCCTGGCGTCAGGCGCGGCGCCAGGTAGTTCCTTCCCGGCCATCGTCCAGAATGATGCCTTTCTCAAGCAACTCATCCCGAATTCGGTCACTTTCCGCAAAATCCCGGGCTTTACGAGCGTCAGCACGGGCCTGAATCATCGCTTCAATATCTTCCGCGCACAATTCGCTGCCGGTATCCGACTGGAAGAAGGCTTCCGGATCTTGCTGCAACAGCCCAAGCACATCACCCAGACGTACCAGCACCGCCGCACTTTTTGCAGCTTCTTCGTCATTACCTTCACGACGGTAATGATTGATATCATTGGCCACCGCATGCAGTACCGCAATGGCACCTGCCGTATTGAAGTCATCATCCATCACTTCGGCAAACCGACGATCATGCTCGGTTTCCGGAACATCGGCACTCGATGCTACCGTAATGCCGCGCAATGCATGATAGAGCTTGGTCAAGGTGCGACTGGCTTCGGCCAGACTGTCAGCCGAATAATCCACCTGGCTACGGTAATGACTGGATACCAGAAAGTAACGCACCACTTCTGCCGGGTAGGTTTCGAGAATTTCGCGAATCGTAAAAAAGTTGCCCAGGGATTTAGACATCTTCTCTTTGTTTACCCGAATAGCACCGGCATGCATCCAGGTATTCACAAACTTATGACCGGTCGCGCATTCAGACTGGGCAATTTCGTTCTCATGGTGCGGAAACAACAAGTCCGGGCCACCACCGTGAATATCAAAGGTATCCCCCAGACACTTGGTGGACATGGCCGAACACTCTATGTGCCACCCAGGACGGCCTTCTCCCCAGGGCGATGGCCAGCTCACCTCTCCAGGTTTGGCGGCCTTCCAAAGCGCAAAATCGGCCGGACTGCGCTTGGCCTCCTGCACACCCACTCGCGCACCTGCCACCAAGTCTTCGAGTTTCTTTTTGCTGAGCTTGCCGTAATCCGGAAAGGAATCCACCGCGAAATACACGTCGCCGTTGTCCGCCGCATAAGCGTGGCCACCAGAGATGAGAGTCTCAACCATCGTGACAATCTCACCGATGAACGCTGTTGCCCGTGGTTCTTCGTTCGGAGACTGAACACCCAGACGTGCTTCGTCTTCATGCATCGCATCAATCATGCGCTCAGTCAGATCGGTATACACTTCCCCGTTTTCTTCGGCACGGCGCAAAATCTTATCGTCGATATCGGTAACGTTACGCACGTAATGCACATCATAACCTCGGTGGCGCAGATACCGGCTGATGACATCAAAAGCCACCAACACCCGACCGTGCCCGAGGTGACAGTAGTCGTATACCGTCATACCGCACACGTACATACGCACCTTGCCCGGATCGATCGGCTGAAACTCTTCTTTCTTCTGTGTCAGCGTATTATAGATACGCATTACTTACCCCCTTTACCCCAGGAATCCCTCAGGGTCACGGTGCGGTTGAATACAGGCTTACCAGCACTGGCAGTCAGCTCCTGATCACAGAAGAAATAGCCTTCACGCTCGAACTGGTACGGCAGATCCGTACGAGGCTGAGCTAACCCTTTCTCAGCCCGTGCCCCCTTTAAAACAACCAGAGACTCAGGGTTCAGGTGATCCATCATATCGCCGTCTTTATCGCTGTCCGGAGATTCATGATTGAACAGGCGATCGTACTGATTGATGTCGACTTCCACGCTATCAGCGGCCGAAACCCAGTGAATGACACCGTTCGGCTTGTAGCCCTCCGGGTTAACGCCTAATGTGTTCGGGTCGTATTCACACTTCAGCTCAACTATCTCGCCACTGTTATCGTAAACAACTTCTTTGCAGGTCATCACATAACCGCCCCGAAGGCGAACCGCCTGATCTGGAGCCAGGCGCTTCCACTTACGCGGCGGCTCAAAAGCAAAGTCTTCGCGATCGATATAGAGCGTTTGGCTCCAGGTAACTTCCCGCTGTCCCATGTCAGGGTTCTGCGGATGCACCGGTAACGTCAGGGTTTCAGTCTGACCTTCCGGGTAATTGGTCAGCGTCACCTTAATCGGACGCATCACACACATGGCGCGGGGCGCACGATTGTTCAGATCTTCCCGGATCGCATACTCAAGCATACCCACGTCAACCGTTCCACCAGCTTTGTTGACACCAATCATGTCACAGAAGGCACGAATAGATTCCGGGGTGTAACCACGACGACGCATGCCGGATATGGTTGGCATACGTGGGTCATTCCAGCCATCAACAACATTCTCATCCACCAAGCGCTTGAGCTTGCGCTTACTGGTAATCGTGTAATTCAGGTTAAGCCGGGCGAACTCAATCTGGCGGGGATGACAAGGAATGGTGATGTTATCCAGCACCCAATCGTACAATGGGCGATGATCTTCAAATTCAAGCGTACACAGAGACTCAGTCACGCCTTCCAGCGCATCAGAAATCGGATGCGTGAAGTCGTACATTGGGTAGATGCACCACTTGTCTCCCGTCTGATGGTGGTCGGCATAGCGAATCCGATACAGGATCGGATCACGTAAGTTAATGTTCGGAGAGGCCATATCAATTTTTGCCCGTAACACCAGCTCGCCGTTCTGGTACTTGCCATCGCGCATATCCCGGAACAACTGCAGGCTTTCTTCTGCCGGCCGGTCGCGATATGGGCTATTTCTGCCCGGCTCCTTAAGGGACCCGCGATACTCAGCCATTTCGTCGGCTGTCAGGGCGCAGATATACGCTTTGCCTTTTATAATCAGCTCTTCAGCAAAAGCGTAGATTTGGTCAAAGTAATCGGAAGCGTAATGAACGTCACCAGCCCATTTATACCCCAGCCACTCAACATCGCTTTTAATAGCATCGATGTATTCCTGGCTTTCTTTCTCCGGGTTGGTGTCATCGAACCGGAGGTTGCACTCGCCACCAAACGTTTCGGCTATCCCGAAATTCAGACAAATGGATTTGGCATGACCAACGTGCAAATACCCATTAGGCTCTGGCGGAAAACGGGTAATCACCTTACCGCTGTGCTCGCCCTTGGCGATGGCATCTTCGATCAGGCTCTGAATAAAGTTGTGGGCTTTCTTCGACTCGGCGCTCATACAATCTCGGTCAACAGGGAATGAATTGTGGGAGCTATTCAGAGGCTCCGTTAAACCGCGTATTATACTCACAAATCCTTGCGGGTCTCATGCATAGGAAGAAACTCTTGAGTACAATGCCCACTTTGAACACTTATCCTCCAATTTACAGGAAACCCTGATGATTCTGCTGCAAACCAATCTTGGCGATATCAAACTGGAACTCGACTACGAAAACGCTCCTGAAACCGCCAAAAACTTCGAACAGTATGTTCGCGATGGATTCTACGACGGCCTGATCTTTCACCGCGTCATCAGCAATTTTATGGTTCAGGGTGGCGGTTTTGAACCTGGCATGCAGCCCCGAAAAACCCGCGACCCGATCCAGAACGAAGCTGACAATGGCCTGAGCAACATGGTCGGCACTGTCGCCATGGCCCGCACGATGGACCCACATTCTGCAACAGCACAATTTTTTATCAACGTTGAAAATAATGGCTTTCTGGATCATACCGCAAAAAACGCTGAAGGCTGGGGTTACTGCGTGTTCGGCAAAGTGACGGATGACAGCATGGAAACCGTTAACAAGATTCGCGCAACCCGTACTACCATGCGTGCAGGCCACCAGGACGTGCCGGCCGAAGATATTGTTATCGTTAAAGCTGAGGTTGTGGAGGCCGCGTGACCACGCTGTTTATCTCCGACCTGCACTTGGAAGAATCGCGCCCCGACATTACGGGCGCGTTCTTATCGTTCCTGAACAAAAACGCCGTGGGGGCCCGGCAGTTATACATTCTCGGCGATTTTTTTGAAGCCTGGATTGGTGACGACGAGCACACGCCCCTTCAGGACCAGGTAGCCAAAGCACTAAAAACCCTAAGCGAAAGCGGCACCGAGATTTTCCTGATGCATGGCAATCGCGACTTTCTGATTGGTGAAGACTACTGCGTCCGGGCAGGCGCCACCCTGCTTGATGACCCGGCTCTCATCGACCTGAACGGCACACCAACCCTGCTGATGCACGGCGACAGCCTGTGCACGGCAGATGTTGAGTATCAGAAGTTTCGAGCCAATATGCGCAACCCGCAGATGCAGAAAATGATGCTGGCACGCCCGCTCGAAGACCGACAAAAGATGGCTCGCCAATTACGCGAACTCTCTGCGGCCAAAAATCAGGGCAAAGCCGAATCCATCATGGATGTGACTCCAGAGGAAGTGGTGAAAACGCTTGAACACTACGGTGTTCAACTGATGATCCACGGCCACACTCACCGTCCGGACATTCACGAGCTGCAAGCCAATGGTCAAAATGCTCGCCGCATGGTACTGGGCGACTGGGACAAAAACATTTGGTGGATAGAGGCAAGCCCGGGACAACAACCCGAGCTTAAAAAAGCCCCGCTATAGCGGGCTGTTTTGCGAAGGCTCCCTGTAACTGTCCAGGCGCTTAAGCCAACCAGGCAACCAGCGCTCACGTTCAATCGCCTTCTCAGCATTCTCCGCACGCCGGGTAAGCACCCGGCCTGCGGCTTCTCTGAAGCTATCAAGTACAGACTTGCCCGGCTCAACGACTATCTCAAGCAACACCTGAAGCAATCCCCAGCCCTGCCCTTGATACCGTTCCGACGGCACCAGCCCTTCACCCTTGAAGTTGACGTAATCCATCAAGGCGTAAACACCGCCCGGCGTTTCACTGAGCCGACCAAGATAGCCTTCCAGCTCATCGCGTCTGGGTTCAGGAGCAGCAGCAATCACGTTCTTTAAAGACTCGTCGGCTCTGCGAAAAATATACTCCGCCTGCAACCCCTGAGTTCCTGCCAAAAACTCCCGCAACTCAGCAACTTCCGCAGAATTTTCGGATTGTAAGAAGGCTTCTCTATCCGGCCAGGGTGCATCGAATGGCTCAAGACTGCGTAACCAATCGGGAACCGGAGCCTGGCGCTGAACCATGTACTGAACCAGGTTGGGGAAACTTTCAGTAAACGGCCCATCAACCTCTTTCGGATACCAGATGAAATGACCAATACCCAGTGAAGGAAAGGCTTCCCCCTCATTCCAGTGCACCAGACAATCCAGCTTGCCAGCACATTCATTCTGAAAAATACTCTGCCCGACCCAATCCAGCTGAGCCGGCGTCAAAGCCAGTGAAATATCTGCCGCAGGCTGACGCTCTTGCGCTTTATCCGGCACAGCTGCCGCTACACGCACTTCCTGCTCAGCGCGGGGATCACACCCCAGCAATATAAACGCTGCGCATATCAGCAGTATAAGGTGCTTATGTTTCACCCTTGCATTCCTCCAAAAAGCGAAAGCTCAGTTCTATAAAGCCCGAACTGATGGTACCCCAACCACATTGCACAGCGCAGGTTATCATTACAAAAGAAACCCCCAAAAGCAGCAGCTCAGGGGGTTTTCCGGAAAAGACAGAGCAGACGTATTTACTGCTCTACAAAAGCACGCTCAATAACATAATGGCCAAGGTCTCCACCGCGGGCTTCTTTAAAGCCTTTGGCGTCCAGAATCGCACAGGTGTCTTTAAGCATGCTTGGGCTTCCGCAAATCATGAAGCGATCCTGCTCAATATCAAATTCTGGCAAACCAAGATCACCGGTAATCTTTCCACTTTCCATGGCATCCGTCAGGCGACCCTGATTACGGAACGGCTCCCGGGTAACCGTGGGGTAATACAGCAACTTACCCTGAACCATTTCGCCAAAAAATTCGTTTTCCGGTAACCCTTCAATTTCGCCCTGGTAAGCCAACTCCGAAACATAGCGGACGCCGTGAGTCAGAATGACCCGATCATAGGCTTCATATACCTCAGGGTCTTTAATGATGCTCATGAATGGCGCTAATCCAGTACCGGTGCTGATCAACCACAGGTTCCGGCCCGGCAACAGATTGTCCAGCACCAGAGTGCCGGTTGGCTTGCGGCTGACAAGGATCTCGTCACCAACACTGATCTGCTGCAAACGCGAGGTAAGCGGACCGTCGGGCACCTTAATGGAAAAGAACTCTAGCTCTTCTTCATAGTTAGCACTGGCGATACTGTATGCCCGCATCAGGGGTTTGCCATCAGTTTCCAGGCCAATCATGACAAAGTGCCCGTTTTTAAAACGAAAGCCAGGGTCCCGACTTGTCTTAAAACTGAACAAGGTATCGTTCCAGTGATGCACACTGGTCACCGTTTCTTTCATCAGGTTGCTCATGGGAGCCCTCACAAGATCACAATCGGTCAAAATTCAAGTTACGCCCAGTGTAATCTTTTTCTTGAAATCGACAAAATGGGATGTTCTCATAAAGCTATTCGATTTTTTAGATAAACAAACTCCTTCCGTCAGGTCAACTATGAAATACAGTTTTCGCCAACTTGAAGTCTTCCTGGCCGCCGCCCATTTCCAGAATATTACCCGGGCAGCGGAGTCTCTTTCGATGTCCCAGTCTGCTGCCAGCAGCGCCCTCAAAGAACTCGAAAGCCAGTTTGACATTCAGTTATTTGACCGGGTCGGAAAGCGCTTGCAACTCAACGAACTCGGTCGACTTTACCGGCCCAAAGCTGAGGCACTTCTGGCGCAGGCAACCGAACTGGAACAGGCCTTCAGCAAGCATTCCGAAGTTGGTGCACTGAAAGTCGGCGCAACGCTCACTATCGGCAACTATCTCGCAGTCGGAGTCATGGCTCAGTACATGAACACCCCTACCCGGCCGAAGGTATCTCTTGAAGTCGCCAACACGAGCACCGTTGCCCGACGGGTACAGGATTTCGAGCTGGACATCGGATTAATTGAAGGTGAATTACAGGCCTCGGAACTGGAAGTCATCCCCTGGCGTGAAGATGAGCTGGTAGCCTTCTGCTCCCCCACGCACCCACTGGCCCAAAAGTCATCGTTAACCGATGACGACTTGCGTCAGGCTGTATGGATTATGCGCGAGCAAGGTTCTGGCACCCGCCAGAGCTTTGAGCGAGGCATGCAAGGCATGCTGCCCGACCTGAACGTTCTACTGGAGCTGGAACACACTGAAGCGATCAAACGAGCGGTAGAAGCTGATCTTGGCATTGGCTGCCTGTCCAAAGTGGTTCTGATCGATGCGTTCAAACGTGGAAGCCTGATACCATTAAAAGTACCAGAACACCGGTCCTTCAAACGGCACTTTTACTTTATTTTGCACAAACAAAAGTACCGTAGCGCAGGCATTGCCCGATGGATTGAACTGTGCCGGCAACTTTAATGACGCCGGCTCACCAGGTTACAGCTTGGGAAACAGGGCCACTATGAAAGCGGAATTCCGTATCCGGTTCCTCAATCAGCTTTTGTTCAATCGCCAGAAACTCCGCCACACGCTCATCTGCCGAACCACCATTCGCTTGCTCAGCAAGCCTCAGGTAATCCTGATAGTGCCGGGCCTCAGACTTCAACAACCCATTATAGAATTCGGCCAGATTCTCATCCAGATAAGGAGCCAGTGCAGCAAAACGTTCGCAGGAACGGGCCTCAATAATGGCACCTACAATCAAAACATCCACCAACCTCCCCGGGTCATCCTTGCGCACAGGTTTCCGCATACCGGCTGCGTAACGTGCTGGCGTCAGGTGGGTATAGGCCACACCCCGCTTGGTCATAATTGCCAACACTTGCTCAAAGTGCCGCAATTCCTCTCTGGCCAACCGGGACATTTTGTTTAACAGTTCCGTGTTATCCACATACCGGTACATCAGGCTCAGTGCCGTCGAGGCCGCCTTTTTTTCGCAATGAGCATGATCAATCAGCAGTAAATCCTGATTAACCAATGCGTTTTCAATCCATTGCTCCGGAGTTGGGCAAGGTAAAAAATTGTATATTTCTTTGAGGACGTCGTTCATATCGCCGAATCTGGTCAGGTTCTAAAAGCCACGAAGTATACCGCAGGTAACACGCACCTCCGACCTCTGTCCAACTTAACTTTATAAGGGCTTTCCTATAGAATACAGCGCCGGATCAAGGTGTCTCTGAATAAAACCTGAACGCTTCATCAGCGAATTTAGGCGTTATTCAGAGGCTCCTGCGGCCTTTTCGCCAAAAAACTCCCGCCAGGCAACGTGCCAACGGCGAGGAACATTCCAACTGATGAGGGTCTATATCGTGTTAGAAGCCTATCGTGAACACGTTGCTGAACGTGCAGCTCTGGGTATCCCCCCTAAAGCTCTGACGGCTGACCAGACCGCCGGTCTGATCGAACTGCTGAAAAACCCACCTGCCGGTGAAGAAGCCACTCTGGTTGACTTGCTGGAAAACCGTGTACCACCAGGAGTAGACGAAGCCGCTTATGTTAAAGCTGCGTTCCTGACTGCCATTGTTAAAGGTGAAGCCTCTTCCCCGCTGATCGACAGCAAGAAAGCCATACAGCTGTTGGGCATGATGCAAGGCGGCTATAACATCGCTACCCTGGTTGATCTGCTGGACAACCCGGAACTGGCCGAACTGGCCGGTGAAGAACTAAAACACACTCTGCTGATGTTTGACGCGTTCAACGACGTTAAAGAAAAGATGGACGCCGGCAACGCTGTCGCCAAGTCTGTTGTTGAGTCCTGGGCTAATGCCGAGTGGTTCACCAAGAAAGACAAAGTTCCTGAAAGCACCAAAATGGTTGTTTTCAAGGTCACTGGCGAAACCAACACTGACGACCTGTCCCCGGCACCAGATGCATGGTCCCGTCCGGATATTCCACTTCACGCCCGCGCCGCCTATAAAATGGAACGCGATGGCCTGAAACCGGAAGAACCCGGTGTAACTGGTCCGATGAGCCAGATCGAAGAAATCAAATCCAAAGGCCTGCCCGTTGCATTTGTAGGTGACGTTGTAGGTACCGGCTCTTCCCGTAAATCTGCCACCAACTCTGTCCTGTGGTTCTTCGGCGACGACATCCCAGGTGTACCGAACAAACGCGCTGGCGGTGTATGTATCGGTAATAAAGTTGCCCCAATCTTCTTCAACACTATGGAAGATGCCGGCGCTCTGGTATTCGAAGCACCTGTAGACAACATGAACATGGGTGACGTGATCGAAATCCGCCCATACGAAGGCAAGATCCTGAACGAAGCCGGCGAAGTGATCTCCGAATTCAAGTTCAAGTCTGACGTTATTCTGGACGAAGTTCAGGCTGGCGGCCGTATTCCTCTGATCATTGGTCGCGGCCTGACAGCCAAAGCGCGTAATGCGCTGGGCATGGGCGCAACGGATCTGTTCCGTCTGCCAGAAGATCCGGAGGCTGGCGACAAAGGCTTCACCCTGGCCCAGAAGATGGTTGGTAAAGCTTGCGGACTGGAAGAAGGCCAGGGCGTTCGTCCGGGCACATACTGCGAGCCGCACATGACCACCGTTGGCTCTCAGGACACCACTGGCCCTATGACCCGTGACGAACTGAAAGATCTGGCATGTCTGGGCTTCCAGGCCGACCTGGTTATGCAGTCATTCTGCCACACTGCGGCTTACCCCAAGCCCGTTGACGTTGAAATGCAGCACACCATGCCGGACTTTATCCGCAACCGTGGCGGTGTATCCCTGCGCCCGGGCGACGGTATCATCCACTCCTGGCTGAACCGCATGCTGCTGCCAGACACTGTTGGTACTGGTGGCGACTCCCACACCCGCTTCCCAATGGGTATCTCATTCCCAGCGGGCTCTGGTCTGGTTGCGTTTGCTGCGGCTACCGGTGTTATGCCACTGGATATGCCCGAGTCTGTTCTGGTTCGTTTCAAAGGCGAAATGCAACCAGGCATTACCCTGCGCGATCTGGTACACGCAATCCCGCTGTACGGCATCAAGCAAGGCATGCTGACCGTTGAGAAGAAAGGCAAAATCAACGAATTCTCTGGTCGTATCCTGGAAATCGAAGGCCTTGAGAACCTGACCGTTGAGCAAGCGTTCGAACTATCTGACGCATCTGCCGAGCGTTCAGCTGCCGGTTGCACCATCAACCTGTCTGAAGACTCTGTAGCCGAGTACCTGCGCTCCAACATCACCATGCTGCGCTGGATGATTGCCGAAGGTTACGGCGACCCACGTACTCTAGAGCGTCGTGCTCAGCAAATGGAAGCCTGGCTTGCTAATCCCAAGTTGATGCGCGCAGACAAAGACGCAGAATACGCCCACGTTGTAGAAATCGATCTGGCCGACATCAAAGAGCCGATCGTTTGCTGCCCGAACGATCCAGACGATGCCAAGTTCCTGTCAGAAGTAGCTGGCGACAAGGTAGACGAAGTCTTTATCGGTTCTTGCATGACCAACATTGGCCACTTCCGCGCGGCCGGTAAACTGCTGGATCAGAACAAGGCTCCGCTGAAGACCCGCCTGTGGATGGCGCCGCCAACCAAGATGGACCAGGCTCAACTGATGGAAGAAGGTTACTTCAACATCTACGGAACCGCCGGTGTTCGTACCGAAATGCCGGGCTGCTCTCTGTGCATGGGTAACCAGGCACGTGTGGCTGCGAAGTCCACCGTGCTGTCTACCTCTACCCGTAACTTCCCGAACCGCTTGGGCGATGGTGCCAACGTGTACCTGACCTCTGCGGAACTGGCGGCGGTTGGAGCAATCCTTGGCAAGCTCCCGACTCCGGAAGAATACATGGAGTACGCGAAGGATCTGGACAGCATGTCTGCTGAGATCTACAAGTATCTCAACTTTGACCAGATGGAAAACTACACCAAGAAGGCAGCTGAAGCGACAGTCGCTTAAGCACTAACCTTCTCGGTTTAGCTCCATGAAACGCCAGCCTTCGGGCTGGCGTTTTTTTGTGGCCGTCAGATAAATCCGTTTGAGCGACTCGGCCCCACTGCGGAAGGCCCCAACCCAACCCCACAAAAAAGGGCCCCCAAAGGAGCCCTTTCATTTCTCAGCGCAATACAATTGTTACTGATTACGGATTACCGGTTGATGTGTTGATACTCGCCGGAGTCCGCTGTAACCAAGCTCACTACGACAATAGCAATGAAGGCTGCAATGAAGCCCGGGATGATCTCGTAAACGCCAGGACCACCCATGAAGCTGCCGCTCCACCCCAGAGAAATCCAGATCATTACTGTGGCTGCGCCCACAACCATTCCGGCAATAGCGCCTGCACCGTTGGTGCGAGACCACATCAATGAAAGCAGGATCAAAGGACCAAACGCAGCACCAAAGCCTGCCCATGCGTTACTGACAAGAGCCAGAACCTGAGAATTCGGATCAGAGGCAATAACCGCTGCAACCAGACCAACAGCCACAACACACGCACGACCTACGTTCACGCACTCACGATCAGTTGCTTCTTTACGCAGGAACAGACGGTAAAAATCTTCCGTCAAAGAAGACGAAGACACCAGAAGCTGACTCGAGATAGTACTCATAACCGCAGCCAGAAGCGCCGCATACAGGAAGCCAGTGATCAGCGGGTGGAACAACAGATCCGACAGGATGATAAAGATAGTCTCCGGGTCTGCGATCTCCATACCGTTACGTACAGCGTAAGCACGACCGAAGATACCCAGAGAAACCGCACCAATCAGGGAGATTGCCATCCAGCCCATACCGATATTCCGTGCTGTCGGTACGTCTTTCAGGGAACGAATCGCCATAAAACGGACAATAATGTGTGGCTGACCAAAGTAACCCAGCCCCCAGGTCACAGCTGACAACCAGCCAATGAAGGTCAGGCCATCTGTCCAGGACAACAGTTTAGGATCAACTTCATTGAGGGTCTGCGCCGCCTGAGCGTAGCCACCACCACCTTCTCCGAAGAGCACAACCGCCGGCATGATAACCAGCGCCAGCATCATAATGCAGCCTTGCACAAAGTCAGTCATGCTCACCGCCAGGAAGCCGCCTACAACGGTATAAGCCAGAACGACACCCAGGGTAATCACAATACCCACTGCGTAGTCACTCAAACCACCGAAATTGAAGATTCCAGCGAAAGCACTTTCAAACAGTTTACCGCCAGCGACTAAGCCTGACGCAGTGTAGACCGCAAAGAAAACAACGATAACAATCGCCGACACAGTGCGCAAAGACAGTGCTTGCGTCGGAAAACGGTTAGCGAGGAAGGAAGGAATGGTAATCGCGTTACCATAATGCACCGTCTGTTCACGCAGGCGAGGTGCGACCAGCACCCAGTTAAAAAACGCACCTACGAACAAACCAATACCGATCCAGGCTGAAGCCAGCCCGGACACATAGAGCGCCCCCGGAAGCCCCAGAAGCAACCATCCACTCATATCAGAAGCACCTGCAGACAGGGCCGCCACTTTGGGACTGAGTGATCGCCCACCTAGCATATAGTCTTCAGACGATGACGTAGACGTTCGCATCGCATAAATGCCAATGGCAATCATGAGCGCGAAGTAAGCAAAGAGACTGATCCAAACACCAATAGCCATAAGGCTCCTCCGGTTTAATGAGTCGGAATTTATCCGCTCGCTGAGCGCAGACCTGACAAAATGTCAGCAAACCACGCTGTTATTATTGTTTACCCGAATTCCATCCTGATTGGAGCGAGGCTCTCCTCGCACTGACACACCCTCAATATAGTTAACCTTCAGCTTTTTGCGACTGAAATCAATAACAAATCAGCAATTCGGTGCTATAAGCGACACAAGGTAGTATTACTACCCACTCCCTGCTTACAAAATCCTACGATTTTTTTACGGAATCCTCCTTTACTGCACATTCGAGGAGAAATCAGGCTACATGTTTGCCAATTTGCAGCCTGGAGGGCGTCGTACCTTTATATTTCCGAAGGGCGTTGGTTAAAGCACTTTGAGATGAGAAGCCAGTTCGGTAACTGATTTCAGAAACTGAAAGCTGGCTTGAAGCCAGCAAACTGGCGGCCTGATCCAGGCGGGTCTGTAGCAGGAACTGATGAGGAGTGATACCTGTGACTTCCCGGAAAACCTCGTGAAACCGACTGACACTCAAACAGGCTTCTCCGGCAAGATCCTTCACCGTAATTTTTCGGTGCAGATTGCTAAGAATATAACGGCGGGCAGCATCAGGGCTGACGGTGTGACGGCTCGTTTTCGTAGTATTTGTGTCGACAATCCGATCGGCCATGCTGTAGAGAATACTTGCAGCCAGATGTCGATGTAATGGTTCATTCTGCGGGGCGCGGTCAAACTCCCCAGCAGCAAACTGAGCCAGCCCTTGCAAACGGTGATCCATCTGAATAGTGCATGGCTTTTCAAACATTCGCGCCATCCGTTCGTAATCACGATGCGCAGGTGAATCAAGAACAGGGCTGAAGGGATCAAGATTAATGACCAGTACATGATTTTGCTGATCACCACAAAAATCGTGCCTGAACTCTGTAGGTACAAGGCAAGCCTTCCAGGTGTCCAGGAACGAACCCACACCGTCCACGCTCAATTCCGCAGCACCGCGAACACCGACGACAACCTGGTGATGTTCATGATGGTGCTGCTCGGAATTAACCGGGAGCTTTACGATCTTTGCATTAAGCATTAGCGGCTTTCCGTCCTGCAAGCGCTCCGATTAAAGCGGCAACACTTTCAGATACCTGTTCGAGCGGCAACGCTGCATTTACGACATGGTATTGAGCCGGAGCCGCCGTAGCTCGCTCAAGGTAGCTATTGCGAATGCGCTGAAAAAACTCCAGGGTTTCTTGCTCAAAACGATCCAGGTCACCACGATTTTTTGCCCGGGCCATACCGATTTCAACCGGCGCATCTAACAGAACCACATGATCAGGCCGCACATCACCCTGTACCAGCGCTTCCAAAGTTGCAATTCGCTCTTTGGCAACACCCCGGCCTCCCCCCTGATAGGCAAAAGTGGCGTCGGTAAAACGGTCACATAGCACCCATTTCCCGGCTGCCAACGCAGGTAAAATTCTCGTGTGCAGATGCTGAGCCCGGGCAGCAAACATCAAAAGCAATTCGGTCATTTCATGCACGGGCTCTTCGCGAGGCGCCAGCAACACTTCACGAATAGTCTCGGCCATAGGCGTTCCGCCCGGCTCCCGAGTCACGATGAAGTCTATACCAAGCGATGTGAGCGTATCCGCAGCAACATTCATCTGTGTAGACTTACCCACACCCTCAGTGCCTTCAAAGGTAATGAAGCGACCTCTGGCAACCATCACTCTTCTCCGCCGTTATCAGTCTGTGCTTCTGGTACAGGATAAGAACGATACCCTTCTTTTCGATTCACCTGGAACGCTCTCACAGCCTTCTGATGCTCAGCCAGGGTTCGTGAAAACTGGTGACTACCGTCACCTCGCGCTACGAAATACAAAGCATCTCCATCATCGGGATGCAACGCTGCATGCACGGAGTCCCTGCCCGGAAGTGCTATAGGTGTTGGCGGCAAGCCATCGATACGATACGTGTTATAAGGGGTGTAGGCACGCAGATCGCGGGTTCGGATCCGGCCATCGTACTGATCGCCCATTCCGTATATAACCGTCGGGTCTGTCTGCAACCGCATCCCTTTCTGCAGGCGCCGCACAAACACTCCAGCCACCTGCCGACGCTCATAAGGCACACCAGTCTCGCGCTCTACGATAGAGGCCATAATCAATACTTCATAGGGCGTTTTATACGGCAAACCTTTGGCACGACCTTCCCACTCCTCATCAAGCACGCTCACCATACGGCTATACGCACGCTTCAGAATATCCAGATCCGTCTCGTTGCTGCTGAACATATAGGTGTCCGGAAAGAACCAACCTTCCGGATGCTGATCGGCGGCCCCTACAGCCTCCATCACCTGCTTATCTGTCCAGTCGGTCGTAATTTTTTTCAGCCGGTCAGACCTGGCCAGTGCCGCCCGCATTTCAGAAAAGGTCCAGCCTTCTATAAATTGCACGGACCATAACTTAACTTTGCCCGCCACCATGATTTCAACCATATTAAGAGGCGTCATACCCGGCGTAAGCTCATAATCACCGGCTTTGATGCGTGTCTGCTCCGGATACAGGCGACCATACAGGCGCAACCAGAGGGCATCAGATATCAAGCCTGCCTGAGCGAGTTCGTATGCCAGGCCATTGAATGAAGTACCAGGCTGGACACTGAACAAAACGGGTTCATCAAGGGCCACCGGATGCTGCAGCGATTTCAATCCCTGCCAAGACCATAACCCAAGACCTGCCACAGCCAGAACCGTCAAGGCAGAAAATAAAACAAATAATTTTCTGAACACACGCATTATTCCGTTGTTGGAGTATAGCCACAGATTGTCGCAAGGCGACCCGTAACAGGCAAATCCTGCCCAGCCAAACTACGAACCGGAACCACACCGAGCACACTATTTGTGAGATAAACCCCCAGACAATCCTCAGCAAGCAAATCCTCCGGTAACACCGGGCCTTCTTTCACCGGCTCCCCCGCAGCCCGAAGGCGCTCCAACACATATCTTCGCATAACCCCTGCTACTGCCACTGAGCCGGCTGCAGGTGTCAGCCAACCATTGGAGGTTTCCACGAAAAGGTTAGTCCGTGTACCTTCCACAATATGCCCGGATGCATTCGCCATCAGCACCTCAAACACATCACCCTGCAGTTCAAGAGCAGCCATGACCTGCTCCAGTCTATTCAGAGACTTAATGCCCGCAAGTAAAGGATTTATGGTTAGGGGAACTCGAGAGAAATCGACTTTAACACCACGACAATCCGGTAAAGGTGGTAATGACGAGTATGACACCAGAATATTTGGCTGTACCCCCGGTGCAGGCCGATACCCACGGCCACCGGCACCCCGAGTCAGAGTCAGCTTCAAAACCAGGGAATCTTCGGCATGGGACTCAGCATAACGCTGAAGGGCTTGGTGAAATACAGCTGTCAACTCTGCCCGGGTAATTGAAATCCCCAGGCGTGCTGCGTCTTGAGTCATCCGGTCCAGGTGGTAAGCCTGCATCGGAGCATGACCATTATCCACCCGAATGGTCTCAAACAGACCGTCACCATAAGCAAGGCCCCGATCACCGGGCGGAATCCCGCCGTCTTCCGCCCAATAAAGCTTTACCACAGCAGGTTCAGCCCTCGTATCGGCTTACGATCAGCGTACCATTGGTACCGCCAAAACCGAACGAGTTAGACAGAGCCACCCGAACATCAGCTTTTCGACTCTTGTGAGGCACAAAGTCCAGATCACAACCTTCATCGGGATTATCCAGGTTGATCGTAGGCGGCAGAATACCGTCCCGAACGGCCAATACAGAGAAAATGGTTTCCACTGCTCCCGCAGCCCCCAACAGGTGACCGGTCATGGATTTAGTACTGCTCATTGCTAAGGTTTCAGCGTGTTTACCAAACACAGATTTAGTCGCCGCCACTTCAGCGACATCACCCACCTGGGTCGATGTACCGTGAGCGTTAATATAATCCACTTGCTCCACCGAAAGACCCGCATCACGAATCGCATTGGCCATAGAACGCGCAGCTCCGTTGCCGTCGGCTGGGGGTGACGTAATATGATGCGCGTCATCACTCATACCAAAACCGATCAACTCACCATAAATGGTCGCGCCTCGCTCTTTGGCGTGCTCTAATTCTTCTAACACAACCACTCCAGCACCATCACTCAATACAAAACCGTCACGGCCTTTATCCCAAGGGCGACTGGCTTTTTCCGGATCATCATTGCGTGTGGACAGTGCCCTAGCGGATGAAAAGGCTGCGACAGCAGAGCGTGTTGTTGCCATTTCAGAACCACCCGCCAGCATCACATCGGCGTCACCATAGGCGATAGTTCTGGCCGCGTAACCAATATTATGAGTACCGGTGGTACATGCTGTTACGATAGCAATATTGGGGCCCTTGTAGCCAAAACGAATGGCGGCATTGCCAGAAATCATGTTAATCACAGACGCCGGAACAAAAAACGGAGAGACTTTTCGGGGGCCGGCCTTATCCATCTGGATAATATTCCTCTCCATATACTCCAAGCCACCTATCCCGGAGCCAATGGCAATTCCAACCCGCTCACGATCAAGCTTTTCGTATTGTTCCAACCCGCTGTCATCGACCGCCTGCTGAGCCGCGATCAAGCCGTAATGGATAAAAGCATCCAGTTTCCGGGCCTCTTTGCCGGACAACCAAGGTTCGATATCGAGATTTTTGACGGCGCCACCAATACGAGTGCTGTAAGCAGTCGTGTCAAAGCGATCAATCGGTCCAATACCACTGCGCCCGGCACAGACTGAAGCCCACGAAGATGCAACATCATTTCCCACCGGAGAAAGCATGCCCATGCCGGTGATAACAACCCGTCGTTTACTCATAACATCACCCACCTGATCGATCCGAATAAATTTGCACCAACTTTGCTATCATTCAGCCAATAAAAAAGCCGTCCTTCAATGTTCAAAAAGGACGGCTTTCGCCTGGCTATCTGATCAGCAGAGTATCAGGTGTGCGCAACGATATAATCGATTGCGTTCTGAACAGTGCCCAGCTTTTCGGCTTCTTCATCAGGAATTTCAGTTTCAAATTCCTCTTCAAGGGCCATAACCAGCTCAACAGTGTCCAGTGAGTCAGCGCCAAGATCCTCAACAAAAGAAGATGTGTTTTGAACTTCGGACTCTTTAACGCCCAACTGTTCGCATACAATCTTCTTAACGCGCTCTTCAACTGTACTCATAATGTCCTCACTTTAAGTGTCAACCAAGCAACTCAATAATTGCCAGTTTAGTTTAAACCCTACCTGCAAACAAGCAGGGAATCAGTCAAACATGTTGTGCGACAAGGGGTTGCATTACAGCCCAGCAGTGGGCTCACCCCATGTACATGCCGCCGTTCACATGAATGGTTTCTCCAGTAACGTAAGCCGCGCCCTCGGATGCAAGGAAGGCCACAACAGAGGCAACCTCACCTGGCTTACCCAAGCGCCCTGCCGGGATTATTTCCAGCATAGCGTCACGCTGCTTTTCGTCCAGTTTTTTAGTCATGTCAGTATCAATAAAACCGGGCGCAACACAATTGGCCGTAATCCCCCGGTTCGACATTTCTTTAGCCAGGCTACGCGTAAAACCTTCTACGCCCGCCTTAGCTGCACAATAGTTGCCTTGCCCGGGGTTTCCCATGCTGGCAACCACTGAACTCACATTAATAATTCTACCCCAACGCGCCTTGGCCATGCCTCGCAGCAAAGCCTTGCTTGTGCGATAAACGCTAGACAGGTTAGTTTCCAAAACATCTGTCCAATCTTCATCTTTAAGGCGCATCAGCAAATTATCACGAGTGATACCCGCGTTATTGACCAGAATCAGTGGAGCACCGGATTTTTCAGCAATCTGCTTCAATCCGGCATCAATGCTTTCCGGCTCGGCCACATTCATAACTATGCCGTAGCCATTATAACCAGCAGCTTTCAGGCCCTCGGAAATGGATTCTGCACCCTCTGGACTGGTTGCGGTACCGACGACTTCGGCGCCCAACCGGGCTAATTCATGAGCGATAGCCTTGCCAATACCACGGGTTGCCCCGGTTACCAGCGCTACTTTGCCTTGCAAAGACATATACAACTCCGTTTATCAGGACTGGCCAAACGCTTCAACTGCGCCAGCCAGAGAATCGGGACCGTCAATACTGTGAACCGACAAGCCGCGATCAATGCGCTTGATCAGCCCGGCTAACACTTTGCCTGCCCCACACTCAACCGCTACGCCAACGCCTTCTCCAGTCAGTGTACGAATAGAATCAGTCCACAGCACGGGAGAATACAATTGCTTCAGCAAGTTTGCCTTGAGCGTTTTCGCATCTTTCGAAACGGCCGCATCGACATTCTGAACGACGGGTATGACCGCATCGTTAAAACGAACATCTTCCAATGCTTCTGCCAATTGCTCTGCGGCCCCTTTCATTAAAGCACAATGGGAGGGGACACTGACCGGCAACGGCATTGCCTTACGAGCCCCTCGAGCCTTACAGGCTTCGATAGCTCGCTCGACTGCCGCCAGGGAACCCGCAATCACTACCTGCCCCGGAGCATTGAAGTTCACTGCCGACACAACTTCGCCCTGCGCAGCCTCATCACAAGCAGCAACTACGTCGGCATCATCCAGGCCCAGAATGGCCGCCATTTTGCCTTCACCAGCAGGCACCGCACCCTGCATGAGTTCGCCACGAAGCTGGACCAGTTTCACAGCTTCAATGAAATCCAGACTTTCAGCGGCCACCAAGGCACTGTACTCACCCAGGCTATGCCCGGCTACAAAGTCAGGCTGAGGCCCGCCAGCTACCAACCACTGTCGCCACAAAGCCACACTGGCTGTCAGAAGGGCTGGCTGAGTAACCATTGTCTGATTCAGTTCTTCCACAGGACCGTTCTGGCATAAGTGCCAGAGGTCATAACCAAGAACATTCGAAGCATCACTAAAGGTCTCAGCGATCATCGGCCATGCTTCAGCAGCATCGGATAACATGCCAACCGATTGAGAACCTTGTCCGGGGAAAATAAACGCTGATTTCATAGGGGGAATCTTATCGTCATTGGGGATTGGTGGAGATTAGCCAATAGTACAAGCCAGACCAATTATCCATAATAAAGGGTGCTAATGCGGACCAACTTTAGTCTCAACACGCCATGAACGCCTTATAGCATCAAGTCATCCAGTCGCTCATTAATTCTCCGGGGCACTTCATGCGTCACCTCTCGAACGGCTTGCCTGATGGCGGCAAGAATCGCCCGCTCATTCGCATTGCCATGACTTTTGATAACCACACCCTGAAGCCCTAACAAGCTAGCACCATTATGCCGGGAAGGATCCATAAGCTGCATCAGTCGTCTCATTATAGGTTTTGCGAGAAAACCAACAAAGCGACCATACAGAGAGCGGGCAAATGCCTGCTCCAATAACTCTATGAGCAAGCCTGCAACACCCTCGCCTGTCTTAAGCGCGATATTACCGACAAACCCATCGCAGACTACAACATCGGCCACATTCCCAAAAAGATCGCTACCCTCGACATAACCTATGTAGTTCAGAGTTTCGCATTGCGCGAGCATATGAGAGGCAAGGCGTACCTGTTCGTTACCTTTAATTTCCTCTTCACCCACATTAAGCAGTGCAACACGAGGCTCAGATAACCCACAAATGGCAGACGCCATCAGAGAGCCCATCAAAGCATACTGATACAGGTTTTCAGCACTGGAATCGACGTTAGCGCCGAGATCCAGAACATGGCAATGACCACGAAGGGAAGGAATAAGTTTAGCAATAGCGGGGCGCTCAATACCCGGATACATCCGGATAAGAGACCGTCCAAAAGCCATCAGGGCACCCGTATTTCCAGCGCTGACGCAGCCCTGAGCCTCGCCATCACGAACCAGGCCAAGAGCAATGGCCATTGAGGAATTCTTTTTGTGGCGCAGCGCATGAGAGGGTCGCTCATTCATGCGCACCACATCTGCAGCCTCCACGATGCGGATTCGCGGATGCCCACCACGCAACAAGGCCTCAAGCTCGCTCCGGATACCTACCAGAACAAGACTTAAGGCCTCGTTTTCACGCACTGCTTCCAGCGCAGCATGGACAACCACCTCGGCACCACGATCACCGCTCATGGCATCGATGGCAATGGTGATGGATTTACTCACCTTTCGTCCATACGGCACAGGTCAGAAGATTGTCGCGGCGAGTATTACTCGTCGCGCGCTTCAACGACCTGCTTGCCGCGATAGAAACCATCCGGAGACACGTGGTGGCGACGATGAACTTCGCCGGTTGTTGCGTCGGTAGACAGCGCGGAAGTTGGCAGTGCGTCGTGTGAACGGCGCATGCCACGCTTGGAACGGGTCTTGCGACTCTTCTGTACAGCCATGGTTAAGCTCCTGACCTATTTATGAAAACGTTAGTGCTTAGTCGTCTTGAAACCCGCCAGCACGCTGAACGGATTATCTTCTCTTTTCTTTGCCCCGGGCTCGCTGGGAGCGTTTGACGCCTCCAGTGCCTCAAGGTCTTCTTTCGCCGGGCACTCGTCCCTTTCATGAAGCGGGAACGGAGGCAATACCAGAAGCAATTCATCTTCCACCATTGCCCACAAGTCCGCCGTGAAATCCTCAAAAAGGAACGGCTCCAATGTCTTTGGTAACCGTTGAGCCTGCTCATCATTCATGACCAAACCCAAATCAAAGCCAGACGTCAGCGTAACCTGCATATCATTCATACAACGCTGACATACAAGCGTGACTGGTGCAGACAACTCACCCGACACAACCCTTCGGCGCTCACTATCCTGATAGAAGGAAAGCTTCACGCGACATTCGCTGCCATCCTGCGAACCGCCTACCGCTTCTCCAAAACGAGCGAGACCCTTGAGCGGTATTACCCCCTCAAGTGTCACTTTGTGCTCTGCCAACCGGATAGGGTCAACAGATTTTGGAAGTTCGGCGTTCGGCGCTTTAGACATAGGCGCGCAATTTTAGGGAGGAGACCGCCTGCTGTCAAAGACTTAATCGCTTTTATGGCAAGCCTTCCCGTTTACATAGGGGTATTCTACGATAACAAGGCCAACTCACTCAACGAACCGCGTCAATATCAGGCTACCATGAACCGAACACTCCTACTTGCCTCATCATCACCCTATCGCAAGCAACTGCTGGAGCGACTAAGACTGCCATTTAATTGCGCCAGCCCGGACATTGACGAATCCCCACGACCAGGAGAGCCCGCCAACGAGCTTGCGGTTCGGCTAGCCACTCAAAAGGCAGAAGCTCTGGCCAGACAAAACCCGAACACTTTAATCATTGGCTCAGACCAGGTAGCAACCCTTCCTGATGGCACACTACTGAACAAGCCGGGCAGTCACGCACAAGCGTCCGACCAACTTGCTCGCAGCAGCGGCCAGAGCGTTCAATTTCTAACAGGACTTGCTGTGCTCGACACAAAAAACAGCAAACTGAGAACACACTGCGAACAGTTCAATGTTCATTTCCGAATACTATCGGCAGAAGAGATTGAGGGTTATCTAAAGAAGGAGCAGCCTTACGACTGTGCCGGAAGCTTCAAGATGGAGGGTCTCGGCATCACACTCTTCAGAAAACTGGAAGGAAGAGACCCAAACAGCCTTATTGGCCTGCCACTCATCGCTCTTACGAATATATTGCGAGAAGCAGGCCTCAACCCACTTCTCGCCCCCTGAGTCAACGCAACTCCATGCGAGCATCCAGCAGGCGTGTTGCCACCCCTTCTCCAAAAGACACGCCCAACTGTTCTACGAACTTCTGAAACGGAGAGAGCCCCCTACTGTAATCAACCAATTCTTCTTCGCCAACCAACTCTCGGGCAACCCAGGAGGCACTACCCAACCCGTCAATCAAGCCCAATTCCAAAGCTTGCTCACCACTCCATACCAGACCACTAAACAAACGCTCATCATCAGCCAGACGATCTCCGCGCCCGGCTTTTACAGCGGCAATAAACTGCTCATGAGTATTCTCGAGAACGCTTTGCCAGAAATCGACCTCTTCATCCCTCTCCGGAGTGAACGGATCAAGAAACGCCTTGTTATCGCCAGCGGTATATAAGCGCCGCTCCACGCCCAGCTTTTCCATCAACTCAGTAAACCCGAAACCTCCTGCCACAACGCCAATGGACCCCACCAAGCTGGCGCGATTCGCGTAAATTTCGTCAGCTGCCGCCGCAATGTAATATGCACCGGAGGCGCCAACATCAGAAATTACTGCATAGATTTTTTTGCCTGGATACTCCTGCCGCAAACGCCGGATCTCGTCATACACATAACCAGACTGAACAGGGCTACCTCCCGGGCTATTGATTCTCAGCACAACAGCTTTCGAATCTTCAGCCTCAAACGCCGCACGCAAAGAGCTCACAAGATTATCTGCACTCGCCAACTCTTCAGCCGATATCGGCCCATTCAATTCCACCAAAGCTGTGTGCTGACCGGTAACCGTATCCACACCATCTATCGGCGACCGAATCACAAAAAGCAGAGCAAACAAATAGCCGAAGGTGAGGACCTTGAAAAAAATACCCCATCGCCGGCTTCGTCGTTGCTCAGACTGCAATGACATCACCAGCTTTTCGATCAGTCTCCAGTCGCGACTCGACTCAGGTGGCATAGCCGGATCTTTCTTGCCAAAAATTCCACGCTTACCAGATTCCGAATCATTCATCTAATCATCCTTAAAAAATCAAAACCCAATAAAATCAACTCAAAGCCCGAGCACCCGACGCAAATCACCCACAGTGTTCACAACGGCACAAGGATCGCACGACTGCAAAACCTCTCTGTCATGAGCCCCCCATTCGACACCTATCGCCGGCATACCAATTCTTCGCGCCATATCCAGATCGTAATGGGTATCTCCGATCATCACCGCGTCTTCAGGTTGATAACCGTAAAACTCAAGTATCTCTTCAAGCATCAAGGGGTCTGGCTTGGAACGGGTTTCGTCTGCACAACGAGTAATATCAAAATGATGCCCCAGGCCACTTGTTGTCAGCGCTTGCGCAAGCCCTCGCCGACTTTTACCGGTAGCAACCGAGCAACCCCTGCCCGACTGGCAAATATCGGCCACCACCTCAGCCATCCCATCAAACACATTCTGAGGCGTGGTGACTTTCTGAAAAAAATACCCTGAATACCCCTCCCGAATACGAGCAATCTCGTCCAGACTCAAATCCGGATACAATTTCTGTAACGCCTCAACCATGCCAAGCCCAATAATATTCCGGTAGGCCTTTCGCTCAAGGTCAGGATAACCAAGCTCGGTAGCCGCCTGATGCAGGCTTTCAGCGATATGTTCAACAGAATCGATCAGCGTTCCGTCCCAATCAAAAATCACTACTTTTACATTCATCTCTGCGGACCTTTACTACGTTGGGTGAGCTGATCGATCAGCTTTCCGAAAGCTTTATCATACGGAGCTTCCAGCGTCATTACCTCTTCAGTAACCGGCAATCTGAACTCAAGCGCCCGTGCGTGCAACATTAAGCGCTCGCCACCTATAGCCCTAAAGGCTTTAAGACTCGCATCATCCATATATTTGTCATCCCCGGCAATCGGGTGACCAGCCCAAGCGCTATGTACCCTGATCTGATGTGTTCGCCCTGTCACCGGAGACGCTTCTACAAGACTGTATCCCTCAAAACTCTGGAGACAACGATAAAGAGTAAGAGACTCCTTACCATCCGTGCTTACCTTAACCCGGCGCTCGCCATTAGGCATCTCGTACCTCAACAGAGGCTCGGCCACACGCTTAACGTCTTTCGGCCACGCACCAATCACAAGAGCATGATAACGCTTACGCATGCGCTTGTGCCGCAGATCATCCTGTAAAAAACGCAATGCTGAACGCTTTTTCGCAACCATGACCAGCCCGGAAGTATCGCGATCCAAGCGATGAACCAACTCAAGGAATTTCGCCTGCGGGCGAGATGCACGCAGCACCTCAATCAAACCAAAGCTCAGCCCGCTGCCACCATGAACTGCTATACCGGAAGGCTTATTCACCACTAACATCTCAGCATTTTCGAATACCACAGACGCCTCAACCACCCCCTGAACCCTATCACCCGGCTTTGGCTGATCAGGTTTTGCCTGCTGAACTACCGGCGGTATACGAACCACATCACCCGCCTTCAATCGAGTATCCGGCTTAACCCGGCCTTTATTTACCCGCACCTCTCCCTTGCGAACAATCCGGTAAACAATACTTTTAGGCACCCCCCTCAGCCTGGCCAGCAGAAAGTTATCTACCCGCTGCCCAGCCATATCATCATCAACCTCAACCAGCTGAACGCCTTTTTGAACCACTCCGGGCGATTTAGCGGCAGAATCAGGCCGGGCAGCCTCTCCAGACTGACGCTTTGAGTTCATTTTGTTCGGCGACTTTCGGGAAGCGGAATTTTGAGACATGGATAACCTTTACCAGTTTGCACCGGGCGCATAGGGGGGAACAGGATTGTACAGCTACTGCATTACTGTTATATTCCGACGTGCTCTGCCGTTTGTCTACGGCCTGAAGAATTCTGTTCAGAAGCCGGAGCGGCAGCAGTATACCGACACTGATTAATAGATTGAACGCCAAAAGCCCAATCACTACCGGGCACGGCGTGAGACAAACTCCCGGCCTACAGGGCAGACCCAGAGAGGCTGCACCCCGCCCGGGAGAAGAAAAACCGACTGGGGAACCGTCGGACGAAAACATCGCGAAGAATCACTGCCACGCATAACCGGGCCGTCAGCTAACCAATACGACGTGAGACCCAGGAGTTTGTGTGAACCTGAAAACGGATATTATGCGTCAACAGACACTCACCCTATTCGATCTGACCCTGCTTACAGGCAGGCGAAGAGTCGGCGGTGGTCTCAGACATACAGGGCCAAACCCCATAAAGGTATGACTCGTCTGGCCGCCGGCCCGCCCTGCTACTTCAGGGCCCGCGGCACGCACATCCTGTTTCGCTGATGCGAACGTCCCTGGTTTCCTGTCACTAACAAACGACAGGAACTCACTTTTTCCATGAAAAGAATGCTGATCAATGCAACTCATCCTGAAGAGTTGCGCGTAGCGCTGGTAGACGGCCAAAGATTATTTGATCTGGATATTGAATCCAGCACCCGTGAACAGAAGAAAGCCAACATATACAAAGGCAGAATCACCCGCGTTGAACCCAGCCTTGAAGCTGCTTTCATTGATTTCGGGGCAGATCGCCACGGCTTCCTTCCCCTGAAAGAAATCTCCAAAGAATATTTCAAAAAATCGCCAGGCCAGATCGAAGGCAAAATCAATATTAAAGATGTGCTGACCGAAGGTCAGGAAGTCATCGTACAGGTCGATAAAGAAGAGCGCGGAAACAAAGGGGCAGCCCTGACCACGTTCATTTCGCTGGCAGGCCGCTATCTGGTACTCATGCCCAACAACCCTCGTGCCGGCGGCATTTCGCGCCGCATCGAAGGTGAAGAGCGCGCCCAGCTCAAAGAAGCCATGACCGGCGTACAGATCCCTAAATCCATGGGCATCATCGTTCGCACCGCCGGCATTGGCCGCACCACGGAAGAACTGCAGTGGGACCTCGATTACCTGGTCCAGTTCTGGGAAGCTATAACTCAGGCAGCAGGAGAGCGAAAAGCTCCCTTCCTGATCCACCAGGAAAGCAATCTGATCATCCGTGCCGTTCGTGACTACCTCCGGCAGGATATTGGCGAAGTACTGATAGACTCGGAAAGCGTCTACGAAGACGTGCTCAGCTTTGTTCGTGCGGTTATGCCGACCTTCGAGAATAAGATCAAACTGTACAAAGACGAAATCCCTCTGTTCAGTCGCTATCAGATCGAAGGCCAGATCGAGACAGCCTTCCAACGCGAAGTGAAACTGCCCTCAGGTGGATCTATCGTCATAGACCCAACCGAAGCACTGGTGTCTATCGACATCAACTCCTCCCGTGCTACCAAAGGTCACGATATTGAAGAAACAGCACTTCAGACCAACCTTGAAGCTGCTGAAGAAATCGCTCGCCAGCTACGCCTGCGAGACATGGGCGGCCTGATTGTAATCGACTTCATCGACATGACCCCGGCCAAACACCAGCGCGAAGTTGAGCAGAAAATGCGTGAAGCACTGGAAATAGACCGTGCCCGCGTACAAGTCGGAAAGATCTCTCGCTTCGGCCTGCTGGAAATGTCCCGTCAGCGCCTGCGTCCATCATTAGGCGAAACCCGCAGCGAAGTTTGTCCTCGCTGCGAAGGCCAAGGCACAATCCGCGGCATCGAATCTCTGGCGCTGAGCATCATGCGCCTGATTTACGAAGAATCGTCCAAGGAAAAAACTTCAGAAGTCCGCGCCATTGTGCCGGTATCTGTGGCAACCTTCCTGCTGAACGAAAAGCGCAAGCAGCTGGCTGACATTGAAGCCAGCCAGGGCGTCTCTGTTGTGGTAGCCCCGGTACCCAACATGGAAACTCCGCACTTTGAAATCATTCGTATGCGTCAGGATGAAACAACACCTGAGCACGTAGCCAGCCACCAGGTTGCACACGAATATAATTCGCGTGAAGAAGAATCTGTTACTGAAGTAACCACTGCCGAGAAGCCTGTACGCGAGCAAGCTGCAGTCAAGGCCGTTCGCCCTTCTGCGCCAGCGCCCGTTGCTGCACAAGCTTCAGCGGTAGAAACTGAGGAAGGCTCGTTCCGCAAGCTATGCAAGAAAATTGCAAATTTCTTCAGCGGTGAAACCGAAGAAGCGAAGAGCAACGACAAAACCCGCACCGACCGCGACAAAAACCGTCGCCCTCAGCCACGCCAGGATCGTCAGGACCGCCGTAAATCAAGGGTAGCCCGGGATGATCAGCGGACAGGAAACAACCGCAGCAACAATGAGCGTCGCCAGAACAACCGTAACGACGACACTCGTAATCGCGCTCGCACCAACAGGAACGACGAGCAGAGCCGTGGCACTCAAAGCCGCCAGAACCAGCAGGAAAAAACTGCTGACAACAAAGGCTCGGATAACCGTCGTGACACTCGCAAAGAAGGTCAGTCTCGCAACCAGGGCCGTAACCGCCCTCAACGCGACAACAAAGACCTGAAAGATCGAAAAGACACACGCGAGCCTCAGGATATCCAGAAAGCTCCAGCTAATGACAAGCCTGCCGACGACAAACGTCGTAAGCCGCGTCGCCCACGCAACCGTGATGGTTCCCCGGCTGAAGCACCTGCGTCTAATCCTGCGGAGCGTAAAGCTGAGCGCAGCGAAAAGCATCAGAAGGATACCCAGCCAGAGAAGGTCACTGAGACCCAGGCCACTTCTGCGCCACAAGCTCCGGCTGAAGCAACTACACAGATTAAAGAAACTGCTGCCCAGCAAAAACCGGCTGAAAAGCCTGCAGAGTCAGCGCCAGTCACTAAAAATCAGGAAGTTGCAGCCAAAGAAGAGGCTCCAGAGGCTAAATCCAACGAAGCAGAGACCGAAAGGGCTGACAGCAAACCGGAGCCTAAAGCTGAAGAGAGCAAGCCAGAAAAGCGCAAGCCCGCAGCACGACAGCGCAAGGTCCAGGTAGCTAAGGAAGACAAGGCTGAGCAAACGGCACAACCTGCTGAGCCAGTCAAAACCAATGATCCGGCTTCTGAAAGCAAGGCTTCAGTCACAGAAAAGCCAGAAGTAGTGCAGAAAGCAGAGGAAATCCCTCCAGCAACTCCTGCCTCTAGCGTCAACGAAGCCCAGCCTGAAAAACCCAAGGCGCAGGCTTCAGACAAGCCAAAAGCTCCCAGCGAAGCGGAAACCAAGCCAGAGCAGCCAGCAAAACCCGAAGCCGAGGCCAGGCCTGAACCGGCCCCAGCCGCTAGCAGCAACGCTGCTGACATTCCGGTTACTCCGGGCCGTGCTTACAATGATCCAAGAGAAGTCCGCAAGCGCCAGCGTGCGGCCGAGCAAGCCAAAAAGGCTGAGGGTAATTAATTATGCTGACAAATTCGGACATCGAAGCACTGGAAGACATTCTATTTGCAGAGCCTTGGGGTGACGACGCCCTGGATTTCTTCGGCCTGCATGGAGCCGTATGCGCCAGTGTTATCGGGCCGGTCAGCCTGCAGGTGGAAGAAATCTTCCGCCTGGCAACAGGCTCAGACACCCTGCCTGACGGCAAAGTGCCAGAAATTTTCGCACAGTGTGTCAACACGCTAACCCAGGAAATGACCCAGTCACTAGATATGGGCCAGCCCCTGGAACTTCCTGAGCCGGAAGACGGAGACCCGATGAACGCACTTGAGAACTGGTGCGCGGGATTCGTAGAAACCTTCCTCGAAAATGAGGAAGAGTGGATGGAAGATGCAGACGAAGAAGAAGTAGCAGACCTGATGGTGCCGATACTGACACTGTCCGGCCTGTTTGAAGATGAAGACTTCCAACGAGCCCGGGAAGATGAAAAGGTCGCAAGCCGGATGGCCGAGGCTATTCCGGACTCACTGACCGATCTGTACCTGCTTTTCCACGTGCCGGAGTAACACTACCCGCGCACAGGTTCTCGGAAATAATGCCAGACGGGCTCCAGCCCCTCTGGCATTTTTGTTATCCGGCCAAGCTCACACCAGGCAGCCCCCGGAAAGTGAAAATCACTCCCTTGAGACGCCAGCAAGTTTTCTCGCCTCGCAAGCTCTGCAACAAAGCCCAGGTCACCACTGGATTGCCCGGAAATAGAAACCTCTATTGCGCGCCCTCCCGCCTTACGAAAATCGCCCACCAATTCCCTCAGCCGGGTGGCTGATAAGCGGTATTTACGTGGATGCGCTAAAACGGCAACTCCATCAGCATCCTGAATCCATTGCACGACTTCATTTAATTCAGGCCAACAAGCCTTCACATCCCCCGGCTTACCCGCACCGAGGTGCCGTTTAAAAGCATGCGCGACCTTAGGGACCACCCCCGCATCAACCAACGCCTGAGCAAAGTGCGGACGACCAGGCACCTCACCGCCTGCCAATGCGGTCGCTTTATCCAGCAATGCGTCGACCTTTAGTCGGGAAAGCTTATCAGCAATCATTCGGGCACGTTGCCAGCGATTTTCGTTCTGACATGACAACGCAGCCAGGAACGGAGGGCTAGTCTCATCAAAATCGAGCCCCACCACATGAATGGTATAGCTGCGCCACACGCACGACAGCTCAACGCCCGGAATCAGCGTCAGGCCTGCACCAAGAGCAGCTTCCCTGGCCTCCGGAAGACCGGCAATTGTATCGTGGTCAGTCAGTGCCAGATGACTCACCCCCTTCTCTGCCGCACGAGCAATTAACTCGGCCGGTGCCAAGGCGCCGTCAGACGCAGTACTATGGCAATGCAGGTCAATGCACGATTTCTGCTCTTGAGGTATAGTCACAACCAATCCTGAAAACAAAGTGGCCAACAGTGTATCAGCCTGGGGCACCAGGCCCTAACTCTGGCCACACCGATTGTGGAGCGATGAATGTACTACGCCATTATGAGCGAAGATATCCCTAACAGCCTGTCGCTGCGCAAGCAGGCACGTCCAGCACACATTGCTCGGCTCGAAATGCTGAAAGCAGAAGGCCGCTTGTTGGTTGCTGGCCCACATCCGGCAATCGACACAGAAGATCCCGGCGATTCCGGCTTTACTGGTAGCCTGGTAATCGCTGAGTTTGATTCGCTGGAACACGCCCAGGCCTGGGCCGATGAAGACCCTTATATTGAAGCAGGCATTTATAAATCAGTTATCGTTAAACCATACAAAATCGCGCTACCCTAATAAACCAAAGGCAGATCTTTTTTGCGTCACAACACCCAGTATGAGCGGATTGTAACGCGCCATTGCTTGAATACCGGTCACTCTGTGACAAAATTGCTGCCTTGTAAGATCAAACAACCGCCTAAACCGGGGAATGCAATCAGTGACACCGCTCCGTCTTGCTCTCAGCTTTCTACTAATCATCAGCTCCATATCTGTCGCTCAGGCCCGAACCGTATGGGTTGACGATCAGCTCTACCTGCCCGTTCGTTCCGGTGCAGGCAGTCAGTTTCGAATTATTGAAAACGCCGTGCCCACTGGAACGCCGCTTGAACTTCTTGATACGTCAGAGGGCTACACAAAAGTTCGTACACCTAAAGGCACGGTAGGCTGGGTTGCCTCTCAGTTTGTCAGCAAAACGCCTGTTGCCAAAGACCTGCTGGCTCAAGCCACCCGTGAACTTGAGAAGGCAAAAGAAGACGTCGCAAGCCTGAGCCAACAACTGGCCTCCGTGACGGAAGAGCGCGACAACCTGCAAGCTGCTGAAAACAACCTCTCAAACCAGGCCGCCGACCTTCAGGATGAACTTCGCAAGATCAAATCTATTGCCGCCGATGCCATTAACCTGGAACGTCGCAGCCGTGAACTGCGTGAAGAAAACCAGAAATTGCGCAACGACCTGGAAGTACTGACGGCTGAAAATGAACGCCTGGAAGCCGGAAAAGAATCTGACTTCATGCTCCTGGGGGCAGGACTAGTTCTGGGCGGTGTACTCTTGGCATTGATTATTCCAATGCTCAAACCAACAAGAAAAACCGATAACTGGGCGTAATCATGAAAGACTATTCGGAAAAGCGTGATTTTTACCGGATGCAGGTTAACAGTGAAATCCAGATCACCGGAAGCAACGGAGAAACCATCACTGGAATCTGCTGCGATCTAAGTGCTGCAGGCATGCAACTGCATGTCGACAGGCCTTTTCCGATTGGCGAAGAACTGAAAACACGTATAGAAGCGGCGGGCAATCAGTTCCCTCCCCTTGAAACCGTGGGCGAAGTACTGCGCTGCGCTCCTGATGGCAACGGCTACCTTTTAGGCATCAATATCATTGAAGTCACTTGAGAAACAGCCCGCCCAAAAAAAGGGCGACTAAAATAGTCACCCTTTTTATCCCGCCAACCTCTGAAATTAAACCAAAGGTTTCTCGGATACGATAATGCCGTTATTGTCGGCGTAAACATATTGACCTGGACGGAAGGTCACACCATGAAAAGTAACCGGCACATTCAAATCACCAATATTGCGCTTATCTGTTTTACGCGGCACAGTACCGAGAGCCTGAACCCCCAGCTTGGTTTGACCGATTTCGTCCACATCGCGAATGCAGCCATAGATAATCAAGCCAGCCCAACCATTCTTTGCAGCCTTCTCCGCCAGCATATCGCCCAGCAATGCGTTGCGTTTTGAAGCACCACCATCAACGACCATCACTCGGCCATTGCCCGGCAGACCAACCTGCTCTTTAACGACCGAGTTATCTTCAAAACACTTCACCGTCACGATCTCGCCACCAAACTGACGAATGCCACCGTAATTATTGAAGCCAGGCTCAACCACCTGCACTTCCGGAAACTCGTCGCACAGATCCGGAGTAATAATATTGCTCACGTTGTCACTCTCCTTTTCCCGAAATGTTCCAGTTCAATCAATCTTTTCTTCGGCCAGGAAGAACCAGGTATCCAAAACAGAATCCGGATTCAGCGAAACGGTATCGATGCCTTCATCCATCAGCCACTTAGCCAGGTCCGGGTGATCTGACGGGCCCTGGCCACAGATACCGATATACTTGCCGGCTTTTTTACAGGCCTGAATGGCATTAGATAACAACACCTTAACGGCATCGTTCCGCTCATCAAACAGATGAGCAATAATGCCGGAATCCCGGTCCAGACCCAGAGTAAGCTGAGTCAAATCGTTGGAACCAATAGAGAATCCATCAAAGTGCTCCAGGAACTGGTCAGCCAGAATAGCGTTGGCCGGCAGTTCGCACATCATGATCACGCGCAGGCCATTCTCTCCACGCTTCAGGCCGTTTTCAGCCAGCAGCCTGACCACTTGTTCGGCTTCGCCCACCGTCCGCACAAACGGAACCATCACTTCAACGTTAGTCAGCCCCATTACGTCGCGCACTTTTTTGAGCGCCCGACACTCAAGCTCGAAGCAATCGCGGAAGGTTTCAGAGATGTAGCGAGAAGCACCACGGAAGCCCAGCATCGGATTCTCTTCATCTGGCTCGTACAGTGTTCCGCCAATAAGGTTCGCGTATTCATTCGACTTAAAGTCAGACAGCCGAACAATCACTTTCTTGGGCGCGAACGCTGCGGCCAGGGTAGAGATACCTTCAACCAGCTTATCGACATAGAAATCCACCGGAGAACCGTAACCGGCGATACGCTTATCTACGGTTTGCCTGATATCGCCAGGTAGCCCGTCATAACCTAACAACGCCTTCGGGTGGACCCCAATCATCCGGTTAATAATAAACTCCAGACGAGCCAAACCAACGCCTTCGTTAGGCAGAGCCTGGAAATCAAAAGCACGGTCAGGATTGCCCACGTTCATCATGATCTTGAACGGAATATTGGGCATGGAGTCCACGGTATTTTCACGCAATTCGAAATCCAGGGCACCTTCGTAAATAAAGCCTGTATCACCTTCCGCACAAGAAACCGTAACGTTCTGGCCGTCTTTAAGTACCTCAGTTCCATCACCACAGCCCACAACGGCCGGAATGCCCAGTTCACGAGCAATAATAGCTGCATGACAGGTACGACCACCACGGTCAGTAACAATAGCTGAAGCACGCTTCATCACCGGTTCCCAGTCTGGGTCGGTCATGTCGGTTACCAGAACATCGCCAGGCTGAACCCGGTCCATCTCATTGATGCTGGTGATAATCTTGACTGGGCCGCTACCAATTTTGTGACCAATACTTCGGCCTTCAACGAGTACAGTGCCGGTCTCTTTCAGCAGGTAACGCTCCATAACATTAGCGGAAGCGCGGCTTTTAACCGTTTCAGGGCGGGCCTGAACGATATAAATTTTGCCATCATCGCCATCTTTAGCCCACTCAATGTCCATCGGGCGCTGATAATGCTCTTCGATAATCATGGCTTGCTTCGCAAGCTCTTCCACTTCTGCGTCAGTGATGGAGAAGCGGGTACGCTCCTCAAGATCCACTTTCACCGTTTCAACAAACTTACCTTCACCGGGCTCAGTGTGATAAATCATTTTGATGGCTTTGCTGCCCAGATTACGGCGCAATACAGATGGACGACCCGCTGCCAGGGTCGGCTTATGAACATAGAATTCATCTGGATTAACGGCCCCCTGAACCACGGTTTCACCCAAACCATAGGAAGAGGTAATAAACACCACATCACGGAAACCGGATTCAGTATCCAGGGTAAACATCACGCCACTGGATGCTGTTTCACTGCGAACCATCTTCTGAATACCGGCTGACAGGGCCACGAGTTTATGATCAAAGCCATGGTGGACCCGGTAGGAAATCGCGCGGTCATTAAACAAAGACGCAAACACTTCTTTAACTGACGTCCGCACCTGATCCAGACCAACCACGTTCAGGAAGGTTTCCTGCTGCCCTGCAAATGATGCATCCGGTAAATCTTCAGCCGTGGCAGAAGAGCGCACAGCCACTGCCATGGATTCATTACCAGCCCGCAGTTTTTCATAGGCTGATTTCAAAGCGCTTTCCAGAGACTCAGGGAAGGCGGTATCAATAACCCATTGACGGATTTTTGAACCAACCCGTGCCAACTCATTTACGTCGCTAACATCCAGCGCATCCAGAGCAGCATCAATACGATCCTTCAGTCCGTCAGTTGCCAGAAACTCACGATAAGCATGCGCTGTCGTGGCAAAACCACCTGGAACGGTAACACCGGCATTGGCCAGATTACTGATCATTTCACCGAGGGATGCGTTCTTACCCCCAACACGGTCGACATCGGACATTCCAAGGTGGTCAAACCAGATAATGTAATCTTCCAAAGCGTGGTCTCCCTTGTATCTAAGTGGCGCGGAGTCTCGAAACTAGCGTGTATGATACTGTAAGCTGCGAGAATTACCTAGGGACTCGCCTTAAAACCTGAGTGGATGAAACCATGAAAAGAACCGCTTTTTTTATCTCGGACGGCACAGGACTGACAGCTGAAGCACTGGGTCATGCGCTGTTGGCGCAGTTTGAAAAAATAGAATTTGAACGCATCACCGTGCCGTACATCGACGATGAAGAAAAGGCGCTGGATTTGGTAAAACGAATCAATACCGCCGCTGAAGCTGACGGCGAGCGCCCGCTGATTTTCGACACCATCGTGAACAACACCATCCGGGAAATAGTCAGCGACGCCGAAGGCTTTATGGTCGACATCTTTGGCACATTCCTGAGCCCGCTTGAGCTGGAGCTTAACTCTTCTTCGTCTTACTCGGTTGGTAAATCCCACGCCATCAACAACGTCAGCAGCTATGAGCGCCGGATCCATGCAGTAAACTTCGCTCTCGATAACGATGACGGTGCCCGCACGCGCCACTACGATGAAGCCGACCTGATTCTCATCGGAGCCTCACGAAGTGGAAAAACGCCCACCTGCCTCTATCTGGCACTGCAATATGGCATCAAGGCAGCCAACTACCCGATCACCGAAGAAGATCTGGACGACCAGAAGATGCCCTCCGCGCTACGGCCCCATAAAGAAAAGCTGTTCGGCCTGACCATAGAGCCCGAACGTCTGGCCACGATTCGAAACGAGCGACGCCCTAACTCACGCTATTCCTCCATGCAACAGTGCATGCATGAAGTAGAAGAGATCGAACTCATGTACAAGCGGGAACGCATCCCGTACCTGAATACCACAGCCTATTCCGTTGAGGAAATCTCAACGCGGATCATGGTGTCGACCGGCCTAAAACGCCACCGATAAGCCGGCTCAATAAAAAAAGGGTGGCAGACCGTGGTCTGCCACCCTTTTTCAGACATTCAATCCCCTCTTAAAGTCCCGTTTACAGCTCCTGTATAACAAGGCCCAACTGTTCCGCCACTTTGCGATTTTCATGGTTTGTCACCACCGCCACGCTGGCATCTTCCGGTTTCAACCAGGCCTCAGCCACCCGACGCATCTCATCCAAAGTCACGCCAAGAACACGCTCACGAAACCGTGCCCGCTGCTCTGGGGAGCGTCCGAACAACCGGTTATGGAAGGCATGACGCGCTGCACCCGCTGGTGAATGTGGGCGGTCCATCTGACCAATTACCCCGAGAATCGCCTCTTCCAGTGCCTGCTCATCGTGCTCCTCAGTGTGCAGCCAGTTCAGCGCCGCATCAAAATCATCCAGGGTGTCAGCAAGCCGCGGGTCACGATAGGAAAAGAAACGGAATACGCCGTTTACACTGTCCTGCCCGGCACCACCACCATATGCGCCGCCTTTTTCGCGAATCGCACGATGCAGGTATCCATTCCGCAGGAAACCACCCAGAACCGTCAAAGCTGCAGCATCTGGATGATCCACCGCCACTGTGGCATACGCTTTGGCACAGAAGTTCACCTGTGTAGACGTCAACCAAGCCTCCTGAGTCTTGTAGCTCACTGGCTCCATTGACCAAGCGTCACCTGACGTCCCCTCACCCGGCCGCCAGCAGGACTTAAGGTTATCCAGCATTGGTGTTAGCTGAGCCTCCTCACCAATCAACAAGAACTTGCGCCCCTGATGGCGAATCTTGTCGTGCAACGCTGTCAAACTTGTACAGAATGCCTCCAGCTCAGCCTCATCCCCCAAGGACTTATCCAACTCTTTAGTCCCACGAATACCCGCGAGCCCACCCAGACGGAAGCTCAACCAGGAACCGGCACTCAAGCCCTGAGCTGCAGCACCCATAGCCAAGGCATGCCCGCTACCCGTCACAGCCTGCTCACGACGAGCCCGAACCTGAGTAATAATTTCCCGGATCCGCTCTTTTTCATCAAACCGCGCACCGGTAAACACATCTTTCAGCAATTGAGTCAGCGCCTTGCTGTTACGCGCAAGCGCCTTGCCACTGAAAATCAGGTATCCGGACATATCCTGCACATCATCAATACGACCCTTGGCACTGAACGAAGCACCTATACCGCCGGACTCAGCAGAAATACGATCCTGCATCTGCAGGTAATCAAGCTCTCCACAACCCACCTCGGATATCAAGGTTGTGTAGTAAGGCAACAACAGTAACTCTTCTTCGCTCAGCGCAGGAACCGGCAACACAACCTGTTGATAAACCAGCCCATTGGTTCCACGAGCATATAACGTTGCACCAGTTTCAGCATCGTAAGTCGCCTCTGGCTCGGGCATTTGCAAGGGCACGTCAGCAAGCCCAACTTTTGGCAGAATGGAATCATCATCCTTACGCAACTGCCGCTCTTCCAGCGCCTGCGCCTGCTCAACAATCGCTTTCACTTCCTCTTCGCTGAGGCTGGCTTTACGCTTAGCCAACGCTTCGCGCAGAGCGGCCTGATGATACCCTTCAAGCTTCTCATCAGGGCGTAAAGTCAAAGTTACCCGATGCGGGTTGTCCAGAAGCTTCCGGCGGATAAGGTCCGGCACATAGTCCGGATCTTTGATTTTCTCCCGCAAAGTCGCCAAAACCGGCTCAAGATCCAGCAATTCAACAGGATCACCACCATGGACCATTGGCGCAATGGACTGCATGATCAGCTGCAAGCCATAAGGGAAGCTATCCCCTGCAATCTCACGCTGATGCAACTCAAGTTGATGGAGAATCGCCTCAAGCCGATCAAGGCTCACACCTTCTTCAACCACTTTATTCAGGGTCGATTCAACCAGCGCTTCCAAGTCCTCGCGGCGAGAAGGCTCACTACCTTCGATACCACACACAAAGGTCATTTCACGGTTAGAATCTTCCAGACCACACATCGGTGATGGAGCAAGGCCAATGTCGGTGGTCTCCAAAGCCCGCATCATTGGTGACGCACTGTTTTCCAGTAAAACCGAAGACAACAACTGGCCTTCAAGGTTTTCTTGCAAATCGAAGCTGTGGCCGAGCAACCACCCCATGACAATGTGAGTTTTGCTTTCAACGTCTTCACCTTCTCCAACCGCATATCCCTGCTCAACTTTCATAGGGGCAAACATGCGTTTTTCATCATGCAGCGGCAGCCTGATATCCAACCGATCAAAACGCTTAAGCGCCAAGGTTTCAAACTTTTCGTGATGCTCGTGGGCCGGGATATTTCCGTAGGTGGCGAAAATGGCATTACTCGGGTGATAGTGGTGTCGATAGAATTCGAGCAAATCGTCGTAGCTCAAATCAACAATCTGATCTGGCTCGCCACCACTGTTGTAGTGATAAGTTGTAGTTGGGAATAAGTGGCTGGACAAGCTCTGCCATAACTGTGATGTGGGCGAACTCATCGCGCCCTTCATCTCGTTGTAGACCACGCCTCGATAGACCAGATCACTTGAGGGATCATCAGGCTTTTCAAATTCCAGGCGATGGCCTTCCTGAGCAAAGTCCAACGGATCAAGCCTGGAGAAAAAGACAGAATCCAGATACACCGACAACAGGTTGTCAAAATCCTTCCGGTTCATACTGGCAAAAGGATAAGCCGTCCAGTCGCTGCTTGTGAACGCGTTCATAAACGTATTCAAAGAACGTCTGATCATCATAAAGAATGGGTCGCGAACTGGGTAACGCTCACTGCCACAAAGGGCTGTGTGCTCCAGAATATGGGCTACCCCGGTGGAATCCATCGGGAAAGTTCGAAGGGCTACAAAAAAGACGTTTTCGTCGTTGTCGGCCGCCAGGTGCAGGTGTCGAGCACCCGTCTTTTTATGGCGATACTCCTCAACGTCCAGGTTAAGAGTGCTAATCCGGTGACTACGAAGTTTTTCGAAAGCCGGATGGATTGCGTTGTCTGTCACTGCAGCCATTAAAACGATCCTGTGTATTGAATAATTGGAGAATTACAGAGTAACACGTACTATCCGATATGATGCATTGAACAAACCCAACAAGGTAGCCTGCCAATCAATGACAGACAAAACCAACACCACAAAGCATATAGACGCCCCCGAAGTAGCTGCCTGGTGGGCCGAACGCCGCCAATACCTCGAAAGCATTCGCAGCGTTCCGGAAATTCGCCAACGGTTCTGGCGGGAAGTTGGTGTCTACCTTCTTCGGCGAGTGCTTTGGTCCTACGGGTTCTTCCCGGTATTTATCGCCTTCTGGCTACCGTTCGTATTGTCGAGCTTCAATCCAGTCGTACTGGCAACAGACCTGATCCCGGTACTGCAAGGATTTATAAACTCCAACCCTGAAGAACAGGCCACAACCATCAGTACTCTACTGATAGCCTGGTTCTCGATCGGTTCCTTTTTTCTGGTGTTCGATTTCGTGTTGACGCCATTCCGGTCCCCATATCAGTATGAAGCGGATGTATACATGAAGTCCTGGGAGCAGCTCAACCATGATCAGCTTCCGGACAAAATGTGATTTGGCCAGCATTCTGGCTAACTTCAATGACTTTCTGTTACATAACGTTGCATACAGTGGTTAAGATGATCCTATAACAAAGGTATCCGAGAAGTTGGGATAAGAGGTTTTACCATGGTCGATTTCAGACCGCTGCTGTTCGTTAACGCACTTGCATTGATGTTACTGGTGACTGCCGGCTTCGCCTCGGTGCGTAATGGCATGATGCCAGAAAAAACTGACGAGCCCAGTATCACTGCAGCCATTGTAGACGCCACAGACACAACAAAAGAGCCAACCTCACCTGAAGAATCCCTCCTTGACCAGGCCCGGCAAGAAAACACACCCGAGCCAGCGCAACCACAAGAACAAGAGTTGGCTGTTGCGACGGCACCACAAACAGGTGCCGCGACTGACACCCTGCAAGAAAGCAGGGTTAGCGCAGAAGCCTTTGAGGTAGAGCCTTTAGCGGAAGATTCCGAACTGCTCGCTGTAGCCGAACCAGTCTCGGCCATCACCAAAGTCACAGACATTCATGCCCCCCGGCAGAAGACACCACCGACTACCGGCACCCTGGTACTTCGTTCTAACGTGGCAGGAGACCTGGTCACTATCAACGGTAAAGCCTATGGCGCCACCAGACTTGATCTGGAACTGGACCCAGGGCGCTATGAAGTTATCATCGAAAAACCGGGCTACAAGCCCTGGAGCAGCGCTGTTGCCTTAAAAGCTGGCCAAGAACTTACACTGGTTGGCAGACTGGAAGAACAAACTACAGTTAACTATCTGAACGGCCAATGGATTGGCGGCATAAAAACCGGCGACGGTACATGGAAGGATGATACCGGCCTACGATACGAAGGCCACTTCATTAACGGCTTGTTTCACGGTGAAGGCATAGCCTGGTACCCCGACGGAAGCCGTTATGAAGGCGACTGGGAAAATGGCCAGCAACATGGCGAAGGCCAGTGGCGGGGTGCTGACAGCTCAGAATACACCGGTCGCTTTGAGCGGAATGAATTCCACGGCAAAGGCACCCTCACCAAAGCCAACGGCGACATCATAACCGGCAATTGGGTACAAGGGCGCATACACGGCGCCGGCTCGCTAACCACCGCTGACGGCATGTTATACGTTGGCAATTTCCGCAACGGTGAATTCCATGGTCACGGCACCCTCACCTACCCGGATGGCCGATCTTATGAAGGTGAATTTTCCAACGGTGCCTTCCACGGTAAGGGTTCAGAAATATTTGCGGATGGAAAGAGATACGACGGCGAATATATGGAAGGCAAATTTCATGGTGCCGGGCTGCTACGCAACCCTAATGGCAGCTCCATTGAAGCCACATTCCGCCATGGCGAACCCTACGGACAAGTTCGTCTGACAACTGCGGCCGGTGAAATATTCACAGCCCGCACCTCAGAGCCCGGCGTGTGTTATCGGGACAAAAGCTATCGGGCCACACAGTGCCCGCAACTGGAAGGCTGGTAAGAACATCCCGGTCGCAGCACCCACGAATTTGCAGTAACAGGTTGAGGTAGTGACATGGCAATCAAAAATGCTCTGCTGGTTGACGACTCCAAAGTGGCCCGGTTTGCTCTAAGCAAACTGCTGGAAAGTCGGAACATGGAAGTGAACATGGCAGGCTCCGCCGAAGAAGCCCTGGATTTCCTGAAACACCACACCGCTCCGGATGTGATTTTCATGGACCATTTAATGCCCGGTATGAACGGCGTTGAGGCGACGAAAGCAATCAAGAGCAACCCGGACACCGCCGGCATTCCCATTATCATGTGCACGTCGAAAAAATCCTCATCCTTCACAGATGAAGCCAAAAACTTCGGCATCTACAGCATCCTCACCAAGCCTCCGCAAACAGAAGGTCTTACCCTCATGCTGGAGCAACTTTCGAGTGACATTGAGCAGGGCACCCTGCCGCAATCAGAGGGATTTGTCATGCCTTCCGAGACGGAGGAAGACGCCATCAGCATTCCGGAAGACATGTCTGTTGATATGACAACTTACGCCGAAGGCAACCTCAGCGGACAGGTTGGCCAGCAAGTAGTGCCTTTGACCAGCGACTTGATCGAACAAATTGCACGTTCAGCCGTCAAAACCAATATTAACAACCGCCTGCACGAGCTTTTAAGCGACCTGTTTGATGAGCAGTTTGATCATCTGAAACGCGCATTGGATGAAACCCGGAACAAGCAAGAAGCAAGCATTGATGAGCGGCTTGAGAACTTATCCAAACTCATCGATGAGCGCACACGCAACCTGCGTGACGAAGTCGCTGTTGAAGTGAACATGAATTTAAGCCGGGAACTGGCAAACTGGCGCAAAGAACTGGCAAAGAGCTCCGGCTTCACGGCGGACCACATGGCCGAAATGAAAGACCACATCACCAGCGTGCAAACCATTGATACTGAGTTCTGGCAAACACTTCAGTCAGAAGCCATTCAGCAGGCCCACGAAATCTCCCGTGAAACAGCTGAAGACATCGCTCAACGCACGATTGACCTGTACGTTTCGCAAAACCGGTCTGCCAACTCGCGCATCTACACCCTGGGCCTGGCTGTCAGCCTGGGCATATTCAGTGTGGGTATCGCTTGGCTATCAGGCCTGTTCGGCTAACAACCGCTTTATTCTTAGCCAGTCGACGGGGGTGTCGGCATCAAGCTTCACCCCTGGAATATCGACCCGGTTCGCCCCGACTCCATTCAGCACGCTTCCCGCGCCTGCATCCCCATCGAGGCCACGCACTTCCGGCCATAACTCTCGCGGTATCCAGGCAGGAACCCCCGCCCGATTACCGTAATCCGCAGCCCAGGCCAGCTTAGGCTCGCTCCGAACACAGCGAGCAAGTTCGAGCAACCCCTCCCCGGTGACCAGAGGCTGATCGCCCAGCACCACATACACGCCCCGCGCTTTCGGCCCAGCAGCATTGATTCCGGCCACTAAGGACGCTGACAGCCCCTGTTCCCACTCCGAACAGTAAAGCCAGCGTGAGGGCTCACAAGTACAACGATAACGCACCAGAGGATACCCAGCCCCGACTATGACCATCACATTTCCAGACAGTACTCTGGCCTGACGAATGGCGTTACCAAGCAATGTGCCGCGCCCTGGCAAATTCAGCACTTGTTTACACCGCCCCATCCGCAAACTCCGACCAGCCGCCAGCACCAATACCGGAAACTGCTGATCGAGCTGAGCCCTTTTCGTGATTATGATCTTGCCTCCTGTAACGGATCACTGCAGCAAACTGCTGAATCACTCGATTTTTGCTAGAATCCCGCCATCATGCAACCAAAATAGCCAGGCCATTCATGAACCATTTATTCGTCGACAACCTTACCGTCATTGACTTCGCCTACCTGGACCCCACCCGAGGCCTTGTCGGTGAAAGCTGGATTGCTGACGTGGTGCTCGGTGGGAAACTGGACGATCAGGGCATGGTCTTCGATTTCAGTAACGTCAAACGCACCATCAAGAGAGTGATTGATGAGCTGGTAGACCATCGTCTTGTTATCCCGCGAGGCTACGAAGGCCTGCACTGGGACGAAGAAGCACCAAACACTTTCCAGTGGGATCTGACCGGCGGTGGTCACATTGAACATACTTCACCGAATGAAGCTGTTGTCTGGCTATCATCAGACCGGGCTGTCCCCTCTGCTGTCAGCGCACTACTGGAAAAAGAACTAAAGGCCGTACTGCCCGGTAACGTCACCACCGTAGAGATTAACCTGCGGGAAGACGTTATCGAAGGCGCCTACTACCACTATGTTCATGGCCTGAAAAAACACCTGGGCAACTGCCAACGCATAGCCCACGGCCACCGCTCTCCTATTCGCATAGATCGTAACGGCCACCGGGATCATAATTTAGAGAAACGCTGGGCCAGGCTTTGGGAAGATATCTATGTTGGTACCGAGGAAGACGTCACCCGCCGCTACGTCGGTGAGGATGGAACGCCATACATCAGCTTCGGGTACGAAGCCAATCAGGGTGAATTTGGCCTCACGCTTCCTGAAAGCCGGGTGTACATGCTCGAAACGGACACAACGGTTGAACTGATCGCAGCGCACATTGCTGATGTACTGAAAACTGAATTCCCGGACGACGAGATTCGAGTCAAGGCTTACGAAGGCGTTGGCAAGGGTGCAATTGCCGCTCGCTAGTTCCGGAGCCCCCCTCCCTGAATTCCAGACACAAAAAAACCGCCCGAAGGCGGTTTTTTTGATGGCTTTCCGGTGGACTAAACCGTAAAGCCGTATTGGCGTCCCCTAGGGGGTTCGAACCCCTGTTGCCGCCGTGAAAGGGCGGAGTCCTAGGCCACTAGACGAAGGGGACTAGAAATTGGTGGAGCCAGGCGGGATCGAACCGCCGACCTCAACACTGCCAGTGTT
>NZ_JBFHJO010000004.1:0-142838 GCF_041595835.1 Marinobacter sp. | reverse complement strand
TTTTCTGAGGTGCTGCCTGCACAATTTTGATCTGCTTGCGAACGCTTTGCTTATCCATCCCTCTGGGCACCTCAACCTTGAACTCATTCAACCGACCCAAAACTTAATCGTCACTGAGGGTGAGGCAACACTGTTCGGAGTATATTGCTTACATTTCTGGATTGCAGAAACAACAAAGCCCGCACAAGGCGGGCTAAGTTATTGAATTAGTGGTGCCCGGAGGCGGAATCGAACCACCGACACGAGGATTTTCAATCCTCTGCTCTACCGACTGAGCTATCCGGGCAAGTTGAGCTATGAGCTGCAACGGGGCGCTATTAAACCGGTTTAGGGTTTTAGAGTCAAGACTGACAGGTGAAATTTTCTTAAATTTTCTACGCTTGCTCAGGTCTTGACCAAAGCGGTTAATTTTCCGGCGGTACGTAGCCCTCGGCTTTGTCGAACGGCTCGTTATTAAAGTAGTGATCCATCTGGGCCTGCAGATACTTTCGGGTATTCAGGTCCATAAGGTTCAGGTGTTTTTCATTGATCAGCATGGTTTGTTGGTTTTGCCATTCCTCCCAGGCTACTTTGGATACGTTCTCAAAAATATCCTGGCCCTTTGGTCCGGGCATGGGGGGCATGTTCAGACCTTCCATGTCTTTCTGGTATTTCCGGCAGAATACAGTGCGGCTCATGGTGACTCCTACGTTGAGGTGTTGGCTGCGAAGATGATAACAGATCGGCGTCAGGTCAGAGCAGGGCGTTCTGTTCGGGATTGGTCAGCAGGGTGCGAATGGGCGCGGGGAGTCCCAGAGTCAGAGCTTCATCTCGGTGTAGCCATCGAAGGCTTTCTGAATCCGCTACGCTGGTGCAGCCTGATACCGGTAGCCTGGCTGGTTGTATGTGCAGGTGATAGTGGCTGAAGGTATGGCGAAACCCGCTGATTAGTTCAGGGTTGCCACAAGTAAGCCCCAGTTCTTTTGTACAGGCATCCTGCAGTTCTTCGGCGCCATAGGCCGGGTCGAGCTCAGGTAAGCTCCAGAGGCCGCCCCATATGCCGCTGGGTGGACGCCTTTCCAGAAGGATACGGCCGTCTGCGTCTTCAATAATCAGCATCCAGGTGGTTTTTTCTGGCTTTAGCTTTTTGGGCTTGGAGCCAGGATACAGCTGGATTTGTTGGTCTTCGTATGCTTTGCAGCCATTATGGAGAGGACAGTTGTCGCATTTTGGCTTACTGCGGGTGCAGACTGTAGCGCCCAGATCCATGATGCCCTGAGTGTAGTCCCGCACCCGGTTGTCAGGTGTGTGCATTTCTGCGTGTTTCCACAACTGCTTCAGCACCGTTGTTTGCCCCGGCCAGCCAGGAATCGCGTGGTAGCGAGCCAGTACTCGTTTTACGTTGCCGTCAAGAATGGCGGCCCGTTTTCCAAAGGCTTGAGCCAGAATGGCACCTGCGGTTGAGCGGCCGATTCCAGTCAGGGATTCCAGAGCTTCCTGATTTTGAGGAAACTCGCCATCGAATGCTTCAACGACTTGCTTTGCCGCTTTGTGAAGGTTGCGGGCTCGTGCGTAGTAGCCCAGGCCTGACCAGTGGCTGAGTACATCGTCCTCTGGTGCGGAAGCGAGGGCCTGCACATCCGGGAAACGGGTCATGAAGGCTTCGAAATAAGGAATGACAGTGGCTACCTGAGTCTGCTGAAGCATGATCTCAGAAACCCAGACCCGGTAAGCATTGCGGTTATGATGCCACGGCAGGTCGTGCCTGCCGTGCTTGTCATACCATACAAGAAGTTTGTCTGCGAACTCGTCGGTCATTATTTGAACAGACCTTTAAGGGCATCCTTTACTTTATCGCCTTCTTCACCAAGCTTCTCCTGAAGCTTATCGTCTATTTTGTCTTTTGCTTTCTGCTTTGCTTTGTCCACTTTTTTCTCGGCTTTCGCCTTGGCACGATCAAGTTCTTCTTTCGCCTTGGCACGGGCGGCATTGGCCGCAATGTCTTTCAATGTGTCACGGAAACGGGAGCCGTCAAAGGAGCACAGGCCCGCTGGGTCTTCAGTGAAGTTGCCGCGGCACTCAACTGGGATTACCACGTTCTGTACGTATTCCGTTACGCGGCAGGCGTTGTCTTTGTGAATCTCACCCACTATGCGCAGTCCCAGTTCGTAATCAATGCCACTTTGCACAAGGTCGACGGTGCCGTTGCCTTCCAGGCGCATGCCTGCCAAGGCAGCAACCAGGTTGGTATTGTTCAAGGTATTGCCATCAATTTTCAGGGTGCCGCGCATGTCATTGAATGGTGTGGTGTCGCCCCAGTCTGCCGTAGTCAAAGAGTCTTGGTTGACCATGGCAATGCCCTGGCAGGCCATGTGGGTCAGGTTTATCTTCCGGAACTGTCCTTCCGCCAGGTTGAAGTTGATCTCACCATTGGCGTTATTGCGAAGTGCTGAAATACGGTTGCCGTTTGTGTCCACTGCGAGTTCCAGATTGGCTCCGCCAGACAGTATGTCGATTTCGGCCAGCTGAGTTAGTAGCGGCAGAGTCTGGACGTTTTTGACGCTAGAGCGAAGGTTCCAGTTCGGGTTGTCACCGCGGGCATCAATGGTCACGTTAGCGCCGAAGCTGCCTTCATAAAGCTTCCCGCTGAATTCGTCGACTTTCAGCAAGCCATCTTTAGCGGTGGTGCTGGCTTTGATCTCTTTAATGGTCAGGTTGCTGACAATTAATTCTCCTAAACCAAAATCGATATCCAGCAGCAAAGAGCGCAGGGTTTCCAGTGGCAGTAAGTCGGTTTCAGGCAGACTCTCGGAGCCAGTCTGGGCTATTGAGGTTTCAGCTTCTGAGGCAGTGGCGTTGCCTTTCTCGCTGGCTGGAGGCAGGTAACGGTCAGCGTTGAGCTTGTCACCTTGCAGGTTAAACACCAGGCCTCCGTTACTCAGGTTGTAGCTTCCGCCACCGTTGAAGGTGGTGTCGTCCAGAGTAATTTGCAAATCATTAAGGGCAAGATTGCCCGGTTTGCCGCCCAGGTTTGTCGAAAGAGCTATGGTTTTGAGCACATCCTGATCGGTGGTTTCAATGGCTGGTTGGCCAAGGTCACTGAGCAGTTGTTTCAGGGAGAACTGGGAGATTTCCAGTTGGCCATTCAGTGCTGGCTTGTCGCCGAAGCCTTTTACGCTGAGGTTCGTGCTTAGTTTCAGGTCGGCCAGGCTGGCTGTGAAGTCGTTCAGTGAGGCGGTTTCATTGTCAAGGTTGGCTTTCAGAGATCCGCTCATTTTTGCCGTCACAGATTGACCATTGAACGGTTCGCCGGTCATGTCGAACACGGCTTTAAGGCCGGACATGGCGAACTCATTCAGTGCTTTGCCAGCGATCAGGTTAGCGCTGATGCTGCCATCTACGGCGAACTGTGGCTGGGTGGTTTCAACCTTGAAACGGATGTCCAGCGGGAACTCAGAGCCCAAAGTGATGTTGCTGGCGGTTACAGCGAAGTCTTCCAGTATCACGGACTGTCCGGTGCTGAGGTCGTTGTAGTGAACCCGGGCGTTGCTGATCTCGACGTTTTTAACGTTGAAATTCAGGGTGTCTCCACCTTTGACCTGTTCGGAAATGCCCTCTGTGGCCGCCGGTTTTTCTGGTTCGTCAGCGGCAGAACTTTCGTCTGTATTCTCCGGCATGATCCGGGTCCAGTTGCCTTCGCCTTGCTTGTTTACTTCGAGTTGCGCATCGAGACCGTTTAACAAAAAGGTATCCACTTGCGGAGACATGGTAATCAGAGACCAGAAGTCGATCTGGGCGATTAACTGCTCCAGGGCCACAAGGCGCTTACCTTCCAGAGTGGCTTCAACCTGGTTCAACTCCAGGCCCAGAGGGATAAAGGACCAGCCAATGTCACCTTGCAGGATCAGATCCAGATTGGTCTGTTTTTCGACTGTAGCCTCAATTTGAGGTTTGTAATCATTTGGATTGATCACGGCGACAGCTATAGCAACGGCTGCGACCGCCAGTATGACAAGAGCTATGATGGCGTAGAGCGCGTAGCGAATGACTTTCATTACGAGAGTTCCTTTTCTTCCCGGCAGGGAAAGTTGCCTGGTGTGTTACGAATAAATTACTCAAAGGATAACGCAGGGTTAGCAAATTAACAGTGCAGGAATATGACAATGCGGTAGTCTTGGTTCAAAATACACCGAAAAAAACAAGCCGGAGAAAACTTTCGGCGCGCAAATAAGCATAATAAGGAGTTAGCTGTGGCTATTACCGTTTCGATTGAGCTGAATCGTGAATTCGATATTCAGGCTAGCTATGACGACGTATTCGATTTACTGGCAGATGTACCCAGGTCGGCCAGCCACTTCCCGAAAGTAGATAAACTGATTGATCTTGGCGGCAATGCTTATCGGTGGGAAATGGAGAAGGTAGGCGTAGACAAACATGCCATTCAGTCGGTTTATGCGTGCACCTATGACCCGGATAAAGAAACCGGGAAAATTACCTGGGAGCCTGTAAAAGGTGAAGGGAACGGTGTAGTGAGTGGCTCTTGGGTTCTCAGTTCCAAGGATGAAAATACTACTACCGTGCGCTTCCAGACCAGCGCGGCACTGACGGTGCCCCTGCCCAGCCTGCTCAAGCTCGCAATCAGCCCGGTTATCAAGCATGAATTCAATAGCATGGTTGATACCTACATGAATAACCTGAAAAACGCTTTTTAAGCCTATCAAGGTGATAGACCCCATTGCGGGACTCCTGTTGTGTTAATCGGTATAATCTGTAAACACTAAAGTTTTCGGTAGCAAGCCAGTTTTTTCAACGGAGTCTCCATGGCTGAACGTAAGGCTCGGGTAGAGCGAAATACCCTAGAAACCCAGATCTCGGTTGAGATTAATCTTGACGGTACCGGCAAGGCTTGTTTCGACACGGGCGTGCCCTTTCTCGACCACATGATGGACCAGATCGCCCGCCATGGTTTGATTGATCTGGACATCACCTGTAAGGGCGATATCCATATTGATGATCACCACACGGTGGAAGATATCGGCATCACCTTTGGTCAGGCCTTCAAACAGGCCGTGGGCGACAAGAAGGGCATTCGCCGGTACGGCCATGCATACGTGCCACTTGATGAAGCTCTGTCCCGCGTAGTGATAGATCTGTCAGGCCGCCCTGGTCTGTGTATGAACATACCCTACACCCGGGCAGTTGTTGGTGGCTTCGACGTGGATCTGTTTGAAGAATTCTTCCGCGGGTTCGTGAACCACTCCATGACAACCGTACACATTGACAACCTGAAGGGTAAGAACACCCACCATCAGATTGAAACTGTGTATAAAGCATTCGGTCGCGCATTGCGCGTGGCGATTGAAATGGATGAGCGTATGGCCGGCATTACACCGTCCACCAAAGGCGCTCTGTAACGGTCACCGACAGGATCCGAAACTACGATGAAGACCGTTGCCATCATTGACTACGGCATGGGTAATCTGCACTCCGCCCGAAAAGCGGTGGAGCATGTTGCCCCGAATTGCACAGTACTTGTCACCGATAACGCAGATCAGATACGCGAATCTGACCGCGTGATCCTCCCCGGTGTTGGCGCCATCCGTGATTGCATGGCTGAAATCCGTCGCCTGGGTGTGGATGCGCTGGTTAAAGAAGTCTCCCAGGACCGTCCCTTCCTCGGCATTTGTGTTGGTATGCAGGCATTGATGGCCCGCAGTGAAGAAAATGGCGGCGTGGAAGGTATTGGTTTGTTTCCGTCGGAAGTTCGTTACTTCGGTGATAATCTCACCGAAAATGGCGAACGCCTGAAGGTGCCTCATATGGGGTGGAATCAGGTTTATCAAGCTATGGAGCACCCGCTATGGCACAACATCCCTGACGGGGATCGCTTTTATTTTGTGCATAGCTACTATGCGGAAGCTGAAGGCAATGCAGACATGGCTGGTCGCACTCATTATGGCGTAGATCTCGCCGCCGCTGTGGCAAAAGACAATATTTTTGCAGTGCAGTTCCACCCGGAGAAAAGCGCCCGGGCAGGTTTGCAATTGTTGGAAAATTTTACGAACTGGACTGGAAAGTAGGCTGGTCAGAGCATTACAGCTTTCTGTGGCGGAAGGCCTTTCGCTACAGAGGGCGGATCTCATAGCCTTCCTTTCTGATAGGAACGAAATCATATGCTTATCATCCCCGCAATCGACCTCAAAGACGGCAAGTGCGTAAGGCTGCGTCAGGGCCGTATGGACGACTCCACTGTTTTTGGAGACGACCCTGTAGACATGGCCACGAAGTGGGTTGAAGCCGGCGCTCGTCGCCTGCACCTGGTTGACCTTAATGGCGCCTTTGCTGGCGAGCCAGTTAACGGTGACATTGTTAAAGCGATTGCTAAAAAATATCCGGACCTGCCGATTCAGATTGGTGGTGGTATCCGTTCGGCGGAAACTATCGAGGCTTATCTGAAAGCTGGCGTTCAGTGGGTCATTATTGGGACCAAGGCGGTTAAAGAGCCAGAGTTTGTTACTGAGATGTGCAAGCGCTTCCCCGGCCACATCATCGTGGGCCTGGATGCCAAAGATGGCCGTGTGGCCACTGATGGCTGGGCCGAAGTTTCTGAAGTCATGGCTGTTGACCTGGCAAAACGCTTCGCTCACGATGGCGTAGATTCCATCGTTTACACCGACATTGCCCGTGATGGCATGATGCAAGGTGTGAATGTTGAGGCAACTGCAGCTCTGGCTGAGCAGGGTGGCATTCCAGTGATTGCTTCCGGCGGTGTGACCAATATGGATGACCTCAGGCGCCTGGCTCCCGTTGCGGGCAAAGGTATTCTTGGTGCCATTACGGGCCGTGCTATTTACGAAGGTACGCTGGATGTAGCAGAGGCCCAGGCCTTCTGTGACAGCTTGAAAAACTGAGGACGCACCATGGCGCTGGCAAAACGTATTATTCCCTGCCTTGATGTCGATAAGGGCCGTGTGGTTAAAGGCGTAAACTTTGTTGATATTCGTGATGCCGGAGACCCGGTCGAGGTGGCCCGGCGCTACAACGAACAGGGCGCAGACGAAATCACCTTTCTGGATATCACTGCTAGCCATGAAAGCCGTGACACGACTTACGAAACCGTAGAGCGTATGGCCGCAGAGGTGTTCATCCCTTTGACCGTAGGCGGCGGTGTTCGTACCGTGGACGACATACGCAATCTGCTGAATGCCGGCGCTGACAAGGTATCCATTAATACGGCGGCAGTGTTCAATCCCGAGTTTGTTCGAGAGGCTGCGGAGCGTTTTGGTCGCCAGTGTATTGTGGTTGCTATTGATGCCAAAAGCGTCAGTGCCGAAGGCGAAGAGCCTCGCTGGGAAATTTTCACTCATGGTGGCCGAAAGCCTACCGGTCTGGATGCGGTTGAGTGGGCTAAGAAAATGGTGGAAATGGGTGCAGGAGAGTTGCTTCTGACCAGTATGGATCGTGATGGCACCAAGGTCGGTTTTGACCTGGGTTTGACTCGAGCTATCAGTGACGCAGTTCCCGTGCCGGTAATAGCCTCAGGTGGCGTGGGTGAGCTTCAGCACCTGGCTGACGGTGTTACTAAAGGTGGTGCTGATGCAGTGCTGGCGGCTTCCATCTTTCATTTCGGTCAACATACGATTCCCGAAGCGAAAGCCTATATGAAGGCCCAGGGCATCGAAGTCCGCGATTAATTATTCTTTGCGTAAGCAGGTCGAATGGCCTGCTTTTCTCCTTTTGCAAACATCTCACGATTATCATTGCGTATCGCCCAGATTCCTCTCACTGTTGCAATGGCGATGCCTTGCTCGTCGAGTTCGGGTAAGTGCTTTTCAAGATAATCCACCGTAACGGCATGTGGGTGGCCAATGCCGATAGCAGTCCCGTTCTTTTTAGCCGTTTTTATTAACAGCTGAAATTGCTGATCAACAAAGGCTTCGGTTTGTTCATGGTCGAGAAACACATCGCGAGTCAAACTGGGAATCTGGTAGGCGCTTGCGACCTGGCCTGCTACTGAGCTTGCGATAGTGCGACTATCGACAAAATAAACCGGATATCGGCTCAGCTCTTTCATAACCCAGTCCATTGGCTGTACCTGCTGTGTTAACAGGCTACCCATATGGTTGTTTACACCGGTTACGTGGGGGATTGATTGCAGTGCGCGCCGAAGAGTGGTTGATATGGCTGTTTCGTCCATATCCGGTGTTAACCCGCCAGGACCAATGTCAAAATGGCGGGTGTTGGCCATGGGTGCGTGCAGCATCACTTCTTTGTCGTGGAGATGGGCAAGCTTTGCTAGCTGCACGGTGTGACGACGATAGGGCAGAAAGGCCATAGTTAGGGGCTGCTCAATCTGAGTCAGCCGCCGCCCTTCGTGCAGGTTATGGCCTACATCATCAATAATGATTGCAATTGTAGGTGCCTGGGCCTCATCCGGGGCTGCGCCGTAAGCCAGCCCTGCAACGAGCGCGAGCGCAGCAGTCCATGCGGCAGATACTCTCAGTTTCACTGGCTGAGACTCTGTTTGTTGCCATCTTTGGCGCCAGACAGGATGTTCATTCCTTTGAGCAGGTTCAAAGCAGAGCGCAGCTGGTAGTCGCGGTTTTCCGTTTCTTCCCGGGCCTCAGCATTCTGTTCCCGCTCTTTACGAGCTTTTTCTTCGTCTTCACCTTCAAGGTGCCCGCTTAAGTCGGCTTCGGTAAAAAATGGCCGGCTATCAAGTTCAGTTAATTCTGCTGGGCGAACTTCGATGTCAGGCTTGATACCCTTTGCTTGAATAGAGCGGCCGTTAGGGGTGAAGTAGCGGGCAGTTGTCATCTTGATGGCATGGGACTCATCCAGCGGTATGACTGTTTGAACACTCCCTTTACCAAACGACTGAGTGCCCATTACGACTGCGCGCTTGTGGTCTTGCAGTGCTCCGGCAACAATTTCGGAAGCCGAGGCAGAGCCGCCGTTGATAAGAACAACTATTGGGGTGCCTTCCATCAGGTCACCGGGTTGGGCCGTAAACCGCAGGCGTGAGCTTTGAATACGGCCCTCGGTGTAGACGATCAACCCTTCATCGATCAGAGCGTCAGATGTTTCGACAGCGGCCTGAAGTACGCCACCGGGATTATTGCGAAGGTCAATGACCAGCCCATTCAGATCACTGCCAAAGTCATCTTCCAGTTTGCTCAGTGCCTCACGGAACTGGCGACCCGTTTCGGCCTGGAACTGGGTGATACGAACATAGCCGTACCCGCTTTCAAGCATCCGGGATTTAACGCTGGTTACTTTGATGATGTTGCGGGTAACGTTGATTTCGATGGGAGCACTTTCACCTTCGCGCATAATGGTCAGCGACAGTACTGTACCCGGTTTGCCGCGCATCAGGTTGACGGCTTCTTCCAGAGACATCCCCTTCACCGGCTTTTCATCCAGTTTGATGATCAGGTCGCCAGCTTGCACGCCGGCTTTCTGGGCCGGGGTATCGTCAATCGGGGAAATGACTTTGACGAAGCCGTTCTCCATGCCCACTTCAATGCCAAGACCACCAAATTCGCCGGAGGTGCTTTCCTCAAGTTCTTCGTAATCTTTCGGGGCAAGGTAGGTTGAATGGGGGTCCAGGTCTGAGAGCATGCCTTTAATGGCGCTTTCAAGCAGTTGGGTGTCGGATACTTCTTCAACGTAGGCATCTTTAATACGGGCAAAAACTTCTGTGAATTTCCGTAATTCTTCTAAAGGCAGTTGTTCTTCCGGGTCAGGCAACCTGATTTCAACCCGTTTTCCGTCCTGTATGCCTTCGACAATCTGTTGGGGTTGGCTGGCACTGTCTTGAGCCAGTGCCAGTCCGGGGGCTGCAAAAAAACAGGTCGCCAGGGCTAGAGAGCGTAGTTGTGAAATCCGGAGAGAGCTTCGAACCCGTTTCATTCAGATATCCTGTTTTGTTTCCAATAGTTGGACTGGTTAGCTGGTCGCCACAGTATGGCGCTCGTTGCCGCGTTTGTCAGCCCTTCGATGCGCGCAGCTTATAGCTTGCCCAGCCAGAACTGGGGATTTGTAGGCTTACCGTTACTGCGAACTTCAAAATACAGGGCAGGGTCTTCCGTGCCTCCGGTGCGCCCGGCCAGTGCAATTGTCTCGCCAGGAGAAACCCAGTCTCCTGGCTCCGTGAAAAGGCTGCTGCTGTGGCCGTACAGGGTCATATAGCCATCACCATGATCGATGATGGTCATCAGACCGAAGCCTCTGAGCCAATTGGCAAACACCACACGGCCGTGGTGCACGGATTTAATTTCGGCATCTTCTTTTGTATTGATAATGATGCCGCTGCGGCGCAATTTACCATCGGCATAGCTGGCGCCGAAGCTGCTGACAACTTTCCCCTGTGTCGGCCAGGGTAATTTTTTGCGCAGAGACTTGAACGGCCTCGATTCATTCGGAGAAGGAATGTTGGCAATGGCTTGCTGTACGTCTTCCAGCAGTTTTTCCAGGCGTTTATGGTCAGCTTCCAGTGTTTCTTTTTCGCTACGACGGGTGCGGATGTCGGATTTCAGAGCCGCCAGAGTCTGGGTGTGTTCTTTGCGGGTTTCGGTGAGTTGCTGCTGTCGCTGCTCCAGTTTGGCTTCGGTTTTTGCCAGCTGTACTCGCGTGGCCTGAACGTCAGCCTGGGCCGCTTTTAGCTCGCGAAGACTTTGTTTAAAGGCTTCCAGGCGACCAACGGTATCTTTACTCAGATACTCATAGTAAGTCATGGCTCGGGCGATATTTCCTGGCTCTATTTCATTCAGAAGGATTTTGAGTGCGGGAGCATCGCCTTTCATCCAGGCTGAACGAATTTGTTTTTTCAGGCTTTGTCGCTGAGCTTCGAGGGTGTTGGCGAGCGCGTTTTCCTGTTTTTGCAGTTCGCTTAGGCGTTTTTGTTGTTTGTCTGCTTGCTCGCGAAGCTCCCGTCGTTCACGGGTAAGCTGGCTAATGGTACGCTCTGTTGCTGCCAGTTGTTTTTCCAGGCTTGAACGGTTTTTCTCGGCATCGGCCAGCCACCCATCAATGGTGGCAATGCGCTTTTTAAGCGCATTCACCTGTTCAGGTGTGACGTCTTGTTCTGCATACAGCGGCGCGACCCCCATAAAGAGGGTCAGTGCCAGTGCCAGAAAACGTCTCAAAATGCCTGCCTGTATTCTGATCAGCTTATGTCCACCAAGCTGTGGCCGGTCATTTCTTCCGGAGCTTTATCGCCCATCAGTGCAAGTAGGGTCGGTGCGATATCACAAAGGCTGCCATCATCTTTCAGGGTTACTTTGCGGTGCCCGGTATAGACCAGAGGCACAGGGCCAATGGTGTGGGACGTGTGGACCTGGCCGGACGTGGGGTCGGTCATCTGTTCGCAGTTACCATGATCCGCTGTGATCAGCGCTTCACCGCCGACCTGGTCCAGCGCTTCAACTACTCGCTGTATGCAGTGATCGAGACATTCCGCTGCTTTGATGGCGGCATCCAGCTTGCCGGTATGGCCGACCATGTCGCCGTTGGCGTAGTTACAGATGATCAGGTCGTACTTGCCGCTTTTGATGGCTTCTACCAGTTTGTCGGTTACTTCCGGCGCGCTCATCTCAGGTTGCAGGTCATATGTTGCAACTTTCGGGGAGGGCACCAGAATGCGATCTTCACCGTCAAAGGGCGTTTCCATGCCGCCATTGAAGAAGAATGTCACGTGGGCGTATTTCTCGGTTTCAGAAATGCGTAACTGAGTTTTTCCTTCCTTGGCCACATATTCGCCCAAGCCATTGCTGAGTTGAGCCGGGGGGTAGGCGCAGGAGGTTTTGATGTCGGCGGCGTACTCGGTCAACATGACAAAGTCTGCCAGATCAGGGTGTTTCCGGCGGTCAAAACCATCGAAGTCATTATCAACGAAGGTTCGGGTCATTTCCCGGGCACGGTCAGCACGGAAGTTCATGAACAGCACGGAATCGCCGTCATTGATGATGCCTGTCTGCTGGCCATCTTTATGAATACGTGTGGGTTTTACAAACTCGTCGTTTTCGCCGCGCTCGTAAGCTTGTTCCAGAGCTGTTATCGGGTCTGCACAGGTGAATTCAGCTTCGCCCAGCGTCATGGCATTGTAAGCGGCTTCTACCCGGTCCCAGCGGTTGTCTCGATCCATAGCGAAGTAGCGGCCAACAATCGTGGCCACTCGGCCTACGCCGAGGCTGTCCATCTTGGCTACCGCTTTCTCCAGAGAAGGGCGAGCACTGCGTGGAGGCATGTCCCGGCCATCGAGAAAAGCATGGATATAAACTTCTTTGGCACCACGAGCGGCGGCAAGTTCTGCGGCGGCCAGCATATGGTCTTCGTGGCTATGTACACCACCAGGAGACAGCAGGCCCATGATGTGAACAGCTTTGTCACTGTTGACGGCTTTGTCGATGGCGTTGCACAGAGCTTTGTTTTTCTGAAAGTTACCGTCTTCCAGATCTTTGTCTATGCGCGTCAGGCTCTGATAAACCACCCTGCCAGCGCCGAGGTTCATGTGGCCCACTTCGGAATTGCCCATCTGGCCCTGAGGCAGCCCCACAAACATGCCTGAGGTATTGATCAGGGTTTTGGGCTGATGCTGCCAGAGCTTGTCCCAGAACGGGGTGTTGGCTCTGGAGATGGCATTGTCTTCAGCCGGGTCACGGTGGCCCCAGCCGTCGAGGATAATCAGTGCAGTGGGCTTGCGCGTCGCGGTCATCATTTTGTCCGGTTGGTTGCAAAGATAACGAATGAAAAGAGGATCAGATTGTAACCGTTTTCATTTGCGCAGGCCACGGAGGATGGTGGAAGGTTCCTTGCCTTCTTTGAGCGGGTGTGGATGTGTATAATCCGGCGAAACTAATTTTCAGGGTAGTTACATGGACCGCTTGTTTGAATTCGTTGTTAATCACTACATCCTGGTATCAATTTTTGTTGCTTTGATTCTTGCTCTTCTGGTGCTGGAGTCTCGTCGCGGTGGAGCCAAAATTTCGGCCCAGGGTGCGGTGACTCTGATTAATAAAGAGGAAGCCGTTGTTTTGGATATCAGGGACCGAAAGGAGTTCGGCGAAGGCCGGATCACCGGCTCTATCAATATCCCGTTAAGTGGCCTTAAAGGGCGTGTTAACGAGTTGAATAAGCACAAAGAAAAGCGGATTGTGGTGGTGGACAAGATGGGGCAGCACTCAGCCATGGCAGTCAAACAGCTGAAAGAAGAAGGCTTTGCAGATGTTGTGCGTTTGAATGGCGGTATTGCCGACTGGAAAGCCAGCAATTTGCCATTGGTGAAAAAGTAACAGGGCTTGATCTGATTGGCGATCTGTCGCACTGTTTCACATTACTCGCCGGAGACAGGCAGTAGACTGTTCCGGCAAACGTGACCATATACAGTGGGCCCGGCCCATAAAACGAAAAGACGAAAGGACGGATCATGGCTGAAAATCAGCAAGCCGCAGGCAATGAAAATCAGAACCAACCCCAGTTTGCCCTTCAGCGTATCTATGTGAAGGACCTCTCTTTTGAATCTCCAAATTCGCCGATGGTGTTTCAGGAGCAGTGGAAGCCCCAGGTAAACCTGGATCTGAACACATCCCACAACCAGATCAGCGACAATCAGTATGAAGTGATTCTGTCTATGACAGTCACGGCAAAGCTGGGTGAGAAAGTTGCCTACATCGTTGAAATTCAGCAGGCGGGTGTGTTTATGGTTGCGGGTATTGAAGGGCCTCAGCTGGGGCAGATGCTGGGTGCATACTGTCCGACTATCCTGTTCCCTTATGCCCGCGAAGCGATCGACGGTACCGTTAGTAAGGGCAGCTTCCCTGCGCTGATGTTGGCACCGGTGAACTTTGATGCCATCTATGCTCAGGCTCTTAAGCGTAAGCAGGAAGAAGCCGCGGGCGAAGCGAAGGAAGAACAGACTCACTGATTTCTGAAGAGTTTCTTTCGAATATAAAAAAACCGGCTTAAGCCGGTTTTTTTATATGCCTGCATAGGCAGCACTCAGTTTGCGCCGGGGAACCCAAGCTGACGCCAGGCTTCATAAACTACCAGTGCAGCGGTGTTAGAGAGGTTCAGGCTGCGGCTTTCTGGCTGCATAGGCACTCGAAGCCGGTGACCTTCATGAAGTGCTTCTCGTACCTCTACCGGTAGCCCTCGGGTTTCTGGCCCGAACATCAGGTAGTCGCCATCCTGAAATGCCACTTCATGGTAGTGGCGGGTGCCTTTGGTGGTAAGCCCGAACAGGCGTCCAGGTTTCTCCGACTCCAGAAAACTCGAGTAATCCTGGTGGATTTTTACTGTGGCGTACTCGCTGTAATCCAACCCGGCTCGGCGCATCTGCTTGTCTTCCAGAGAGAACCCCAAAGGTTCGATCAGATGCAGCTGACAGCCGGTGTTGGCACAGAGCCGGATGATGTTGCCAGTATTTGGCGGTATTTCCGGCTCATAGAGTACAAGGTGCAACATTTGGCTTAGCGCTCAACTGCCAGGGCTACGCCCAAGCCGCCGCCGATGCACAAAGTGGCCAGGCCTTTCCTGGCATCACGGCGCTGCATTTCATGCAGCAGGGTCACCAGAATTCGGCAGCCTGAAGCGCCAATCGGATGTCCCATAGCAATGGCGCCGCCGTTCACGTTGACCTTGTTTGTATCCCAGCCCATTTCACGGTTTACCGAAATAGCTTGTGCCGCAAACGCTTCATTGGCTTCGATGAGATCCAGGTCTGCCGGTGTCCAGCCTGCACGCTCCAGGCAAAGCTTGCTGGCCGGAATTGGCCCGGTACCCATAATGCTCGGGTCAACGCCAGCACTGGCGTGAGCTTTAATGGTTGCGAGTGGGGGCAGGCCGAGCTCTTTGGCTTTCTCTGCGCTGCAGACCATGACAGCAGCGGCACCGTCGTTTAGTGAAGAGGCGTTGCCAGCCGTGACGGACCCGTCCTTCTTGAATGCAGGGCGGAGTCTTGCGAGGCTCTCAACGGTTACGCCGTCACGCGGGCATTCGTCCTGATCGACGATGACCGGGTCGCCCTTACGCTGCGGGATGGCGACAGGAACAATCTGGCCATCAAAGCGGCCGTTGTTTTGCGCGGCCACAGCTTTTTGCTGTGAAGCGGCTGCAAACTCATCCTGCTCCTCACGGCTGATGCCGTATTTTTCAACGATATTTTCAGCTGTGATGCCCATGTGGTAGTCATTGAAGGCATCCCAAAGACCGTCGTTCACCATGGTGTCAATCATGGTCCAGTTGCCCATGCGTTGGCCGTTACGGCTGTTGGGTAGCACGTGGGGAGCCAGGCTCATATTTTCCTGTCCGCCGGCAATAATGATGTCTGCGTCACCACAGCGAATAGCCTGAACGGCCATGTGAACAGCCTTCAGGCCGGAACCACAGACTTTATTGATGGTGATTGCTGATACAGACGTAGGCAGGCCGGCATGAATGCTGGCTTGGCGGGCCGGGTTCTGGCCGCTACCGGCGGTCAGAACCTGGCCAAGGATCACTTCGTTAACTTGCTCACCGGCAACGCCGGTTTCTTCCATCAGGGCTTTGATGACGGTAGAGCCAAGTTGCTCGGCTTTAATGCTGGATAAGCCGCCACCAAAACTGCCAATGGCGGTACGTTTTGCGGCAACAATGACAACATCACGCATGGAAAATCTCCGTTGTATGAGGCGGGGTCAGGCTTCAGAGTGCCTGGGAATATAAAATATTGCTGCGTATTGTAGCGGGAAAGTGTTGGGGGCACCAAAGCAACTAAAGTCGAGTCAGGGCGTGAGTGCCTGCGTGATGCGGGCTAGTCTTTCATTTCGAATGGCGTTGCCCAGTTCTTTACCGGTGAATCCTTGTTTCAGAAGGTCCTGAGGGTTCACTCCGGCGGCCACCTGTGCGGCGGTACTTAATTGTTCGACGAAATCACTGTGAGCTGTGCAGGCGAGGGTAGCCAGCAATTGTTCGAAGCGTTCAGAGCGGCGCCATAAATCCGCCTGGTCCAGCATGTCTAAAACGCCAGACGCTGGCAGGTTTGTATCCTTGCAGTTTGATAGCCACTCGGCATACAGGCACACCAGGTGAGTGAGGTCCCGGCAGTCGTTAGGGCATTTCATGGCTTTTGCCCTGGCGGTGGCCTTTGGTTCTGGTATGGCACACATGAGCGCAGAAAATCTCTGAGCGGTAGAGCTTTTCTGCAGGCTTAAGCACTCCAGGGCCTGAAGGCCAGCCCTGAAGTTTTCGTTGTTTGTTAGTTCTGGTATCAGCACGTCCAGTGCGCCCAGCTCTTGCAGCACTTCAAAAAATACACCGGGAGTTTGTTCGTGCAGGGCTCGTTGTACTTCCTGCCAGATTCGCTCGGGTACAAGGTCTTCCAGCTCTCCGTTGCGAATCATGGTTCGCATCAGGTCCTTGGTTTCCTGACAAATGGAAAAGCCTAAAGGGTAAAAACGAGCGGCGAAGCGGGCTGTTCTCAAAATTCGCAGGGGGTCTTCAGTGAACGCTTCAGAAACGTGCCGCAGGGTTTTCTGCTCAAGGTCAGCTAAGCCGTTAAAAGGGTCTACCAAGGTGCCGTTCTGGCTTTCTGCCATGGCGTTGATAGTGAGATCCCGGCGCTTGAGGTCTTCTTCCAGTGTGACATCGGGTGCGCTGTATACGGTGAAGCCGTGATAACCACGACCTTGCTTGCGCTCGGTGCGGGCCAGAGCATATTCCTCTCCGGTTTTCGGATGTAGAAAGACGGGGAAATCAGCACCGACCTGGCGATACCCAAGTTCCTTCATCATCTCAGGCGTTGCGCCTACTACAACCCAGTCACGGTCTTTGATCGGGATGCCGAGCCGTCCATCGCGTACAGCTCCGCCTACAAGGTAGATTTCCATGATTCTCGCTCTGACTGACTTTGAGTGCGGTATTTGGTTCACACTGGAGGCGGGATTATCTGCGGCTTGAAGACGCTTCGCAAATTATAGAGCCAACAGCGGGTCGGGAAACTTGCGTTCCACGACCCGCTGGTACTTTTGGCTATGGGCCAGGATCGACTCCTGGTCTATAGTTTTTATTAAAATGCTGTGCCCAGTTCGATGGCTGCGCCAACATCGGCACTGCTGTACAGTGCGCCGATATCCAGGCGAGCACCCAGGATATTCAAGCCCAGACCGGCAGTAAACTGAGTGTCTTCTTCAATGCCCGCGTTGTCACTGTTGCTTGCCAGGTTGTGACGTACACCCGCGCGCAACTGAGCATAGCGCCAGGCATCAAACTCTGCACCAACGGCGAGCCATTGCGTGTCGTCTTCATAGCCAAAGGCTTCTTTCTTGGTCAGATCCAGCTCTGCGGTGACTACGTGGTGGTTGCCTTTATGGGCTATACCTGCGGTAACCATGGGGTTTAGTTCAAGAGTGTATTTGTCTTCGACTTCAGCGCCACGGGCTTGTGCCGAGTCCAGTTCCATCGGGATCAGGTTTTTCACCACAACGCCGGCGTTCCATTCCTTGTTTTCACCGAAGGCGTAGGCTGCCCCGATGTCGAGGTTGAAGCCGCTCTTATCAGTTTCGTTGTTGTCACTGTCAAACTCATCATCATCGAAACCGGAAACGCTTTCTGTGTATTGGAAGGTGCGGAGTTCAACGTATTTTGGTGAGATGCCAACCTGGAAACTTTCTCCGTTGTTTAGTTCGAAGGTGGAAGCGAAGCTTACACCAGCCTCAACTACCGCGGATGCCAGAATGCGGCCGCGAGAGTTAAGCTCGATCCCGTCTTCATCATCGAGTTTTTCATCTGTGATAATTTTGTCAATGTCAGCGGCTGTTTTTGCACTAGCTATGCGGTCAAGCAGAGCTTTGTCGTCATCGTCCAGCTCTCCGCGAACAGTGGCTGTCAGGTTGCCTGATGTGAATACACCGACGGCCAGCTTAGGGCTGGGTACAGCAAAGCTGATTCCCAGCCCGACGTTGGCTCGGATAGTGTCTCCGCTGAAAGCGCTCAGCCGTTCGCTCAGGTCTTTGGTTGTGAGTTGGAAATGACTCACTTCATCGGCCGTTGCAGTTGCATCAAATCCGTCCGTTAGTTCATTAAAGTCATCAATAACATCCTGAATGTCATCGATCTGGTCGATCGTTTCTTCTTCATCCGCAGCGCGAACATTGACTGACGGTAAAATCAGACCAAAGTCATCTGCCCAATCGTGTTGCTGAGCCGCCATCATTGCTGGGTTTGAACTGGGTGCTGTCGCTGGTGTCGCTAAAGCCACGCCTGTGCCGCCCATGGCAAAAGACCGTGATGACATAAAGGCCTGAGGGCTGGCTAACGCAGAGGTTGTCGCAACAGACAGGCCGATAGCTAATGAGAGCTTATTAAGACGATTCATTTTCATTTAGATCTCTTCGTGTATGTTGTTGTAAACGCACATATTAAGTGTTAGTGATGTTAGACAAGAAGCATGTGATTAACAGTCCAAAACGGGTAACCGTTTGTTCTATCTTCGTAAATTAAGGCAAAATTTTGCCGGTTTTCCTTTCGGTCTTTTTGTTGTTTTTCTGAAAAAATCTTTTCTAAACCTGCTGTTATAGAGAGTGGCGTGATTTTTTCATGCATCTTTGGAAAAGCATTTTCCCGGAGACAATATAATGACACTGCGTTGGTTCTTAATGCCTGTTTTGGTTTTTGCCCTGGCTGGTTGTGCGGCTGGGGGGAAGCAGGGTGCATCGGACGAGTTTGAACCCATCACGGTTCGTGTCAGCGGGTTTGGCACCTATGAAAATGTCCAGGGTGACCGGTTGAATACCCAAAAGCGCTTGATGGCGCGAAGAGCTTCTCAGCTGGATGCCTATCGTAATCTTGCTGAGCGGGTGTATGGCACGGTTATTTACGGTAGTTCGACCGTTAATGATTTCGTACTGAGCAGCGATAGCTTCCGTTCATATGTCGACAGTTACATTCGCGGAGCTCGTATGGTGACAGTTAATGAGCATAGCGATGGTGTGGTTGAGACGGTGATGGAGCTGAAACTTGAACCCAGGTTTCGTGCGTGTGTCTCCCGCGTTGCAGATGATCAGGTTCGGGATGCGTGTGGCATTCCTATGCCGCGTCACAATGACCGGGTAGGTGATGTCGAAGCTCGTAAGGTTGATTCCCTCTATTACTTGGATTAAGCCGGCCGTCTGCTGGCAGGTTTCGGGAGTGCTATGAAACGCATTGTTGTGTTTGGGTTTATATGGCTTTGCTCGGGTTGGGTTGATGCCGCCGTACTTGAGGGGGTTGGCCATGCCAATATTCGTGAGAACAACCTTGATCAGGCTCGCGCTGAAGCCAGACAATCGGCTATGCGAGACCTCGCTTTGCAGTACCAGGCGCAGGTGAGTACAAGGGATACGCTGGAAAACGGTCAGCTGACCCATTCAGAGACTGAGCTGTCTTCGATGGCTCAACTGCGTAATGCGACGATTGTGGATGAATACCAGCGTGGCAATTTGTTGCGTGTGGTTGTCCGGGCAGAGCTTTCTGATGTCATTGATGGAGGTCATGCCTCATGTAAAGCGGGGGCCGCTTCAGGTTTGCGTAAGCGGGTTGCGGTAACGGGTTTTCCGGTTGTGATGCCTTCGCAGGGGGGAGATCCGGGGCTGGATGATGCCGGCGAGCAGTTGCCGCAGGCATTGTTGGCGAGGTTGCAGGAACAGGGGAAGCTGCAGGTGCTGGGGGCCACCTCTCTAAGATTGTTCTCGAATCTGCCTGATGCACCCACGATGCAATCCAGTATGGCCAGCAATCACCTGACTAATGTGGTGCAGCTGGCCCGGGAGCTTGGTGCTCAGTTTGTGGTGTCGGGTGTTATTCGTGATATGGGGCTGGCTGATCCGGACGCCTGGGGTAGTTCGGTGTTTAATCGTATGCAACGGGGGCTAGGCTTTACCGACAAAACCCGTCGGTTTGAAGCTGAGGTGATGGTGTTTGATGGTTTTAGTGGTTCTCCGGTGTTCCGAAAACGATTTTCAACGGTTGCCGATTGGGACCCGAAAGGAAGTGGCACCGGAGGCTTTGCTTCCGCAGGATTTGAGAAAAGTGAGTGGGGCCGTGCGGTATCCGGCGTGATCGATGATATGGCCGCTGCAGTTAATGGTGCACTAAGCTGCCAGCCCTTTATGGTACGGATTACCCGAGTGGATGATGACCGGGTAACTTTGGCTTCTGGGGCCACTGCTGGCTTGCGCCCTGGAGATCAGTTGAATATCTATCGCAGCCAGCGTTACTTTGATTCACTGGACGGTACTCCGGAACTTGCGGATGCCGGGGTGTTGGTCACGCTGGACAATGTACATCCTGATTTCAGTACCGGCCGCCTTGGTACCACTGGCGGCCAGGTGAATGTGCAGAAGGACGATATGGCTATTATCTGGTGAGCTTAAGCGGTGGCTTCGGCTGCCGCAAGATCGCGGATTTTACTGACCATCGCTCGCAGGCCATTGCCGCGAGTAGGGGAAATGTGACGGATCAGGTCGAGCTGTTCAAACAGCTCGTCGATGTCGGTAGCTAGCAGATCTCTGGGCGACTTTCCGTTCAGTGCCACCAGAATGATGGCAGCCAGACCGCGAACGATCAGGGCATCAGAATCAATCAGCAAGAATAGTTTGCCGCTGTCCTCGTCGTAATAATGAATCACCCAAACCTGACTTTGACAGCCATGCACGTAGTTCTTTTCTATCCGCGCGTCATCGGGAAACTCGGGTAATTGTTTGCCCAGGTCAATGATGAACGCATAACGCTCTTCCCAGTCATCCAGAAATTCAAAGGCGTCTAAAACGTCTTCCAGAGTGGTTTTCTGGCCGAGAGGATTGTTCAGGAATTGCTGTTTGCTAACGGTCATAGCATACCCAGTTCAAGTTTGGCTTCATCGGTCAGCATGTCGTTGTTCCAGGGGGGGTCAAAAGTGAGGTCGACGATCACTTTGTCTACATTGGGTACATGCTCAAGCTTTGTCTTCACATCTTCAGTAATAACCGGCCCCATGCCACAGCCAGCGGCGGTCAGGGTCATGGTGATGTGAATTCTATTACCGTCTTCGGTTCCATTCTCGATTTTGCAGTCGTAGATCAGTCCCAAATCCACCACGTTGACCGGAATTTCCGGATCGTAGCAGTTACGCAAGGCTTCCCACACCTGATTTTCATTCACGCTACCGTCTTCAGGGGTCTCAAAGCTGCTTTTCAGGGGCTGCTTGCCTAATGCGTCTGCATTGTGGCCTTCGATGCGGGCCAGATTGCCATTGACGGCGACGGTGAAGGTGCCGCCCAGAGATTGGGTGATGGTCACAAAGGTGTCAGACGGAATCATGATTTCAGTTCCGGCGGGCACCAGTCGTGCTTCCACCTCGCGCTTGGTCAGGACGACTTCCCGTTCTTGCATGCTCTATAAAGCCTCTGTTTATGACACCGTAAAGCTCTCGCCGCACCCACATTCAGCTGTAGCATTGGGGTTGCGGAACCTGAACAGGGAGTTGACCCCCTCGGTGACAAAGTCGATTTCAATGCCGTTAACCAGGGGCAGGTGTTCCTGCTTTACGTAAACGTCCACGCCGTCGATGGAAAAGATTCGGTCATCGGTGGAGGTTTCTTCTACCCACTGGGTTTCATATTTGAAGCCGGAGCAGCCGCTTTTCTTGATGGCGAGACGGATGCCTTTGGCTTCTGGTCTTTTATCCAATTGTTTGCGAACGTGTTTGACCGCCGTTGGCGTCATGGTCACATTAACGTCGTTTGGGGTGAAGACTTCGGCTGTCATGTTTCCACCTCCTCAGGTAAACAGGCGCTGGATTTTCTGAAGGCCAGTGAATAGTTTCTCGACCTCTTCCAGCGTATTGTAGAACGCGAATGAGGCCCGGGCTGTACCGGGTACCCCGTAGAAATCCATCAGTGGCATGGCGCAGTGGTGACCCGTGCGAATGGCGATGCCTTGCTGGTCCAGCAGAGTGCCGATGTCACTGGGGTGCAGGCCGGCAATTTTGAACGATATTACCGGTACTTTGTTTTTTGCCGTGCCGATAATATCCATACCCGGCACGGTTTCTAGCAGTTGGTTTGCTCGGGTGAGGAGTGCTTGTTCAGCTGCTTCCAGAGCCGTGTGATCGAAGCTGTTCAGGTAATCAATGGCTGCCGCCAGACCCACCGCTTCTGCGATAGCGGGAGTGCCTGCTTCAAATTTGTAAGGAAGTTCGTTCCAGGTGGTGCGCTCGAACGATACGCGCTCGATCATCTCGCCGCCGCCTTGATAGGGAGGCATTTGTTCCAGTAGTTCTGCCCGGCCATAAAGTACGCCAATGCCGGTGGGACCGAACATTTTATGGGACGAGAATGCGTAAAAGTCGCAGTCGAGAGCCTGAACGTCCGGCTTGAAGTGAGGCACTGCCTGAGCGCCATCAATCACGGTCAGCACGCCCTGTTGCTTAGCCTGTCGGATCAGATCGGCAACAGGGTTGATGGTGCCGAGTACGTTAGACGCGTGTGTGATGGCCAGAATACGAGTGCGATCATTCATCAGGTTGCTGAATGAATCCAGATCCAGCTCGCCTTCAGGTGTAACCTGAACGGGAACGACTTTTGCGCCAGTGCGTTCTGCCACCATTTGCCAGGGCACGATGTTGGCGTGGTGCTCCATGTGGCTGACCAGAATCTCATCGCCTTCTTTCAGGCGCGGGGCCAGACCGTTGGCAACGAGGTTGATGGCCTCGGTGGTGCCACGGGTCCAGATGATTTCTCTGGTACTGGGGGCGTTTATAAAGCTGCGAACGGTTTCGCGGGCACCCTCAAAGGCTGCGGTGGCCCGGTCACCTAAAGTATGAGCACCCCGGTGCACGTTGGAGTGCATTTCCCGGTAGTAGCGATCCATGGCGTCCAGCACGGAGACAGGCTTCTGGGCTGATGCGCCGTTGTCCAGATACACCAAGGGCTTCCCGTTGATCTGTTGGGCCAGAATCGGGAAGTCACGGCGGATGCTTTCTACGTCAAACGCCTTTGTTTCGGTGTTGCTTGCCATGGACAGGTCGTTCATGCCTTCAGGTCTCCTGGAAGGTTTTCTCGAAGAAATCGTTCAGCCTTACCTGAGCTGTCTCGCGCACGGCTTCCACTGGAATCTGGCTGACCAGTTCGTTAATAAATGCCATAGTTAGCAGTACGTTGGCTTCCCGGCGACCAATACCCCGGGACACCAGGTAGAAAACCGATTCTTCGTCCAGCTGGCCGATGGTGGCGCCGTGGGCACACTTTACGTCGTCTGCGTAAATTTCCAACTCTGGTTTGGTGTCGATTTCTGCGCCATTGTTGAGCAGCAGGTTCTTGTTATTCATATTTGCATTGGACTTTTGGGCGTCCTGATGGATATGAATCCGGCCGTTGAAGATTGCGTGAGACTGATCTGCGGCTATGTTCCGGTAAGTTTCTTCGCTGCTGCAGTTGGCTGCGACGTGATCAATGGATGTATGGTTGTCGTAATGTTGCTTGCCCTGGGTCACAACCACGCCATTAAGCTTTGTTTCAGCGCCTTCGCCTACCAGTCGTACCTGCAGATCGTGCCTGCGCAGAGGGCCGCCAAAGCCAACGCAGTGGCTTTCAAACCGTGAACTACGGTTCTGCAGCACTCCGGTGGCACCAATGTGCTGAATGTTTTCACCTTCCATATTCAGGCGGATGCTGGTGATGTTGGCTCCGTCAGCCAGGCTGAATTCGGTCACGGTGTTGACCAGAATAGAGGCCTCACCGTTGGAAATATACTCTTCCACCAGGGTCATCTGGCTGTTCGCGCCAGCTTCCACGTAGATGCGAGGGTAAGCCGAGCCGCCAGCGTCGCCTGCCGTTTCATGGATGATAAACAGGGGTTGATCCAGCACGGCTCCAGGCTTCAGGCGAATGAGTATGCCATCTTCGAAGCGTGCGCCATTCATGCGGGCGAACTGGGCCTGGTCGTGATCCAGTGTGCTACCAAGCTGAAGGGCCAGAACGTCGGCTTCTTCAGTGTTAAGGTCGTTGAAACTCTGGATTGTGATGCCGTCGAGGTCGGGGTATTCGCTGGCTTCAGGGATCATAACGCCGTTGTTGAGAACGACTTTATAGCCTGATACCGCCAGGCTGTTACCTGTTTTGCCTTCTACCGGCAGGGAGATGGCCATTTCGTCGGACAGTTTCAGGTACTTGCTGGAGTATTTCCAGTTTTCGGTTTTCCGGGTAGGCAATGGCATGTCGACCAAGGCACTGGCCCGTTGTTTGCGCAGCGCTAGCAGCGGCTCGGGCAGAGTTTGCCCGGCCGGATGCAGGAAGGCGCTGGAAAGCATAGGTGCTGGTTTCATTCCGCGGCCTCCTGATCAGTTGCTGGCGTCTTCGTCTTTGATTCCCAACCAGCCATAACCTCGTTCTTCCAGCTCAAGGGCCAGTTCGCGGCCGCCGGATTTAACGATCTTGCCACCGGCCAGTACGTGAACATAGTCCGGCACGATGTGGTTTAGAAGGCGTTGGTAGTGGGTGACCATCAGAATGGCCCGGTCTTTGGCGCGCAGGGCGTTGACGCCGTTGGAAACAACTTGCAAGGCATCGATATCGAGACCTGAGTCGGTTTCATCCAGAATGGCCAGTTTTGGCTGAAGCAGTAACGCCTGCATGATTTCGTTGCGCTTTTTCTCACCGCCGGAGAAGCCTTCGTTCACGCCTCGCTTGAGGAATGCCGGATCCAGATCGACTTGCCTGGACACTTCGCGGGCCAGCTTCATAAACTCAGCTGCGTTCATGTCTCCTTCGCCGCGATGCTTGCGCATAGCGTTGACCGCCGTGCGCAGGAATTGCAGGTTGCTGACACCAGGAATTTCTACCGGGTACTGGAACGCCAGAAACACACCTTCGCGGGCGCGTTCTTCAGTCGCAAGTTCCAGTAGATTTTCGCCGTTCAGAGTGACTTCTCCGCTGGTGACTTCAAATGCTTCGTTACCTGCCAGAACCTGTGACAGAGTGCTCTTACCAGAACCGTTCGGGCCCATGATGGCGTGAACTTCCCCGGCTTTGACTTCCAGGTTGATGCCCTTGAGGATTTCTTTGCCCTCAACGGATGCGTGCAGGTTTTTGATGCTCAGCATTTGTTGCTTCTCTCTCTTAACCGTCTGAATTCTTTGTGATTGCCGTCAGGTTTAACCTACGGAGCCTTCAAGGCTGACTTCCAGTAGCTTGCCAGCTTCAACCGCAAACTCCATGGGCAGCTCTTTGAACACCTCTTTACAGAAGCCGTTCACGATCATGGATACTGCCTGTTCCGGGTCGATACCACGCTGGCGGCAGAGAAACATCTGCTCGTCACTGACTTTGGATGTGGTGGCCTCGTGTTCCACGATGGCGGACTTGTTCCTGCTTTCAATGTACGGGAATGTGTGGGCGCCGCAACGGTCGCCGATCAGCAGCGAGTCGCACTGGGTAAAGTTACGCGCACCTTCGGCACCCGGGCCAAATTTCACCAGACCACGATAGGCATTGGAGCTTCGCCCTGCGGAGATGCCTTTAGAAATGATGGTGCTTTTGGTGTTTTTGCCAAGGTGGATCATCTTGGTGCCGGTATCGGCTTGCTGGTAATTGTGGGTCAGGGCGACTGAATAGAACTCACCAACGCTGTTTTCGCCACGCAGTACACAGCTTGGGTATTTCCAGGTGATGGCGGAGCCGGTTTCAACTTGTGTCCAGGAGACTTTTGCGTTTTTGCCGATACAGGCAGCGCGTTTGGTTACGAAGTTGTAGATACCACCTTTGCCGTTTTCGTCGCCTGGGTACCAGTTCTGTACCGTGGAGTATTTAATCTGGGCGTCGTCGAGGATAACCAGTTCAACCACAGCAGCGTGTAGCTGGTTTTCGTCCCGCATGGGAGCCGTGCAGCCTTCCAGGTAGCTTACGTAGCTGCCTTCTTCGGCAATGATCAGGGTGCGCTCGAACTGGCCAGTGTTCGCTGCGTTAATCCGGAAGTAGGTGGATAGTTCCATGGGGCAGCGAACGCCTTTCGGGATATAAACGAAAGAGCCATCGGAGAAGACGGCAGAGTTCAGGGCGGCGAAGTAATTGTCGCCGGCCGGGACTACGCTGCCTAGATATTTCTTCACCAGTTCAGGGTATTTCTGAACAGCTTCGGAGATGGGGCAGAAGATTACGCCGGCTTTTTCCAGCGGTTCTTTGAAGGTGGTCGCAACGGAAACTGAATCAAATACCGCGTCAACTGCTACGCCCGCAAGTTTGGCTCTTTCGTGCAGCGGGATGCCGAGTTTTTCATAGGTGCGCAGCAGCTCTGGATCGACTTCGTCCAGACTCTGAGGCATGTCTTCTTTTTTCTTGGGCGCGGAATAGTAAGAGATGGAGTTGTAGTCCACCTTCGGGAAGTCGACATGGGCCCATTCAGGCTCTTCCATCTCCAACCAGCGACGGTAGGCTTTCAGTCGCCACTCCAGCATGAACCCTGGCTCTTGCTTGAGTTCAGACAGGCGGCGGATTACATCTTCATTGAGGCCGGGTTCGAAGGTGTCGGATTCAATTTCGGTAACAAATCCGTGTTCGTATTCCCGTTTGATCAGCTCTGTCACCTCTTTGTCGGTGGTCGCCATGATCGTCGCTCCGTAATTCTCTCATCTGGGGCTTGTTGCCCTGTGTTGCGCCGAGCTGCTTATGGGACAGCGTTTCTCGGCGGATGTCATTTCGGTCTGCTGGTGTTGATGGTCGGGAGGCTGTTGACGAGGTGCCTTTCCCGTTACTTCTGGTGGATGATTATACAATACCAGAGTAATTTAGTCAGGTATTAAATTGGCCGTGTAGGGATTATACCTTAATCAGGTCTGCAGCCCTATATGCGGGAGGGTGAGACTGGCCCGTAAGCCGCCTAGTGGAGAGTGTTCGAGAGTTAGGGCGCCATGGTAAAGGTTGGCCAGGTCACTGACTATCGCCAACCCTAAACCGCTTCCAGGCACAGATTCATCGGCGCGTGTCCCGCGCGAAAGAACGAGATTGCGTTGCTCCTCAGGCAAACCGGGGCCATCGTCATCAATGATGATTTTAAAGTAGCCGTTGCCGGGTTCAATGGTTATGTTTATCGTGCTTTTCCCCCACTTCCAGGCGTTCTCCAGAAGGTTTCCTAGCATTTCCTGTAAGTCTTGTTTCTCACCACGAAATACCGGGGAGAGTCTGGCGTCAGTGATAATGGTTGCCTTGATGTTTTTATCCTGATTCAGCCGGAGCATGACCCCAATCAGGGCTTCAAGTGTAGGGCGTACTTCAGTGCGCATGCCGGGCACATTGACCGCAGCGGCGGCGCGGGCGCGTGCCAGGTGGTGGTCGATCTGGCGCCGGGCCGTGGCAACTTGTTCATTCACCAGGGCTGGTAAGTTGTGATCAGGGCGTGCGGCGGCATTGGATAGAATGGCCAGCGGGGTTTTGAGGGCGTGAGCCAGGTTGCCTGCATGGGTGCGGGCCTGCTCAACGACACGGGTGTTTTGGCCGAGAACGGAGTTGAAGTCGTCCACGAGAGGTTGAACCTCTTGTGGATAGTTTCCTTTGATGCGTTGAGCTTTGCCCTCATTGACGGCTTGCAGGGATGACCGTAGTTGGCTCAGTGGTCGGAGGCCAATCAAGACCTGCATCACGGCGGCGGCCAGCAAGCCGAAGCCCAAAGTTAACAGCGCGAGAGTCAGGATGTCGTTGAAGTTCTTAACCGGCGCTGTTACCAGGTCGCTGTCGGCTGCAAACATCAGGCGTAGCCCTCGGTTGGGGGCTTCCGCGGGATAGACGAGTCTTTCGAGTAAGAACAGTGTGTTGCCGTTCGGCCCGGTGGTCTGATGGCGGTGCAGTTCGCCGTTGGCGGGGATGTCATCCGGGACACTGAGTATTGAGTCCCACAAGGATCGTGAACGGAGTAGGGCTGGTATGGCCGGCCCGCTGTTATTGCTGACCTGATCAATTTGCCAGTAAAGGCCGGAATAAGGACGCTGAAGACGGGGGTCGTTTAACTGACGGCTGACGGCAATTTTTCCCTCGGGGGTTGCCGTAGTTGCGCCGGTTAACTGTTCAAGTTGATACTCCAGTGTTTGGTACAGTTGCTCGGTGACATGTTGCTGAAACAGGCTGGAAAGAAACCAGCCAGTACCGGCCAATGTGATTGCCGTCCATAACAAGGTGCCCGCCAGCAGGCGTAGTCGCAGCGACGGGGCAGAGCGGTGCTGTGTCCTCATTCGGGGGTGACGAGCTGGTAGCCCAGCCCCCGGACGGTTTTGATCAGGCCCTGAGGTAGTTTCTTGCGGAGCCGGGCAATGAATACTTCTATGGTGTTGGAGTCCCGGTCAAACTCCTGAGCATAAATATGCTCGGTGAGCTCGGTGCGGGAGACCAGAGTGTCCGGGTGGTGCATCAGGTAGCTCAGTACGCGCAGTTCATGGCCGGTAAGTGCCAGCGAGCGGCCATTTACACTAACTTTTCCGGTGCGGGTGTCGAGCACAACGGGGCCGCACTGGAGCTCGACACTGGCGTGGCCTGATGCGCGGCGAATTAGTGCTCTCAGGCGCGCCAGCAGTTCCTGAACGTGAAAGGGTTTGACCATATAGTCGTCTGCCCCTGCATCCATACCGTCGACTTTTTCATGCCAGGCATCTCTGGCCGTGAGAATTAATACCGGCATAGTGTGATCAGCGGCCCGCCATTTCTTCAGTACGGTCAGCCCGTCCAGTTGTGGTAAGCCAAGGTCGAGAATCACGGCATCGAATGGTTCGGTAGCGCCAAGATGGTGAGCATCGATACCGTTTTGTGCGGTTTCCACAATGTAGCCAGCTTCCGTGAGTTCTTCCCTTAGTTGTGTGCAGAGAGTGGTGTCGTCCTCGACCAGCAGTATTCGCATCGGAGCCTGAGTCCCTGTTTCTAATGGGTTTTGCTTTTTTTCTCTTTGGTGTGCAGAGGTTCAGCGTTGCTGGCATCCAGCTCAATTTTCACCAGCTTCCCCCCCTCACGCAACTGTTTGATTTCATATACCCAGCGGCCATCTTTGCGCTCCAGTTCCACTTCAAGAATCTGGCCCGGCTGCTTGCGCTCCAGTTGGTTGATGATGGTTCCCAGTGAAAGGATTTCACCCGCTTCCAGAGCATGGCGAGCACGTTCGTGATCGTCATCGTCAGCGGTCAGGGGCAGGGCAACGGAAAGCAGGAGCAGGGTGATGCCCGCCAGAGCGTACCGGAGGTTAGGTGGATTCATCGTTTGGGCTCCTGTGTTATCAGATAATTATAGAGCAACTTTCTGAACGGAAGATGAACGGCGCCTTCAGCAAGGGTTCAGGCAGCGTGTCGCAAACTGTAGTCACAGTGGTCAGCCGACCCCTGGTTCATTAATTGGAGATCGTTATTATGAAAACGAAAACAACCATTCTTGCAGCCACAGTGATTGCAGCAGCGCTCGCTGGTAATGCATTCGCTCAGTCACAGAAGGCTCAGGAGGGTGATAAAAGCTGGTTAAGCATTCCGGTGGTCTACGAAAAAGTGACGGCTGAAGGGTATACCGATATCACTGAAATAGAGCGCGAAGAACGTGCTTATGAAGTGAAAGGCCGGGACGCCGAGGGCTACCGTGTGAAGTTGTATGTTGACCCGGTTAGCGGTGAAATTCTGGACACTCGTAGTAAGGGGGAACGGGGAAGGAAGACCAAGTGAAGACGGCTCTGGCCTGAAGATGTGACGGGGGATAACTGGTTGTGCGGGCCACAGGGGGGGCTGCCAAGCTTCAGGTCGGCTTGAGCAAGCTATGGCCCGTCAGGGTGAGCTTCCATCAGGAAGCTTTCCGGATGCGTTAGGCTGACGGCAAAATCCGGGTCAGGTAACTGAAATCCAGTGATTCCGGTAGCCCTTCCGGTTTTGGAATGCGTACAAAGTGGCCGCTGCCTGGGGCGTATTCCATTGTCTCGCCTTTGCGGTTTTCCATGACGCTGGCAGAGAAGCGCAGGTTGCCATCCGGAGTAATCAGTTCGAGCTGATCTCCGGGGGCAAACTTGTTCTTCACATCAATGGTCAGCCATTGTTCATCGGTCTCGGCAATGGTGCCAACTACTTGCTGGGTGCCGAGGAAAGAGGAGCCTTGCTCGTAAGTTTGATATTCCTGAGGAACGTGACGGCGCAGGAAGCCTTCGGTGTACCCCCGGTTCGACAGGGCTTCGAGCTCATCCATCATTTTCATGTCAAAAGGTTTGCCTGCGACGGCGTCGTCAATGGCCCGGCGATAGGCCTGGGTTGTGCGGGCAACGTAATAGGTGCTCTTGGTTCGGCCTTCAATTTTCAGGGAGTGCACGCCCATTTTAACCAGCTCCGCTACATGCTGGATGGCTCTTAAGTCCTTTGAATTCATGATGTAGGTGCCGTGTTCGTCTTCGTAGGCAGGGATGTAGCCGCCAGGACGATTGGGTTCTTCCAACAGAATTTCCTTGGGCTCAAATGCCTGAACAGTTTGTTCTGGCATACTGGCTGAAGTGGCAATCAGGTCTCCGGTTTGATCGGTGGTATGGGCTACTTCTTTGTAGTTCCACCGGCAAGCGTTGGTGCAGGCGCCCTGATTGGCGTCCCGGTGGTTCATATAGCCTGACAGCAGGCACCGGCCAGAGTATGCCATGCACAAAGCACCGTGCACGAATACCTCCAGTTCCATGGAGGGCACTTTTTCACGAATTTCCCGGATTTCATTGAGGGCTAGTTCCCGGGACAGGATTACCCGGCTGATGCCCTGGCGGCGCCAGAATTCCACGGTAGCCCAGTTGACCGCATTGGCCTGCACCGAGAGGTGGATCGTTTGGTCTGGCCATGATTCCCGCACCAGCATGATCAGGCCGGGGTCAGACATGATGAGCGCGTCCGGCTTTTGCTCAAGTACCGGAGCGAGGTCTCTCAGGTAACTGCGAACTTTGTCGTTGTGGGGTGCGATGTTGGAAACCAGGTAGAATTGTTTGCCGAGTTCATGGGCTCTGGCAATGCCTGCACCCAGAGCTTCAACGTCTTTGAAACTGTTATTTCGTACCCGAAGAGAGTAACGGGGTTGGCCTGCGTAAACGGCATCGGCGCCGTAAGCGAAGGCGGTTTCCAGGTGGTCAGGGGTGCCGGCTGGCGCGAGCAGTTCCGGGGTGGTCATGGTGTCTCCGGGTTGTTCAGACGTCGATGGATGCAGGTAGGCTATCTTAGAGGAGGTGTATTCTGCAGGAAAGTACACGGCCGGCTATTGATCTTGCTCAAAGGACTTATTGATTGATTTCGGCTAACATGTGTACGCTGACAGACGGATCAATGAACATTGTAATGGAATTTGGCGTGGGAGGATTAAACATGGCATCAGAGAATCTGGCGCCTGAAGCTTCAATTCGGTCTTTGGGGGGGCGGGTCAGTTCCCTGATTAAGGCTCAGTTGGAGCGAGGTAAAGTTGGTGTGGAAACGGTAGCCGGGCAGTTGAATATGAGCCGTTACACGTTACATAAAAAACTTCGGCAGGAAGGGCTGACGTTTGCTTCGTTGCTGGAGCAGGTTCGTCGGGATCAGGCGATTGCTTATATGAAGGATAAATCCAAGCCACTGGTAGAAATTGCCGAGCAGCTTGGGTTCTCTGAGCTGAGTGCATTCAGCCGGGCGTTTAAGCGCTGGATGGGCACTCCGCCGGCTGAATACCGTTCTCTCAAGTTATCCTGATCAGACTTTTTTGAAGATCAGGGTGGCGTTAGTGCCGCCAAAGCCGAAGCTGTTGCTCATTACCAGGTCCAGGTTCTGGTTGTCCATGCGCTCACGGACAATCGGGAAACCTTCGGCGCCTTCGTCCAGGTTCTGGATGTTGGCAGATGGTGCAATAAAGCCCTCTCTTTGCATGATGATAGAGTAGATGGCTTCATGCACACCGGCGGCGCCCAAAGCGTGCCCACACAGAGGCTTAGTGGAGCTCAGTGGCGGAATCTTGTCGCCAAAGGTTTTCCTGAGCGCGTTCAGTTCTGTGATGTCGCCAGCCGGGGTGCTGGTGCCGTGAGTATTGATGTAGTTGATCTCGCCGTCGATATTGGCCATTGCCTGCTGCATGCAGCGAACGGCACCTTCACCGCTTGGTGCGACCATGTCGGCACCATCGGAAGTTGCGCCAAAACCAACCAGTTCGGCCAGAATGGTCGCGCCGCGTGCTTCTGCATGCTCCAGGGCTTCCAGTACCAGCGCGCCGCCGCCACCGGAAATCACAAAGCCATCGCGGTCTGCATCGTAGGTACGTGAGGCCAGTTCTGGCGTGTCGTTGTACTTGGTGGACAAGGCGCCCATGGCGTCGAACATCAGGCTAAGCGTCCAGTGGATGTCTTCGCCACCACCGGCGAGCATAACGTCCTGGCGACCCAGAGCAATCTGGTCAGCTGCGTGGCCGATACAGTGAGCACTGGTAGCGCAGGCCGATGTGATGCCGTAATTGATACCGGTAATACCAAAGGCTGTGGTAATCGATGCGTTGATCGCGCTACCCATAGTGCGGGGCACCCGGTATGGGCCCACCCGGCGAATGCCTTTGTTACGATGGGTATCGATGGCATCAAGCAGTTCAACCGTGGAAGCACCGCCGGTACCAAATACGGCGCCCGTGGTGTTGGCACGGATTTGCTCATCGGTCAGGCCAGCCTGCGCAATGGCTTCCTTGGTGGCCAGGTAGCTGTAGCCAGCCGCCGGGCACATAAAACGCCAGATTTTGCGATCAATCAGCTCTGACAGATTCAGGTCAATGCGGCCTGATACATGGCTGCGCAGCCCGCTGTCTCGTGCTTCTTCGCTAAGAGCGATACCTGAGCGGGACTCCCGCAGAGATTCGGTGACTTCTTTTTGATTGGTGCCAAGGCTGGAGACAATCCCCATGCCGGTAATTACAACACGACGCATCTTGCTAACTCCTAAAAGTCGTCAGTGGATGTGAACAGGCCAACCCGCAGGTCTTTGGCAGTGTAGATTTCACGACCGTCCACTTCCATACGGGCATCCGCGATCGCCATCGTCAGCTTGCGGCGAATCAGACGCTTGATATCGAGATAATAGGTGACTTTCTTGTTATCAGGCAGAACCTGGCCAAAGAATTTGACCTCGCCGGCACCCAGTGCCCGGCCTTTTCCTTCCCCGCCGCCCCAGGCCAGATAAAAGCCCACGAGCTGCCACATTGCATCAAGCCCCAGGCAGCCAGGCATAACCGGGTCGCCTTGAAAATGAACTTTGAAAAACCAGAGGTCCGGGTTGATATCCAGTTCGGCCACCAGACTACCTTTGCCGTACAGGCCATCATCAGCACCTACGTGGGTGATGCGGTCAATCATCAGCATTTCGTCGATGGGCAGACGCATGGCGCCGGGGAAAAGCTCGCCGTGTCCGCAGCGGATCAGGTCTTCTTTGTCAAAGTGATCAGGGTACATGTTGCCAATGTCTCTGTTGCATAGTTTTATCTTCTTACTTTAGCGCCTGATACGGAAACAGCTATTGACCTTTAGTGGATGATTGAACGTATATGACCGGTATTTTTGGTCTGTTGATGGTCATCAAGGCGCAGTCGCAGATGCTGTGGCATTTTCCCAAGTTGGTGTTTTTCGTGTCTGACGGAGGGTGCATGTCCGGAGAACAGGAAGTCATAGGCGGTGAGCTTTCGGCTGAGAATGGTCGGATCGTGGTAAAGCTGGAGAGGAACATAGGGCACTCCCCGGCAAAAGTGTGGGAAATGCTGACCGGCTCTGAAGAGCTTGCTCTCTGGTTAGCCCCCGGCAAGTTAGACGCTCGAATTGGAGGGCGAGTACAACTGGATTTTGGTAATAGTGGTACGCCGATTGATTGTCGTGTCACCCGGTGTGAACCGCACCGCATACTTGCTTATTCCTGGAGCTCCGGAGATGCACCGGAGCGACCGTTGGTCTGGGAACTCGAGCCAACGGACGAGGGCACTCGCCTGGTATTGACTCTGTCTCTTCCGGATAACGAATTGGTGCCTATCGCCTGCGCAGGGTGGGATTCGCATCTGGAGATGCTGATGGCGGCACTGGAAGGCATTAATATTCATTTCCCTGTGGAGCGTTTCCGGGTCGCGCGAAGCTGGTTTGAAACACAAGTGCGTTAGCAGCTGGTCGCTTGAGGAAAGTGTCCAGACTCACTGGTAAAAAGGCTGGCCCGGGAACGGGATTGCTTTTTTACCAGTGGCGGGTTCAGCCTTCGCGGCCATCAACTCTTGGGCTGGCCAAAACGCTGGTATAGCGAATGAGGAACATGCTGTAGGCAAACACCCAAAGCAGAGTGCTGGAGCCGATGCCCGGATGCCAGGGGATAACATTGAACGCAGTTAACACCCGGACCAGCGCCGCCAGTTGGATAGCTATGAACGCCAGCACCATGCCTTTGGGCAGCACCAGTGGCCGGCCAGTATGACCCAGCGAAACCCGTGCAATAACTCCCAGAATAAGGCAGCCCACAGCGCCCGTGCCTGCTGCGTGGCTCCATGCATTAGAGGGCCAGTTGGCCATCAGGGAGCCCGCCAGCAGAATCAGAGCAACCGGTACCCAAAGCATAGATAAATGCAGAATCCAGAGCAGTGGTTCTGAACGAGCAAGCCAGCCCTTCCAGTTGTAAAGACGAACAAGCATCAGAGTTGCAGCCACCACCGCAATAATTGCTGTTGTTGTTTGCCAGCCTGTCACCAAAGAAGCCAGCAGTAGAATCATGGAAAACAGGGCGGCCAGATCCAGCGCTGGATGCATTTTCACGCGAGAGGCATCTTCTCCATGCTGACGCAACCATCCAGCTGTAAAGGCTGGAGTAATTCGGCCGCCGATGATGCTGATAAGTGCCATTGCCATGATCAGTGCGCCGTGACTGAAGGACATGTTCAGCCGGGTGACAAAGCCGATCTGCATAAGCCAGAGCAAGCCCAGAACCACCAGGATCATTGCCTGGCGTTTCTGTCTGGCATGCCATACGCGCCAGCCAGCATCAATCATCACTAAAGGCAGGAACGCAAGATTGACGCCTTGTACCAGCATGTCGGGTAAGCCGCCGCCAAAAGCGAGTAACAGACGACCCAGAACCCATACTCCCCATAGCAACAGCAGGGAGGCTCCGTGGGTGCGTTCGGTTTTTGTCCATACGCAGACAGCGGTCAGAAGAAAACCGGCAATAGCCGCAGTCAAAAAGCCAAACAGCATTTCGTGCTGATGCCAGAACAGTGCAGGCATGGCCAGAGGAAGGTTAATAACACCTGACACTTCCAATACCCAGAGCGGAATACCGACAACCGTTAGGATGGTCATTGACAGGAAGAAAATCCTGAACGGGTAGGCAAACAATTGGTTGAAGCTCGCACCGCTGTCTTCAGCTGATCCTGGATGCGCCTGCATAGATATCTCCCGCATACATGTATTCTGGGTATATGTTAATGTCTGGGCCGTTTAATCACCATACCTGCTTGGGGGTATTTTGCGTACAATGGCGCCAATAATTTGATGGAAAAGGGAAGTTTGAATGACTACCTACATGATTCTGAAGCTTCTGCACATGACCGCAGCGTATCTGACGATTACCTTATTTGCGCTGAGGCTGTTACTGGATGCGGTTGGCCGGCCAGGCTGGAGGCAAACTCCGTTGCGCTGGATACCTCACGCTAACGACACCATTTTGCTGGTTGCAGCTATTTCGCTGTTGTTTGTGGCTGGCTACGCCTCAGACATGCCCGGCTGGCTGATGGCCAAAATTGTTCTGTTGATTGGCTACATTGTGGCTGGAGTCTTTGCCATGAAACCAGCCTTTTCAACCCCGGTTCGCACGGTGGCTGCGATTGTGGCTTTGGTGCAGGTGAGCGCTATTTTCCACCTGGCGATGGCTAAGCCTGTCCTTGGCTGATGTTGCTGCCCGTTATTCGGTTCATATCTGGAATCGGGCAATCAAGGCTCGTAGTGATTCTGACTGTTCACGTAATGCTTCGCTCACGGTCTTGGTATTACCAATATGTTGTTCCAGAGACTGCGAGCTTTCGCCCAGTGCACGCACGCGTTTCCCGACATGACCAACCTCATTGCGCTGAACACTGATGGCGTCGTCTACTTCATTGGTAAAATGACTGAGATCATCAAAGGTCCGTTTGAGTGCCACCAGGTGGGTTTTGAGGGTTTCCAGTGTCTCCCGGTTGGTATCACCGGCTGCCCGGGTTTCGTTGAGAAGCTCGTGGGTGCTATCAACTTTGGTGACCAATTCACCAACCCACTGACGAATTTGCTTGGTGGACTCGCCGGTGCGGCGGGATAGATTTCGCACTTCATCGGCGACGACGGCAAACCCTCGTCCCTGCTCACCCGCGCGGGCCGCTTCTATGGCGGCATTTAACGCCAGCAAGTTCGTTTGTTCAGCAATGTCGGCGATCACACTAATGACCTGTTCGATCTTTTCGCTGGAGCAACGAAGAGCTTCAATTGAACCTGCCACCCGGTTGATCACCATAACGGCATGTTCTGCAGCCTGCTCACTTTCGCGTAGCTGATTCTGAACGTCACTGTTACCTATTACGGCATCGGTAACCTGAATTCGGGAAGCCTTTGCCGACTGTTCAATCTGGCTGGCACTTATGGTGATAGCGTTCATTGATGAGGCGACATCGTGGATCTGCCGATTGTTATGCTGAGATGAGATCTGTGCCGTATCGGCCTGAGCGTCCAGGTTGGCTGCACGCTGTTGCAGAACTGTAGCCGAATCTGTGACATCTTCGATGAAGAGTCTGAACTTTGCGATCAGGCCGTTAATGGCTACGGCCACTGCGGCCACTTCGTCGCGCCCTGATATTGATAGTGGTGTGGATAGGTCTGAAGCGGCTTCCATTGAGCGGAGGCGTTCAGCAATCTGTTGTAGCCTTGTGGTTACGGTGCGCCGTAGCCAGTATGTGAGCAGCAAAATACCGAATAAAACGAAAAGAGAGCCCCCGAGTAAAAAATGCTGTTGCTGTTCGAGGAATTCTATCAGGGCGTCTGATCCAGCATTGGCTACTTGGCTGCGAACTGATCGTTGAGCATCGATCTCGTTAAGCATAGGGTCAAGTGCTTGATAAAGCTGAAAGTCTACAACTTTACCTGCTGCATAATAGCTTGCTTGATCGATAGGCTTTTTCAGTGCGGCAAGTAGGTCCAGAACGGCCTTGTGAGCCTCAATATTCTTCTCCGCCCAACCTTGCAGGCGCGGGTTGTCGTTTGCTGCCTGCCATAGTTCTTTTATTGCTGTGGTCGTGTCCAGGAACTGTGTATTGATCTCATCCCACAGTAATAGCTGGGCTTTAATCTTGTAGGAAAGGTCCTTGAGTTGACGATGACTGCGGTCAAGATCGGTGAGAAGCCAGACATCTGAAATCTGTTGTTGTACGAGCCGATCTGTCGCTTCTTCAGCCTCCTTCACCACGGACATGGAGAGCCATGCCAGCCCAACCAGAGCACTTATACATAAACCGGAAAACAGCATCAACCGTTGATGCACCGTTAGGCTCATAATGCGAACTTCCCCTTAAGATGTTCGCGATGAGGATAAGTCTCGGTTGTGACAGTTTTGTTACACCGTTACAGATGAGGTGGCTCAGCGCTCTAACTTCTCTGTCAGTTCGTCCAGCTTGCGCTGAACGGCCTGAAGCTGTTGAACAATTTGGTCTCGTTCATCATGAGCTTTCTGGGCTGCCTCGGCGTTCTGCTCTTCTCCCATAACTTCCAGAATCGCACCGATCATCATGTTCAGAAATACGAATGCGGTGAGGAATATAAACGTCAGGTAAAAGACCCAGCTTAGTGGGTACTGTTCCATGGTTGCATACATTACGTCGGTCCAGTCTTCGAACGTAGCGACCCTGAATAGTGTGAGCATGGAGATTGCCACATCTCCCCAGAGTACTTCGTCTACGCTGGCAAAGAACATCGAGCCGATGGCGGCATAGATATAAAAAATGATGAACATCAACAGGGCAATGTAGCCCATGCGGGGAATGGCCTTGAGCAGCGAGTTGATAAGGAACCGCAACTCGGGGACCACAGAGACCAGTCGCAGTACCCGGAATACCCGAAGTAGCCGACCGAGGAGCACGGCTTCCGAGTTGTCGAGCGGGATCAGGCTGCCGATGACAACTAAGGTATCGAACAGATTCCAGCCGTCCGCCAGGAAGCGTTTTTTTGTGGGACAGGCGGCAAAGCGGAAGAGTATTTCAACCATAAAGAACAGCGTGATGGCGTTATCGAGTACCGTCAAAGCGTGCTCTGCCAGCGGTGGCAAATCATAAGTTTTTGCGCCAATGGTCAGGGCCGAAAGAATGATGATGGCAATGACCGCACCCTGAAAGACCTTGCTGGATTCAATTTGTTTCAGTTTGTTCAAACTGTTGGTGGGGGACAGTTCAACAGACATTCACGTTACTCCGGAGAAGAAGAATCGGGGAATTCTAATGATCCGGCAGCCATTGGGCCAGAGCCTCTGGCTCAAAGAGTATGGCCCTGCGGCCAACATCCGGACATTCAGGGAGGGCATAGCCTGCCTTTGGGTTGGTTTTCTTGTATTCTGAAGTCAGTGAATAACGGAGGGCGTATGACTCTTCTTGAGCGTTGGTCAGGACTGCTGGGTGGCCTTGTTGCAGTATTGGTGCTGGTTGTGGTGTGGCAACTGGCAAAAGAGGGCGAGGACCTGGAGGCGCGCGATGCCCGGGGTAGAACGGCTTTGCTTGTTGCTGCTGAAGAGGGGCGGGCCGATCGCGTGCGTGATCTGGTGGAGAAAGGAGCGAGTATCGATGCCGGTGACGATTGTGACTGGACGGCGATGATGCGAGCGGCCTCCCGTGGGCATGTTGATATTCTTGTTTACCTGCTTGATCAGGGGGCGAATATCAACCATACAGAAAAAACCGGATATACCGCCTTGATGGGTGCCGTTATCGCCAACCGGCCGGAGGCGGTGCAAGTGTTGCTGGAAAGAGGCGCGGACCCGGATATTCAGGAGCAGGAGCAATATCAGACGGCTCTGATGATGGCCGTTCGGAACCGCAGCCCGAAGTTGGTGCGGTTGCTGAGAGATTTCGGTGCCGATACAGAATTGGTCAATAAAGATGGCAAGCGTGCAAAAGACCTGGCTCTTGAGGCAACAGCAGAAACCGGAAGCCCGGTAGAAAAGGTGCTCAAAGAGTTGGGTTGCGAGCCGGGAGGCGGGTGACCGAGCGGCGATATAGAAGGAGTACCTGTACCGCCACCCCGGTATAAGAAAGGCTCCAGCTCGCGGCCGAAATCCAGAGCATCTCGGGTTGTCCGTAGGGCGTTGCGCCTGCCATATACCGGCTAATGACTGCAACCGTCATGGCTATAGCGATAGTGAGTACTTGCCAGCGGGGAGGGAAGCTTCTGTGAGCTCTTTGCCAGGCTAATCTGAGCATCACGCTGGATGACAGCGTGCCCAAAGCCCCGATGGTAATGATGTGCAGCGCCGGCAGTGGAGGGCTGAACGTCAGCAGGTGTAACCCGGTGACACCAGCACCCGCAGCCAGCCAAAGATAACCGATGGCTAACACTAATAAATCTGGGCGATCCGGGCAGTGCCAGAGTTTCCAGCGGAGAGCTCGGATCAGTATCAGGACGGCGCACACCACCAGTAGCAGGCCGGAAATCCGGGCGGTTAATGGCGTGAACATGCATAGCAAGGCAACCGGCAACAGAATCAGCAAAGTCCCTTCAATTCTGGGCTGAACTCTGGCTTCCAGGGGAACTCCCTGTTTCTCAAGTGTTCCTGCGACGGCCGGGGCAATGATGCGGCCACCAATGAAGGTCATCAATAGTAGTAAGCCAAGAATCGCCGCCTGCATGATGCTACGGGTATCTGGTAGCGGAAAGCCGTAATGAGATAAGGCGTAGGCCAGTGCTGCCAGGCAAATAGTCAGGATTAACGGACCTGCAATTTTATTGCGCCACTTTTTCGCGGCCTGAAAGCGAGGCACAACATGGCGGGCTAGTAGCAGGGCAAAGGCTACGCTGAGCGCCTGGCTGATCAGTAGGCTTGGGGCCATTAACCAGAACAGTCTCGCGGTAATCCAGAGTAGGAAAAGAGGGGCAAGAACCCTCCAGGGTTGAAGGCCAAGGGTGTAGCCGGCAACGAGAGCCAAAGCAAACCCGAAGATAAGCTCATGGCCGTGGCCAGCTCCCAGAAGTCCGGGCGGCCAACCTGTTCCTGACGTTACTGCAAAGATGGACAAGGGGACAGCCAGAGCAGCCCAGAGCGAGGCAGCAGGGAAGAATAGCCAGAATGCATAAAAAGGCTTGCCTGCCACGTTGCGTTAACCTCGAGTATCCGGGTGGTTCAGGGGCGCGCACCCTGACATGAGTCCGGGCGATAACTGCAGTTTATACCGAGTGGGGCAGTACACCAACATAGATAGCACCGAAGTGGCAGGCGCTGCCAGCGATGACAAACAGGTGCCAGATGGCGTGCATATAGGGTATGCGGTCTGCCAGATAAAACGCGACACCTGCAGTGTACACAATGCCTCCGGCAATGGTCAGGTAGAGCGCGGTGTCACTCAAGCTGGCGGCTAAGTCAGGCGACACAATGGTAATCAGCCAGCCCATGGCTACGTAAATGGCTACCCGAACCAGTTTAAAGCGGTTTTTGAACATAACCTTCAGCACGACGCCGGTTAAGGCCAGCGACCAGATAACGGCAAACAGTATCCAGCCGGTTGTGCCCCTCATATTAACCAGTAGAAATGGAGTGTAGGTGCCGGCGATCAGCAGGAAGATGGCGCAGTGATCTAGGGTTTTGAAAACGGATTTAAGTTGAGGGCTGCGGGCACCATGATAAAGCGCAGAAGCCATATACAGCAGAATCAATGACAGACCAAATACGCTGAAGCTGACAATTTTCCAGACGTCACCCATCTGGCTGGCACCGGCAATCAGTGCGGTTGTGCCTATCACGCTGAGAATGGCTCCCAGGCCGTGCGTAGCGCTGTTGATCCATTCTTCTATACGGTTGTGAGCCGTTGCCCTTATCTCTTCCGGGTGATTTGTGGCAGATGTCATTCGTGATTGCCTGTATTAGCTGAAAGTCTAAAGCGTTCAGCGTACAGCTGTGCATAAAAATTTACTATGAACATCTCGTGATATTGTTCAAAAAAACGGCATGAGCCACAGCCAGCCAGATTCAGAGTCGCTTTGAGCGTTTGGCGTTGGCGGTTTTAAGGCGAGAGAAAGTGGCGGGTACTACGCCAAGCCAGGCAGCTAATTGGTTGTCTGGCACTCGCCTGACCAGTTCCGGGTACTCGTCTAGCAAGAGTTCAAAGCGTTCTTTAGCGGGCATAGTGTGTTTGCGGAATTCTTGCATACTGGTGAGTTCTGCCAATTCTTCAGTGAGTACCAGAGCAAATTTGTGCCAGAGTCCCTCGCCGTGGCTTTGAATGGCAGAACGAAAGACGGAGAAATCTGCTACCCAAACCGTGGTTGGCAAGACGCTGGTCAAGCACAGGGTGTTACGAACGGTTCTGGCCCGGCCAAAAACGGGCCAGATAAGGTCGCCTTCGGTGAAAAAGTGGTGAATGGCAACCTTGCCGAGTGACGATTCTCTGAATAAACGTACTATCCCGTACTGGATAAGATAAACATTCGCCCAAGGGCGATCGTGTTTTTCCAGTGGGGTTTCTGCATCTATGCGGCGCTGGTGAAACAGGCGGGCGATATCGCTGAGAAATAGTGCTTCGGGTGTATTTTGTTTTTCATTTAAACAAATACCGAAGGCTCGGCTAAGGCCGTTCAATAACGCGACTTCGACGGGCGCCACCTCGTGTTGAATAATCTCCGGATTACCTTCGCCCAACAGGCAGGGTGCGGATGCTGGTGGGGCCGTGAAACTGCTGTTCATAATCTAACCCTTGCTGCGTTAGCATAGGTCAATTATTTTACCACTAAACGAATATTTCAAATGAATTAAATGATTAAAGCTATTTCATTCAACCGATAAATGGGGTGATGAGGGGTGTCAGAGGTAGGGAGCCGTGGTGACAACAAGGGGCCAATGCTCCCGGTCTGTAGTTGGGAGCATTAGCCGAAAAGGCGTCAGTGACTGGTACCTTCTTCGTAATTAATCTTGTTCCAGACGTTGTACTTCCCAGAAGGCTTGTTCATTGGAATCCGTTTCTCTTCCTCCAGCGTATCGCCGTTATAAACAATGATGGCACCGTCGTTATCCCAAATGCTCAGCAGAAGCTTTTTCCCATAGCGGTCGAATTCCACATGGGCAGCAACTTTGCCAGGCTCTGGTTGTAGGGTCTTGACGATTTCCAGCGTTTGTTTATCGATGATGTGTACCTTGTCGGCGTTTGGGCCGAAGAATACATCTGCCCACGCATAGCGGGAGTTTTCATGGCTGCGCATGAAGAAACCGGGGCCTTCGGTTTTCAGGGTTTTGACCACCTCCCAGGTGTCCATGTCGATGACAGAAATGGCGCCGGTACGGAAGTGCGGGGTGGCCATTACGCGGCGCCCCTTGTACTCCCAGGTGATGCCAGAACCCAGGTGCGGCATGCCGGGCAGCGGAAGCTCAGCGGTGGTCTGGCCGGTGTCCAGGTTGATCACTACGCCGTGTTTACCATCCCGTGCTGCGCCGATCAGATGCTGGTACCCGGGATCAAAGAAGAAGTCATCCAGCAGGGTCTCGGTGGTCATGCGGCGTAATTTGGCTTTGTTGTCTTCCACGGTGACTTCCCAGGCTTCGGGGATGTCTTTCAGGGCGGCGATGAAGCTACCTCTGGGGGGGGCTGTGTAAACAGCACTGACTCGGGAGCTTTCGCCTTTGTCGTTCTCTACTGGAATGAAGTCCAGCAGTTCCAGATTGTCGGCATCGAACAGTACCAGAGTGTGGGGGAGGTAGTTGGCGGCCAGCACGTAGTTGCCATCGGCGGAGACGGCGATGTTACGCATGTTGATGCCTGCTCGAACTTCTGCCACAACTTTCAGGTTGTAAATGTCGTACTTGGTAATCCAGCCATCCCGGGAACCAAAATAAACATAGCGGCCATCCGGGCTGTATTTGGGCCCACCGTGCAGAGCGAAGCGGCTGGGAAAACGGTGGATAGGTTCCATTTTGTCACCGTCCAGCAGTGTGACGTGGTGGTCGCCAATTTCCACCACCAGGAACAGGTTCATCATGTCGGCTTCAAAAACCGGTTCATCCGGCAGCGTGCCGGCTGCGTGGACCACGTCCTGGCTGTTTCGGATTTCGGTTTCACCCCATTTGAGTTTATGACTGGGGGATTGATAGATGTATTGGGTCAGGTCAGCGATCTGCTGCTTGTTGAGAATGTTTTTATAGCCGGTCATCTGAGTCGCAGGACGGCCTTCGCGAATGACCTTTTCTGCTTCCGTTTGCTTCAGGCGCCCCAGGTTTTCCGGCAGTAAGGCCGGCCCCATTCCGCCTAAACGGTCGGTGCCATGACAGGCTGCGCACTGTTGTATGTAGAGCGCGTTTATGTCGTTTTTGTCAGCATCTGCGGCGTGCAGAGGGCTTGCAATGAAACTGCCTGCGAGCAGCAGAGTTTTAATCAGGTTTGCTCGGGCTTGGTAGTGGTTCACCAGCAACTGCTCCCGGTTGGTCTAAATGGTTTCGGTTTCAGGCTGGCCTGCGGCCTGCCGTCGCCGCAGCGGGCCCTGCCAGAGCACTGTTCCATCCGGCCTGAGCCGGCCGGGCAAGTTTTTCTGCCAGTTGCACTACTTCACCCACAATAATGAGGGTTGGCGGCTGGAAGTCTTCTCGATCGATGGTCTCCACCAGATCGTTCAGGGTGGTGACAGTCATGTGCTGAAGCGGTGTAGTGCCTCGCTCTACCAAAGCAACCGGGCAACGACCATCAAGACCATGAGCTGTCAGTTGGTGAACAATGGTGGGGGCATTGTGCAGGCCCATGTAGAACACGCGTGTTTGCCCTGGCGCTGCCAGTACCTGCCAGTTCAGTTCCAGTTCCTGATCCGCTTTACGGTGGCCGGTGACAAACGTAACACTTTGCGCATAATCCCGGTGAGTCAGCGGGATGCCGCAGTAAGAAGAGCAGCCTGCGGCTGAAGTGATTCCGGGTACAACCTGGAAGTCGACGTTGTTATCAACCAGGAATTCAGCTTCTTCGCCGCCCCGGCCAAAAATGTATGGGTCTCCACCTTTCAGGCGCACGACTCTGCGCTGCTGAATTGCAAGTTTGACCAGCAATTCATTGGTTTCTTCCTGCGGGACATAGTGGCAGCCGCTGGCTTTGCCTACGTGAATACGCTCGGCTCTGGGGTTGACCAGTTCCATTATTTGAGGGGACACCAATCGATCATAAACAATGGCGTCGGCTTGCTGAATCAGCATCAGAGCCCGGAGAGTGAGCAAACCCGGATCACCAGGTCCAGCACCGACAATGGCAACTTCGCCGGGCCGTAAGGGTTGTTCCGCCAGTTGGAACTCCACCAGGCACTTTTTGCGCGGAATTGTGGTCATGGTGTACTTCCTTACAGGTTATTGACCGGGATTTCGATAGCGGCAGCCGCAACGCGCCGAGGCATGGTCTCAATGACGCCAATTTCCTCATTGGTCAGGTAGCAGCCGGGGTCTTCTTCCCAGAAATCGCGAGAGATGTTGTAAGCCCGAACCCGGGTATTGCCGTTACAGATTTTCAGAAACTTGCACTCTGCACAGCGCCCTTTCACCGGGCGTGGATACTGTCGGAAACCCTGCATTAGTGGGTCCTGGGTTTCAGACCAGATCTTGGAAAATGGTGTTTCCCGTACATTGCCGAGGTTGTAATCCCACCAGAAGGTATCCGGATGAACGACACCAAGATTATCGATGTTGGAAATGTTCACGCCAGAGGAGTTGCCTCCCCAGTTGGTCAGGCGCTGGGTGAGGGCTTCGACCTGATCAGGGTAATGCTCTTTGGCCCATTCGATCAGGAAGGGGCCGTCGGCATCGTTGTTGCCGGTGACGTATTCCCGTTCAATGCCGCGCTGGAGCTCGTTGTGGCAGTGGTTGAACAGCAACGTCATAGCTTCGCGGGTCATGTCGTACCAGGCATCACGCTTGCGGTTACGACCGCCACGGCCGGAATAGTTCAGATGGGAGAGGTAGAACTTGTCAATGTCATGCTTGTCGAGCATCTCCAGCATCGCGGGTAGTTCCGGATAGTTATCCTGAGTGAGCGTAAAGCGAAGGCCAACTTTGATACCCGCTTGTTTACATAGGGCAACGGCGTGCATGGATTCCCGGAAAGCACCCTTCTTCTGGCGGAATTCATCGTGGGTTTTTTCCAGTCCGTCGATGCTGATGCCTACATAGTCGTAGCCCACGTCTTTGATCTTGCCGATGTTCTCTTCGGTGATCAGGGTTCCGTTGGTGGACAGGCCTACGTAAAAGCCCATTTTCTTGGCTCGGTGGGAAATTTCAAAAATGTCCGGGCGCATCAGAGGTTCGCCACCAGAGAGGATCAGAACCGGCACGCCATAGGCCTTGAGGTCGTCCATCACTGTGTAGACTTCCTGTGTACTCAGTTCGCCTTTGAAGTCGATGTCGGCAGAGATAGAGTAACAATGCTTGCAGGTCAGGTTGCAGCGGCGGATCAGATTCCAGATAACAACAGGGCCGCTGGGCTTAGGCACTGCGCGCACCGGAGTCGGGTTCATCAGGCTTTTGATGTAGCGGGTCATACGGAACATAAAATTCTCTCTCTCATCAGGAGTGGCGTTGCGGGCCCTCCGGGCTGGCCGTTAGAGGCTCTCTATACTGTTCACTATCCCCTCTGGTACGTGCGGTATCTATACCTTTGATGGAGTACTTCAGGGGGTAGGTTTCTGTTTTCTTAGCCGTAATCCGGTTTTTTTCAGAATGGCTGAGCTGTAGAGAATGGTGTTGTTGGCACAGGTATCGCCCAGTAAGGCCTGTATCTGTTGCGCCTTGTACTCCACTTCTGACCGGCTGGTGCCATGTACCATGGCAAACAGGTTGAAACTCCAGTAGGGCAAATGCCTTGGGCGGCGATAGCAATGGCTGACGAAAGGCAGATCGCCCACCCGCTGGCCCATCTCGTCGATGGCGTCATCTTTCACATCCCAAACCGTCATGCCGTTGTAGCGGTACCCCAGCTTGTAGTGGTCGGGTACGGCGGCTACGCGACGGATAACGCCGGTATCCTGCATGTGCCGGAAGCGTGAAAGCACCTCTTCCGCTGGCATGTTGAGCTGGCGGCCGAGCTCACCCCAAGGGTCGGAAACCAGTGGCAGGCCTTCCTGAGTGGCCATGATCAGGTCTCTGTCTTGTTGTGTGAGTTTTGTCTGCTCAGACTTCAAAGTGGAGGTTGACATGGAATTCCTGCTCCTTGGGCATGTTGTAGACCGGATGGCCCGTGAGCGCTTCTATTCGGTGGATGGTGTCAGCAATGTCTTCCGGGGTTTCTGTGGCCAGTACAAACCACATGTTCAGGTCGTGCTCTCGTCGATAGTTGTGGGCCACTTCGGGAAAGCTGTTCACTTGTTCGGTGACTCGTTCAAACTCCTCTGCGGGGATGCGCATGGCGGCCAAGGTCAGGCCACCACCCATTTCGCCGGCATGAAACATCGGGCCGAAACGGGTCAGGGTGCCATTGGCCAGCAGAGATTTCAGGGTGTCCAGAAGCGTCTGTTCTGTTATGCCCAGTTCGTCAGCCGCGTCTTTGTATGGTGTGGCTGTTAGTGGCAGGCCATATTGCAAGCGGTTGATGATGGCTCTTTCGATGTCGGTGAACACGGGCTTGTCGGCAGATGATTGTCGGCAGTTTGCAGGTTCAGCTATTGCTGACATAGCGCCCTCCACGTTGCAGGTAAGCTTTATTGCTGAACAGCACGGAGTGAGGGATGCCACCCAGATTGTGGTCGGCAATCATTTGGTCGAGCTGGTTAAGTACGCGTTCACGGTTGACGCCATGGATCATGCAGAAAAGATTGTACGGCCAGTCGGGCAGTCTCCTCGGGCGTTGGTAGCAAAGGGTAACGAAGGATACTGCGGCCAGAGTTCTGCCTAGCTGGCTGACCTGGATGTCCGGCACGTCCCAAACCACCATGGCATTAGCGTTGTAGCCCAGAGTACGATGTTTCACGATCAGGCCTGAGCGTTTGATCAGCCCCTGATGTTGCCAGTGCTGTATCGCACCCATGACCTGTTGCTCAGTCAGACCGGTACGTTCGGCCAGCTCAAGGTAGGGACGGGGGGTGAGAGGGAGGCCTCCTTCAAGATGCTGGCGGAGTCGTAAAAGTCCCCAGGCGCTGAAGGCTTCCGTATCAAACAGAAAGTTGCTGGTTTGTGGAGTTGTCTGTGCTGCTTGGTTGTTCATGGCAGGGCTTCCCAGTCGATGTCGAAGCCCAGGTCGATGTGGTAACCCTCAACCATGGGAAGTCTGAGTATGGGCAGATTTAAACGCTGCTCGAGTTCGTCCAGCCGCTCAGTCAGAGCGTGCTCATCTGGGGCCGTCATCACGAACCAGAGGTTAAACTGGTGCTCCCGCGCGTAATTATGATTTACACCGGGAGCCTCGTTAATCCGGGCGGCTACCGAATCTATGTGTTCGGGTGGGGCTGCCACGGCAGCCAGCAGGCTTGCGCCTGCCCGGCTGTGTTCAAACACCGGGCCAACCCGGCTGAGTACCTGATGCTCCTGGAGCGCAGTTAACCGGCTGATCACTTCATCCTCGGAAATGCCCAGGTTGTTGGCCATTTCCAGGTAAGGACGTTCACATACTGGCAAGTCGCGCTGGTAGTGATTGATCAGCTGTTTATCTACGGTGTCCAGTCTCATCAGGCTGTCTCCTCCGGGTCAGGGGCCGGATCAGTACACGTCGTGCTGAGTGTTGTAGGTGTTGAACTTACCGGTCGGGGTGACCATGAAGTCGCCTTTGATCACCTTCTTCAGCTTACGTGTCTTGTCGTCGACCACAACAATGGCGGAGTTCTTGTCCTGAGTGTTCCAGACAGAGAACCAGACTTCGTCGCCCGCTTTGTTGTATTCCGGCTGAACCACACGCTTGGGACCTTCGCCCAGTTCGGCCCACTCAGCGATTGGCAGCACTTCGTAACCTGCGTCGAAATTATTGATATCGAACACAGCCACGCTTTGGCTTACGGCTTCAGCCGGGTTCAGGGCGGTGTCTACCCACAGGTTGGTGGACTTCGGATGGGTTTTCACAAACAGTGAGCCACCACCTTGACCGTTAACGGTGCGCACGACTTTCCATGCTTTGTCAGGATGGCCCTCAGGGTCGGTACCGATCATCTGGATAGTTTGGTCGCCCAGGTGAGAGGTTGCCCAGACAGGGCCATGCTCTGGGTCAATAAAGTTGGCGCCACGACCCGGGTGCGGGATTTTGCCAACTTCAACCAGGGCTTCCAGGTTTCGGTCTTTGGCGTCAACAACCGCAATCTTGTTGGAGTTGTTGGCTGCAGACATGAAGTAACGCATGCTGCCATCCCAGCCACCATCGTGCAGGAACTCTGCGGCATCAATGGATGCGATATTCATGTTGCTCAGATCTTCGTAGTTAGCCAGCAGAATTTTACCGGTTTCTTTTACGTTGATGATGAATTCGGGATGCTCGTGGGAAGATACGATAGCGGCAACACGAGGCTCAGGATGATATTCCTGATTGCTCACGGTCATGCCCCGGGTGCTTACGATCTTCAGCGGCTCCAAAGTATCTCCGTCCATGATCACAAACTGTGGTGGCCAGTAGGTACCGGCAATGGCGTACTTGTCTTCCCAGCCTTTAAACTTGGAGGTTTCAACAGAACGCGCTTCCATTCCCACTTTGATCTTGGCGACTGTTTGTGGTTCTTCCATCCACAGGTCGATCATGTTGATCAGAGCGTCTCGGCCGATAACCATTACGTAACGGCCTGAAGCAGACATCCGGGAGATGTGCACCGCGTAGCCAGTTTCGATAATTTTCACGACTTCTTTGGAATCGCCATCAATCAGGGCAATCTTGCCAGCGTCACGCAGGGTGACACTGAAGATGTTTTCCAGATCCAGATCGTTCATCTGTTTGGTCGGGCGGTCTTCCGGCGCAACGATCACCTCCCAGGTGTTCTTCATGTCAGTCAGACCGAACTCGGGAGGCTGTGGCGGCTCGTGCATAACGTACTTGGCCATCAATTCCACGGTTGCTTCATCGAAGTCGCCGGATGTCAGCCAGTTTGGCATGCCGCCGGGGGAGCCGTAGCTGATAAAGGCTTTCAGGTAATCGATACCACGTTGTTGAGTAATATCCGGGGTCAGCGGCTTGCCGGTGGCACCTTTACGCAGTACACCGTGACAACCGGCGCAGCGCTGGAAATAAATCTCTTTGGCTTGTTCGAACTCGGCGTCGGTCAGATCGGGTGCGCCCGGACTGCGGACAATTTTGGCCGATGCTGCGTCGACGGCACTTGCAGTACCTTCGTAAGCCATGGAGGAACCATCAGCATGCTGTTGCTGGGCGTGGGCAGTCATTACGCCCAGAGACGTAAAGGCCACTGCCAGGGCCAGGGGTTTCATAATCATTTTAGTCACTCTCATGAGGTGCTCTCCTTGGGATTCAAGAGTACTGCTAGGGTTCTCTTCTTAAGGCCTATAGGCATTGATTAATGTCACAAATTGCGCGTAATACAAGAGAGTACCTCCCCATGGGTATACCCAAAGATCTCTGGCTACCCATGGTGAATTTAAGCAATATCAAGGTTCTGGTTTCTCAGGCGTTTCAGCATGCCGGTACAGGTTCGGGAGAGTTGGAAATGAATCGCTTTTGTTTTAACGCGCTCAGGTATTGGTGGTTACTGGCAGTGCTGGTGATGTCGCCGGGGAGTGCATTCTCGGGTGAGGCAAAAACGGAAGCAGAGCTGAAAAACTTTGTCGTGCAGGATTGTGGTTCTTGCCACGGGTTGACATTCAAGGGCGGTCTGGGGCCACCCCTTCGGCCGTCGGATATAGAGTTGCTCTCCGAAGCCGCGATTGAGGCTGTTATTCGTGAAGGTGTTCCGGGTACGGCTATGCCTCCGTGGAAGGCTTTGCTGACCAATGAGGAAATGGCCTGGATCAGCAGGCAACTGAAGTCTGGTGCATTGCTGGATGATGCTGGAAATTCTCCCTGATTTTTTGATGACCAAGGATTTACCATGAAAAAGCTGACTTCCCTGTTTGTTGCGATGATCGCTGCGGCCCTGTTGTCCGGTTGTCAGGCGTTACTGTCACAAGGGCCGGAGCTACGGGGTACCGGTGATCTTGGGCTGATTATCGAACGGGCCACTGGTTCTGTACTGGTGATTGATCATTCCGGGCGCGAAGTCCTGGGTCGGGTGGAAGGCCTTGGTGACTTGTCCCATGCCTCTGTGGTTTATTCCCGGGATGCCCGTTATGGCTACGTGTTCGGACGAGATGGTGGCCTGACCAAGGTGGACTTACTGACCCGGAGTATTGTGAACCGGGTGATTCAGTCTGGTAATAGCATTGGCGGAGCTATCTCTCAGGACGGCCGTTATGTCGCAGTGTCTAACTATGAGCCCGGTGGCGTGAACGTATTCGACAGTGACACTCTTGAACCTGTACTGACGTTGCCGGCAACTTATGTGAATGATATCGGTGAGCCTGACCAGTCAAAAACCGTTGGCCTTGTGGATGCTCCTGGTAACCAGTTTGTGTTCAGCCTGTTTGATGCCGGCGAAATCTGGACGGTGGACATGATAACTACTCCGCCTGAAGTGGCGCGTTTTGATGCTGGCAAAGAGCCATATGATGCACTGATTACTCCGGATGGCCGCTACTACATTGCGGGCCTGTTTGGTGAAGATGGCCTTTCAATGATGGACCTGTGGCATCCGGGAAAGGGCGTCAGGACGATTCTTCCAGACTACGGTAAAGGCGAACAACGTCTGCCGGTATATAAAATGCCGCACCTGGAAGGCTGGGCGATTGCTGATGGCTACGCCTTTGTACCTGCCGTTGGCCGTCATGAAGTATTGGTCGCGAATATGGACGATTGGACCATGGAGCAGCGGATTCCGGTTCAGGGGCAGCCTGTTTTTGTTATGGCGAGCCCGGACAATCGCCAGATATGGGTCAGCTTTGCCCATCCAAAGAATAATGTTGTTCAGGTGATTGACTCCCAGACCCGTGAAATTATTCGAACTCTGGAGCCTGGTAAATCCGTGTTGCACATGGAATTTACGCCTCGCGGAGAGGAGGTTTGGGTGTCGTCTCGGGACAGCAACAGGATTACCGTATACAGCACTCGTACTCTGGAAGAGGTTGCTACGCTGTCAGCCCAGAAGCCTTCCGGCATATTCTTTACCAGCCGGGCCCATGAGTTGGGGCTTTAACCGATCACTTGCACCTGAATCCAGTCAACAGAAGGAAGCAAATCAATGACGTTTTACCAGCCAGCAGGCAACGAAGTAGAGCTGTTCCGTGCTGCGTCCGATAACGGTCTTCCCGTTCTGATCAAAGGCCCGACAGGATGCGGTAAAACCCGTTTTGTGCGGTACATGGCTGAACAGCTGGGGCGCCCGGTTTATACCGTTGCCTGCCATGATGATCTTACGGCTTCCGACCTTGTAGGGCGCCACCTGATCGGCCCGGAAGGCACGTACTGGCAAGACGGACCTCTGACCCGGGCCGTCAGAGAGGGCGCAATCTGCTATCTTGATGAGGTGGTAGAAGCCCGAAAAGATACCACCGTTGTATTGCACCCATTGGCGGACGACCGCCGTGAGTTGCCGGTCGAACGCACGGGCGAACTGCTGAAGGCCGCCCCCGGTTTTATGTTGGTGGTGTCTTATAACCCGGGTTATCAGAGCTTGCTGAAAGGCATGAAACCCAGCACCCGGCAGCGGTTTGTTTCCATGAGCTTTGACTATCCGGAGCCTGAAGTGGAGCAAGTGATTGTTCAGAAAGAATCCGGTTGCGATGAATCCTTGGCTAGGCAACTAGTCGACCTGGCTACATCCTTGCGGAAACTCAAGGATCACGATTTAGAAGAAGCTGCATCAACGCGGTTGCTGATTCATGCGGCCTACCTGATGCAATCGGGTATGTCGCCTGTCGAGGCCTGCAGAGCCGGAATGATCGAGCCGCTGTCCGATGATGCGGTGACTATTGATGCGTTAATGGAGGTGGTGTATGCCTTATTCGGGCAGCCGGAAGCGTGAGGCCCCGGGGCCGATAACCCCGGTTATCTGGTATCTGCTCAATTTACTGGCATTACCTGTTATCGGTTTTGTGGTACTTCTCACCCTTGCCATGAAATCTGGCGATGCCAGTCCGTTAAGGCGAGCCCATAGCAAGGCCGCGGTTTATATGTCCATTCTCGGAGCTCTTTTGATTGGTTCGGGCGTGGGAATTTCGTGGTTTATGTTCGGCAATACCGGTAACTTCTGGACGTTCGCGATTGTGTGGGCCATCGTTCTGCACACATCGTTCGTGCTGTGGGGCATGATCGCCCTTGCTCAGGCTATTGGCAATAAACCGCCGTATTTCCCTCGGCGGCTATTGTGATTTTGCTGATCCCAACTTAAAGGCCCAGAGGGCGGGAGTGGGGTAGTCGATCCAAAAATGTGCGCAGCCATGGATGGCGGAGCAGAAGCGTCACAAGGACGTGCCGAAGGAGCGGTTTTTGGATCGACTACCCCGCTCCTGCCTAACTCCAAAAGATCAACTCGCTAGATGAATCCCAGCCAGCACCGCAACCATAACAATAGCCCACCCCTGAGAAGCCAGCCTCCAGCCCCAAGGAGAATGCTTCATCTCCATAAAGTGATCCACCAACAGCACCGCCTTCACCAACACTAAACCAAACACCATCCAAACCAAAATCCCGGGATCAACACCCGCCTGCATAGCCACAACCGGCCCCATAGTGCAAAGCATTAACGTGATATAAACCGCTAACATCAACCTGCCTCCTTAAGCCAGAACGTAGAGCATCGGGAACAACACCAGCCACACCAGATCAACCATATGCCAGTACGAGGCTCCGGATTCCATGCCGTTCATGTCTTTTCCGGTGTATTCGCCTTTCTTCACTTTCACTGCCAACACGGCGAGAACAACCTGACCGAGTACCACGTGCATAAAGTGGAAGAACGTTAGAAAGAAATAGAACATGAAGAACGTGTCGGTACCGAGGTTGTAGCCTTCGGAATATAACTGAGCGTATTCCCAGATCTTACCGAAGGTGTAGATGGACGAGGCTGCTATGGCACCCCACAAAAGCCCGGAGGTGCCTGCCCTGTAATCACGAAGGCGGTGTACTGCCAGCGCGACCAGATAGCTGGCGGTAATCAAGCCGATGGTGTTAATCAGACCGGTCCAGGGGTGAAGTGCTGCGCGCCCGGCAGTGAAGGTAGCTGGGTCCATGCTTCGGGCAACGCCGAAACCGATGAACATTATGCCGAACACGGCCAGTTCCGCGAAAATAAAGAACCAGACGGCGATATCGCCCGGTAAGTGCCGCATACGTCCGGTCAGAACATCTGCCATGGTTATATACTCCGTTAACGTGTCAGATTCAGATAAAGCTTGGGTAGCTGGGCAGGTAGTTGCGTGGGGTCTTTGATTACCACGAAGCTGGAACTGCCGAAGACATACGGCAGGTATTCATTGGCTTCTTCGTCGATGGTCACGCAAAACGGCGTCAGGCCGGCTTTGTGAGCTTCCAGTACGGCCATGCGGGTGTCTTCCACCCCGTACCTGCCTTCATACAGGTCCAGATCATTGGGCTTGCCATCGGTCAGCAACAGCAGGATTTTCTGGTGCTCGGGCCGGCCTTGGAGCAGCTTGATTGACTGCCGGATGGCGGCTCCCATGCGGGTGTAGTAGCCCGGCTCCAGCGCCTGGATACGACCTCTGGTCGTGTCGTTGTATGGTTCGTCGAAAGCCTTGATGTGATGAAAGCGTATATGGTCCCGGCGCCGGGATGAAAAGGCAAAGATGGCAAAGGGGTCCCGGCTGGCAGTCAGAGCTTCGCTCAGAAGTTGCAGGCCATCTCTGGCAACGTCGATGACCCGCAGGTTGTTGTTGATATAGGTGTCGGTAGACAGCGAAATGTCGGTTAACACCAGGCAGGCCAGATCTCGTTGGTTCTTCTTGCATTGGCGGAATAGCTTCTGATCCACCTCGCCAATACCTCGACGGTACTGAACCGTGCGTTCCAGGCAGGCATCAAGATCCAGCTCTTCGCCCTCCAGCTGCCGGCGCTCCCATTGTCGTAATGGCTTGAGGGCACTGAATTGTCGGCGCAGGGTATGGGCCGAGCGTTGTAAGTGTTCTGGCAGCGGTGATGGTATGGCTTCTTTGCTGAGCATAGGCTGCAGGCAACAGAACTTTTCCCGAAAAGCCTGGCGTCGCCAGTCCCATTCCGGGAGATGAATGCCCGGGCCAAGATACAGGTCGTCGTTTTCCTCTGAGGGTAAATCCAGGTCAAATTTGATCGCAGACGAAGCTTCACGGCGATCTTTGGACACAGAGATCATATCCATATCTTCAGCCACGGCATCGGCGTCATCTTCGTCGCTGTCGTCACCAGCCCTGTCGACAGGGATAAATTCCGACCAGGTAAACAGGTTTTCCAGCCGGAACAGCATGATTCCCTGATCTTTGTCGAAGGCATCCACTCTCTCAGCGCGGCGGCGTTTGCGCTTTTTGGCCAGACCGCCAGATTTGGACTGAGTGTTGTCGTCGCCCAGAATTTCCCCGGCTACTTTGCCCCGGCCCAGAACAGGGTAGAGCCAAAGCACCACGGGCCAGGGGTCGGTGAGTGCTTCGGGAAGGTCATCAACACTCCCCGGGTGAATCAGGGCCTGGCGAATGGCGGCTTCACGCTTGCCTTCCTTGCCGGGCAGGCTTTCAGGTGTCGGGCGCCACTGCAGGGTATGTTTGACCAATCGCTGGTACATGGGCTCAAGACCGGGCCAGCGGGCCAGTAGCTTTTGCACCATAGCCTGATTGCCTTTGAGCCAACTGTAGTTGCTGATTTCGCCCAGAGACGCCAGAGCCGCGAGCCAAAGATAAAGCTCACGGTTTAATTTTTTTGATGGGAAAAGGGCCAGCTGGTCCGGTAATCGAAGGCTTTCGTCATCACGCCATGCCAGTTCGAACTTGCGGTGTGTGCCCGCGAGTTTTTGCAGGAATTTGCGGCGAATCTGAAAGTGCCTGGGTTCGGCTGTTACCAGGCTCAAGGCCGGGTCACCGCCCATGGCTCGAAACAGCACGCCCAGAGTGCGGGCTTCGTCCTTCAGGTGTACGGCGTATTCCGGGAATTCGCCCATGGCCTGGCGGGTGACGTAGTCGTGCCACTTTAATCCGACCCACTCTTCCATATCGACTCCTTAATTCAGGTGCGGTGTTGGCGGGATTTGGCCTTAACCTGTCGCACCGGGATCAATACCGTTTGTTTTCCGGGTATTCCGGGCTCCCAGGTTAAGAGGGAGCCTTCCGGGTTGTCTTTTTGCACTTCTCGACAAGCGCTGATGCACTGCAGGCATTGAGTGCAGGAGAATTTGGCTCGTTTGTGGCTGCGGGTGGGCAGCCGCATGGGGCAGGCTTCGTCACAGGCTTTGGTGCAGTCACGGCATGCAGCTGCGCGACGGGTATCGAATGTCACTACACGGCCTTTGCCATTGGCCATCCAGGCAATACTCTGAACCAGCCCAACGGCGCAGCCATACTTGCAGAACAAGTGCCGGGCGAATAGAAAATCAAGCGTGAAGGCGGCGGTGGCCACGGTAAGAAAAATCGCGGGGTACAGGCTGATCTGGCCTCTGATCAGGTCGGTATACAGAGGAATGGGGGGTAACAGATAAGACAGCAGTGCCAGTGCCCATGAAAAACCGATAAGTACACAAATCAGTGCCAGGCCTGCCCAGTGAATGGCTCTGCCAGTGTTGCCTTTATTCAGGGCTTCCCACAGGGTAGGACGGCCGGTGACTCTGGTCATCAGGCTGTTGATGGTTTCCACAACAGAAAAATGCGGGCACAGCCAACCGCAGTACAGCCGGCCCCATTTAAATGCGATCCATAGGACTAAAGGCACCAGAACCATAATCGGCAGAATGAACCAGAAGAGAACCTGTCCGGCGACTTCGGTTGGTGTACTTTGGGCCACCCAGTCCAGGTGCAGATTGAAGGAAAGCGGGAACCCAAACAGTACAAAGTGGGTTTCAGTCAGGTCGTAACGGAAAATATTGAGTACAGGCGCAAGCAGAAAGAGCAGAAAAAAGGCGGCCCGGGTAATCAGACGCTTCTGCTGGAGTGTGTCTTTCGGGTTGACGGTCTGCGCATGCACGGAGGTTGTCCAGGGTTGAAGTAAGTGCCGGGGCCCAAAAGCCCCGGCGGTTATGTCTTATCAGGACTCGGCGTTAGCGGGACCACGGACTTCTTCGGCAGGGCCTGCCTGGCCCTTGATGAAGAAGCTGCCGAAGTACACCGCCAGGCCCGCCATGAAGAAGCAGCCAGCGACGAGCCGCATCCAGTAGAAGATGGCGATCTGATCCTGGCCAGCCATGAACGACATCGCACTACCGCTTTCCGGTATACGTTGCAGCCAAACCTGCAGTACGCCTGCACCGGTCAGGAACAGTGTGATGAACACCATGGAAATGGTCATCAGCCAGAAACCCCACATTTCTACAATTTGCGCAGTATTGCTGTTGCCGTAAGGACGGCCACGCATGATCGGCATAGCGTAGGAAATGATGGTCAGCACGATCATTACATAGGCTCCGTAGAACGCCATGTGTCCGTGAGCTGCTGTGATCTGGCTACCGTGGGTGTAGTAGTTCACCGGAGCCAGAGTATGCAGGAAACCCCACACGCCAGCACCCAGGAACGCCATTACGGTAGTGCCCATGGCCCACAGAGTGGCAGCCTTATTCGGGTGGTTTCGACGCCGACGGTTGATCATGTTGAAGGCGAATACCACCATCATGAAGAACGGCAGAGGCTCGATTGCAGAGAACACCGAACCCAGCCACAGCCAGTACTCAGGCGGCCCAATGAAGAAAAAGTGGTGACCGGTACCGATGATGCCGGAGATCAGCGCCATGGCGATGATCAGGTACAGCCATTTCTCGATCACTTCGCGGTCTACACCGGTGAGTTTAATCAGAACATAGGCCAGGATGGCCCCCATAATCAGTTCCCAGACGCCTTCAACCCACAGATGTACGACAAACCACCAGAAGTACTTGTCAGTCGTCAGGTTGCTGGGGTTGTAGAAGGAGAACAGCCACAGTACTGCCAGGCCAACAAGACCGGTGATCAGCACAATATTGACCACGGTCTTGCGGCCTTTCAGGGCTGTCATGGCAATGTTGTACAGGAACGCGACGACCACAACGGCTATGCCGATCTTGGTAATTGTGGGTTGTTCAAGGAACTCCCGCCCCATGGTGGGTAATAGTCTGTTCAGCGTGACGTCCGCCAGGGTCGCGTAGTCAACGAACAGGTAACCCAGAATGGTCAGGGTGCCTGCAGCAGCGAAGACCCAGAAAAGAATCCAGGCCAGCAAGGGGCTGTGAAGTTCAGTTTGAGACTCCTCAGGAACCATGTAGTAGGTTGCGCCCATAAAACCGAACAGCAGCCAGACAATCAGCAGATTGGTGTGAACCATCCGCGCAACGTTGAAAGGAATTTCCGGAAACAGGAAATCACCCACCACGTATTGGAGGCCCAGAATCAGGCCGAACAGAATCTGGCCGGCAAACAGGATCAGGGCAAAGATGAAGTAGGGCATTGCTACCCGTTGAGATTCGTATTTCATATCTGCTCCCTCAGCCTTCGATGTTGGGCGGCCAGTTGTTGTCGTCTATCTTAGACGTCCATTCCAGGAACGCAGATAGTGCCTCTATGTCTTCATCGCTAAGGTTGAAGTCTGGCATTTGACGACGGCCGGGAATGTTTGTTGGCATAGCGTTCATCCAGGCTTTCATATAGGCCTTGAAGACTTCTGTGTCACTCGCGCCTCGGCGGTTAAACACGTTGGCCAGTTCCGGAGCGAAGTAGGCTCCCTCACCCATCAGGGAGTGGCAACCTACACAGTTGTTGGTCTCCCAGATGTGTTTGCCATGAATCACCTGTTCGGTGATCTGGTCGCGGTTATCCCGTTCGGGCATAGCCCGAAGCTGTGTGTCAAAAGTCAGGGCCAGGAACAGCAGGATGAAGAATGCACTTCCTCCCAGATATATGTTCCTGGCCATGCTTTTGGTAAAGCGCTCGGCCATTGGTCTCTCTCCTTGGTTATTTCAAATACCTGACTGCGGCACTAGGATATAAAGATGTATTCATAATGCTATTGATCATTATCAAAGAAGCCCCGGGGTTTCTCTATTGCGCCGGGGAGTTACCTCTTGATAGGTAGGTGGTAGACTGCCTCGCCTGTAGTATTCGCCTGTATTGACCTACGGAGACACCATGGCCGCTGCGTTGGCTCTGTTTATAAAGCTTCTACCCCTTTATGTGACGGTCGTTCTTGGATGGCTCGCAGGGCGTTACCTGGAGGTTAGCGGAAAGCATATTGCGGGCATGATGTTGTACATCGTGACGCCGTCTGTGGTGTTTTCGGGGGTGATGTCGGCACCTCTGTCTACGGAGGTGATTCTCCTGCCATTTCTGGTATTGGGTTTTTGCTCCCTCATTGCCTTACTGCATATGCTCTTGGCGCGAAAGCTATTGTCCGATGGCAGTGAGGCGGTCATCCCTTTGACGGTGGGTACAGGGAATACCGGATATTTTGGTATTCCTGTGGCGTTGCTGCTGTTCGGAGAGCAGGGACTGGCGATCTACATTGTTTGTATGTTGGGCACCACTTTGTTTGAAAACTCGGTTGGTTTTTATCTGGCGGCGCGAGGGAAATACAGCGTTCGGGATGCGCTGATTCGGGTAGCCAGACTGCCCTCGGTGTACGCCTTCCTGCTGGCGGTGGTGCTGAACCTGTCTGATGTTGGCATTCCTGAGCCGTTCTTACCTCTGTTTGAAAACCTGCGAGGTGCATACAGCATTCTGGGCATGATGATTATCGGGATGAGTATTCTGAGTTTCAGGGGCCTCGCCGGAAACCCGGTGTTCACCGGGCTGGCATTTTTCGGAAAGTTTGTGTCCTGGCCCCTGTTGGCTCTGGGGGTCTGGTGGCTCGACGCCAACGTACTGGGGATCTATGATCTGGCGGTTCACCAGGCTATTTTCCTGATTTCGATCACCCCGATTGCAGCCAATACCGTGGTGATCGCCACCCTGCTGGATGCGTCACCCCGGCAGGCTGCGGGCACAACCTTACTGAGTACACTGTTTGCGCTTGGCTTCATTCCGGTAATGGTTTCGCTGGTTCTTTAGTGGCCGCGTGACATCGTGATTTCAGGTTTCAACGCGCAGGCGTGAGCCTCTGCAATGTCTTTACGGGCATGACGCACAATGCTGATACCTGCGGTAATGGCGAGCGTTCCCATAATGGCTGCAACGATCAGATCCGGCCAGGCCGTCCCAGTGCCAAATACCCCTAAGGCCGCCACCATAACGGCCATGTTGCTGATGGCATCGTTACGGCTACATAACCACACGGAGCGCATGTCGGAGTCCCCTTCGCGAAATCTGAACAGAGTCATGGCAACGCCGACATTGGCTACCAGCGCCAACAGCCCGACGGAGCCCATGGTCAGAGGTTCCGGGGTGATACCGGCCTCCAGTACCCAGACAGCCCGCGCCCATACCACCAAGCCAAAAATGGCCATGGTGATACCTTTGACCAGAGCAGCACGGCCGCGCCAGAGCATCCCCATGGATAGAACGGTGAGGGACAGAATATAGTTGGCACTGTCGCCAAAGAAGTCGATGGCATCAGCCATCAGCGACACAGAGCCAGATTGCAGACTGGCGATGCCCTCCACGAAAAACATGGCCAGGTTTACCCACAATGCTATCCAGAGTGCGCGACGAAAACCCGGAGCCGGGGATTGCGGCTCGGGGCCAGAGCAACTGCATGCCATAAACACCTCCAATACGAGTCTGTCTGTATTAGAAACCCTCTAGTTACTACAGGGTCAACACTCGATGAGAGGTTTTAGTGGTACCTCAGGTTTTACCTGGCCGGTGGGTGCCCGGAACGTGATTTTCCTGGCTGCTGTTCCTGGATTTCAGATCCTTTATTTCTGTGTTGAGTCCGTCAAGAATGCCGCACTCCTGTACCGTGCCGGCATCTGAACAGGCTTTTTGCAGTTGTTGCAGGTTCTCCTCGAGAACAGTCAGCTCTTTCAGGCGCTCACGCACGTGGTTCAGGTGGCGGGCCAGAAGGACATTTACTTCCTGACAATCAGCTTCCGGAGTTTCTGAAAGCCGGATCAGTTCGCGTATTTCATCCTGAGCCATATCAAGGCTGCGGCAGCGTTTGATGAACAAAAGGCGGTTCAGGTGCGAGTTACGATAAGTCCGGTAACCGTTGGTGCTACGATCCGGGGCAGTGAGTAAGCCGATTTTTTCGTAGTACCGAATGGTTTCCACGGGAATGTCCGTGATGTTTGCCAGTTCTCCGATTTTCACGTTCAGTTGCCTCTGTAGCTGCCCGGGTAATGTTCTGGTTCGTCTCACAACGGATCGGTGCATGTGGTAGCGTAAGGCCTTTCGGAGATTTTTTCACAAGAAACGGAGGTTCATGTGCTGGAGCGGCTGCAACGTCGGTTGGGATTGCAGACCATACCGGGAGTGTTTTTCACGTCGGCCGGGGTCGCAGCCTTGTTTGTTGCCCTGGCGGTTCCGTTTGATGAAGCTGTTGCAAACAGCTTTGGGCTGCTGACTGGCTGGGTAGCCAGCAACCTTGGGTGGTTCTATATACTTGCGGTCAGCGCCCTGCTGGTCTTCCTGCTTGGGCTGGCTGTGAGCCGCTATGGCAATATTCGTCTGGGGGCTGACGATAGCCGGCCCGATTATTCCAACCTTACCTGGTTTACTATGCTGTTCGCTGCAGGCATCGGCACCATTCTGATGTTCTGGGGGGTGGCGGAACCCATATCGCATTTTTCCAACCCGCCCTTTGACGGTGTTCAGGCTGGCTCTGAACAGGCCGCCAGCGATGCTATGACCATCGCGCTCTATCATTTTGGCCTGCACACCTGGACCATTTTTGCCTTACCGGGCCTGGCCATTGGTTACTTCGCCTATCGGCATAACTTGCCCATGCGCATCAGTAGCCTGTTCTATCCGATCCTTGGGGACCGCGTGTTCGGGCCCTGGGGCTGGGCGGTGGATGTTATTGCCGTGCTTGGTACTCTGTTCGGTGTGGCGACCTCCCTTGGACTGGGGACGCTGCAGCTGAACAGTGGTCTGAATTATCTGTTTGGCACGCCGTCCTCTGGTCTGGTTCAGGTGGTGTTGATTGCAATCATTACCAGCATCGCCGCGACATCGGTGGCCCTGGGGCTGGACAAGGGTGTGCGCCGGCTGTCTCAGCTCAATATCCTGTTAGCCATGGCTCTGCTTGTATTCGTACTCATTGCGGGCCCCACGGTGTTTATTGCTGAGGGGATGGTGCAGAGCGTGGGGGACTATCTCGATGCCTTGCCGTGGCTGGCATTCTGGACTGAAACCTACAAGGATACGGACTGGCAGCGCCAGTGGACCCTGTTCTATTGGGCGTGGACAATTTCCTGGGCACCATACGTGGGGATCTTCATCGCCCGGATTTCCCGGGGGCGAACCATTCGTGAATTTGTTGCCGGTGTTCTGTTTGCCCCTACGGCCTTCACTCTGGTGTGGTTCGGAGTCTTCGGCTTATCCGCTATTAATGTCGAGATGAGTGGTGAAATCGCGCTGGCGGAGCAGGTGCGACAGGATCCTTCGGTGGCTATTTTCGCCTTTCTGGAGGCTTTGCCTTTTTCCGGCGTGGCATCCGCGTTGAGTGTGGCCATTATCGTGGTTTTTTTTACCACTTCCTCTGATTCAGCCTCCCTGGTAATCGATATGCTGACCCGGCGGGACGATCAACCGTCTCTGGTACGTCAGCGTATCTTCTGGGCAGTAGCGCAAGGTGTTATAGCAGCTACCCTTCTGTTAGCGGGCGGGCTGGATGCTCTGCAGAACGTCATTACATCCCTGGGTCTGCCGTTTTGCATTCTGCTGATTTTCATGGCCGTGGCGCTGTTCAGGGCTTTAAGAGCCGACCGTCAGGGGTATACCGTTAATGAACTTGTTCAGGGGCGCGCCTTCCCACAGGTAGAAGCCGTTACCGTACAGAAGCCGGAGGGACAGAATGTTCAATAAAATATTGTTAGCCATAGATTGCGAAGACGATGGCGAAGGCAAACGGGCCCTGGAAGAGGGGGTCCGGTTGTTAAGCGACGGCGGTGAACTGCACCTGGCTACCGTCTACAATCCAGGTGATGCAGGATTCTTCCCTCATGTAACTGCAGAAGCTCCTGATGACCGGGAAAGTGAAGTGCGAGACCGGCTGAGCTTGCTGGTGCGTAAATATCTACCCATGCAGTATAGCGCCAGTCTGCATGTGGTGGCGGGAACGCCGGGTGAAAGATTGGTGGCATTAGCGGCCAATCTTGGTGCGGATCTGATTATTCTGGTCTCTAAAGGCTCGGGTAGCCACTGGCCGATGCGTCGGGCTACGGTTGAATATGTGGCTGTTAACGCATGTTGCGCTGTTCTGATCTTACCGGGGCTTGAACAGGTGACGGAAGACGAGGATAAAAATTTATCCCTAAGAGGTATTCAGGCTACACCATGAGCACAAGGGTGGCCGGGAGATTGAGGTGATACACTCTGATGATCCGTATCAATAGATGCGCGGGGCTGGTGGGGCATAATAACCACCTTCCAGTTTTTTCCTGACGTTAGAGTTTCAACTATGGCTTCAAATACCTCCGCAGAAAGTAACCTCCCCGCTTTTATCTGGGATGAGGCTCTTATTCGCCGCTATGACCTGAGTGGCCCACGGTACACGTCTTATCCGACAGCGGTGGAGTTTACTCCGGACTATTCCACTGAAGACATGGTGAAAGCCGCTGGCCGCAGCAAAGCTGCCGGTGGGCCGGTTTCTCTCTATACGCACCTGCCGTTCTGCGCGCACCTTTGTTATTACTGCGCCTGTAACAAGGTGATTACCAAAAAGCGTGACAAGGCTATGCCCTATGTGGAGAGGCTATTAAAGGAAGCGGCCATGCAGTCGAATCTGTTTGGTGCGGACCGGCCGGTAAAACAGTTGCACTGGGGTGGAGGCACTCCAACCTTCCTGCCGAAAGATGTGATGAAGCATCTGATGGATGGCTATGGTGATCTGTTCAACCTGCAGACTGGAGAAGACCGGGACTACAGTGTAGAGATCGATCCCCGGGAAGTGGACGAGGATACTCTGTCTACTCTCTGGGACCTCGGTTTTAACCGAATCAGTCTGGGCGTTCAGGACGTCAATCCAGAAGTGCAGAAAGCGGTAAACCGTATACAACCCCGCGAGATGACCGAAAGCGTGTTAAATGAGGCTCGTCACCTTGGCTTCCGCTCCATCAACCTGGATTTGATTTACGGCTTGCCGCACCAGACTCCGGAAAGCTTTGCGGAGACTTTGGAATCGGTTATCGAACTGTCTCCAGACAGGCTGTCGGTGTTTAGTTATGCACACCTTCCTGATCGCTTCTATCCGCAAACCCGGATTCTGGCTGAGACTTTACCGACGCCCCAGCAGAAGCTGACAATCCTGCACAATACCATCAATCGCCTGCTGGAAGCCGGTTACGAGTATATCGGCATGGATCATTTCGCCAAGCCGGATGACAGTTTGGCAGTAGCGCAGCGCGAGGGCCGCCTGCACCGGAACTTCCAGGGCTATACCACTCACGCTGATTGTGACCTGGTGTCGCTGGGCGTGTCGGCGATTGGTCAGACCGATGATGCCTACTTCCAGAACAACCATGACCTACCGTCCTGGGAAGCCTCGATTGATGCTGGCCAGCTGGCGATTATTCGTGGTGTGGGATTGAGTCAGGACGACCGCATCCGCCGCTGGGTGATTGGTCAGTTGATCTGCCAGTTTCGGCTTGATCGTAAGCAGTTTGCAGATCTGTGGAATGAAGACTTTGATCGTTATTTTGCTGACGAGCTGGGGCGCCTCAAGCCGATGATAAAAGATGAGCTGATCGCTGATTCGAACGCTGTTCTGCAGGTGCAGCCCGCCGGGCGGTTGTTGATTCGCGCTATTTGCCAGATCTTCGACTTGTATCGCAAAGAAGGCGCTAGTCAGCGGTTTTCCCGGATCATCTGACGTTGCCGGCTAATGGGGCCTTCCCGGGCCCCGTTGGCTGTTACGCCAGCTTTCCGGCGGCTGCCAGCTCGCCAACCATTCTCCAACCTGCTCTGCCGGCATGGGACGGCCAATACCAAAGCCCTGAGCGTTGACGCAGCCCAGGTTGATCAGCTCTCGCCCTTGCTCTTCTGTTTCCACGCCTTCAGCAATTACGCCGAAATCGAATGCACTCGCAAGCCCGATGATGCCCTTTACAATAGCTTTATCGCCGGAGTCATCAAGCATGTCTCGAACAAAGGACTGGTCAATTTTCAGGGTTTCAGCCGGGAGGCGTTTCAGATAATCCAGTGATGCGTAACCAGTTCCGAAATCATCCAGTGATGAACGAATACCCAGCGTTCTGCATTTACAAAGGATATCGCCAGCAAGTTGGATGTCGTTAATGGCTGCACTTTCGAGAATCTCGAAATCCAGATGTTGAGGGTTGAAGCCTGGGTGGCGCTGAATCTGTTTCTCCAGTTGGTCTGTGAAGCTGTTGGCCAGCAATTGGAGGGAGCTGATGTTGATGCTCACGGTGGTGTGGATGCCTTGCTCTTTCCAGCGCTCAATCTGAGAGATGGCAGACTCAATCACCCAGTTGCCAACACTGATTGAGATTGGGTGCTGCTCAATACTGGGCAGAAATTCTCCGGGTGGAATCAGCCCTCGTACGGGGTCTTGCCAGCGTAGCAACGCCTCAAAGCCCAGCACTTCACCTGTTACCATATTTACTTTGGGTTGGAAATACAGAACTAGTTCGTTCTTGGAGATGGCATTCTCAATTTGTTTCAGCAAAAGCGAAAGGGCGCTTTGGCTGCGGTTGTTTTCCGGATCAAACCAGGTCAGGCGGCCACGCCCGCTTAACTTGGCTTCATGCAACGCCTGTGTGGCGTGGCGGATGAGTGCATCCGCATCGCAATTGTCTTCTGGAAAGTGAGTGGCTCCGATACTGCTGCCAGTAGAAATGGCTTGTCCGGCGAGAACTATGGGTTTGGACAGTTCCTGCTGCAGCCGTTCAAAAATCGGTTTTACCTGTGCCAGGTCGTTAATCGATTCGAGCACCATGAGGAATTCATCGCCACCCGTGCGGGCGAGAGAATCGCCATCACGCAAGACACTGTGTAAGCGCTTTGAAATGAGTGCCAGCACTTGGTCGCCAACAGTATGGCCATGTTTGTCGTTTATTTTCTTGAAATTATCAATATCCAGCGCGGCTACTACGACACCTCGTCCTCTTTTCGATGATTGGCTCAGAGTGTGTTCCAGGCGGTCACGGAGCAGGGTCTGGTTAGGCAATCCTGTAAGGAGGTCGTGATAAGCCCTGAATTCAAGTTGCTCTTGATGCTCTAGGGCTCTGTCCGTGATGTCGGAGGCAACTGCAATATAGTACTTGGTTGTTCCTTTACGGTTTTTTACGGCGCTGATGGTGGACAGTTCCGCGTATAACTCGCCGTTTTTTCTCCGGTTCCAGATTTCACCCTGCCAGGAGCCCTTGGTTTTCAGTTGATGCCATAGCTTCTCGTAAAAAGCGGCATCTTGTTTGCCAGAGTGCAATATCCGAGAGTTCTGGCCCAGCGCTTCACGCCGGGAGTAGCCCGTGATATCGGTGAATGCCTGATTGACTTCGATAATCTGCGCTTTGCTGTTAGTAACGGTTACCCGGTCATGGGTATGCTCAAAAACAGCTTCGGTTAACTGGAGTCGTGTTCTGATGTGCCTGAAAATCATGTGTGCAAAGAGCAGGCTGCCGAGCAATACCAGCGGTGTAATAATGAGATAGCGTAAAAGCTGGGTGTTAGCCTTAGCTCGTAAGGTCGATGTGGCGTGGATAATGTCTCTTGCCAACTGGGCTTCAATGGCCCGTACGGAGTTGATCCTCTCCGACTGAAGCGCGACCCAGTTTTCCAGTGACATGCTTTGAAGTAATGGCTCTTTGTTTTTTGCCTGAATCAGTTGATTGCGAAAATTGGTGGCCTTGGACTCAACTGGGAGCGAGTGGAAGTCTGCGCTCAGATTGGTCTGGGTTTTGAGTATGATCTGGGCGCTGAGCTGGCGGCCAGAACTGAGCATGAGTTCATACTCCTGCACTTCTGTCAGCTGCTGTTTGATTAATGCGTTTGAAACGATGACCCGTTCACGCCCGATCAGTTCTTTCAGGCGGTTGAGGAGGAAGTAGATGCTCAGTTGCCGACCGATCTGGTTCAGATCTGTATGCTCAGCCAGGTGGCTGATCTGAGCATTAAAAGCATTGACATGTCGGGTGAAGTAAATCCGTGTCTGAGCCCCCGAAATATTCTGCGAGTCTATGCGCTGGCGAATGGCGGGCAGGTCGGCCAGGGCTTCTGCCCTGCGATTAAGGTTCCGGCCAAAATCAGATAGTTGTGCGGAGCTTGATAGTTGCGAGAGCTCTGTTTTCAGTGTGGCTAGCGTTTGGTCAGTGGTTTTTCTGGCCTCTTTAAGTTCTGGCTCATATAAAGTGCCATGACTTTCAAGATAAATACTGCTGAACCCCCGTTCGTCCTGAATCGCGCCGACCAGGAGCCCGGAATCAACTGCCAGATGGGTGTGTTTTTCCAGTTGCTCAAGATTCTGGGCTGTCTGGTAGAGCTCTAACCCATTGAGCACAGACATCCATACCACCGCAAGAACAGGTAGCGAGAAAGCCAGCAGGAAGCGGACACCCAGAGGAAGACTGTCAAATCTCTTGAGTGTTTTGTCGAAGTGTCGTTTTAATTGTTTCAAGCTTGGCACATCAGCATCGAGTTAGGTCGCTTTGAGTTTTTGGCCAGAAAGCAGGCCGTTGGAAACGTGCAAAATATGTGAGCTGTGGCCAGCACAATAGTAACGGTTTCGTTGTCGCTGGTCACTGGAATTCGGGGATTACCTCATCATAAATACATGAGGTACGTATCTTTACTGACGCCTGTTTACCCGCTGATATAGGTCAAGGTGATCATGTTGGGGCGGCGGTATCGTGCTGGCAAGTTTTTCAGTGGAGATAACCATGGAACTTGTCTGCCCTGCCGGTAGCCTGCCTGCTCTCAAAACCGCTGTGGATAACGGTGCGGATGCAGTGTATTTCGGCTTTCGGGATAGCACCAACGCCCGGCAGTTCGCCGGTTTGAACTTCAACGACAAGCGTGCCGGCGAAGGTATTGAATACGCTCACTCAAAAAATAGCAGGGTGTTTTGCGCCATCAATACTTACCCGCAACCTGACGGCTGGGAACAGTGGAAGACGGCGGTTGACCGCGCTGCAGGCCTGGGTGTCGACGCCATTATCCTCGCTGATATGGGATTGCTGGATTACGCTGCTAACAAGTATCCGGATATCCCTCGGCATCTCTCTGTTCAGGGCTCTGCCACCAGTTATGAAGCGCTTTCTTTTTATAAGGACAATTTTGATATCCGTCGTGCCGTTCTTCCTCGTGTGTTGTCGTTGGATCAGGTGCGTGGCGTAGCCAGGCACAGTCCTGTGGAGCTGGAAGTATTTGCATTTGGCAGTCTGTGTATCATGGCCGAAGGCCGGTGCTATTTGTCGTCTTACCTGACTGATGAGTCCCCTAACACTCGCGGTGCCTGTTCCCCGGCGAAAGCGGTGCGCTGGCAGGAAACACCGCAAGGACTCGAGTCTCGATTGAACGATGTGTTAATTGACAGGTATGGCCCCGGCGAGTCTGCAGGTTACCCTACGTTGTGTAAGGGGCGCTTCGAGGTAGGCGGCAGTGTGTACCACGCCATCGAAGAACCCGTTAGCCTCAATACCATGGATTTGTTGCCGGAACTGCAGGAGTTGGGTATCAGTGCGGTGAAAATAGAAGGTCGCCAGCGCAGCCCGGCTTATATTGCTGATGTTGCCCGTACCTGGCGTCAGGCGCTGGATGGTCTGAAGGCCCGCCCAGGACTGTTCACGGTTGAACCTGAGTGGCGCAACACGCTGTCAGGCCTGTCCGAAGGCGGCTTGACCACGATCGGCGCCTACCATCGCAAGTGGAAATAAGAGGCTTCAGCCATGATGAAATTATCTCTGGGGCCCATCCTGTGGTTCTGGTCTAAACAAAGCGTTTTTGATTTTTACGCCAAGGCCGCGGAATGGCCGGTGGACACGATTTATCTGGGGGAGGTAGTGTGTTCCCGCCGGCGTGAGTTGAAACCGGATGACTGGCTGGAGCTGGCCCGGGATTTGAAAGCTTGTGGCAAGAATGTCGTTCTTTCCACTCTCACGTTGATTGAATCTGAAGCAGACTTACGGCGCCTGCGCAGATTCTGTGAGCAGGATGAATTTCTGGTTGAAGCCAACGACCAGAGCGCTCTGCAGGTTGCCATCCGCAACAATATCCCGTTTATCACGGGGCCATCCATGAATATCTACAACGTGGCTACCCTGAAAATCCTGGCAAAGCAGGGGTTACAGGGGTGGAATCTGCCGGTGGAACTGGGTAAGGCAACTCTGGAGCAGCTGATCGGGGAGTTGAACGCTGAAGGGCTGGATTTGCCTGCAGAGGTGTTTTCCTGGGGATTTCTGCCACTGGCGTGGTCCTCACGCTGTTTTACTGCCCGTCATTACAACCTGCCCAAGGACAACTGCGAATTTCGCTGTCTCGAACACCCCGATGGTATGGAGCTACGTTCCCGGGAAAGCCAGGAACTCTTCCGTATCAATGGTATTTCTACTCTGTCTGGCTCCCGTTATGACCTGATGCGTGAATTGCCTGATATGGAACGAATGGGGGTGAATACCGTGCGCCTGAGTCCGGAACATCAGGGTATGGATGAAATCGTCAAACGCTTTGATCAGGTGCGGCGGGGTGAACTACCAGCCACAGACCCGCTGCGATTGGTGGAAGCACCTCCTTGCAATGGGTATTGGTATGGGCGTCCGGGTATGGATCTCGTGGGGCCTGAATAAATAGGTTTGACAGTGTCTTCGGGGGGCACCTGAATATCGTGATTGCACCTTATTTAATCGATAATATCGATTAAATAAACTTTAAATATCTGTTCATCAAATATCTTCGCAAGCTATAGAATATCTATATATTCAAAAGTTAGGGGATGGGGATGTTCAGGGGATTGGTGCTTTGCGCGTTTCTGACGCTGTCTGGTTACGGCCTGGCGGCTTTACCTCCAGTCCATAAGACCGGACTTGGACCTCTGGTTTTCACTCTTTTGTTAGGCCTGGCATTTGGCAATCTGAGTGCTGGCAAGCGCCTGAAGGGGGTAGCTGCCGGCCTCGGGTTTTCTTCCCGCTGGTTGCTGAGGACGGGGATTGTTCTCTTCGGTTTTTCCTTGACGGTACAACAACTGCTGGCTTTGGGGCTGCAAGTGGTGATGCTGGATGCTTTGGTCGTACTCACCATCACCACCGCCGGTTACTGGTTGGGCACGCGCTGGCTGAAACTGGATCGTGACACCGCCATCCTCACCAGTGCCGGCAGTGCTATTTGTGGTGCGGCGGCGGTACTGGCGACAGAAGGTGCCATTCGGTCACGGCCGGCGGCAACCTCTATGGCGGTCGCAACGGTTGTGCTTTTTGGCACATTGGCAATGTTTATATACCCGATTATGTATCCGATGATGGGCTGGGAACAGGGATTATACGGTGCCTATATCGGGTCTACAGTGCATGAAGTGGCACAAGTTGTCGCCGCTGGGGGCGCTGTCGGTCAGGATGCCCTGGCCAATGCCGTCGTTGTAAAGCTGGTGCGGGTGATGCTGCTTGTTCCATTCCTGCTGGTGATTGGTCAGATCTGGTCCCGCCGTCGGGCGGCAGAGGGTCATGCGATGGAGGGCGAGGGGGTAACGGATAAGCATAAACTGGTGATTCCCTGGTTTGCCTTTGGCTTTCTGGCGGTGGTTGGCTTAAACAGCATGCTTCAGTTGCCCGCAGGGGTTCAGAATGGGTTCGTGGTGATCGCTCAGGTTGCCATGACTATGGCAATGGCCGCCCTGGGTTTTCAGACCCGGATTGAGAGCTTGCGTAGCCTTGGTGTGAGGCCCTTTGTGCTGGCGCTGTGCCTGTTTGTTACCTTGCTGATAGGAGGCGCAATAGTGACTCCGTTGATTCTCAATTTGGAGTGAGATATAAACATTCAGATAAAATGAATAATATCTTGAGTTGCGTTGTTTTACCTTATATAGTGGTTTTGTTCTGGTAATCCACAACATGTTGTGGTGCGGAATCCGGTGAGACTCCGGAACTGACGCGCAGCGGTATTGGGGAACGAGCGAGGAATGAAGACACTGGCACAAGCTGGGAAGTCACCTCGCAAGGCCGAACCGTAAGGTTTATTGCCCCTGAGTCCGAAGACCTGCCAGATATGATTCACTGCACCTTCGCGGCTCAGGGTGGTCAGCTGGTTAGGCAAAGCCGTGCTGTGCCCAATCTCCTGATACCGCGATGGTGTTGAAGCCGACGCGATTTCAGGAGCAACCATGCCTGCCAATTCTATGCCCCTACCTGCGGCTGACGCCGCGTTACTGGACATCTCCGGTACTGTCCGGGAATACCTGCACCGTCATGACTGGCGGGTGAACGCCAATGCCAATCAGGGCTATTCCCTGGGTGGGCTGATTCTGAATACCGCAGGTAAAGTGATTGCCAATTACTGGCTGAATGATGTTTATCCCCCGGATATCGGTCAGGCGCACCGCAATGCCGATTTTCATATCCATGACCTGGATATGCTCAGTGGCTATTGTGCTGGCTGGTCGTTACGTACGCTTTTGCATGAAGGGCTCAATGGTGTGCCGGGTAAGGTGGAGTCCGCGCCGCCAAGACACTTGTCCAGCGCCATTGGACAGATGGTGAACTTCTTGGGCACTCTGCAGAATGAATGGGCCGGTGCTCAGGCCTTCAGCTCTTTTGACACCTATCTGGCACCGTTTATCCGCAAAGACAGGCTGGATTACGAGGCTGTCCTTCAGTGTATTCAGGAATTTGTCTATAACCTGAATGCACCCTCCCGCTGGGGTACTCAGACTCCCTTTACCAACATTACTTTTGACTGGGTCTGTCCGGAAGATCTGCGTGATCAGATACCGGTGATTGCCGGGGAAGAAATGCCTTTCAGCTATGGAGAGCTGCAGGCAGAGATGGACATGATTAACCAGGCTTACATTGACGTGATGACGGTTGGTGACAGCATGGGGCGGGTGTTTACCTTTCCTATCCCCACTTACAACATTACCCGGGATTTTGACTGGACATCGAATAACGCGCTGCGTCTGTTCGAGATGACTGCCCGTTATGGCTTACCGTATTTCCAGAACTTCCTCAATTCGGACCTTGAGCCAAACATGGTGCGGTCTATGTGTTGCCGGTTACAGCTGGATTTGCGAGAGCTTCTTAAACGTGGCAATGGCCTGTTTGGCTCAGCGGAGCAGACTGGCTCCCTGGGGGTGGTGACCGTCAATTGCGCCCGGCTGGGCTATTTGTATGCGGGAAACAAAGCGGCACTGATGGCCAGGCTGGATGAGTTGATGGATTTAGCCAGGGATAGCCTGGAAATAAAACGGCAACTGATTGAACAATTGATGCTCGATGGTCTGTTTCCCTATACCAAGCGATATCTGGGCACCTTGAGAAACCATTTTTCAACCATCGGGGTGAACGGGCTGAACGAAATGATCCGCAATTTCACCGGTGACCGGGAAAATATCAGTACAGGCTGGGGCAGGGACTTTGCTTTGGAATTGCTGGACCATGTACGGGAACGGATGAAACTGTATCAGGAAGAAACCGGTCACCTGTATAACCTGGAGGCAACGCCGGCGGAGGGCACCACATACCGCTTTGCCAAAGAAGACCGTAAACGATTTGACGGCATACTTCAGGCTGGTACCACTGAGGCACCTTACTATACCAATTCCAGCCAGCTCCCCGTGGGCTTCACAGACGACCCTTTTGAAGCGCTGGATCTTCAGGATGACCTGCAGACTCGTTACACCGGAGGTACGGTACTGCACCTGTATATGCGCGAGCGCATCAGTGATGCTCCCACCTGTGCACGGTTTGTGAAAACGGTGCTGGAGAATTATCGATTGCCCTACATTACTGTTACCCCAACCTTTTCTATATGCCCGGTGCACGGCTACCTGAACGGGGAGCACGAGTTCTGTCCGAAATGCGATGAGCTGTTGCTGGCAGGGCAGTCACTGCCCGATAGAGCTGCAGTGGTCTGAATGAATGTGCCGGGCGTGATGTCCGGTTTCAAAAGAACCGGTTGCCGGCAGCAGCAACAGTCGGCAACCGGTATTTCCTGCACAGCAAAAGGAGAAGAACATGGAAAATCAAAAATTAGTTGAGAACAGTCAGCGTCAACGCTGTGAAGTGTGGACCCGGGTGATGGGCTACCACCGCCCGGTCTCGGCCTTCAATAAAGGCAAACAGTCTGAACATCGTGAACGCACCCACTTCCGGGAACGTTGATATGAATGCGGATAACCTGGTGATTGGCGGCATGGCCGCTTTCTCCACCGTTGATTATCCGCAACACCTGGCGGCAACCCTGTTTCTTCAGGGCTGCCCCTGGCGTTGCCACTATTGCCACAATCCCCACCTTATTCCGTTGCGGGATCAGGGTGAAAACATTACCTGGGGCCAGGTCTGGCAACATATTCTGAAGCGTCGAGGGTTACTTCAGGCCGTCGTGTTCAGTGGTGGTGAACCGACCATTCAGAAGGCATTGCTACCGGCCTTGCAGCAAACCCGGGCTCTGGGCTTTCGCACTGGCTTGCATACGGGCGCACCTCACATGGCCCTTCTTCAGCCTCTGCTGCCGCACCTGGATTGGGTCGGTCTGGACATCAAAGCGTTGCCCTCAGATTATGAACTCATTACCACCAGCCGCTACTCCGGGCCGGAAAGTTGGGCTGCCATTAAAGCCCTGCAAGAAGCCGAAGTGGATTTTGAGTGTCGGATAACCTGGCATGGAGCGCTGCAGTCGGCCGAACAGGTGATTGCTGTAGGGCGGAGGCTGGTGTACTGCGGCGTGCGCCACTTTGCCGTGCAGCTGGCTCGTAGTGATCAGATGCTTAACGGTACCCTGGGTCCCGGATATGTGAATACAGAAGATAAACAGCGGGTACAGACAACACTCATGCCGTTGTTTGAAACGCTTCATATACGGGAGTAGGTTAGGTCTCTCTTGCCGGCTTTCTTGAGCCACAACTTTTATCAGGAGTGGCTCTTCAAGGTCATTCTGACGCTCAGAATCGGCCAGAGACTTTCGCCACCAACCCACGTCCAGCGGACAGAATCTCGCCTTCGGTCAGGTGTTCCCGGTAGCGTTTGTCCAGTAGGTTGTTGCCTTCAATCGCGACTTCCAATGCACTCAGGCTGCCGATAGCACCAAAATCCCAGCCCAGTTCGATATCCACAGTCGTATAACCGGGAGTGGCATTTTCAGTGCCATTGGAAAAGATATCGGCGGTGCGATCCTGCTTTGCTACGGCACGTACCTGTCCGTGCCAGTTGAAGCCGGGGCGGCCTTGTTGTCCAAGGCCCAGAGTAAGTTCGGATGCAGGCACCTGATACAGGGGTTCGTCATCTTGTTTGTTCTCTCCCCTCAGCCAAGTCACGCTGCCATCCAGGTCAATGGCCGGGGCCAGGTTACTCAAAGCCTCCAGAGGCATTGCGAAGCCGGCCTCGGTACCATAGATGGTGACCTCATCCAGGTTTTCGGTCTGTTTGATGGGCAAGTTGTTCTGGGCATGTCTCTGTCCGGTCACACGCCCAGCAATAAAGTCATCAATCCGGGTATAGAAGACGGCAACCTGATACTGGCCCAGACGGCCACGACCTTTCAGGCCAACTTCGGCACTGGTGGACTTTTCCGGATCCAGTTGCGGGTTTCCCTGGTGAAAGTAGCCATCGCCCCGTGAAGCGTCTTCAAAGCGCTCCCTCATATCCGGTGCCCGGTAGGCGGTGCCTATATTGAGGTAGGGGTTGAGCATGTCATTGAATGCATAAATAGCTCCGGCGGACCAGGACAGGGTTTCGGTAGTGTTCTTCAGTCCTTCGGTTATAGCCGCCAGGCCGTTACCCACCACCTGAGCGTCGCCGGTGACTTTGTCGTAACGGGCACCGAGCTGGATGTTCCAGTTGCCGGCCATGATGTCATCCTGAATGAACAAGCCCCGGCTTTCGATCTCTCCTTCCCGAAACGGTGAGTTGGCAACTGCGTTGTCGGACATTGCTGGATTATAGGTGAAACGCTCGGGATCGCCGGTCATTTCCCAGCCTTCAGCGCCAACGGTCACCAGGTGATTATTGCCTACAGGCAGGAGGTATTGAGTTTTAAAGCCGTCGGTGCGAAAGCTCACGTCATTCCATACCTGATTTCGCTCTTTGAAGTCCCACCAGGCCCGGATTTCACGATCTACTTCCTGCCGGTAGATGCTGACTTTCAGGGTGCCGCTGGCAATGCCTGCTTCGTAGCCCAGCTCGGCAAGAGTACGTGTCTGTCTGGGTGAGTGGATTGTCAGTGTGCCGTTACCGCCCGGGCCGGATTTGGCAGAGCCCGGATACCAGACATCCAGGTCTTCATGATGTTGCAGGTTCAGTGATATTTTCTGCATATCCGTCACGCGGAATGCATATTTAGCCAGGAAGGACTCGGAGCGGAAACCGCTGTTTTCAATGTCACCATCTGGTGTTTCATAGTTATCTACATCTTTGGCAGCCCCACCCAATACCAGAGCGTGGTTTTTACTGGAAAGTTCCAGAAGCGCCCCGCCGGCCAGGCTACTGTCAACAGTACCCATACTGCCGGAAAAGCGGCCGTGGGTTTCAGCCTGTTCAGAGAAGGTTGCCTCTGGAGTGCGCAGGTTGATGGCACCACCCATGGCTCCGGTTCCGTGTAATACCGAGGCTGGGCCTTTTACAACTTCCACTGTGTCTAACAGGCTCATGTCCGCAAGGGAAGCAATAGCCCCTTGGGGCTGGGCGGAGTTCAGGCGAACGCCATCTACCAGCATAACCACGCTTTCTTTTTTCAGACCGCGAATGACTGGGTTACCGCCCCAGGCACCACCGTCACCCTGAACTGCCAGTCCGGGTTTGCCGCGAAACAGGTCGCCTGAGGTTTTTGAGGCGGCGGTAGTGTCAGTGACTAATTGCTCTGTTGCACTTGCGGTTTCCAGTGTGTCGGATTCATAGCCCTTGGCGGTTACGACCAGTTCTTTGAGTTCTGGTTGATTGGAGGTGGCGGCTTGTGCTGCGGGTAGGGCTGATAAGGCAAGAATAGCCAGGGTGAGCGGGTGGGGGTGGTGATTCATAGGCTTCTCCAGTAGTAACGGGTGACGATCAGGAATGGGCTTATATTAATATAAATGATATTGATTCGCGTTTGATTTTAATCAACCGGTTTTATCGTCCTGACCGGTATAGTTGGTTCAGGTACTGAAGGGTGTGGATGTATGGGCCGTTTGATTCGGAGTAGTCTCAGCTGGGGTGGTAGCCTCACCGGAGTTCTGTTGTTTGTTGCACTCTGGGAGTGGGGGAGCTTGTCATATGGTAGCTTTTTACTGCCGGGCCCGCGGGATACGCTATCGTCCCTTGTTTTATTGGCTGACAATGGCGAACTCTGGTCTGCTGTGTGGTCCACCACCTGGCGCGCTATGACCGGGTTTGCCATTGCGGCATTGGCCGGAGTGATTCTAGGGCTGATCGCCGGTCTGTCCCATACGGTGGGCCGGGCCCTGGAACCGTTATCGACCGTACTTCTGGGAATTCCTCCCATCGCCTGGATTGTGTTGGCGCTCCTTTGGTTCGGAAGTGGCTCTCTGGCCGCTATATACACCGTCGTGGCAACCACGGTTCCGGTTACATTTGCCGGAGCCCAGATTGGTGCCCGTACTTTGGACGGTCGCCTGCAGGAAATGGGTGATGTATTCCAGGTGCCGTTTTTCATGCGTCTATGGGACTTCTATCTACCTCACATTGTTTCCTACATTTTTCCCGCACTGATTACGGCTTTAGGTGTGGCCTGGAAAGTCACCGTTATGGCCGAGCTTTTTGCGACCGACGATGGCGTGGGAGCGGGCATGGCAATGGCAAGGGTGAGCCTGGATACTGCCGGCGCCATGGCCTGGATTGTGGTGGTTGTGGTTTTGTTGTTAGTAGCCGAACACGGGGTGTTGCGCCCACTGCAGAAAAAAATGGAACCATGGCGGCAAGCTAAAGGTGTCGTTATACCGGGGGGAGGCGGCAGATATGCTGACATTGGATAAGGTTTCACTGAATTTCGGGCCTAATACTATTCTGTCGGGAGTTGACCTGAAGGTTCTGCCGGGAGAATCGGTCTGCTTGGTTGGGCCGTCTGGTTGCGGCAAAACGAGCCTGTTGCGCCTGGCGTCCAGAGTGCTTAATGCAACGTCGGGGGAGGTGAACAACCGCTTCACCACAACGGCAGCGGTGTTTCAGGAACCTCGCCTGCTGCCTTGGCGAAAGCTGCTGGATAATATTGCTCTGGGCCTGAAAGCTCTGGGGGTGCCGCGACGGGAACGTCTGATGCAGGCAAAGCAGTTGGCGGGGAAGGTAGGGCTGGCGGACTATTATGAGCATTACCCGCATGAGTTGTCAGGAGGCATGCAACAGCGAGTGGCTCTGGCAAGGGCATTGGCGGTGGGAGCTGACTTCCTGTTACTGGATGAGCCTTTCAGTGCATTGGATGTTGGGTTGCGCAGTGAAGCTCAGGATCTGGTGGAACGGTTGGTGGTTGACCAGGGTATAGCAACATTGATGGTCACTCACGATTTGACAGAAGCTTTGCGGCTGGCCCACCGGATTATTGTTGTCTCTGGTTCCCCCGGTACAGTGGTTTTTGAACACACGGTCAACACTCCGTTTCGTGAGCGTAGCCACGCCTGGTTGTATGAGGAGGCGGGCCATCTGCTACGGCAGCCAGTAGTCCGTGAGAGTTTTCTGTTTCATACAGCTTCGGAGGTGGCATGAATCGTCGAGAATTGCTCAAGCTGGCAGCCTGTACGGCGTTTACCTCGGTGGCGCCCCTTCAGCGGGTATTTGCCGGAGTGCCAGATAAGTTGATGGCGGCCAGCCCACTGGGATTACCCCTGGTAATTTTAGCGCGAGCCCTGCAGGACCCCGAGTTGAAAAAATTGATTCCGGAACGGGAACTCCTGCACTGGAAAGATCCCGACCAACTCCGGGCCTGGCTGGCGCGCGCCGAAGTTATGGTGACGGCTACGCCCACCAATGTCGCTGCCAGCCTCTATAACCGTGGCGTGCCCGTGGTTCTGATGAACGTGAATGTCTGGGGCACATTGGGAATGTTGGGGCTGGACACTCAGGGCCCGCTGTCGAAGGTGGAAGACCTGGCAGGCCGACATGTCGGCGTTCCCTGGCGTGGGGATATGCCCGACCTTGTGTTTCGTTATTTATTAGATAAGGCCGGGCTGAAAGTCGGGCGTGACGTTAAGGTGAGCTACCAGTCCAGCCCGTTTGAGACCGTGCAGATGTATGTGGCACAGCGCCTTGATGCCGCAGTCTTGCCGGAGCCCATGCGTACGGCAACCCGGCTACAGAGTTTGCAGTTTGGGCAGGTGCCCAATGAGCTGGATCTCCAGCAGGAGTGGGCACGGTTGGCTGGTGGCGACCCTATGCTGCCCCAGGCTGGCGTGTTGTGCCGTCGGGAGCTTTTGGAGCAAATGCCGGAACAGGTGGAAGTACTACAGCAGGCTATCGGTCGGGCAGTGCACTGGGTGCTCGGCGAGCCAGAGGCCGCTGCTCGGTTGGGGGCCAGAAGCTCGCCTCTGAGCCAACAGGTGTATGAAGGCGCAATTGCCCGGACAACGCTGAAGGTGGTTAATGCCAGGCAGGCCCGGCCGGCGCTGGAAGACTTTTTCTCCGCACTGGCAGAATTGTCTTCGGGTTTTATCGGGGGGAAATTACCAGATACGGATTTCTACCATGTTTAATCATCCTTGGCTGGCATACGGTTTTCGGCCTTTCTTTCTGTTGGGGGCGTTGTATGCTCCGGCCGCGCTTCTGCCTTGGGTGGGGGCGCTGATGCAGCAGTTCACTATGCCAATGGCGCTGCCTCCGCTGGCCTGGCATGGCCATGAAATGCTGTTCGGGTTTGTGAGTGCCGCACTGGTGGGGTTCCTGCTCACTTCAGTACCATCCTGGGCCAATGTTGCACATCTGTCAGGCAAGCCTCTGGCGGCCCTGGTTTTGCTCTGGCTGACAGGCAGGTTGTTGTTCTGGTTGTCCGCAATGGTGCCGGGCTGGCTGGTGGCAATCGTGAATCTGGCCTTTCCACTGGCCCTGTTAATCTGGGCAACACCGGCATTGTTTTCCAGGGCTGGTCGCCGGCACCTGAGTATCGGTATTACGCTGACTATTTATGTATTTGCTCAGGGGCTGTTCTACGTTACGTGGTTGTGGCCTGGGCTCACCGGTGCTATCACCCCTGTAACGGTGCTTAACTCTACCGTGAATCTGATGTTGGTGCTGATTGCCCTTACCGTGACCCGGATTGCTCGTGTCGTGGTTATGGCTGCTCGAGAGGAAACCGGCCTCTCTGGTCCGGTCCGGTTAACGCCTGCGCGGGAGCACCTGGCAGTGGCTGCCTTGGCATTGTTTGTGGTTGCCGATTTCTGGGCCCCCGGGCATGTAGTCACCGGGTGGGTTGCCCTGGCTGCAGCTGCAGCCCAGGCTGATCGCCTGAGTGAATGGCCCTGGGGCAAGGCTATGACCAGGCTGTACCTGTTGTTGCTGACGGTGGCATATATCTGGATGGTCGTGGGGCTGATTTTGCTGGGCATTACCGCGCTCACCGACAGCCTGCCCGGATATTCGGGCCGCCATGCGTTATCTGCGGGTGCTGCAGGTACAGCGATTCTTGCGGTGTTCTGTATTGCAGGGCTCCGCCATACAGGCCGACCACTGGTGCTGCCAGCAATACTCTGGCTGGCACTGCTTACCCTGTTGATGACTGTTTTTCTGCGTACGTTTGTGCCGGTGTTGTGGCCAGAGTATTACTTGTTAGCCGGAGTCATGCTGCCGTTTGTTCTCTGGCTATTAACCTACGTCGTTTATGTGTATTCATATGGGCGATTTTTGCTTACCGCGCGGGCTGATGGAAAGCCGGGATAAGCGCGCTGGTGGGAGGGCCGGTATTACTTCCAGCCCCCTAGCAGCGCACCTGAGCCCAGCACGAAAGACCCGCCAACTTCTGCAACAATCAACGCAACCATGAAACCGTGCACCAGCCAATTCGGCAGGGTAGATTGGCCCAGCTTATGAGGCTTGCGTAATTGATTACTGGTGTCCTGTAAAATTCCATGAACGATGTAGGTGCCAATGGCCAGAGCGAAAAAACTCAGGGCGCCAATGGCTGCCAAAGTGTTTACCCAATCTGCATACACGCTATAACCGGCAAACCAACCCAGCAGCATGGCGGCAAAGCCATACATCAGTGAGCTTCGGTGTGCGATATCTACATATCGGGGGGCGGCAGCTTTCGGGCTGGTGGCCATGCACCAGTATTTCCAGATGCCGGTAAACAGGCCGGTCATAAAAAATACAAAGGCGGAGGTCAGGCAGAGCTTTTCGGCCAGAGTCATTGTGTTCAATCCTTGCGAGCCGGGTACGACAGGCATTATGAGCGATTATTAGTGGTTTGTTGTGCTGACTACACTCAGGGAATCTATCAGAAACCCGTATGCTGACCATAGTCTGGTCGGGCCTATCGGTGGTTCTGAGTAAATCATGTGTAAAGACCAAATTTACTGATGATAATCAAGAGACAATAGCGGAGAGGGCGTAACGTTCTGGTAGATAATGATTCTTTTTGGGGGTGGGCATGGCTCGCATTTCACTGTTTTTCTGGGGGTTGGTTGGATTGGTGACAGGCTTTTGGCTGATGTCGGATAGTCTGTGGGTTAGTCCGTTTGAGTATTTTTCATTCCGCCACGTGTTTGTGCAGTACTCAGGACTGCTGGCGATATTCATGATGTCTGCTGCTTTAATTCTGGCGTTGCGGTTGCGGATGCTGGAGCGCTGGCTGGGTGGTCTGGACAAGGCTTATCGACTGCACAAGTGGCTGGGTATCGGATCACTGGTGCTGGCAACGCTGCACTGGTGGTGGGCGCAGGGCACCAAATGGATGGTGGGCTGGGGCTGGTTGGACAAGCCCGTCCGTAAGGGTGGCGGACAAGAACTTGCAGGCTTGGAAGCCTGGTTCCGGGGCCAGCGCGGATTGGCGGAAACCATGGGCGAGTGGGCGTTCTACATTGCGGCAGCGCTGATTATTCTGGCGTTGGTGAAGGCCATCCCATATCACTTGTTTCGTAAAACTCACAAATGGCTGGCTGTTGTCTTCTTACCTTTGGCCTGGCATAGCTTCATCTTGATGGAATTCGATTACTGGAATGCCCCGATTGGCTGGCTGAACCTGACCGTCACTGTAGCGGGTACGGTGGCAGCCATATTGTTACTGATCGGCTGGCCAGCCAGGGCGCGCCGGGTGCCGGGGGAGGTTGTCTCGATTACCCGTTACCCCGCATTGAAAGTATTTGAGTGCCGTGTTCGGGTTGATGAGGCTTGGCGGGGTCATAAACCCGGACAATTTGCTTTCGTCACGTCTGATGAAAAGGAAGGCAGCCACCCCTATACCATTGCCTCGGCCTGGGACCCGGAGACACGGTGCCTGAAGTTTGTGGTCAAGGAACTGGGGGATCATACCCGCCGGGTGAGCCAGTCATTGCATGAAGGCAAGGCCGTTACGGTGGAGGGGCCTTACGGTGGTTTTGATTTTGAGGATGACTGTCGTACACAGATCTGGCTCGGGGCCGGTATTGGTATCACACCATTCATTGCGCGCATGAATTATCTGGCCCGCAATCCGGATGGGCGCACAGTGTACCTGTTTCATAGCACTGCTGAGATTGATGAAACAGTACTGGACAAGTTAAAAACCGATGCGGAAGCGGCAGGGGTCAATCTGGTGATTCGCTGCAGTAAACGGGACGGCAGGCTGACTCCCCGGGATATCCGGGAAGCCGTGCCTGGTTGGCAAAACGCGAGCTTGTGGTTTTGCGGGCCAGTGGCTTTGGCCAACACGTTATTCTCTCAGTTCCGGGCCTGGGGTATGTCGGGCAGACGGATGCACCGTGAATTTTTTGAGATGCGTTAGCCGTAAGTCAGGTGATAGCTGCGCCTGGATTTAGCCGTAACTGGAGACTGTGGCTATGGAACACGACTTTAGGCTTCTGGTTCTCAATGTCCAGGGACCTTAGCCGGGTTGCCATGGGGTGCTGACTATTACCTGTCTGGGCGCGAATGCTACCCGGCAGACAGGCTTTGCCACCGCCACGAGTGATCACCTGGGTACGTAACAACTGGTTGTTGTGCCATGAATACAGTAGCGGGTCGAGTTGCGGCCCCGGTATTCCCAGCCCCGGTTTGCCACTGAGGCTGAGGATGGTGCCGTTGCCGTCAGGATCCTGGACAAGGCCGGTGAAACTCTCGGTTGTAAGACTGAACTCAATGGGTGTGACGAACTTTGGAAAACCCCAGATCTCCCGGCCAGCGGCACAGGCCAGTTTGGTTGTCACCGGCAGGTCAATGACGGTCAGCCCCTGGATTCGGGAGTCCATAGGTTGATATAGCGAAAGCCAGGGGTGGTTTGGCATTGTGACGTTTTCGGGCACAGTGATCAGCGCGATACCGGTTTCGTTATAGCTGCTAACAGCAGTTTCCCGGTATTCATAAAACGCGATGGTTAATACCGCTTTGTTGCCGGGAAAGCGGACGGGCTTGAGTGGTTGTCCCGCCAGCAATGCTTCAGCTTTGTTGTAATCGACTTCCCACATAGCGATAAAGTTGGAGTTGTCGTAGTAGAGAATAGGCAGGTCCACGTTACCTTCGCTGGTTTTGAAGGGTGTCAGGGGGTACTGGAAGAAAGGATCTTGTTGCCACTTGCTCATGGTTATACTCCTGCAGGTTGCCAGTTCGGGTTATTGAGAGGGAGCAGAGAGGGCTGCCAGTCTTCGATGACGGCCTGCCTGTTAATTTGGTTCGTACCTTCAAAAATCCGGGTCAGACGTACATCCCGGAAGATTTTTTCAATGCCGGTTGCATGCGCGGGGCCATGGTCTGCCATTAGGTCCATAGCCATTTCCACTACGTTCTGTGCGTGGTCTGTGGCGTGAAATTTACAGATAGACGCTGTCAGTTGCCGTGGCCGCCAGGCCCGGCTTGCTTCGGTGTGAATCAGGCTTCGGAGAGCCCGGGTTTCGGCTGTCATACTGGCCAGTGTTTGCTGAACATCCTGATAATGAATGAGTGCCTTGCCCCCCACCTGATAGTCCCGCGCGAAGGCTATGGCCTTTTCGGTGGCTGCCCGGGCAAAGCCGACAGCCATGGCGCCCACGGGAATCCGGGATGCGTTCAGAGTGGCACGGTTAATGGCCCAGCCTTTTCGCAGGCCGCCAACGACATTCTGGTCGGGTATGAAAACGTCATTGAACTCCAGTTCGGCTGCCCCCGATGCTCGCATGCCCATTTTGAGTTCGGTGCGGGTCACCTTGAAACCTGGCGAATCGGTGTTTACGTAAAAGCAGGTCCAGGATTCCATGCCTTCGCCGTCCAATGCGGCGAATACGGTCAGGCTGCGGGCCAGATCACCGCCACTGATGTAACATTTGCGCCCGTTCAGGACCCAGCCACCTTCCTGTCGACGGGCGACAACACCCGGCTTGTAGCACTCGGCGCCGTGGCCTTCTTCCGCGTCTGAGCCTGCCCCCGGTTCGGTAATGGCAAAAGCCATAAGATGTGGGTCACCTCGCTGACATTGGCGGTAGACCGGTAGCATGAGCCGGCGGATCAGGCTGGCGTCTCCAGACAACAGCAGTGGCATGCAGCCAAGGTGGTGCGCCGAAAGCAGCAACATCAGGCCGCCACAAGCACGACTGAATTCTTCCACAACCAGCGCACATTGCCAGATGGCTGGATAGCGTGCTGCCCGCCAGTCCATACTGCCCAATGGGGCTGGCAGAAAATAACTCATCCAGCCTTCGCGGCCAGCCAGGCTTAAAAGCTTCTGAACTTTGGGTGAGCATTGTCCGGGTGGCAGGTGTGCGGCCAGGTCCAGTTCATGAGCGAGGGGCGCGATATGGTTTTCAGCAAACGCCCGCGCTCGTCGACGCAGATTGGCGAGCGGTGCCGGTAAACTGCGGGTGTCGGCCTCCCACAAATCGTCCTGACGGTACTCCGTGAGCGCCCGGGTTATGGCTGGCATGCCACTGAACTGCCAGTGTGGTGAAAGCGCATGACCGGGAGGCAAATGGCCAAGAAGGTGGTCGTTGCTCACAGTAAAATCTCCTGCCAGGCATTAATGAATAAAGGGATATCCCGGGTACCCCCGGCAATCATGCGAAGGGTATTTTGGTCTCTCAGTAATTTTTCCGGGCCGCAATCCTGCATGTAGCCAATACCACCATGCACTTGCATTACCTGATTGGCGCTATGGCACAAAAGGGTGTGGATGTGTTGCCGGGTCATTAGCGCTTCAGCGAGTTGCAACTGATTGACTGGAGCGATTTGTGACTGCAGCAGCGTATCGGCCTGCCATTGCGCCTGGGCAATGTCTGACAGCATGTGCTGAACGGCCGGATGTTGGCGAATAATGGCGCTGCCCTGGCGGCGAATACTTGCGTATTCCTGGGCCAGAATGGAACCTTGCTGGTTGATCCCGCTGGCAATATTGGCCAGAGCAAGGGCATCAGCCGCCAGAATGCAGGCAAAATTGTCAGCCGGGAACGTATTAGCTGAGATGCTTGCTTCGTGATGAGTTGTCTTGAACAGAGCCAGCTCATTCAGGCCGTGCTGTGGTGAGGTGGGCTGGCAGTTCAGTTCTGCCCGGCTACACAGTTGCCACTGCAGGGTGCCTTCTGCCCAGACAGGCCAGATCACTTGAGTCCATGAGCCCGGAGCCAGCAGTGAACAGGCCTGGTGCTGATGATCAAGCCAGTCAGCCAGCAGGCTAAGGTCATCCTCGTTGGGGTGGCTGGCTATCCAGCGGGCCAGCGCACCCCGGGCCAGGCCATAATGGCCAGTGGGATGGAGGGTGAGGTCCAAAGGTACGTGGCTGATATTCAGCTTAGCTTGCCTGGCAATAGCGACGGCGAGCGCATAGCGATGCCAGATTACGGCAATACCGGCATTGGCTTGGGCAGTCAGTTTCAGAAAGCCTAGACTGAATGCGGTGTTGCCGGCTTGGCTGGGTAGCTCCCAGAGGCCGTAACCGGTCTCATCCCCAGGGTGAGGCAAAAGCCCAAGACGGATGGCTTCGTCAGTGATGTCCCTCAGCAAGCTTTGAGCGATCACGGTTTCATAGCGTGAGACGGCTGGCTCAAGACGATTGTGAATGAACCGTCTGGCTTCGCTCAGAAAAAGGCCTAAATCTGCGTTGTCTTCAGCAGCTTGATTCATTTTGACGCACCTGAAATTCTTGTTTTTATGCTTTGATTCAGACTACGGTTACTCTTGGCTGAAACAAATGATGCAGTGGGTCAATTGTTTTAGTTTTCAGGCCAAATTGCGGGGAGTGAATAGCTGACGATGAGCTATTTCAATGATTATCGGCGAGGAATAACGAGTGCGAGACTGATGGTAGATTACTTTCAGGCACTCGGCGTCAGTGTGCCCCGGTTGTTAGCGGGAACCGGGCTTACCCAGAGTAATCTTAACGACCCCGATACCGATATTCTGGCCCGTCAGGAATTGCGCCTTGTGGCTAATATTCTGGCTCAGGTATCAGATGCGCAGGCTCATGCAACCGCTCTGGGGAATCGCTATCACTATTCGGCCTATGGTTTGTGGGGTTACGGTCTGGTGTGCTGCAATACGGTAGAGCAGGCGCTTGCGCTGGCTTTGAAGTACCTGCCTCTGACGTATGCATTCAGCGGAGTGGATTACCGTGAAGACGGCGATCAGGCGGTTTTGAGTTTTACGCCGCCGCCGCTTGAACCAGACATCAGTCAGTTTCTACTTGCCCGGGATATGGTTGCGGCAGTCCTTTTGGTTCGGGAGCTGGTAGGCGATAGCTTTAACCAGATTGTCAATTCCCCGGTTAGTTATGGTGCCGGCAGCAACGATGTTGTGTTCCCTAAAAAACTGCTGGACCGGAGTCTCCCTCAAGCCAATGCGGTTACTGCGGCCATGTGTGAGCAACAGTGCCGTGAGTTAATACATCGTCGCAGGATTAGTTCCGGGGTGACTGCGGATGTTGAGCAGTTTCTCCGTGGTCAGCGCTGGCAGAAACCTGTACTGGCCGAGGTGGCGCAGTACCTCAACATGAGTGAGCGTAGCCTGAAACGCCATCTGCAGCAGGAGGGGGCATCGTTTCGGGAGCTTGTAGAACAGTACCGCAGCTCTGAGGCGTGCCGCTTATTGCAGCAACATGATTTGCTGGTTAGTGAAATCGCGCTCAGGCTGGGTTTTAGTGACACCTCTACGTTTTCTCAAGCCTTCAAGCGGTGGCATGGGATATCGCCATCCAGCTATCAGAAAAAGTGCCGGAATCTTTAGTTCCGGTCCTGAAATGGCAAAGATACTGAAGACAATCTTGTGGTGGTTCTCAGGCTTACATTCTGGGCGAAAAAGTGGTTCTGCGTGGAAGCCCTTTTCCGATTGGCGTAAAGTGTAGGGCTCTGACTTCTAATAAAAACAGTGAGCTAAATGCTCCGTAATATGAGTAACTTCTCTATGCTCGCGCCTGCGTCTGTCTCTGATTACCGCGTGCTGGCAAAGCGTAAACTGCCACGCATGCTGTTTGACTACCTGGATGGTGGTGCCTTCTCTGAACATACTCAAGCGGAGAATCGCCGTGCGTTTACCCAGTGGTGTTTTCGCCAGCGGGTGATGAGTGATGTATCTCAGGTTGATACGTCCGCTACGCTGCTGGGTGCGCAGGCATCCCTGCCTTTGGTGATGGCACCCATGGGGTTAGCAGGCATGCTTGCGAAGCGGGGAGAAGTTCAGGCGGCCAGAGCCGGAGCCAGGGCGGGCATTCCGTTTTGTTTAAGTACCGTGGGCATTTGTTCGGCTGAAGAGGTCGCTCGGGGAGTGCCGGGCGCGGATCTCTGGTTTCAGCTTTATGTACTGAAAGACAGGGGCTTCTCAGCGGATTTGTTGGCAAGGGCCTGGCAGTCTGGGTTCAAAACGTTAGTGTTTACTGTTGACCTGGCTCGCCTGGGGTTGCGTTACCGGGATGTGCGCAATGGCATGAATGGAAATCTGCCGTTACCGGCAAAAGTACGCAAAGTACTGGATCTGGTAAGTCATCCGCGCTGGTTGGTGGATGTGGCTATCGGAGGCAAACCGCTGACGTTTGGCAATCTGGCCAGTGTGGTGCCTTCTGGCCGCAAACCAGAAGATTTTAAGGCTTGGGTTGAAAGCCAGTTTGATCCCTCCGTGACCTGGAATGATCTGGATTGGATACGTCAGAATTGGCCGGGCAAGCTGGTGATCAAAGGCATTATGGAGGTGGATGATGCACTGTCAGCGATTAATGTTGGTGCCGATGCAGTGGTTGTGTCTAATCACGGTGGACGTCAGCTGGATGGTGCGCCGGCAACTCTGAGTGTGTTGCCAGCTATTGCCGGTGCTGTAGCCGGAAAATCTCAGGTGCTGATTGACGGGGGCATTCAGACGGGACAGGATCTGGTGCGCGCACTGTGCCTTGGGGCTGACGGCTGTCTGATGGGGCGGCCCTGGGGTTATGCCCTGGCTGCAGGTGGGCAAAGTGCAGTAGAAGATTTACTGAACAACATTCGCCTGGAAACCGAGCTGACCCTGTCCTTGATGGGCAAAACCTCGATCGGCCAGCTCAGTCGGTCTGACTTGCTGTCGCTGGCGGAAGTGCAGGCTATGAGCAGCAGAGCCTGTTAGTTTTTCCGAAACAACAGATCCCGGAGGCTTAGGTCCCATTCCAGGCTATCGAGCAGGTTTTTCAAGGCCAGCCCAAGCTCTGTATCACCTTCAATGACCAAACGGCGCTGAAAAAACAGCTGGTCCGGGTCTTGTTTGCGTTCGGCCAGAGTTTTAAAGGCCGGAAGAGAGCCTCGAATGGTGGCTTCCCCGGGGCCTTCCAGCACCCGTAACCGACCGGCCCAAAAGCCCAGAGTTACGCCAGGATGGCCGCCGTTAACCTCAAGGCGAATCCGGCGTCCTTCAAAATCATCAAACTCTCCCTCAGCCATCGCCTCGGCGAACAGACGGTTCAGTGGAGCTTCTGCTGCCAGTTGTTTGACCGACGTTGGAATGCTGCGATCAATGGCCCCGAATAATGGGCTGGGAGATGGGAGGTATTCTTGCAAAACCGCCAGTGACTGGCTGAACAGCGAGCTGGCCTGAATGGATTGGCTCAGCGCCGACAGGGCTTCCTTGCCGGGTAACGAATGCAGGCTTGGGGGTGTCGGTAATTTGGGCAGGCTCAGGTGCATGTCGAACTCCAGCAGCACATTTAACCCTGGCAGAATAGTCGAATGCAGCCCTGAGCGATTTGATATAGCTCAGCTCTTATGCAGACCTTCTTCAACGGCCCATACAGCAACTTCCACCCGAGAACGCAGGCTTAGTTTTTTCAGCAGGTGTTTAACGTGAACTTTCACGGTGCCGTCACTGATGTCCAGCTTGCGGCCAATCATCTTGTTTGACAGGCCTTCGGCAATCAGCTTCAGGATGTCTTTTTCTCGCGGGGTCAGACTGTCGAAATCCGGGCGAGAAGATTTCTGAGGTTTGTTTGATCGAAGAGCTTCTGCCAGAAGGGTGGTTAAACGGTCGCTGATGACCATTTTGCCAACGGCCGCCTGGTGCAATTGGGCGATCATGTCGTCTGGTTCCATATCTTTCAGCAAGTAACCATCGGCGCCAGCCCTGAGGGCTGATACCACGTCATCTTCCTGGTCCGATACGGTAAACATAATGATACGGGAGCTGATGTTATGCTCACGCAACTGCTTCAGTGCCTCTATGCCGTCCATTTCTGGCATGTTCAGGTCCATCAGAATCAGGTCGGGCTCAAGGCGGAGGGCCTGCTCAATGCCTTCAAGAGCATTGCTGGCCTCACCAACAACTTCCATTTCCGGCTCTAATTCAATTAACTGTTTGATGCCCCGGCGAAGTAAGGGGTGATCGTCAATCAGCAGAATGCTTGCGGGTGTGTCAGCCATGGTTTATCTCGTCAGTGTGGTGTCTTGGCTCAGGCAGGCGTCGTCTGGGCCGGAATCAGGCTACGGCTTTTGGGAACAAATGTTAAGGTCACTTCCACGCCGCCTTCATCCCGGTTTTTTACGTGAATATCGCCGCCCAGGTTGCGGGCCCGGTCTGCCATGATGATCAGACCATAGTGATTGACCGGCTGGCCGCTATCGGGCAAGCCTTTACCGTTGTCGGTGATGCAGGCCCAGACCTTGGGCGACTCGAACATGACCCGTACAGAGATCTTGGTTGCATCTGCATGTTTAACTGCGTTGGCCAATCCTTCCCGAATAATCTGTAACGTATGAATCTCTTCATTGGGTGACAGCGTTTGAGGTGGCAAATTGTATTCAAACTCGATTGGTTTACCCAGACGTTCAGAAAACTCGTCGATGGTTTTATTCAGTGCTGCTGCCAGGTCTGGGGTGTCCAGTTTCAGCCGGAAGGTGGCCAGCAATTCACGAAGTTGCCGGTAGGCACTGTTCAGGCCAGTACTGAGCTCATTAAGGATGTCGTCGTGGACGGGTTTCTGGTCTCCATCAATATCCAGACGGCGCAAGCGTGTTACTTGCATCTTCAGATAAGACAATGACTGGGCCAGTGAGTCGTGCAACTCTCTGGCAATCACCGTGCGCTCTTCTGCCAGGGTCTGTTGCTGCTCCTCGGTAATTTGTTTTTCGAGGAAGATTGCGGTGGCCAGCTGATCCGTCAGGGTTTCCAGCAGCCGGCGAGTAGTATCTGGCAGCCCCTTGTCAGCGGGGTACCAGACTTCCAGAGAGCCTAATATGTGGCCTGGGATGCGAATGGGTAGCAACAGCCGCCGCCCATCGTTGTTGCTTGCTGGTAGTTCATCATAGGCTTCCGGGGTCACGAGGCAGGCGTTGCAATGATGGTCACGGCAATAGAATGGGCGTTTATTCGTGGCCGTGGTGACGGCCTCCACGGGCTTGTCGGTTTCTTTGTCGTGGAGATACAGGCGAATAGGGCCAAGATTCAGGATTTTCTCAAGTTCCTGAAGCATCGGAATGGCACCGCTGCACAGGTCATGGTTAGCAAAGAGATTTCGGCTGGTAGCGTGCATAACCTGCAGAGCGGTGTGGCTTATTTCCAGCTCTTCTGTTTTTTCCCGGGCTCTGTCTTCAAGCTGTTGATAGGTCAGGGCCAGTTCACTGGTCATCTGGTCGAAGGCCAGCCCTAACTGAGCCAGCTCGTCAGACCCTTTCAGATTGGCCCGCTGTGAGAAGTCTTTCTCACCAACGGCAGTTGCGATACTGACCAGTTTCCAGAGCGGTCGTACAACCCGGTTTTTGAGGTCCAGGAAAAGGGCTATCACGATCAATATGGAGAACACCATGCTAATGACCTGAATAACGTGCAGAAGGTCGATGCGCGCTTCTGTCCGCTTCTCCAGCATAAGAACCAGAGTGTCCACTTCTTTCGCAAACTTCTCCACGGCGGAAACCATGTTCCGTGTAATTTGGGTGCCTTCCGGGTGCGATTCAATCAGGGGCCTGAGTTGCGTCTTCCAGGAATTGATGATCAGGTGATGTTGTGTTGCCAGAGGATGGTCGCTGGCGCTTGGGATTGAGTGGGCAATAGCGTTGTCGGTCAGGCGCCGTTGGTAATTATCAAGGTATTCGGCGGTGGATGTTGTATCGTCCCGCTGACCCAGAGCCCCTGACCGGGCCACCAGCTGAAATGCGCCCATGCGAAGTGATCCGGCCACGTTAATGGCGGTTGCATTGCCTTCGATACTGTTGGATATCGCAAGGGTAGAGGCCATGCTGACGATAGCCGTCAACATGAGAGCGCTGATCACTATGGCAAGCCGGTTTACTAAAGGGCTTCTGGATGTCATGAAATAAATTGCCCGAAAGGTTTTGAAAGCTTGTCGTGCCGCCTGGGATTATGACCCATAACGCGGATCCCTGATACCTCTTTGAGGATAGCGAGTTACCCCAAGTGGTTGTAACCCATCATAGCCTTTGACCCTTTTGTCAGCAAAAGTTGAAACTGACGGGTGGCTTTCAGAAGGGTAAGGGAATGCTGGCACAACAAGAAAGGAAAGATGACAAGATTGCATCGCTGGCGATTATCCTGCCGCTTGCGGTGACAGGATTTATTGTTGCGGCCGGCTGCTGGACCCTGTTTGCTGTGGTGGGGGTTCACCTGAGAGCTGAGCTTGCGTTAAGTAGTTTGCAGTTTGGTGTATTGCTGGCGGCGCCAATGGCAGTGAGTGCACTACTGGCTATTCCAGCCGGCCTGGCTGCGCAAAGGTACGGTGCCCGCCTGGTCATGCTGTGGTGCCTTGCCGGCCTGGCTTTATGCATGCTGTTGCTGCTTGTTGCCAACAGTTTTTCGGGATATCTGATTGCCGCCAGTGGCCTGGGCTTAGCTGGTGGTTTCTACAGTGCGGGTTTGCAGTTTGTTACCAGCCACTGTGAAACCCGGTACATGGGGCTGGTGTTGGGCATATTCGGTGCCGGAGTAACCGGTGCTGGCGTCACTTACTATCTGGTGCCACTGGTTCATAACGCTTATTCCTGGCAGGGCGTGCCCTTGGCTTACCTGTTGGTCTTGTTGTTGGTTCTCGCCTTGCTAGTGATGGTGACGGATGACGATCCGTCAATTCGGGAATCCTCCCTCAAAACGCCCTTTCAGCAACTCTTCTCTCTTCTCTGTCATGGGCGGGCTTTATCGCTTTGTCTCTATTTTGGTGTTGTTGCAGGAAGTTTTTTTGCCTTGGCTCTGTGGCTGCCTGACTTTCTCTCTGCTCAGTTCCGGCTGCACTTGGGTGCCGGCGCAAGTTTAGCTCAGTGGTTTGTGATACCCGGGGCTCTTGCACAAATTGTCGGTGGCGGCCTGTCGGATCATTACGGTAGCACGAAGGTGGCTGCCCGGGCCTTGATTGTCTGCCTGCTGGCGTTGGCAGGCCTGTCATTCTCTCACGTGACGTTGTTTGTCCGAGGGGGAGGGGGTGTTATTGAGGTTCAGTTTGTTTTGCCCCTCGTGTTTGAAGCTGCGTTCGTAGTAGTGCTTGGTGTTGCCATGGGGTGTGCGATGGGAAGCCTTCAGCGCATGGTGATTCTGGCAAACCGGGCTGAAGCAGCATTATTTGCAGGTTTTTTATTAGTAGCAGCCTGTTCCGTGGCTTTTGTCTTGCCCGTTCTTTTTAGCGCCGTTTACCAGTGGTTGGGAATATCTACGGCGGTTTTCATGATTTTATTTCTTTTATTCAGTGGAAGTTTACTGATGCTGGCTCGGGATATTCGGTGTGATGGGTGAGTAAGGTTTTAAAAGATTGTTAGTTGGTTAGTTTTACAAACGATTGAGTTAAGTCAAATGTTGAGGATGATATGTGATTTATACCCCCATCGGGGGAGCGCTTTTTACAACCTATCCTTCTAGTATCAAAAAACAAGATTCTGAATACATGAATAAGCGCAGAGGATACGACCATGGCCGCAACACAAATCGCCGACAATCAAGCCAGAAAGCCGGTCCTTGTTGCTGTGAATAATTTTATGAATGAAGGCGACGGCCTAAAGGCTTTGCGCAGTCATACACTGTTTAATTCAATGCATACCGATGATTTGGAACGTGTGGTTCAACAATCCCGTCGTATTCGGCTTGGGCATCACCAGCTGTTGTATCGGCAAGGGATGCCTGCCCACCACTTTTTCTTTGTGATCTCTGGCCGCCTGCGCTTATACCGCCTGGACTCTTCAGGCATTGATCGCACGCTCGACAGCATAGCACCGGGTGACTGCTTCGCCGAAACAATGATCTACGCTGACCCGCCAAAGTACGCGTGTTACGCCGAAGCATTGAAATCCAGTGAGGTGCTGATGATTCCGGTGAGCGCCTACAAGGATCTTCTGACAAAGAACCCGATATATGCTCAGGCTGCTTTGCGGCATTACGCCATGCGTGCGGTTACCCGCTTTCATGATTTGGAAATCATGACGGTTCAGAATGCTCGGGATCGTTTAATACGCTATCTCATTGATTTGCTGCCCAACGGTGTGAATGAGGGAGGAGAGGTTGAATTGCCACTGCCCAAGTGTTTGGTGGCTTCTCGCCTGGCGATGCAGCCGGAGACATTCTCTCGCATTCTTGCAGATCTCAAATCAAGCGGCTTAGTGCGGGTAAATCGCAGCAAATTGTTTATTTCTGATCCGAAGCGTCTGGTTGCTCTCAGTCAGTAGGGGCAAGAAGTTTAAGGTGTGAGAGGCCTCTGAATTTAGCTGAGCTATTCAAATAGAGGTATGTTTTTTCTCAAGCATTTAATCCACCCTTTGTTGTATTCGATATGAGTTGGGGGTTTAAGTGATTACCGCATTACGTTTCTGTTTTGCACTGCTGATGATGGTGTCATCGGCAGTTATGGCTATGCCGTTAAAGAATTACGAGCCGATTTCAGGACGCCAGGTCATTCAGAAAGCGATGCCGGAGGTCACCGACTTCCAGCCCCGTGAAGATAATCGGGCAATCCAGGAGCTTTATGCTGGTGAGGAGCTTGTAGGCTTTGCTTACCAGACTCTCGACTTTGTGCAAACACCTGCTTATTCAGGTAAGCCTCTTAACGTCATGGTGGTGCTTGATACCACCGGCGCCATCAAGGGGGCCCGCGTTATTCATCACAACGAGCCGATACTTCTTATCGGTATTCCCGAAGCAAAAATGCATGCCTTTACAGATCAATATACCGGTTTGAAGGCAGACCAGCGCGTAACTGTGGGTGGTAAATCATCAGAGCGCCGTGTTGCGGTGGATGGTCTGTCGGGGGCGACGGTGACCGTCATGGTCATTAATGAAGTGATCATGAAAACGGCTCATCGGGTAGGGGGTGAGCTGGGGCTTATTGAAGTCGCTGCCGACAGCAAGCGTCCTCCCCTGGCTGAGGTCGATAAGAGCGTTTTTGAAAAGAAGAACTGGGAAGCATTAACTGGTGACGGTTCCATCCGGCGAATGCTGCTGACCCGGGGCATGGTCGATGATGCTTTCAAAGGCGGCCCTGCGGAAGGTATCGATACTGCAGATCCCGACCAGCGTGATGATACGTTTATTGACTTGTATGCAACCTACCTCGACGTACCTTCCATCGGTCGCAATCTGCTGGGAGACAGTCAGTACGAGTGGTTAATGTCTGAGCTGAAAGACGGCGAACACGCGATCGCCGTTATGGCGGATGGCACTTATTCTTTCCGTGGTTCAGGTTATGTGCGCGGCGGCATTTTTGACCGGGTGCAGATTCGCCAATTCGGTGACACCTTCAACTTCCGTGATCTGGACTATTACCGGCTCAGCGATGTTTATATCGAGGGCATGCCCCGGCTTCCGGAAATGGCGATTTACATCATTCGTCAACAATACAACTTCGACCCTGGCACGCCCTGGTCACTGGAGCTGACAATCAAACGCCAGACAGGTCCGCTGGACAGTGAATTTGCCGTGGTTCCGTTGGAGTATCAGTTGCCTGATCAGTACTACACCCGTGCTGAGGCCGTCGTGTCTGAAGAAGAGTGGCTGGAAGATCAGCCGCTGTGGGTTCAGGTCTGGTACCAGAAGGAGTTCCAGATTATTACTCTGGGCCTTGGTATTGCCGTACTGCTGTTCATCCTGTTTTTCCAGGATTGGCTGGTTAAGAAACCGAAGATGATGCGCTGGATTCGCCATGGCTTCCTGACATATACCCTGTTCTTTATTGGCTGGTATGCGCTGGGTCAGCTTTCCATCGTGAACGTGCTGACCTTCGTAAACAGTCTGATTGCCGGATTTAGCTGGGAAACCTTTCTGATTGACCCAATGCTGTTTGTGCTTTGGTCTGTCGTTGCAGGGATCGTGTTGCTCTGGGGACGCGCTGTGTACTGTGGCTGGCTCTGTCCGTTCGGTGCCTTACAGGAACTGATAAATGAAATTGCCCGGAAGTTAAAAGTACCCCAGTACACCGTGCCCTTTGCGTGGCATGAGCGCTTGTGGGCCATCAAGTACATCATTCTTTTGGTGCTTTTTGGCATCTCTCTTGAGTCTTTAGGGGCTGCGGAGCAAATGGCTGAAATCGAACCGTTTAAAACGGCCATCACGCTGCATTTTGACCGTAGTTGGCCTTTTGTTACATACGCAGCGCTGTTGCTGGTAGTGAACATCTTTACCCGCAAAGTTTACTGCCGGTACTTGTGTCCGCTGGGTGCTGCCTTGGCCCTGCCGACCAAGCTTCGGGTGTTCGATTGGCTCAAGCGTCGTAAAGAATGTGGTAACCCATGCCGCTTGTGCGACCACGAGTGTGAAGTTCAGGCGATTCACCCGGATGGCACCATTAATTACATGGAGTGCCATTACTGTCTGGACTGTCAGATGACCTATTTTGATGACAATAAGTGCCCGCCACTGATTGTGAAACGCCGTGGTAAACGGCGAGGCCAGAATGCGCCAGGGCGCCCGGAGGAAATCCCGGTCGTTCAGGTGCACGGGTAAGTACCGGAACCACTAAGAGTTTCGGACGGAATGAGAAGCTAAACCGCCATAACTAATAATGGAGTTGGACGCTATGAAGAAAAGAGATGAACTGAGCAACGACACGCCGGAGGCTCCGGACAGCGGTCTCAGTCGTCGCCGCTTTATGGGCGCTGCGGCACTGGCTGGTGTTGCAGGCGCGACGGGACTTGGTACGTCAATCATGAGCCGCGAAGCCTTTGCCGCTGCAGCCCAGGAAGCCAAGAACAAGGTCCACATCGAGCCGGGTGAGCTGGACGAGTATTATGGTTTCTGGAGTGGCGGCCACCAAGGCGAAGTGCGTGTTCTTGGTGTGCCATCCATGCGTGAGTTGATGCGTATTCCAGTGTTCAACGTAGACCCCGCTACGGGCTGGGGCATTACTAATGAAAGTAAAGAGATTATTGGCGGCGATCGCCAGTATCTGAACGGTGACTGCCACCACCCGCACATCTCTATGGAAGATGGTCGTTACGATGGCAAGTATCTGTTCATCAACGATAAAGCCAACACCCGGGTAGCCCGTATTCGTCTGGATATCATGAAAACAGACAAAATTACCCATGTCCCTAACGTTCAGGCTATTCACGGTCTGCGGCTGCAGAAAGTGCCTCGTACGAACTATGTCTTCTGTAATGCCGAGTTTGTTATTCCTCAGCCGAATGACGGCAGCGAATACAGCCTGGAAAACAGCTACACCATGTTCAGTGCTATCGACGCTGAGACTATGGAAGTAGCGTGGCAGGTCATCGTAGACGGCAACCTGGATAACACCGATGCCGACTACACGGGTAAATACGCAGCCTCTACATGCTACAACTCAGAGAAGGCCATCGATCTGGCTGGCACCATGCGTAACGACCGTGACTGGGTTGTCGTGTTCAATATTGAACGCATTGCTGCTGCTGTTAAGGCTGGTAAGTTCAAAACCATTGGTGACTCTAAGGTTCCTGTTGTTGATGGTCGCGGTAAGTCTGAGTTCACCCGTTACATTCCTGTACCTAAAAACCCGCACGGTCTGAACACGTCTCCTGATGGCAAGTACTTCATTGCTAACGGCAAACTGTCTCCAACCGCTTCTGTGATTGCAATCGATAAACTGGATGACTTGTTCGATGACAAGATCGGGCTGCGTGATGCCATCGTTGCGGAGCCAGAGCTGGGGCTTGGGCCTCTGCATACAACCTTTGATGGTCGTGGCAACGCATACACCACGCTGTTCATCGACAGTCAGGTTTGTAAGTGGAACATTGAAGACGCGATCAAGCACTACAACGGCGAGAAGGTGAACTATATTCGTCAGAAGCTGGATGTTCATTACCAGCCTGGTCACAACCACGCGTCTTTGACCGAATCGCGAGATGCTGACGGTAAGTGGCTGGTGGTTCTGTCCAAGTTCTCCAAAGACCGTTTCTTGCCGGTTGGCCCGTTGCATCCGGAAAACGATCAGTTAATCGATATCTCTGGCGAAGAAATGAAGCTGGTCCACGATGGCCCAACCTTCGCCGAACCGCACGATTGTATTCTGGTTCGTCGTGATCAGATCAAGACCAAGAAAATCTATGATCGTCAGGATCCGTTCTTTGCCAGCTGTCGTGAGCAGGCCAAGAAAGATGGCATTACTCTGGAGGCTGATAACAAGGTTATCCGTGACGGCAACAAGGTTCGTGTTTACATGACCTCTGTTGCCCCCATGTACGGTTTGACTGAGTTTAAAGTGAAGGAAGGTGATGAGGTTACGGTGTATGTGACCAACCTTGATACCATCGAAGACGTGACTCACGGTTTCTGTATGGTTAACCACGGCGTGAGCATGGAGATCAGTCCTCAGCAGACTTCATCTGTGACCTTTACTGCCGGTAAGCCTGGTGTGTACTGGTACTACTGCAACTGGTTCTGCCATGCGCTGCACATGGAAATGGGTGGTCGTATGTTGGTAGAGAAGGCTTAATTCGCTTCTCTTTGAATGGGGGCCCGGAGTTCGGGCCCCTGTATCTGTGCTTTGGAGTAGTAACCCAAGCGAAAAGCCCTTTCCAAAAACCGCTCCCATGGCTGCGCACATTTTTGGAAAGGGCTTTTCGCTTGGATTGCCGCACTGTGTTGCGTGCCTTCGGTTTTCACTTTTTAGAGAAACATAGATGTACCAAATATTGCGTTATGGGGTGGCCCTGTCAGTCGCTCTTTTATCGCTTGCCGCCAACGCGGACCTGCAAGAACAGCTCGATAACCTTGAACCGGGTTCGTCCATCGAGCTTCCGCCTGAAACACTTTCGTCGCTGGCTATCAGAGTGCCTGGGGTAACGGTGTCTTGTGTTCCGGAAACAGTAATTGATGGTGCCGGGCAGGGGAATGCGGTGGATATACTGGCCGAGGAAGTGACGCTTTCTGGCTGCCGGGTGCAGAACTGGGGTAGGGATCTGAACACGTTGGATGCCGGGATCTTTGTGGCTCGGGAGGCCCGGGGTTCAGTGATTGAGAATAACCACCTTCAGGGGCCAGCGTTTGGCGTATGGCTGGATGCAACGCCGGATGTCACGGTGCGGAACAATCACATTCGTGGGGAAATCAGTATTCGGTCTCAGGACCGGGGGAATGGCATTCACCTGTTTAATACTACCGGAGCGTTAATTGAGGGGAATGATATTTCCCAGACCCGGGATGCGATTTATATCGAAACGGCCAACCACAACAAGATCCGGAACAACCTGATGACGGATCTGCGTTACGGCATTCATTATATGTATTCGATGCATAACCTGCTGGAAGGTAACGTGACCCGGGGTACACGCACGGGGTATGCACTGATGCAGAGTAAGTATCTGACGGTGCTGAATAACCGCTCTGAAAACGACGAGAACTACGGCATTTTGATGAATTTCATCACCAACTCAAAGCTACGCCGTAACGTGGTCATTGGCGTGTCGGAAGGTCAGGGCGGGCGTGTGATGCTCTCCGGGGGAGAGGGTAAAGCCGTTTTTATTTACAACTCTCTGTACAACGTTTTTGAGGGCAACCTGTTTGCGGACAGCAATATCGGTATTCACCTGACGGCAGGCTCTGAAGACAACGATGTGTTTGATAATGCGTTTGTGAACAACGAGCGGCAGGTGAAATACGTGGCGACCCGCACTCAGGCGTGGTCGAAGGATGGTAAAGGAAATTTCTGGAGCGACTATCTGGGCTGGGATCGTAACCAGGATGGCCTGGGTGACGTCCCTTACGAGCCCAATGACAACGTAGATCGCCTTTTATGGAAATACCCGGAAGCCAAGGTACTGATGTTCAGTCCGTCAGTGGATATCCTGCGCTGGGTTCAGAATGCATTTCCCGTGGTGAAGTCTGCCGGTGTTAGTGACCCTCACCCTTTGATGCGAATTCCCGAGTATATGCAATCGGAGATCCGATGAACTGTTTTCAACTTGAGAACGTCAGCCACTGTTACGACAAAGCAACGGTGCTGCACGGTGTTGATCTGCGGCTGAAGCCAGGAGAGATTCTCGGGCTTTTTGGCCATAACGGGGCGGGAAAAACCACCTCGATCAAACTGATTTTGGGGCTGATGAAGCCAACAGTCGGCAAGGTGACCGTACTCGGCGGTGAAGCCGGAGATCCGCAGGTTACCCAGCATATTGGTTATCTGCCGGAGAACGTCATGTTTTACCCGCAACTTACCGGACGCGAGATTCTCCGCCACTTTGCCCGGCTCAAGGGTGCGCCTCTGCACCAGGTGCCGGACTTGCTGAAACAGGTGGGTCTGAATGATGCCATGGACGCTCGCACTAAAACCTATTCCAAAGGCATGCGCCAGAGGTTAGGGCTTGCTCAGGCATTATTGGGCAGGCCGAAATTGCTGATGCTGGACGAGCCTACCGTCGGCCTGGACCCGGTTGCAACAGCCGACCTGTATCGTTTGCTGCGCAGCCTTCGGGATGACGGCACCGGGATTGTGTTGTGTTCCCATGTGTTGCCGGGGGTAGAGCCGTATATCGACCGTGCGGCTATTCTGACCGACGGCACGCTGAAGGCCGCGGGTGACCTGCCATCACTACGGCAGCAAGCCAATATGCCGGTGACGCTTACAGTACAGCCGGCCGGTCACCTGGCTGATCTGGAAGCGGTGATGGGGCAGGCCAAGGTGAACACTGGCCTGGTGGTGAAACATGATCACGGAAGCTTGCTGGTGGATGTCCGACCGAACGACAAGATGGAGTTGATCAAAATTCTGATGAATTCTGGCGAAGTGGCTGATCTGGGGATTCATCAGCCCAGCCTCGAAGATATTTACGTACACTTTATTGGCTCGGGTGGCCTGGCACACCGGGGGGCGGCCCAATGAATGCTATCTGGACCATCGCCCGAAAAGAACTGAGCGACAGTTTCCGCAACCGCTGGCTTGTTGCGATCTCTCTTGTGTTTGCCACTCTGGCGCTGGGCATTGCCTGGTTTGGCGCGGCAGCATCTGGCCAGGTAGGCTATGCTTCCACGCCAGCCACCATAGCCAGCCTTGCGAGTCTGGGTATCTTCCTGATTCCTTTGATTGCTCTGTTACTTGCCTACGACGCTATCGTGGGAGAAGAAGAAGGCGGCACGTTGTTGTTACTGATGACCTATCCCCTGAGCAAAAGCCAATTGCTACTCGGTAAATTTCTCGGCCATGGCCTGACTCTGGCCTCGGCGACCGTTATTGGCTTCGGGGTTGCCGGTGTTGCCATCGCGTTATTAGTGGAGGACGTTGCTATTGGTGCGTTAGCTGCAGCCATGGGACGCTTTATCGGCTCCACCATCTTATTGGGGTGGGGCTTCATTGCATTGGCGTACCTGGTCAGTGTGCGGGTCAGTGAGAAGCCTGTCGCCGCCGGCATGTCCTTGGCTATCTGGTTCTTCTTTGTCCTTATTTTTGACCTGGTACTGCTAGGAGTGCTGGTTGCAAGCGAAGGTAAATTCAATCCCGAACTGCTGCCTTGGCTGCTCATGCTCAACCCCACAGATATCTACCGTTTGCTCAACATCGTCGCCTTCGGTGATAGCGGACAGCTAAGCGGTGTGTTGAGTTTAGGTTCCGATTTACCCATCGGCGCTGGCGGCCTTTGGCTTGGCCTTGCTCTATGGTGCGCTGTCCCGCTGACGGGTGCACTGTTGTTGTTCAAAAACCGAAAAATATAATTCAGACCGGAGAAATACGACACATGAAAACCCCAATCAAAACATGGCTGATCGCCGCTCTGGCCGCAGTCACACTGGCGGGCTGCTCTGGCGCAGAAGAAGAAACCCTGGCCAAGCCTGACCCGGTCCACTTCGAATCCGGTGACGAGTGCCATGTCTGCGGTATGGTCATCACCAACTTCCCTGGGCCCAAAGGCCAGGCGTTCACCGAACGCGAGCAGAACATCCGCAAATTCTGCTCAACGAAAGACATGTTCGCCTGGTTTCTTCAGCCCGAAAACGAAAATCGGGATCACACCCTCTATGTTCATAATATGGCTCAGACTGAGTGGGATCACCCGGAAGACACCCACCTGATCGACGCCCGTGAAGCCTTTTATGTAGTGGGTTCCGAACGCACCGGAGCGATGGGCCCAACCCTGGCTTCCTTTGCCTCGGAAGCCAGCGCAACCGATTTTGCCGCCCAGTACGGAGGCCAGGTGCTGGCATTCGAAGACATTACCATGGACCACCTGAACTCAGGCATGGCTATGCACAGCATGCATGGTGGCCATGACATGGATGCGATGGAAGGTATGCATGAAGAGCACGAAATGGAACACATGGCTGGTGATCATGCTGTAGAGCATTGAATCAGCGCTGATTTCGCTTTATGACGCTTCTGTACGGCGCATTCATGCGCGGGGGTACAGAAGCATCATAAGAGAGGTTTAAATCTCAGCCGCCAGTCATATTCATGAACCGGAGAATCTCCACATCGCCTTTACTGGAAAAATGATGCCGCTCTGGCTTCAAATCCATCGCTGCAATCATTGCCTCCCGAAGCAGCTCATCATCCCCGGGGTGCTCACGCAAAATCTGCAGTAAGTCCACCGAATGCTCATTCCCCAGGCACAACAGAAGTCGCCCTTCTACCGTCATCCGAACCCGGTTGCAGGCAGAACAAAAATTGTGAGAATGAGGAGAAATAAATCCGACTCGAATAGAACTGTCGGGCATCCGGTAATAACGGGCTGGCCCCCCGGTATCGTCACCCGTCAACTTAAGTTCATGATGTTGACCGATGATTGATCGCACCTCATCACTCGTGCACAAAGCCAGCCCACGGTCATGCTCAGAAATTTTGCCCAGGGGCATCTCCTCAATAAACGTGATATCCAGATTTCTGGTGCGGGCAAACGCGATCAGATCAGGAATCTCCTCATCGTTGCGCCCCTTCATCACCACCGTGTTGAGCTTGATCTTCTCAAATCCGGCTTCGCGGGCTGCATCAATGCCATCCAGAACCTGGCTGAGCGTTCCTGTACGAGTTATGGCATGAAATTTTTCGGCATTCAGAGAATCCAGGCTGATATTGAGCCGGTGCAGGCCGCCCTTACGCAGTTCATCTGCCAGGGCAGGGAGATGACTGCCATTAGTCGTCATGGCAAAATCACATAAACCATAGCTGCCGATTTCACGGACCAGATCGAGAATACCCCTTCTGACTAAAGGTTCACCGCCCGTCAGCCGGATCTTCCTGGTGCCCAGCGAAACAAAATTACGGGCAACCTGAGCAATTTCTTCAAGAGACATGATGTCGTCCCTTGGGAGAAATGTCATTTCTTCTGCCATACAGTACACGCAGCGAAAATCACAGCGATCGGTCACTGACAGACGAACATAATTCACTGTGCGGCCGAAGCGGTCTTTTAGTCCAGAGTGGGACATAGTGATGATCCTTATAGTGCTCAGGCGCTGCATTGATTGCTCAGTATGCCAAAGCCTGCGCCAGAGTCGATCTCCGTTTTTTACGAATGCGTGGATTTCGGTGGATTGACCCCGGCGATGTTAGTTCTTGCGACTATTTTGATTTACATCTATAACATGGATAGAAAATAAATGTTAATAGTAGGAAGGTGTCGTAGGGTCGTATGACACGTGGCTGGCCGTGCTATCAGAGGTGTAGTGACTTCGCTCGCGGTGCAGACCTACGCATCAATTAATAGTAGAATTAGGTTATAAGCAAACAGTCTTGAGGCTTGTGCTATGGCTGTGCAATCAGGTAAAACCGGATTCCGGATTCTTGCATACATATCAGCGGGGCTGGCGGTAGTGGGTGTTGTTTTGCCGTTATTGCCAACAACGCCTTTTGTACTGTTGGCAGCTTACTTTGCGAGTAAAGGTTCACCGGCTTTTGCTCAATGGCTTGAAAGGCATCCTCGGTTCGGGCCGGCGATTGAACAATGGCGACATCACCGTGCAATACCGGCCAGAGCTAAAATCCTGGCCTGCAGCATGATGGCTGTCAGTTGGAGTGTGTTGCTGCTACTTGGGTCGCCTCTGCTGGTTCTTGTTATATCCGGGCTTTTTTTATCGGTCGTCGCCGTTTATATGGTGACCCGGCCATCTTACTAATGTTTCCAAAATTCTGGAGTGTTGCATGCACATTACCCGTTATACGGACTATTCTCTGAGGGTTCTGATTTACCTTGCGGCACAGGATGGCGACCGCCTGTCGACTATTCAGGAAATTGCTGACAGTTACGGTATCTCCAAAAACCACCTGATGAAAGTGGTGCATCAACTCAACAAGAAGGGATACATAGAAACCGTTCGCGGCAAGAAAGGCGGCATGCGCCTTCACCGGGCCCAGAAAGATGTCAATATAGGTGTACTGGTGCGAGAAACCGAGCAAGATCTTAGCCTTGTTGAATGTTTTTCCGGGAACAATACCTGCAGAATCACACCTGTTTGTGGATTGAGGAATATATTTGACGAAGCGCTGCAAGCCTTCCTTAGCGTGCTGGATAACTATACGCTTGCCGATGTGGTGCAGGGTAAGCAGGAGTCTCAGTTGCTCCGGCTTCTGCAGATTGCTTAGCCTTGGCCTGAAAACCCTGGCTCCGGCAGGGAATAACGAAGTATTCGCTTCACCACAGTGCCGTACTGTTTGCTGAAACTACCCGTGTTGTATCGAATTCCATGTTTGCGGCACACCTCCTGAACCTTTTCTGAAATTTCAGGGTAGCGGTGTGCGGGTAAATCAGGAAAGACGTGGTGTTCAATCTGGTAGCTCAGGTGGCCGCTGAGTACGTGCAGCCATTTACCGCCGGTAAAATTTGATGAGCCTGTGAGCTGCCGGAGATACCAGTGGCCCTTGCTTTCCCCTTCGCACTCTTCTTCGGTAAATGTCTCTGCATCTTCAGTGAAGTGGCCGCAGAATATGACATTAGACGCCCAGAGATTTCGCATCAGGTTAGCGCCGGCATTGCCGGCTAAAACAACCGGTGCGACAGGCAATGTGAGCAGTGGAAAAAATACATAATCTTTGAAGGCTTGTCGGCCCCCTTTTTTGGCAGCCTCTTTCAGGAATGGCAACTTGTCGCGCAGGCTTAGCTCTCCGCTGGCCAGTTTTTCCGTTTCCAGTTCGTGCAAGCCCACACCCCATTGAAACAGAGTACTTAAAGCTGCATAGGTCAGGGGCTGGAGCAGATGCCTGGGTTTCCAGGGTTCATCGTTGCTCAGTCGTAAAACGGCGTAACCGTAATCCCGGTCTTTACCGATGACATTGGTGAACGTGTGGTGTTCAAAGTTGTGGGTGCGGCGCCAGGATGCACTGGAGCAGACGGTGTCCCATTCGTAGGTCTGCGAGTTCAGGCTGGGGTCGTTCATCCAGTCATACTGGCCATGCATTACGTTGTGGCCAATCTCCATATTCTCGAGAATTTTTGCGATACCCAAAGAGGCGGTAGCGGCCAGAAAGACCGGCGGAATGAAGCCGAAGGGCATCAGTACCCTGCCTCCAAGTTCCAACTTACGATGCAGCCGAACCATGTTGCGGATGTGTCTGGCATCCCGCTCTCCAAGGTCGGCCAGTACGTCGTTGCGAATGGTATCCAAATCCTTCTGAAGTTCGTTCAACTGGGTGTCATTCAGCTTTTTCATGGTCTGCTCCTTACGGCCGGGGCTGGCCGTAGTGAAAAAAAAGGGGTTATGCGTCCAGAACCACCGGGCCTTGTGGGATGGAAATGCAGAGTTGCACGCTTTCTTCGCCCGGTCCGGATACTTGCCCTGTGAGCCGGTTTACCACCGTGCCGCTGGTTTTCTGACAGCTGCATTGATGGCAGATGCCCATACGGCATCCATGTTGGGGCTTAAGGCCCGCAGCTTCGGCAATCTCCAGCAGGTTGGCATTGCCTTTGGAATCTATCTTGAGGTTGCTTAGGCTGAAGGTGATCTCTCCTCCAATTTGATCAGTTTCCAGTTGCGCGGCTGCGGGCGGCGCAAAGAAGGTGCTGTGAATCTGCTTGTCGTTCACGCCACGCCGGGCCAGTAAGTCAGAGGCAAGATCCATTAATCCTTTGGGACCACAGAGATACACCTCTCTGGCTTCAAGGTCGGTTATGGCCGTTAGGTCTGTGTCGCTCAGCAAACGCGGTTGTTTGCTTTCGTGGGTGCTGATGATGTGCAGAGAAAGGGCAGGATAATTTTTAGCCAACGTGGTCAGCTTTTCTTTCCCGATTACATCATGTTGAGTACGCACGTAGTAAAGAAGGGTGACTGGTTCCGGATAATTCCCGGAAGCCATAGTTTGCAACTGGCTGAGTACCGGGGTGATACCACTGCCGCCTGCAATAAACAGGACGGGTTTAGCGGGCTCTGGAATCAGGAATTCTCCAAAGGCATCCGTTAGCCCGATGACATCACCCTTCCTCAAAGTGCTGTGCAGCCAGCTGGTTACCAGCCCGTCTGGTAATCGCTTTATGGTCAGGTTTATTAGCCCCTGACGTTCCCAGAGTGTGGGTGAGCTGGAAAGGCTGAATGTACGGGTGCGACGAACTCCGTTGATGTCGATACAGATGTTCACATGCTGCCCGGCCCTGAAACCCGTCCAGCGTTTGGCCGGTCTTAGTACAAATGTTTTAGTGTCTGGGGTTTCTTCAGTAATACGCTCTACCATAGCCGGTGTGTACTGTTGTACCCACATGGGGTTGATGGTTTCGGCCAGGGGGTCAAAAAATGCGGCCGGGTCGTCACGGTTGAGTAATTGCTGGCCTAGCCAGTGTAAAGCCTTAGACTGCGTGATTCTTGTCAGCATCGCATTTCTCCGTGTTCGCGGCGCATGAAATATAATCTCATGTGTACAGTTGTTCACTTGTGTGTACAACTGTACACATGAGGTGCCAGGTGAGCAATGGGTGCTGCTGGAAGCTGGCTCAGAATGACAAGCTGTCTAGGTTTTTGGTCAATCTAATGTGTACACTTGTGAACTTGACCCTGTAGTGCGGACTAATCGATGTCAGAAGTACAAAGGCGAAGGCCTGGAGAAACCCGCGAGAAATTGATGAATGCGGCGCTGGCGCTGGTCGGAAAAGGCCGGCACTTTGCCAGTATTGGTATTCGTGAAATTACCAGGCAGGCAGGCGTTGTGCCCACATCCTTTTACCGGCATTTTCGGAGTGTTGATGATCTTGGATTGCAGCTGGTTGATGAGCTGGGGCTGGTCTTACGACGGATGATGCGGGAGGCGCGGGCAAATGTGCTGCATGCTGACAGGCTGATAGAGGAGTCTGTCGAAATTTTCGTAGCTCATGCTCAGGCTAATCGTAGTTTCTTTCTGTTTATGGCTCAGGGGCTGGCGGGTGAGAGCCGGGCGGTGCAGGAAGGTATTCGAAGTGAAATGCGCTTCTTTGCCAACGAACTGGCTAACGATTTGCGTAGACTCAGGCTGTTGGAGAATCTGAGTGATGCGGACCTGGATATGACTTGTGACCTGGTTGTCCGGACGGTGGCTTTCAGCCTTGCGGATATTCTCAGTATTTCGCCGGATGATGATTATCAGGTCGGGCAGGTGCGCAAGCGCACCACCCGTTTTCTGCAATTGGTCTTTCTGGGGGCTGGCCACTGGAAAAGTGGCTAGCCCCCATTCGTTATTTTTTCTTGCTGCCAGCTCGCTGCTTTTTAGGTTTGGGTGGCAGCATCAGGCTTTCAAGTTCGTCCAGCGCTTCACCGGTATAGACTGCGATTTTCTGCATGCTCGGCAGAGTATCCCGGCAGCCGGTGTAGCCAAAGTTGAGCGTGCCCGCATAGCTCAGGCAGGTGATGTTCAGCGCGCCACCATGGGCGATCAGCGACACCGGGTAGGTGGCTTCCAGTTTTGCACCTTCAAAATACAAGGTTTCATTGGGGCCAGGTACGTTGGAGATGGTCACATTGAATACCGGCCGCATACGCCCGCCCAGTCCTGACATCAGCTGCAGAATATACGGTGACATCAGAAGCATGGTGTACTGGGTCAGTGCGCTTTTGGGCAGCTTTTGCAGATGCTCCTTTGCACGGCAGCTGGATTCTTTGATTTGATGCAGGCGGGTGAGTGGGTCGGCTTCGTTTGTTGCCAGTGAGGCGATCATGAAGCTGATCTGCGTGCCTGTGCCCTGATCATCGGCAGGACGGATATTGACCGGAATCCCTGCTGTTAACGGGGCGTCTGGCAGGCTGTCCTGTTCCAGCAAGAAGCGGCGTAAGGCTGTTCCGCACAGGTACAGCACAATATCGTTCAGGGAGCCGCCAGAAGCATGAGCCAGCGCTTTAAGTCGGTCTAATTGGTATTGCTGAGTGGCCAGACGGCGCTGACCTTTTACCCGGTGGTTGAGAATGGAAATCGGGCCAGTGAAGGGTGCGGTGGGGCCATCCTCCGGGTGCCTGACCGAGTGCATCAGCCGGTTACCCGCCTGCCACAAGCGAGGGGCCATATCTGCCTGGATCTTTAACGCATCCATGGCCTGGGAAAAGGCGGCCGCGACACTGGCTTCCTGGTCAGACTTGCTGCCCCGACGCTTTTCCGGCCGAACCGACCAGGGCGGAGGCATGTTTCTCAGGTCCGGGTCAGTGGTTAGAACACGCTGCATCAGACGTACACCACTGATGCCATCAATCATGGAATGATGCATTTTGGTATACATGGCAAACCGGTTGTTTTCTAACCCTTCAATTACGTGGCATTCCCAGAGCGGTCGGGAAAAATCCAAAGGATTAGAGTGCAGGCGTGAAACCAGAATACCGAGTTCCCGCTCTCCACCGGGGCGTGGTAAGGCCGAATGTCTTACGTGGTAATCGAGATCGATATCCTTGTCTTTTTTCCAGGCCGGGGCGAGTAGGCGCCCGAGGAAGCCGGACCAGGCCAGCTTGTCTCCCCAGGGCGCTGCAACCTCTCCGGATTCCTTCATGCGGGTGACCATGTCCCGCAAAAATGTCTCAGACGCACCCTCTGGCAGCGAAAAGATCTGAAGCGTGCCCACATGCATAGGCGTGTCTTCAGATTCTACGGCCAGCCAGGACGCATCCAGTGTATTGAGACGTGTCATTCCTTTGTAATCTCCACGATTCGTCGCATTTCAATCAATGTTAGAAGTATAGCGTGTTGGTCTCAGTTGCACGACGAAAACTAAAGGTTACTTGCTGAGCTTATGAGGAGTTTCACGTTTACATAGTGCCTCTCCGGCTGTCGTAGGTTTGATTATTATTGCCAACGACACTCAAATTTCCGTCGCCCTGAGGTCGCTCTTCCCAGTATCAAAACGTAACGAAACTTTGCAATATTCGGCTAATGATCACTTAAGTAAGAAGTATGATTAATACATATATTAGAGGGTGCATGAAGAACGTCGCGTTTCTGATTAGTGCTCATAAAAATAAAAAAGATTCAGCTTAGAGGTTCCATCATGGAAGTCCTGTTACGACCCGGCACGGCACTGTTAAACAATCTTCGATACCCTCATAAATTCCTTCTGATTTCTCTCGTTTTTTTCATTCCCCTGTTTAGCCTCGGTTATCTGTTGCAGGCGGAAATGGCATCTCAGATTCGCTTTGTTGAAAAAGAGCGTCAGGGGCTTGAAGAGATTAATCTGGTTCGGGAACCGCTCGCGTTGATTCAGGAGCACCGAGGCTTTTCTGCGGCTTTTCACGGCGGCAATGAGGCCTTTCTAAGTGATATGAGGAACAAGGCTGCAGAAATCGAACGGTCTCTCTCCGGTCTGGAGCAACTGGTAAGCCGAAAAATCAGCACAAACGAGGTGGCTGGAAGTGTGAAGACCATTCAGAGGGATTGGGCCCGGATTTCAGGTTCTGTGACTGGGATGACCGCATCGCAAAGTTTCGAATCGCACACCGAACTCATCGAGCAGCTTTTTTTGCTGACAGGGCTTCTCGCCGAGAACTCAAATCTTATTCTGGACCCAGAGGTGGACACCTTTTACCTGGTCGGTATGGTTATTAACCAGCTGCCGTCGTTAACAGAGTCCATGGCTCAGGCGCGCGGAATCGGGGCTGGAGTTGCTGCTGCTGGAACGCATCAGGGGCGTTCATGGGCAAACCTGGCTGTCCGTGAAGATAGAATTGTCCAGCAGTTGGATGCGTTGACGTACAGTCTGGAACGGGTTTTTGCCTATAAGCCGGAGCTCGCAGGTGAGCTCAAAGAATTGGGTGATCAGACGCAAGGCAGCATTCGTAAACTCTCGACTCTTCTTGAAGCTCAACTACTCGAGCCGGATATCCTCTCCGTGTCGGCAGGGGAGGTTATGCGAGTGAGCACTGAGGCGATCAACCAGGTGTATGACGTTTTTGACCGGACGTTACCAGTGCTGGACCGGCTGCTGGATGCCCGAGAGAATCGTTTTGTGCAGATCAGGACCGGAGCGTTGGTTGTTATGGCTCTGGCTTTTTTGATTGTGCTTTATCTGTTTCTATCGTTCTACCGTGGTGTTATCAGTAGCATTGAAGCGTTCCAGGCAACAACGGGCAGGCTCGGAGAAGGTGACCTGACCGCCCGCTTTACGGTAAAAGGCCGAGACGAATTGGCGGGAGTGGCGAATTCTCTGAATGAAATGGTGTCCGGGTTTGAGGAGGTTGTCAGGCGCGTAATTCAGTCAACAGAGCATGTCGCGCAGGCTGCGGAAGAACTGTCAGCAGTAACAGAGCAGACGGCATCAGGGGTTTCTCAGCAGCGATCAGAGACTCAGCAGGTAGCTTCCGCCATGAGTGAGCTCAGTGCGACGGTACGCGAGGTCGCCAGTAATACGGTGGCGGCTGCAGAAGCCGCTAATCAGGCCAATGGTGAAGCCGGCGAAGGGCGGGTGGTGCTTCAGAATTTGATTGCCAAAGTGAACAGGCTTGCAGAGGCCATGGAAGATGCTGAACAAGTGATGGTTCAGCTTCAGTCGCAAAGCAGCGAGATCGGTTCAGTCCTGGAAGTGATCAACAGCATAGCTGAGCAAACCAACTTATTGGCATTGAACGCCGCAATTGAGGCGGCGAGAGCCGGCGAAAGTGGCCGGGGATTTGCGGTTGTAGCCGATGAGGTTCGGTCATTGGCGGGCCGCACCCAAAGCTCAACAGAGGTGATCAACACCACGATAGAACGGTTGAGAAGTGGTGCTGCTGATGCGGTTAAAGTGATTGAATCAAGTCGGCAGAATACGTCGGAAAGTGTCAGTCTGGCGAACGTGACCGGGCAGTCCCTTGACTCCATCCTTGAGCGGGTGGCGGTGATTAATGACATGAATGCTCAGATTGCCAGTGCTGCCGAGCAGCAGACAACGGTTGCCGATGAAATGAATCTGAATGTTGAGAATATCGCTGAAGTGGCTGAGCAAGCCGCATCGGCATCCGGGCAAACGGCAGAGTCCAGCCGGAACCTGTCACAGCTTTCGCAGGACCTGTTGCAGTCTGTGGTTCACTTCAAGGTTTCCACCGTGATGTGACCCCGGTTTGCTTCAGGGTTATCCTTCGCTGTCAGCAGGGCGGGGGCAGTGGTGTGCCTTGGTCACCACACCCTCGTCTATACTTTCCAGATGCACATCAAAGCCCCAAAGTCTGTGAGCATGCCGGAGTACTTCATCAGTTTCTTTGTCCAAAGGAATATGATCGACGGGGATGTGCCGCAGCGTCAGTGAGCGGTCCCCCCGCACATCTACGTTCCAAACCTGAATGTTGGGTTCCCGGTAGCTCAGGTTGTATTGCCCCGCCAGTTTTTCCCGCAGCGCCCGGTAGCCATTTTCATCGTGGATGGCTGTGACGGTGTAGTGGTCGTCCTCTTCGTCGTTTTCGATTGCAAACAATTTAAGGTCCCGCATTACTTTGGGGGACAGGTATTGCAGGATAAAGCTCTCGTCTTTGAAATTCGCCATGGCAAAATGAAGGGTTTCCAGCCAGTCTGTACCCGCAATATCAGGGAACCATTCCCGGTCTTCCCCGGTAGGAGATTCACAGATTCTGCGCAGGTCGGTGAACATGGAAAACCCAAGCGTGTAGGGATTAATGCCGGAATACCATGGGCTGTTGAAGGGCGGCTGGTAAACCACCGCAGTATGGCTTTGCAGGAGTTCCAGCATGAAGCCATCCGTTACCAGCCCTTTTTCATACAGGCGGTGCAGTAGCGTGTAATGCCAGAAGGTGGCCCAGCCTTCGTTCATCACCTGGGTTTGGCGTTGGGGGTAAAAGTATTGGGCCAGCTTGCGCACAATCCTGACCAGTTCTCGCTGCCACGTTTCCAGTAAGGGCGCGTTCTTTTCGATGAAGTACAGCAGGTTTTCCTGTGGCTCGGAGGGGTAGCGGGGTTTGCGCGTGACCGGGTCATTCTCATCAGGCTTTGGAATGGTGCGCCAAAGATCATTGATGCGGCGTTGCTGGTACTCTTCTCGTTCCGCCTGGCGCAGGATCTCATCCGCCGCCGAGATTGGGGGTGGGCGCTTATAGCGGTCCACGCCGTAATTCATCAGGGCATGACAGGAATCCAGAATTTCCTCAACAGCATCAATGCCATGGCGTTCTTCGCATTCAGAAACATAGTTCTTGGCAAATACCAGATAATCGATGATAGCGCTGGCGTCGGTCCAGGTTTGGAACAGGTAATTACCTTTGAAAAAGGAATTGTGACCATAGCCGGCGTGGGCAATGACCAGAGCTTGCATTGGCAAGGTATTCTCTTCCATCAGGTAGGCGATACAGGGGTTAGAGTTGATCACGATTTCATAAGCCAGCCCCATTTGTCCGCGCTGATATCCCTTGGAGGTTTGTAAAAACTGCTTACCGAAGGACCAGTGGTGGTAGCCAACCGGCATGCCCACAGAACTGTAGGCGTCCATCATTTGTTCGGCGGTGATTATTTCGATTTGATTGGGGTAGGTATCCAGACCAAATTCGGCCGCGCATTTTGCAATTTCCTCGTCGTATTTCTGAATCAGCTCAAAGGTCCATTCTGAACCGGTAGAAATGGGTGTTCGGGCAGGGGGGTTCGGTCCCTCCGGTTCGTTTGGGCAATCAATCCGGTCGTTCATGCGGCTTTCCTCTCGAACAGCTTTCGGAAGACAGGGTAAATATCCGCAGGGTCTGCAATCTGTTGCATGGCAAAGCTTTGTGGATGCTGAGCCATCAGCTTTTCGTATTCATGCCACAGGGTTTGGTGCTCCAGGGGCGTGATTTCTATGTATGAGTAGTACTGCACCTGCGGCAGGATGCTTGTGGCCAGAAGTTTGCTGCACGCTGGCGAGTCGTCGTTCCAGTTATCGCCATCGGAGGCCTGAGCTGCGTAGATGTTCCATTCAGTGGGGCAGTACCGGTCGCTGATGATCCGGTTCATCAGCTTCAGGGCGCTGGATACAATGGTGCCGCCGGTTTCTCTGGAGTAAAAAAACTCTTCCTCACTTACCTCCTTGGCGCTGGTGTGGTGGCGAATAAACACCACATCGATCTTCTTGTAGTTTTTTTTCAGGAACAGATACAGCAGGATAAAAAAGCGCTTGGCGATGTCTTTGTGCATCTGAGTCATAGAGCCAGACACGTCCATCAAACAGAACATAACCGCACTGGTGGCTGGCTTGGGTTTCTTTTGGTGCTGGCGGTATCGAAGGTCGATTTCGTCAATAAAGGGAATACGTTTTACGTTGGCTTTAAGGCGGGCGATTTCCTCCGTAAGCACCTTGATTTGATCCTCGTGGCTGAACGCAGGGTCCAAATCATCCGGCGCACTATTCAGGGTTTCTAGCTGAGCCTCCAGGTCCCGGATCTTTTTCTTGCGGGCGCCACCCAAACCTAATCTTCGGGCGTGAGCTCCCCGTAAAGAACGGATGATATCCAGTTTGGCGGGCACGCCCTGGCTGGAGAAACCGGCTCGCACGTAACTGAAGGCCTCAGTGTCTTTCAGCTTTTTCCGGGCCAGATTGGGTAACTCCAAATCATCGAACAGGAATTCCAGAAATTCTTCCTGTGTGATCTGGAAGGCAAAGTCATCCATGCTTTCACCGTCCGGGCTGGCCTGACCCGGGCCTCCGGCGTCTCCGTTCTGGGGTTTCGGGATGGTGTCCCCGGCAACCCATTCCTGATTGCCGGGGTGCACGGCCTCCCTGCGGCCGCCAGGGCCATGACGGAAGGTGGGCTCCTGAATGTCACGAGCCGGAATGCTGACTTTCTCACCTCGCTCAATGTCTGTGATCGAGCGCCGCTGAACCGCTTCAGAAACAGCCTTTTTGATGTGATGCCGGTAGCGGCGCAGGAACCTTTCGCGGTTCACGGTACTCTTGTTTTTGCCGTTCAGGCGCCGGTCGACTATGTGGGTCATTCCCATGGTACTGCTCCCGGTCGCCGTTAATGGGACTTACGCACACGCAGGTACCACTCGGCGAGCAAGCGGACCTGTTTCTCGGTATAACCCCGCTCGACCATGCGCTCGACAAACTGCTTGTGCTTGTTCTGATCTTCCTGACTGGCTTTCGGGTTGAAGGATATAACTGGCAGCAGGTCTTCGGTGTTGGAGAACATTTTTTTCTCGATCACGCTGCGCAGTTTCTCGTAACTGAGCCAGGATGGGTTTTGTCCCTGATTGTTGGCTCGGGCCCTTAGCACAAAGTTGACCACTTCGTTTCGGAAGTCTTTGGGGTTGCTGATGCCTGCGGGTTTTTCGATTTTTTCCAATTCGTCGTTGATGGAGCCCCGGTCCAGTATGTCTCCGGTTTCCGGGTCTCGGAACTCCTGGTCCTGAATCCAAAGGTCGGCGTAGGTGACATAGCGGTCGAAAAGGTTCTGCCCATATTCGCTGTAACTTTCCAGATAGGCTGTCTGGATTTCTTTGCCAATAAACTGCACGTAGTGAGGTGCCAGGTATTCCTTGATGAAGCGCAGATACTTTTCCTGAATTTCAGGGGCGTACTGTTCCTGTTCGATCTGTTTTTCCAGTACATAGAGAAGATGGACGGGGTTAGCCGCGATTTCTGCCGTGTCGAAGTTGAAGACTTTTGACAGAATCTTGAAGGCGAAGCGGGTCGACAAGCCATCCATGCCTTCCATCACGCCGGCGGCGTCCCGGTATTCCTGAATAGACTTGGCTTTCGGGTCGGTGTCTTTGATGCTCTGGCCATCATACACCTTCATTTTTGAGAAAATGCTGGAGTTTTCCGGGTCTTTAATGCGCGACAGCACGGAGAACTGGGCCAGCATATCCAGCGTGTCCGGAGCACAGGGCGCGCCAGAGAGGGAGCTGTTTTTCAGAAGCTTACGGTAGATCTCGATTTCTTCAGTGACCCTCACGCAGTAGGGCACTTTGACGATATAGACCCGGTCGAGAAAGGCTTCATTGTGCTTGTTGTTACGGAAGGTTTGCCATTCCGATTCGTTGGAGTGGGCCAGGACTACTCCGTCAAAGGGTACTGAGCTCATGCCTTCGGTGGTGTTGTAGTTGCCTTCCTGTGTGGCGGTTAATAAGGGATGCAGCACCTTGATGGGCGCTTTGAACATCTCTACAAATTCCATCAGTCCCTGATTGGCTTTACACAGTCCGCCGCTGAAGCTGTAAGCATCCGGGTCATCCTGAGAGTAGTCTTCCAGCATGCGAATATTGACCTTGCCTACCAGTGCAGAAATGTCCTGATTGTTGTCATCTCCGGGTTCGGTTTTAGAAACAGCAATCTGATCGAGTATCGACGGATAGCGTTTGACCACGCGGAACTGGCTGATGTCGCCGCCGAATTCGTGCAGGCGCTTCACCGCCCAGGGGGACATGATGTTTTTCAGGTACCGGCCCGGGATGCCATATTCTTCTTTCAGAATCGGCCCGTCTTCATCCGGGTCAAACAAGCCCAGCGGGCTTTCATTTACCGGTGAGTCTTTGATAGCGTAGAAAGGTACTCTCTGCATCAGTGATTTGAGTTTTTCGGCCAGTGAGGATTTGCCGCCACCAACAGGACCGAGCAGGTAGAGGATCTGTTTTTTCTCTTCCAGACCCTGGGCAGCATGGCGGAAGAAGGACACGATATTTTCTACGGCTTCTTCCATGCCGTAGAACTCGTAAAATTCGGGATATCGTTTGATGACTTTGTTGGAGAAGATGCGTGATAGGCGAGGGTCACGGGAGGTATCCGTCAGTTCTGGTTCGCCGATGGCTATCAGCATTCGCTCGGCGGCGGTGCTGTAGGCGGTTGGGTCCGTTTTGCAGATCTCCAGGTATTCATCAAGGGAGTACTCCTCCTCTTGGGTGGCTGCATACCGGTCTTTGAAATGCTGCAGAATGCTCATAGGTGCCCCTCGCTTGCTTTTGCTTGTTATAGATAGCTCTAACCCACGTAATGGCTCCGTTTTGGCACCCTCTGCCCAGGCAGAGTGGTTGGTTCATGGATGAGTAGACTGGATTTCGGCCGGTGTGTTATTGGTTACTGTATTCCGGCCTGATTAATCTGAGCTTAGTTCAGACTCCGGGGGTTGGACAGGTCAGCGTTAGATTGGGTTCATTAAATAATGCAGAGGTGATGACTTTGGAGATAAGGGCCCCCTTTGGTCAGACGTTCTAAGGGGCCCTGAAAATTTTATTTTCTGGTGAGCTTGAAAACGCTTTCCTTCGCGCCGTTTCTCAAGCCTCTTCGTTTGGCAAAAGGGTTGTCTCTGGCCATGTCCTGCCGGAGTATCTGGGTGATGTTGTAGTCGTCGCCGTAGAGCGTATGGACTTCTTCATCACTGACGTTGAATGGAGGGCCCTTCATTTCGTTGCTGTCATAGTCCAGGGTGATCAGCAACATCGTGATGTCGTCTGGTGTTACAGCTGTCAGGTGCTCGACGTAGCGTTTACGCATTTCCGGGGGCAGGGCAATCAGGGCCGCGCGGTCGTAGACCAGGCGAATGTGTTTGAGGTCTTCGGGCACCAGTTGGAAGAAGTCGCCGCACCAGAGTTGCAGATTATCGTGTTTGAAGGTGATGAACGGCTCGCCTGGATGTACCATGGCCTTTTCAGCAGCTTCCTCAAAGAAGTCTTTGCAGGCGATATCGCTGAGTTCTACGCCAATAATGGGGTGGCCGCGGTCGTGTAGCCACCACATGTCGTGCGCTTTTCCGCACAGGGGGACGAAGACGGCGTCAGTTCCGGAGCCTGCCAGTTCCTGCCAGTGGTCTTGCAGGTATTTGTTGACGGTGCCTTCGTGGAAACCGGTTTGATTTTTTTCCCAGCGTTCATGCCAGAATTCGTGTTCCATGTTGCGTCTCCGGGTATTTGTTCGTTTTCCCCAGTCTACCTTAATCTGTATCAATCTTGAGTCAGGAGAAAAGTATGAGAGCGGTTTTTCTGGACACCAGTACCCTGGGTGATGACGTGGATCTTTCGCCGATTGAGCAGGTTGCTGGCGGTTTGACTCGTTATGAGCGAACGGTACCGGAGCAAGTGCCGGAGCGTATTCAGGGGTTTGATACGGTATTGGTGAACAAGGTTCAGCTTAACCGTGAGCATTTTAAGGCTTGTCCGGAACTGAAAACGATTGCGGTGACGGCTACTGGCGTTAACAACATTGATATGGTCGCGGCGAAAGAACATGGTGTGGCAGTACTGAATGTGACTCAGTATGGTCGTGCCACCGTGGCCCAGCACACCATGGCATTGATTCTGGCCCTGGCTACGCGGCTGTTGGATTACAACCGGGATGTACGTGAAGGTCGCTGGGCCCGGAGTGATATGTTTTGCCTGATGGATTACCCGATCATGGAACTGGAGGGAAAAACGCTGGGCGTAGTTGGTTTTGGTGATTTAGGACAGGGTGTGGCGGAACGCGCCAGGGCTTTCGGCATGAAGGTTGTACTGGGCTGTCGGCCGGGGCAGGAGCCGGGGAGCGTAGGGGGTTATCCACGCATTCCTTTGGATGACCTTTTGGCTCAGGCGGATGTGTTGTCACTGCATTGCCTGCTGACGGAAGAAACCCGCAATATGATTGGTGAGCGGGAACTGAAGCTGATGAAGCCAACAGCGCTGCTGATTAATACCAGTCGGGGGGGCTTAGTGGATGAAGCAGCCCTGGCGGTGGCGCTGCGTGAAGGGCAGATTGGCGGGGCAGGGTTTGATGTGTTGACCGAGGAGCCTCCGCGCAACGGTAACCCACTGCTGGCGGAGGGTATTCCGAATCTGATTGTTACACCCCATTCCGCCTGGGCCAGTCGTGAGGCCCGTCAGCGGATTGTGGAGATTACTGCGAGGAATCTCGACTCCGTTCAGAACTGATAACCCACACTGAGGGACGTGCCGACCTGGCTCATGCTTAGCTCGATCTGTTGACCTGGGCCCATCGGGTTTTCACCACGGATGGTTTTGCGCGGTGAGTAGAACGCCATGCCGGACACTTCCAGCGCATCGCTGACACGGTGCGTGAAACCTCCGGTGAAGTGCCACTCCTGCACGCCCGGTGCGAGGATGTTGAACAGCACTTCTTCATCAGGAACCGGCTGTTCTCCGTAACTGACGCCAGCGCGCCAGGTTTGCTGTTCGTCTTGCTGCCATTGCCAGCCCAGTTTAACGATAGTCATGTTGTCCCAGCCAAAACCAGCGCCTTGATCAGCTCCGAGCGGGGCCTGCATCAGGTTGGGCATCATCGGGTTGCCGATGCTGTTGATGTCGCTGTAACGGATGTGTTGCACATCCAGAAGCAGCCAATGGTTCCGGATGCCTGACCAGGCGATACCCGCGTTGAACATCTGGGGAATATCAAACCCCCCTTGTTCTGCAAACAGACCTTCGTATTTACTGAATTCTTCCATTTCAAGAATGGTGCGCCAGCTCAGGCCAGCACGTAAAGTATCTGTTACTTTGCCCTGCCAGCCGATTTGCAAGCCATAGCCCCAGGCATCATCTGTGCCGTTGTTGGTGAGGGCATTCGGGTTGGATGAAAACCCCAGTGCGCCAAATGCACCAAGCCCTTCGGCTTTAAATCGTTGATAAGCGATCAGTGGGGATATGCCAATGGCCTGACCTTCAGAGAACTCCCAGGACCAGGTCGGGGCAATGAACAGTTGCTCCAGGTTGACGCCGGTTTTGCCTGCACCGAATGTGCCGCCCTGGGCCCCGCTGTATTCTGTGTTCATGCCGCCATTAGCGAAGATCGATAAGCCCAGGCTATGACCGTTGTTCAGACTTCGGTTATAACCGAAGTGGGGAATCAGGAACGCCCCGTTCTTGCTCGAGACGGAGCCGGGCGCCAGATAAAAGGTCTGATTGGGAATGTTTGGCGCTCCGCCTTCTACGCTATAGCGCCTGCGCGGAGAGAAGGCTTCCAGCCCGCCGTCAATACGACTGCCAACAAACGCCATGCCAGCCGGGTTTGTGGCCGCCGCGATACTGTCCTGAGACAGAGCGGTTCCCGCACCTGCCATACCTGCATTGATGGTGCCGTAGCCATGGCTGAAGTAGCCGTTGGTTGCTGCGGCCGTGCCAGGTAGCAGAGCGGTGAGGGCAATGGTGGCCCAAAAACGGGAAAGGCGCATAAGAAATTCCTGTGTCGTTACATCAGACAGATATCAGAGACCGCTTTTTTACGCGAATTTGGTTATAAGTGAAAGGAACTAAATTCGATATGGATATAATATATTCGTAGAAAGGGCCGTTTTCAGGTGTGCAAAATGCGCAGTATCTGGTTGTTTACTGCCATCTGCCTGATAAGCTGTAGAAAAGACTGTTAATTAGGAAGGTACGTGGCGTCTATCCAATTGAAAGAGCGGCTTCAGGCCGCAGAAGACTGGATTCTTTCCAACCCCAATCCCCCGCAAAAGTGGCCCTGGACGTGGCTCTACAAGACCGGCCGTTCGGTTTATGCGTTGGTTCGGGATCTGATCAGTGGTCAGCTGACCCTGCATGCGATGAGCCTGGTGTATACCACGCTGCTGAGTATTGTGCCGTTACTGGCATTGAGCTTCTCGGTACTGAAGGCTCTGGGCGTGCACCAGAAAATGGAACCGTTCCTGTTCCAGTTTTTCGAGCCAATGGGCCCGCAAGGCATAGAGATTGCAGAGCAGATTCTCGGGTTCGTCGATAACATCAAGGTTGGGGTGTTAGGGTCCGTCGGGTTGGCCATGCTGGTGTATACGGTTGTTTCGCTGGTCCAGAAAATCGAACGTTCTTTCAATATGATTTGGCGGGTGCCAGAGATGCGCTCCATGGCTCAGCGCTTCAGTAATTATCTGAGCGTAATCATGGTTGGGCCGCTCTTGATGGTTTCTGCTGTAGGCGCGACAGCGACTCTGCTCTCATCAGAGGTTGTACAGAGCGTGATGTCGATTGAGCCCTTTGGCTCACTGATAGTGCTGGTCAGTCGCCTTACGCCCTTCCTTCTGGTGGTGGCTGCGTTTACCTTCGTCTACATCTTTATCCCGAATACCCGGGTGAAGTTTCGCTATGCTTTCATTGCAGGCCTGGTTGCCGGTATTTCATGGCAGGCAGCGGGTATGCTGTTTGCGTCATTTGTAGCGGGTTCTGCCAAGTATGCGGCTATCTACTCCGGCTTCGCAGTGGGAATCATCTTGCTGATCTGGATCTATATGAACTGGATGATTTTATTGCTGGGTGCGAGTTTGTCTTACTACATGCAGAACCCCGGATCTGTGGCCAAGAAACGGAATGTACAGATGGCCCCGGAGCTTCAGGAGCGTGTCGGCCTGGCTGTCATGTGGATGGTGGCTCAGCCATTTAGTCGAGGCGAGCCAGCACCGCAGCAAGAGTCACTGGAGCACGAGTTGCGAGTGCCCGGCGAAGTTACCCGTAAGGTCAGCGATAAGCTGATCCGTGCCGGTATACTCAGTCTGGCAGGGCGAAATGGCGACCAGCTGGTGCCAGGGCGAGCTCTGGACCTGATTACTGTGGGCAGTGTCTTGCAGACTGTGCGCAGGGATGAAGACCGGGTGGTTGACCGGCTACCGGCCAGTGCGCTGCCTGCACATTTGATGAGCTCAGCAACAGATCGAGAAGAGGTGAGTTTTGCTGAGTTACTGCGCAATGAAGATGGTAATGGGCCGGTCTGACGGCTCAGTTTCTTCTCTTTGCCGCGGCTATTTGGCGGCTTTGCTTTCCTTGAGCATGGCCAGAACGGCCGTTCTGACAAGACCAAGCTGCTCCGAAGAAAGGTGAGTAATCTGAAGCAGATCTTCTTCTGCCAGGTTTCGCTGGCGGGCATTGCGCAACACTTCCCGAGTACCTATTAGCAAACCATCAGTTAATGCCCAGTGCGATTGTTTTGGCGCTGGGCGTTCTGCGGCCAGCAACCAGGCATGGTATTTCGGGGGCAGGTTCCAGACATTGGCAAGTAGTTGGCAGGCTGCCCACTGATATCTGGCTAAAGCGACTCGAAGCAATGCGGCCTCGGGTTCATTGTCTATGCCTTGTGCTCTGAAAATACTCGCTATTTCCCGGCGGATGGTGATGTAAGCCAGTGATGGCAGCAAACCCACCATAAAGTGAGCACTGGTGTCGTCATTGTTGAACTTTGCAATCATCTCCGCTGACCGGGCGCAAGTCAGGCCCCAGCGCCATGCCCGTTGTGCAAACAGTGCTTCCGTGCTGTTTCTTGCAGCCATCATGGGGCGCATAACGGCAGCGGCTATAACATTCCTGATGCCATTCAGACCCAGCACGAAGACGGCTTGATCAACCGACTCGATAAGGTAGTCGCCTGGTCTGAATTGCGGGCTGTTAGCAACCTGCAACAACTGGTCCGTCAGGGATGGGTCACTGAGAATAATGTCAGTCAGTTGCTTGCGGTCGGTACTATCTCCGGACAGCGCCCGCATCAGCATAGGCAGGGTGCCGGGCTTTCTGGGCAGCTCTTCCATGGCGTTGGTGCTTAGCCGTCTTTCCAGCTCTGCCAGAATCTTTTCATAGCCAGGCGTTACTTTACGAAGTTGAGCGGGCTGTGAGTCCAGTAGCCAGCAAAACAAATGGTATTCTAACCGTGGAGGTGTGTCTGTTGTCGTGGGTGAGGAATCCGGTTGTTCACTTGGGGCCCGGTTGAATAGCCGGGTTTCCGCAGCAGCTTGAGCAGGTTGCTGCGGAGAGAATAAACCTGCAATCCAGGAGAAAAAACCTGGCATTCACTGCCTCCGGGTTGATATGTATCCAATGGTTAACCAAGCCAGTATAGAGGTGTGGAGCTTCTGTGCACAGTGTAAGAAGTATTTAGAGTAGCGTTTCACCGAATACGAAGATCAATTGACTGATACCTGCCACCATACCCAGAAAGGCACCGACCATGATCAGTTTGATTTCGTCTTCCTGAAAGCAGGGGCGCAGCAGATCCTGAAATTGTTCAGAGGAGAGTGCAACCATCCTCTCAACCATAATGGACTCAACCGCCCGTGCGCGGTCTTGCTCGAACATGGGGTTGTTGAAGGAGCTTTGGGAAATACTGATGGCTTTTTCACCCACCTGGTTTTTCAGGGTAGCGAATCCGGCGGGGCCGAATGCCATCTGGGTGAGCGCCTTCCCCATGCCGGCTGTTTCGTCGACCAGCGGTTTGATGTGTTTTTTTACCATGTTACGGGCCCGGTCGCCTTTGGGGCCTTCGAGAATGGCGGTAATGATGTTGCCAACGGTAAGGATTTCATGAGTGACGATGTGGCAGAAGGATGCTGCAACGGCCGGTTGGCGTTTCAGGAACAGCCCCTGGATGCGGAATGGGCCGACTTTGTGTTCGTGCAGAGGCCGGAAGATGACGTTCAGGGCAATCCAGTTAGTGGCCCAGCCCACCAGTAAACCGAAGACCGGCAGTACCCATGGCGCAGGGTACAAGTACCATACGCCCATTTGAATGAGTCCGAACAGGAAGCCAAAGTAGAGCCCGGAGTTGATGATAAAACGGAATTCTACGTCGCCGCACTCCAGGAATATGCGGTTCAGGAGTTGTTTGTCTTTGGCCAGCCGGTCTATCACCATGCCTTTGATATCAAGCAGGTCTTCGATGTTATCGGAAACGTCTTGTACGAGGTTGTCGACCAGTTGAGGCGTGGCTTTTCGTACCCGCTCATAGACCATTCTTCGGGCGGAGGCTGGCAGGTTTTCCCAGAACGTGGGGTGTTCTTTGAGCATGAGCTCGTCTACGTACTCTTCTATACGTGGGTCGACGGTGTGAATGATGTGGGCGCCGAGGACTTTCGGGTCTATGTGTTCGAAGATTTCCTGGACGGTGCCGATTTTTGAGATGGTGGCGTCAACGCTGATGGCGGCCATTTTCCGGGCTTTGGAGGGGATAATGCCTTGCCAGCCGAGCAAGGGTGGTTTGCCGACGAATTCCAGTGGGTAGAAGGTCATTTTGATGGCAAGCCAGTTGGTGCTCCAGCCAATCAGGGCGGCGATAACGGGGATGCTTAGGTATTGCCAAAATTCTGGATTGTTCAGGAGACTGGTCATCCGGTACTCGCTAGTTGTTCTGGTTTTTGTTCTGGAAGTGGTACTTCGGAACGTGTGCCCGCACTCACAAAATTGTCAGACAATGATAATGTTGAGCCTTGCTTTCTGTGTCAATGACTTGGGTGACGCCAAATCAGTCATAAGTGTGTTATCCGCCAATATCCCCCCACAACCACTGGCACAGAGCCACGGCTGCAACCGGTGCAGTTTCAGTGCGCAGAACACGGGGGCCGAGGGCCACCGGCAGGAAACCGTTCTGTTCTGCTTGAGCTATTTCGTCGGTAGTCAGGCCGCCTTCAGGGCCGATCATCAGGGCGATGCTGGCGGGTTTGGTTAAGGTGTTCAGAGATTGTTCAGTCCGGTGGTGCAGAACCAGTCGTAAATCACAGCTTTGGCTGTGTACCAGCCACTCCTGTACGGTCATAACCGGCAGGATCTCTGGTACTTTCGCCCGACCGCATTGTTCAGCGGCGCTGATGGCGACTTGTTGCCAGTGGCGCCGACGTTTTTCTTCCCGGTCACCTTTGAGTTTTACATCGCTACGCTGCGTGCTGAGGGGAACGATGGTGGTAACGCCCATTTCCACCGCTTTTTGTACCGCGTAGTCCATGCGGTCGCCTTTGGAGAGGGTTTGTCCAAGAGTGATGCTGAGGGGGGACTCGGTCGGTTTTTTTTCAGCACTTTGGATGTCAACCGTGACGTTTTTTTTGCCCGCCTGGGTAATGGTGGCGCTGTAGTCGTGGCCGTCGTTATTGAATAGCCGCAGCTCTTGTCCTGGTTGCATGCGCAGTACCCGGCCTACGTGGTTGGCAGCGTTTTCATCGAGTTCACACTGGCTGCCGACTTGTAACGGGCTGTCGGTAAAGATTCTGGGTATGCGCATGTGATGTCTTTTCCTCAGTCTTTGGCGGCAATGGCGATGCCTTCGGTGGCAACCTGAGCCAGGTGGCGGATCTGGTCTTCAGTGATCACGTAAGGCGGCATGAAGTAGATAACGTTCCCCAGCGGACGCAGCAGGGCCTGGCGGCTGAGGGAATGTTGGTAGACTTTCAGGCCTCGGCGTTCCTGCCAGGGAAACGGGGTTTTAGAGTTTTTGTCTTTGACCATTTCGATGGCCAGTGTCATGCCATGCTGGCGGATATCACCCACGTTGGGGTGGTCGGCCAGGTGAGCGACGGAATCGGCCATGCAATGAGACAATTGGCGGTTGTTTTCGATGACATTTTCGTCTCGGAAAATGTCCAGTGTGGCCAGTGCCACGGCGCAGCCAATGGGGTTGCCAGTGTAGCTGTGGCTGTGCAGAAAGGCCCGCATGGTTTCATAGTCGTCATAGAATGCGTTATAGACGTTGTCGGTGGTGAGTACTACAGACAACGGCAAGTAGCCAGCGGTGAGCCCTTTAGACAGGCACATGAAGTCTGGCGTGATGCCTGCTTGCTCGCAGGCAAACAGGGTGCCGGTGCGCCCGAAACCTACGGCAATCTCGTCGGCAATCAGATGTACGCCATAACGGGTACAGGCTTCCCGTAATTTGGTGTGGTAAACCGGGTGGTGCATGCGCATGCCGCCGGCGCACTGGATCAGGGGTTCCACTACCACCGCACAGATTTCATCATGCTTTTCGGCCAGCAATTGTTCCATGGCCTGGAACTGGCGCAGGGCGTAGTCTTCGTCGGTTTCGCCCGGTTCTTTGTTGTAGGCATCGGGGGAGGGGGCGGTCAGTACTTCCATCAACAGTGGTTGGTAAGTGTCTTTATACAGAGCGACATCGCCCAGCGCCAAGGCTCCGAGTGTTTCACCGTGGTAACTGTTGCTCAGGTTTACGAAGTTCTTTTTGCTTGGCCGACCCTGGTTTTTCCAGTAGTGATAGCTCATTTTCAGGGCGGCTTCGATAGCGGATGAACCGTTATCGGCGTAGAAGCATTTGTTCAGGCCTTCGGGGGTCAGTTTGATCAGGCGTTCTGACAGGTTGACCACTGGCTCATGGGTGAATCCAGCCAGAATAACGTGCTCCAGCTGGCCGATCTGTTCCTGGATGGCGTTGTTAATGCGTGGATTTGCGTGGCCGAAAAGGTTGACCCACCAAGAGCTGACGGCATCGATATAGCGGTTACCTTCCATATCTTCCAGCCATACGCCTTCACCGCGCTTGATGGGGATCAGCGGTAGTGTTTCGTGATCTTTCATCTGGGTGCATGGGTGCCAGACGGATTTCAGATCCCGAGCGACCAGGTCGGCATTACGCATGATTATCTCCTGTCTGCCCAAGTGGGTCAGTTTGAGTTAGGAATGCACATGATACTTCCCGCAAAGCCGCCTTAACAGCGCTGAAATGTGAACCAATCGCTCTGGCTTGCATGCCTTGGCCAATTGCCGTCACGGCCAATGTTGCCTGGGCTTTGTGTGGCAACAATAAGCAGTAACACACAATGGAGGTTTTATGGAGCTAACGCTGGAGCATCCTTACAATGCGGGGATTGATCATGTGATCAATCATTTCTTTTCTGAGCACCATATTCTTAAGAAAAACGAAAAACTGGGTGCCCGTAATGTAAACATTGCCGAAATTCATAAAGACGATACAGCCGGAAAGCTGGTTGTCGAACGTGAAATGATGGCCTCTGCAGACGTGCCGGGTATGCTGGCGAGTTTTCATCGTGAGTGGAACCAGATCCGACAGGAAGAACATTGGTTCCGAAAAGACGATGGCGAGTGGCACTGCGAGTTTCGGGTAAAAATTGAAGGCGTTCCTGCAAAAATTAAAGGAAATATGCGTTTGCAGGGTAACGGTGACCGGTGCATCAATTATGTGAATTTATTGGTGTTGTGTGATGTCCCTTTCCTGGGTAAAAAAATCGCCCGTTTTCTGGTTGAAGACTCCCGTACCAAGATTGACCAGGAACATAACGCCATTACATCCCTGTTGTAATGGCGTTATGAGCGGCAGCCTTTCGGGCTCAGTCTGATGAGCGGGGTTGCCGTTCCCAGATAGTCACTTCCGACAGAGTATGCTGGAATTTGTGCTGGGTTTCCCGGATTACGAACGGCACTTTTTCCGGCGTTTTCACCAGTCGGAAGTGTCGGCCAAGAATGTCCTTCAGGCCGTCCAGTGTCGTGTAGTTTTCACCATCTTTTTTGAAGCCCCCGATCCATTCTTCTTTTGGTGTGTGTTCCTCCATCCAGGTATAGGGCGAGGCAATGATCAGAATGCCGCCGTCATTTATGCGCTCGTGGATGCTGTTCAGGAAAAGTTTTGGTTTATAGAGCCTGTCGATCAGGTTCGCGGCCAGGACCAGATCGTACCCGGTGAACTGGGGCTTGAGATTGCAGGCATCGCCTTGATAGAAAGACACTTTGTCTGCGGTGTCTTCCAGCCCCGATTCCTTCAGGGAGCGGGTGTGATAGCTGACCAGATCGCCTTCTTCCGTCAGCGCGTAGCGAACGGAGCCTTGCTCCGCCATCTCCACGCCCAGGCGAATAAAGTTTGCTGAGAAGTCTACGCCTTCCACTTCATCAAAATGCCTCGCCAGTTCAAAGCTGGAACGGCCACAGGCGCACCCCAGATCCAGCGCTTTGCCGGCCGGCTTGCCAGCCATAGATGCCAGCGCCCGTTCAGCCAAAGCTTTCGGAAAGTTCTCTACACCGTACCAGGTGTCGCCGAAGTGGAATTCAGCGTATTCGGCCAGTAACCGGTCGCTCTCATAGTAAGCATTGGGCTGCACGGCCTCGGACTCTGACGCAACATAGCGGAAGCCCGCATGTTGGAAAAAATGACGCCTGAACGCATAACGGGCAGACAGGCGTGTTTCATTGCCGCAGGAAACCCAGGAGCCGCCCTTGATCAGGTTGTGCTGACCATCAAAGGTGGGGGTGGTGAAATCATCGTACAAGGGGTGAACCTTGAAATTGTTGAATGGATAAATGGGCGTTTCGGTCCACTGCCAGACGTTACCCACCACATCAAACCAGTCACCGTGGCGGAAGCGGCTGACCGGGCAAGACGACGCACCGTGATCCAGGTGCAGGTTGGCGTTGGCTTTCTGGTGACCGACTTCTTCTATGCCTGCGGCAGAACAGAGCCGATACCACTCGTCTTCTGTGGGCATGCGAATAGGTTGGCCGGATTGCTCCTTCTTCCATTCGCAGAAAGCCTTAGCCTCAAGGTAATTCACCTCAACCGGCCAGTCCCAGGGCATTTCAACTTCTTCTGTCATCAGACGCAGGTGCCAGCCGTTATGCCAGCGCCAGAAGGTTGGGTGTTTGGCATTTGCAAATTTCCGCCAGGACAGGCCCTCGTCGCTCCAGTAGCAATCTTTTTCATAACCGCCTGCTTCGACAAATTCCAGAAATTCCTGATTGCTGACCAGATACTGGCTGGCTTTGAATTCCTTTACTCTGGCCTGGTGTTGGCCGTATTCATTGTCCCATCCGTAGTAGGCATCATCGTAGGGTTTTCCCAGACTGACGGTCCCTTCAGGTACAGTGATCAGCTCATTTGCTGGCGCATCCCCGGTCTCACGAATCGGAGCCCACTCCGGCTGAGGCTGAACCTTTGTCAGATCATGCTGGCGGATGAGTACTGACGATGTTTCGAGATGAATGCGCTCGTGCTCAATGCCCATCATGATGGGCCACCACGGGCTTTCCCAGTTAACAGGCAGATTCAGGGGCAGTGTTTCGATCAGCCTGAGTACCTGGGCGCGTACTTTGGCGCGGTAGTCCATGACATCCGGCACGCTGGGCCAGTCGTAGTGGTCGTCGTTCAGGTCGTCCCAGCTCATTTCGTCCACGCCCACGGCAAAAGTGGATTCCATGTGCGGGTCAACGCGCTCGGACAAGAGTTTGGCTAATATCAGTTTGTTGACGAAAAATGTCGCGGTATGGCCGAGATAAAAAATCAGGGGATGCCTCAGCGGAATAGATTTCTGATAATACCCGGAGTCATCGGCCAGACAATTAAAAAGCCGCGTGTAGGTGTCAAAGGTGTTGGCGAAGTAGAGCGCAATTTCTTCGCGTTTTTGCTCTGGATCTCCGCTGTCCAGCCTTGGCGTTCGGAGCAGTGTTAAAGGACTTTGCAACGATTCGGGTGGGTGGCTGGACGAATGATTGTCTTGGGTTGGCAATGTCATGGTCGAACACGTCCTCTTCGTGTGAATGCTTTCAGTTTATCTCACTGAACCCCGGTGGCCCGACTTTTTCAGAAAGTGAGTGCCGGGACTGACCAGAGACAAGCATGAGGTGAGCGTGTTCCCCGGCCTCGATAAATCCACCAGGATTACCGAAGCCGAGGCGCTGAAACGCGGCAGGCAAGGCGCAATGCCTGTTTTCTAGTGAGACAATACCCGGGACAAAAACGCCTGAGTGCGTTCGTTCTGGGGGTTATCGAACACATCGGCCGGTTTGCCTTCTTCCACAATTTGCCCTTCATGAATGTAGATCACCCGGTCGGCCACTTCCCGGGCGAAGCCCATTTCGTGGGTAACCACCATCATGGTCATGCCTTCTTTGGCCAGCTCCCGCATGACGTCCAGTACCTCACCGATCATTTCCGGGTCCAGGGCTGAGGTGGGCTCATCGAACAGCATCAGCCTGGGTTCCATGGCCAGGGCGCGGGCGATGGCTACCCGCTGTTGCTGGCCGCCAGACAACTGGTTGGGGTATTTGTCGGCCTGATCGCCAATGCCTACACGCTCCAGCAGTCTTTCAGCTGTTGCATTCGCCACCACTTCCGGTGTGTTTTTTACTTTCATGGGGGCCAACATGATGTTCTTTCTCACCGTGAGGTGAGGGAACAGATTGAAAGACTGGAACACCATGCCCACTTCTTTACGGATTTCTGAGAGCGTTTTCTGGTTGCCACCTTTGGGAGCCAGTATATGGCTATCCACTTTCAAGGTGCCGGATTCATATTCTTCCAGGCCGTTTACACAGCGAATCAGAGTGGACTTGCCAGAGCCACTGGCACCGATGATCACCACCACTTCGCCTTGTTCTACAGACAAATCAATATCTTTAAGGACATGCAGCTTACCGTAATACTTGTTCATGCCCTTCATGTTTACAATCTGAGTCATAGTTCGGGTTCCTTCAGATCGATGCAATGCCACGGCGTTCGAGCAGCCGCAGAATCAGGGACAAGGACAAGGTAATCGCCAGATACATAAGAGCCACCACAAAATACACCTCAAACGCGGTGAAGGTGTTGGCAATGTAAACCTGGCCCTGACGAACCAGTTCACCTACGCCGATAACCGAGAACAGGGAGGTATCTTTGATACTGACGATGGCCTGATTGCCTAGTGGCGGAATCATACGCCGGAAAGCCTGGGGCCAGATGATCGACCAGAACGTCTGAGTGCGAGACAAGCCCAAGGACAGGCCCGCTTCGCTTTGGCCTTTAGCAATGGATTGAACGCCGCCCCGGACGACTTCTGAAATGTAGGCGCCAGAGTTCAGTGCAATGGCGGCAATACCTGCTACCAGTGGGTCAATCGGGCCGCCGACCAGGTCGGGCAGGCCGTAGAAGATGAACAGTACCTGAACCAGAATAGGCGTACCGCGAAATATTTCGATGTAAGCGGTGGCCGGCCAGCGCAGAAACCATTTTTTGTTGATGCTGAGCAAACCAAACAGTATGCCCAGTGCAAAACCGATGGCAAGGCCACCGAATGAAATCATCAGAGTGTAGGGAATCCCCTTGGCGAGATAGGGGATGGCATTAATAGCTGCCTGCCAGTCAAACTGAAACTGGAATTCCACAGTGTGATTCTCCGTTGGGTTGGGAGGAACCGGTCAGGGTGTTGTACACCCTGACCGGAACGAGTGGAGGTTTATTTGTCTTCAGGCATTGGGCCAAACCATTTTTCATAAATGGTTTTGTAGGTGCCGTCTTCTTTGATTTCAGCCAGTGCTTTGTTGACCGGGCCAACCCACTTGCTGCCTTTCTTCAGCGCAATACCATACTGCTGACCTTCGTACAGCGGGCCAACAGCCATGACCTTGCCTTTGCCCTTAGTGCTGGCAAAGTAACCGACGTTCGGCGCATCGTAGAAGACTGCATCAATGGCGCGGGACATCAGAGCCATATACATGTCGGAGCTGCCCGGGTAAGGAGTTACGCCATCGTTTTTATCGAGAGCTTTCATCAGGTGGTCGTAGCTGGTGCTGCCAATTTTGGTGCCGATTTTTTTGCCTTCAAGGTCAGACAGTTCTTTAGTGTCGTCACCGACTCTCACCAGAATGCGCAGACCAGAGTCATAATACGGGTCGGAGAAATCGACGATCTGACCACGCTCTTCGGTGATGGTGATCCCGGCGATAGCGATATCCACGTTGCCGGTTTGCAGGGCGGGAATAATGCCGTTGAAATCCATGGTATTCAGGTCGTAGTCAAAGCCTGCGCGTTCGGCGACGGCTGCAATGACTTCCATATCAAAACCGATCATTTCGCCGGTTTCCTGATCCATCATTTCAAATGGAACGAAACTGGGGTCTGTGACCACCCGAAGGGTTTCCGCACTTACAGATGTAGCGGCAATGGATAGTGCAAGACCTGCGCCCAGTGTTTTCAGCCATTTGGTGTTCATGCTTTCTCCTAGCTCTTGTTATGGCTCCTTCTGCCCGATAAGACAGACCGCGATCACACAGGGTTTTGACTGTGCATCGTGGGGAGCAGTGATGGGAATGCATCAGATACACTCTAGACTAAAAAGCTAAGAGTTTCAGGTGATCAGGGCGTTTCGATGTGCTGGGGAGGGAAGGCCCCCTCTCCCTGAGCAGGAAAGGGGGAATTGGGGAAGAATCAGAAGGCAATCTTTTCCCGGTCAGTAATGCCCAGATTTTTCCAGATGGAAAGGCTGGGTTCAGTCTGGTTCAGCGTGTAGAAGTGCAGCCCCGGCGCGCCCGCCTGGAGCAGCTCTTCACACATACGAGTCACAACTTCTTCGCCGAATTTCCGGATGCTGACACTGTCATCGCCATAGGCTTCCAGCTGTTTGCGAATCCAGCGGGGGATTTCTGCACCGCACATATCGGAGAAACGCACCAGGCTGGAGAAGTTGACGATGGGCATAATGCCGGGTACCACCGGAATGGTAATGCCCATCTTTTCCAAGCGGTCAATGAAGTAGAAGTAGCTGTCCGCATTAAAGAAATACTGAGTGATGGCGCTGTTGGCGCCAGCCTGTACCTTGCGGGCAAAGTTCTTCAGGTCATCTTCCGCGCTGCGGGCCTGCGGGTGAAACTCGGGGTAAGCGGCCACTTCGAGGTTGAAATGATCACCACTGTGCTCCCTGATGAATGCCACCAGCTCGTTGGCGTAACGCAACTCACCGGAAGCTCCCATACCCGAGGGCAGGTCGCCGCGAAGTGCGACGATCCGGTTGATGCCGTTCTCTTTATACAGATCCAGCAGCTCGCTGATTTCTGCGCGGGTGCCACCCACGCAGGACAGGTGTGGTGCTGTGGAAATACCCTGCTTATGCAGGTTCAGCACGGTTTCAATCGTGCGGTCGCGGGTTGAGCCGCCTGCACCGAATGTGACCGAGAAAAAATCCGGGTTCACCTCGGCGAGCTGATCGCGTACAACCTGGAGTTTTTCTTTACCCGCATCTGTTTTTGGCGGGAAAAACTCAAAGCTGAAGCGACGTTTGAATTGCTTCTGGGATTCCATGATTCTGTCCGCTTAGTACCTGTAAGTTTCCGGCTTGTATGGGCCTTCTACCGGCACACCGATGTACTTGGCCTGATCCGGAGTCATTTTGGTGATTACGCCGCCGAAGCCTTCAACCATGGCGCGGGCCACTTCTTCGTCCAGTTGCTTGGGCAGAACCTGAACGTATACGCCTTTGGCCCGGGCGTCTTCTGGCAGGTCAGCAAACTTGCGCTCGAACAGGTGCATTTGAGCCAGCACCTGGTTAGCGAAGGAGCCGTCCATGATTCGTGACGGATGGCCAGTTGCATTGCCCAGGTTCACCAGACGGCCTTCAGACAGCAGAATAAGATGGTCATTAGTGGCTTTGTCGCGGTAAATCAGGTGTACCTGCGGTTTAACCTCGTCCCATTCCCAGTTTTTGCGCATGTAGGCGGTGTCGATTTCATTATCGAAGTGGCCGATGTTACAAACCACTGCGCCGCTCTTGATGGCTTTCAGCATGTTGGCATCACACACATTCACGTTACCGGTGGTGGTGACCAGCAGATCGGTGGTACCGAGCAGTTCAGTGTTAATGCCTTCGTCGGTGCCAGTGTTGACGCCGTTGATGTATGGAGAAACCACTTCAAAGCCGTCCATGCAGGCCTGCATGGCGCAGATTGGATCGGCTTCGCTTACTTTTACGATCATGCCTTCCTGGCGCAGAGACAGGGCAGAGCCTTTACCTACGTCGCCGTAGCCGATAACCAGCGCTTTTTTACCAGACAGCAAGTGGTCGGTGGCGCGCTTGATGGCGTCGTTCAGACTGTGGCGACAGCCGTACTTGTTGTCATTTTTAGACTTGGTAACCGAATCATTCACGTTGATGGCCGGAATTTTCAGGGTGCCATCACGCAGCATTTCCTGGAGACGGTGCACACCCGTGGTGGTTTCCTCGGTCACGCCGTGGCAGTTTGCGATGATCTGTGGGTACTCTTTGTGCAACAGTTCGGTCAGATCGCCACCGTCGTCCAGAACCATGTTGGGTTCCCAGCCGTCTACGTCTGCACCGACGGTTTTGTGCAGGCACCACTCGTATTCTTCGTCGGTTTCACCTTTCCATGCGAACACAGGAATACCCTGAGCCGCGATGGCGGCTGCGGCCTGATCCTGGGTGGAGAAGATGTTGCACGATGACCAGCGTACGTTTGCGCCCAGTTCAATCAGTGTTTCGATCAGTACGGCGGTCTGGATAGTCATGTGGATGCAGCCCATGATGTTGGCACCTTTCAGCGGCTGCTCTGCTTTGTACTTTTCGCGCAGCTTCATGAGGGCTGGCATTTCGCCTTCGGCGATTTTGATTTCCTTGCGGCCCCAGTCGGCGAGGGTGATGTCGCGGACTTTGTAGTCGTCGAAGTTGCTCATTGATATTCTCCGGTTAGTTCTGTTTTGGCACATGAGGATATTCATGCGCCAGGCAATTAATTAGATACCCGCGGCGTCTTTCAGTGCGGCAGCCCGGTCGGTTTTTTCCCACGGGAAGGCGGTGAAGGTTTTGCCGCCTGAGGTCATTTCGTATGGGTCACGGCCAAAGTGGCCATAGGCTGCCGTTGCACGGTACATCGGGTGCAGCAGGTCAAGCATGTTGGTGATCGCGTACGGGCGCAGGTCGAAGTGCGCGCGTACCAGATCAATGATTTTGTCATCGCTGATTTTGCCGGTACCAAAGGTATTCAGAGAGATGGAGGTTGGTTGTGCCACACCGATGGCGTAGGACACCTGAATCTCACATTTCTCAGCCAGGCCGGCAGCAACAATGTTTTTGGCAACGTAACGGCCCGCGTAGGCCGCAGAACGGTCAACCTTTGAGGGGTCTTTGCCGGAGAAGGCACCGCCACCATGGCGAGCCATGCCGCCGTAGGTGTCTACGATGATTTTACGGCCGGTCAGGCCGCAGTCGCCCACAGGGCCACCAATCACAAACTTGCCGGTTGGGTTGATGTGGAACTCAGTGTCTTTGTGCAGCAGTTCAGCAGGCAGAGTGTGCTTGACGATCAGTTCCATCACCGCTTCTTTCAGGTCAGCCTGACTGACTTCCGGGTCGTGCTGGGTAGACAGAACGACTGCGTCGATACCAACAACCTTGCCGTTTTCGTAGCGGCAGGTTACCTGGCTCTTGGCGTCCGGGCGCAGCCAGGGAAGAAGGCCACTTTTACGGGCTTCGGCCTGGCGCTGTACCAAACGGTGGGAGAATGTGATGGGGGCCGGCATCAGTACTTCGGTTTCGTTGCTGGCGTAGCCGAACATCAGGCCCTGGTCGCCCGCGCCCTGATCTTCTGGCTTCTGGCGGTCAACGCCCTGGGCGATATCGACAGACTGTTTACCAATGATGTTGATCACGCCGCAGGTATCGCCGTCGAAGCCTACGTCTGACGAGGTGTAGCCGATGTCTTTGATCACGCCACGAACCAGGTCTTCGAGGTCGACCCAGGCGTTGGTGGTGATTTCACCGCCAACAATGGCCACGCCGGTTTTTACCATGGTTTCACAGGCAACACGGGCGTGTGGGTCGTCGGTCAGAATGGCATCGAGTACCGCATCAGAGATCTGGTCAGCCAGTTTATCCGGATGGCCTTCAGAGACCGATTCGGAAGTAAAAATGTTGTAGTCAGACATACGTGTGCCCCTCTGTGAGCGTTTTCATGTTCGTACCGGCGTTGTCGGGAAGATTCGCCAGATGTTTGTTGTGTTTTAAGGGTGTAGGTATTTACACCTATTTGTATATCAAAGTTTTTAGATATTCCGTGACGCAAGTGCTTTTCGGGCAGATTTTGTCGTCTTCCAGAACTCTCGAACCTGTATCTGGAAGCCATTTCTCAGCCCGATAAACAGCTGCTCACCAGCGTTAAGGCCCGCATCGGCCGCCCAGGCCGTCAATTCTTCCGGCTCAAAGCCCAGCCAAAGGTCACCGCAGTTTGTTTTGGCCCAGTCCTGATCATGGCTGCACAGGTCGCTGACGATGAAGCATCCACCGCTGTTCATCAGCGCGGCGGCATCCAGAAATATGTCGGCTGGGCTGGGCACATGGTGTAGCACCATGTTGGCCACAATCAGGTCAAAAGCGTCGCCACTGGCCAGTACGGTGTCGGTTACCCCTTCGATGAGGTCCACGTTATTCAACCGTTCGTCAATACAGGTTCGGGTAGCTTTGGCGAGCATGTCTTTGCTGTTGTCCAGACCAACCACATGGTCAAAGAGTTCAGACAGCACCGGTAAAAAACCGCCTTCACCCGGGCCGATTTCCAGCACGCTGCGCCAGTTCTGCTGATTAACCCGCTTGCGGATCAGCTCGGCAGTGGGTTCTGCATACAAATCAAAGGCTGCGATCAGTTCTTGCTGCTCCCGGAACTGTTCCGAGTGGCGGGAGAAAAACGCCTGAGACTGTTCAGCTCTTTGTTCCCGGATGGCTTCAATCTTTTCTTCAAGCACCGAAGGCAAAGGAATGCGGTCGACTGTTTCAAAGATTTGCCGAATAGCCTGGTCGGCCAGTTTTACGCTATCCAGATGCAGCGGGCGGCGGTAAAAAATCGCATTGCCTTCCCGCTGGGGCTCCAGCAAACCGGCTTTGTGCATCACTTTCAGGTGATGACTCATGCCGGACTGGCGCATATCAAACAACTGGCTCAGCTCAAGTACGCCAAAGGTGTCCCTGCGCAGTACCCTCAGAATCTCCAGGCGCAGCGGATCACCGCTTGCTTTGAAGATCGGTGCCAGTACGTCTACGGAGGACGTTTCGGGTGTGTGAGCGTTGAGTGATGTCATGAGCAGCAAGTGTAAGGAGGTTCTTTTCCTCGATCAATAGCAATATCAAAATTTTTTGATATAGATTTAATGTTCTGTGAAATTTGCCCCCGCGTGCCCTAATCGGCGAAAATACGCGCCTTCTTTTTGAGCAGTTTTTGCAGCTTGAAGTCTTTTCCTGAAAAACACTGGAGAATTGTCAATGCCGTCTCGTAAAGATCTCGCCAACGCCATTCGCGCGCTGAGCATGGATGCGGTTCAAAAAGCCAAATCCGGCCACCCGGGAGCGCCCATGGGGATGGCGGATATCGCCGAGGTGCTGTGGAACGATTACCTGAGCCACAACCCAGCCAATCCGCAATGGGCCAATCGCGATCGTTTCGTTCTGTCTAACGGCCACGGCTCCATGCTGCAGTATTCGCTGCTGCACCTGAGCGGGTACGACGTTTCAATTGATGACATCAAAAACTTCCGTCAGCTGCACTCGAAAACTCCGGGGCATCCTGAATATGGTTACACCCCTGGCGTTGAAACCACCACGGGCCCGCTGGGGCAGGGTATTGCGAACGCCGTCGGTTTTGCGCTGGCAGAAAAAGCGCTGGCGGCTGAGTTCAACCGTCCAGGCCTGGAAATTGTTGATCATTACACCTACGCATTCCTGGGTGACGGCTGCCTGATGGAAGGCATCTCTCACGAAGTGGCGTCTTTGGCCGGTACTTTGGGCCTGGGCAAGCTGGTGTTTTTCTACGACGACAACGGCATTTCCATTGATGGCGAAGTAGAAGGCTGGTTCACCGACAATACTCCGCAGCGTTTTGAATCATACGGCTGGCAGGTTATCCCGAACGTTGACGGCCATGATGCGGACGCCATTCGTGCGGCCGTTGAAGCTGCGCGTGAAAACACCGGGCAGCCCACATTGATTTGCTGTAAAACCATCATCGGCTTCGGTTCTCCGAACAAGCAGGGTAAAGAAGATTGCCACGGTGCCCCGCTGGGTGATGACGAAATCGCTCTGACCCGTGAAGCGCTGGGCTGGAAGTATGGTCCGTTTGAAATTCCGTCTGAAATCTATGCTGCCTGGGATGGCAGAGAGAAAGGCGCAGCTGCGCAAGCCGCCTGGGATGAGACCTTCGCTGCGTATGAAAAAGCTGACCCGAGAATGGCCCGTGAATTCAAACGCCGCATGGCCGGTAAGCTGCCTGATGACTTCTCTGATAAAGCGCAGGAGTATATTCAGGAATGCCAGGATAAAGGTGTCACTATCGCCTCCCGTAAGGCTTCCCAGAATGCCTTGAATGCTTATGGCCCGCTGCTGCCGGAACTGCTGGGTGGCTCGGCTGATCTTGCCGGTTCCAACCTGACCCTCTGGTCAGGCTGTGAAAGTATCACTAAAGACGACGCCTCCGGTAACTACATCCATTACGGTGTTCGTGAGTTCGGCATGGCGGCTATTATGAACGGCATTGCCCTGCACGGTGGTTTTGTTCCTTACGGCGCTACCTTCCTGATCTTCATGGAATACTGCCGTAACGCAGTGCGCATGGCGGCCCTGATGAAGCAGCGCTCAATCTTTGTATTTACCCACGACTCTATCGGGCTGGGTGAAGACGGCCCAACGCACCAGCCTGTTGAACAACTGGCCAGCCTGCGTACCACACCGAACATGAGCACCTGGCGCCCTGCTGACTCGGTGGAATCTGCGGTAGCCTGGAAGTATGCGCTGGAACGCAGCGACGGCCCAACCGCCATGGTGTTCTCCCGTCAGAACCTGCCACACCAGCAACGTGACGCCGAGCAACTGGCCAACGTTGCCAGGGGAGGATACGTATTGTCTGGCGGAGAAGGTACTCCGGACCTGATCCTGATTGCGACCGGCTCTGAAGTTGGCCTGGCTCAGGACGTTGCGGATAAACTGCGTGAACAGGGTAAAACGGTACGTGTAGTCTCTATGCCGTCTACCGATGTATTCGATGCACAAAGCGCCGAATACAAACAACAGGTACTGCCGCTGGAAGTCACCAATCGTATTGCTATCGAAGCCAGCATTGCTGACTACTGGTACAAGTACGTTGGCCTGGATGGCCGGATAGTCGGCATGACCACCTTTGGTGAGTCTGCGCCGGCGGGTGAACTGTTCAAAGAGTTCGGTTTCACCGTCGACAATATTCTGGAAGTGGCTTCAGAACTGCTGGACGCCTGATGACCAACTCAAAGCCTTTTCGGATTGCCATCAACGGGTACGGCCGCATTGGCCAGTGCGTGTTGCGGGCATTGTATGAGAACGGCTTGCGCGACCACCTGCAGGTGGTCGCGATTAATGAGTTGTCGGATATAGAAACCATTGCCCACCTGACCAAATACGATTCCACCCACGGGCGGTTTCACGGAGAGGTGGCGGTGGAAGGCAATAACCTGGTGGTTAACGGAGACTGGATTCGCATACTGCGTCATCCAGACCCGGAAGACTTGCCCTGGGGATTGCTGGATGTGGACCTGGTGCTGGAATGCTCCGGCGCCTATTCCGACCGCGCAACGGCGGAAAAGCACATAGCTTCGGGCGCCAGGCGCCTGCTATTTTCCCAGCCAGCCGAAGCCGATGTAGACAGAACCGTGGTATTTGGCATTAACGACTACACTTTGAGCCAGGACGATGTCATCGTGGCTGCGGGCTCGTGTACCACCAACTGTTTGGTACCGGTTATCAAAGTGCTGGACGACGCTTTCGGAGTGGAGCAGGGCAGTACCACCACAATCCACGCCGCAATGAATGATCAGCCTGTTATTGATGCATACCACCACCAGGATTTACGCCGCACCCGAAGTGCTTTGCATAACATAGTGCCGGTAGATACTGGTTTGGCGCGTGGCATTGAGCGTTTGTTGCCGCATATGGAAGGCCGGTTCAGTTCCGTTGCGATGCGGGTACCCACGCTGAACGTATCGGCGATCGACATGGTTGTTAACGTGCGTACAACCACCGAGGTAACGGCGGTAAACCAGCTTCTGAAAAACGCCGCCCAAGGGCCGCTCAAAGGCATACTGGGCTACACCGACGAACTGCTGGCCAGCTCCGATTTTAACCACGATACCCATTCCGGTGTGGTGGATGGCGGCCAGACCAGAGTGACCGGCGGCACCATGGTAAAAGTGCTGTGCTGGTTTGATAACGAATGGGGCTTCGCCAGCCGGATGCTGAACGTTAGCCTGGCGTGGCTAACCAAAGCCTAGACATTAAACGATTGAATCCATAACTACGGACCTTGATTATGGCCATCAAAAAAATGACTGACCTGAACCTCGCCGGCAAGCGGGTTCTGATTCGTGAAGACCTGAACGTACCGGTAAAAGACGGCAAGGTATCCAGCGACGCCCGCATTCGCGCCTCTCTGCCCACCATCAAAGCAGCGAAAGACGCCGGTGCCAAGGTTATGCTGATGTCCCATCTGGGTCGCCCTGAAGAAGGCGTGTACGACGAAGCCGCGTCCATGAAGCCGGTGGCTGAGCATCTTTCCAGCCTGCTGGGTCAGGAAGTTCGTCTGATTAAAGATTACCTCGGCGGCGTTGATGTGGCCGATGGCGAAGTGGTTCTGTTTGAAAACGTTCGCTTCAACAAAGGCGAAAAGAAAGACAGCGAAGAACTGGCCCGGCAATATGCAGCGCTGTGCGACATCTATGTGATGGACGCCTTCGGCACAGCACACCGCGCTCAGGCATCTACCCACGGCGTAGCACGTTTTGCCCCGGAAGCCTGTGCAGGCCCGCTGCTGGCGGCCGAACTGGACGCCCTTGGCAAAGCCCTGGATAACCCGGCCAAGCCGGTTGTTGCGATCGTTGGCGGCTCCAAGGTTTCTACCAAACTGGACGTACTCAATGCCCTGGAAAAAGTGTGTGACCAGATCATCGTAGGCGGCGGCATTGCCAATACCTTCCTGGCGGCCGCTGGCCACCCGGTTGGTAAATCCCTGTGTGAACACGACCTGATCGACACAGCTAAAGACATTGCCAGCCGAGTAGAAATCCCACTGCCGGTTGATGTTGTGGTTGCCAGCGAGTTCGCCGAAACCGCGACCGCGACAACCAAGCAAATTGATGAAGTCAGTGCCGACGACATGATTCTGGACGTAGGCCCGGAAACCGCAGGCCAGTTCGCTGAACTGCTTAAAAACGCGAAAACCATCCTATGGAACGGTCCTGTAGGCGTGTTTGAGTTCGACCAGTTCGGAAATGGCACCAAAGCACTCGCCGAAGCCATTGCCCAAAGCGATGCCTTCTCTCTGGCTGGCGGCGGAGACACTGTGGCGGCCGTTGACAAATACGGCATAGCTGACAAGATTTCGTACATCTCTACCGGAGGTGGCGCCTTCCTCGAATTCGTGGAAGGTAAAGTGCTGCCCGCCGTGGCCGCACTGGAAGAGCGCGGCGCGTAAACATTCAGACCAGATTTCAAACTACTGTGTAACCAAGGAGACAACCAAATGGCCCTGATTTCGATGCGGCAAATGCTGGACCACGCCGCCGAGCATGGTTACGGTGTGCCAGCCTTTAACGTAAACAACCTGGAACAGATGCGCGCCATCATGGAAGCCGCCGACAAAACCGACTCTCCGGTTATTGTTCAGGCCTCTGCCGGTGCCCGTAAATACGCCGGTGCTCCCTTCCTGCGCCACATGATTCTGGCCGCTATTGAAGAATGGCCGCATATCCCGGTGGTTATGCACCAGGATCACGGCACCAGCCCTGCGGTTTGCCAGCGTTCCATTCAGCTTGGCTTCAGTTCCGTAATGATGGACGGCTCACTGGGTGAAGACGGCAAAACCCCCACAAGCTACGAATACAACGTAGACGTAACCCGCCGCACCGTAGACATGGCGCATGCCTGTGGCGTTTCCGTAGAAGGCGAGCTGGGTTGCCTTGGCTCTCTCGAAACCGGCCAGGCCGGTGAAGAAGACGGCATCGGTGCTGAAGGCACCCTGGATCACGATCAGATGCTGACTGATCCGGAAGAAGCCGCCGACTTCGTGAAGAAAACCCATGTAGACGCACTGGCCATTGCCATCGGCACCAGTCACGGCGCCTACAAGTTCACCCGTCCGCCAACGGGCGATATCCTGGCCATCGACCAGATTAAAGCCATCCACGCCCGCATCCCAGACACCCATCTGGTCATGCACGGCTCCAGCTCCGTACCCCAGGAATGGCTGAAGGTCATCAACGAATTCGGTGGTGAAATTCCGGAAACCTACGGTGTGCCGGTGGAAGAAATCGTGGAAGGCATCAAACACGGCGTGCGCAAGGTCAACATTGACACCGACCTGCGCCTGGCAAGCACCGGCGCTGTGCGCCGCTTCCTGGCCCAGAATCCGGCCGAGTTTGACCCGCGCAAATTCCTCAAGGCCACCATGGTAGCGATGACCGATATCTGTATCGCCCGCTACGAAGCCTTCGGCTGTGCCGGCCAGGCCAGCAAGATCAAACCGATCAACCTTGAACAAATGTTCGAGCGCTACGAGTCTGGTGAGCTGGATCCGAAAGTTAAGTAAGACTGCCGTACAACAGCCCTGGGCGCCTTGCCCGGGGCTGTGATATTCCCTCCGAGCTTCATTCCTTCATATTCTGTACGCCTGGTTGGCTGCAAGCAGGATTCGTCAGCGCACACTTTGAGGAAATTGATCATATGTGGGGTCGAGTTCTAATAGCGATCATTTTGATTGGCGGGTTTTCCATTGCCTGGAAAATATATGACCGTATTCCGGTTCAGGTTGTTGGTCAGCAGCATGCATCAGGTGCAGTTTACATCGAGGAACAAGCGTTTTTTGAGAGCCTTGCTGCAACGACCGGCCTGCCGCTTGAAATTAGCTATACGCCAGTTGATGCCCTTGGGGTCAAGGATACTCACCAGCTAATCATGCTAAGAGATGGTGCGCTTGACCTTGTTTCTCTGCGATTTTTGCAGAATGCCTGGGCTGAACCTGCACTGCTCGGCGTGGACCTGTTTGGCGGAACTGTTGATGTTGAGATCGCCTATGCGGTGATGCAAGCCTATTCTCCGGCACTCGACCGGCGGCTGCAGGACAGCTTTAATGTGAAGTTACTGGGTATGTGGCCGTTTGGCCCTCAGGTGTTTTTCTGCAGAGCACCGGTTGAGTCCCTACAGGATTTCAAGGGGCTGCGGGTGCGAGTGGGTAATGAAACTTTTTCGCCTCTCATAGAATACTTTGGCGCGACCCCTGTCATTATGCCGTTTGAAAACGTTCGAACGGGCTTGCAAAACGGCCTGGTCGATTGTGCTATCAGTAGTGCTGCCTCGGCTAATGCGGCCGGTTGGCCTGAGTACTCCACCCACTTTTTCCGGCTTCCTACACAGATGGGGATCAATGGCTATGTCATTAATCTGGATCTCTGGAATCGCTTGTCGAGTCATCAACAGGCGAGTCTGAGGCAAGCCTTTGAAACCTATGTGGGCTCCATATGGGCATCTGTTGAGCGGCTTCATACACAGTTTTCAGCGTGCAACACGGGGCAGCCTTGTCGTGAGGGTTCGCCTTATAACCTGGTTGATGTTGAACCGGGTGAGCAGGACTATCAGTTGCTGCGTCAGGCCTTTAATGAGGCCGTTTTTCCAGGATGGGCCGAGCGTTGTGATCAGCTCTACCCTGGTTGCTCCGACGAATGGCGTGAACTGGTAGAACCTGTCCTCATAAGAAAATCAGGAGCTAATCAGTGAGAGAGTTGGTTCAAACCCCCTGGTTACAAAGGGCAAGACTGCCGCTCAGCATGGTCGGTGTTCTGAGCGCACTGATACTTGCACTGAATTTCAGCATGGATCTTCTGTCTTTGCTCGACATACAGTGGGAACACCAGCTTTTAATGTTGGGACTGCTGATTTGCCTTGCGGCCTGGGCATTAGCAGAGGTGATGGTGTTGCACCTTCAGCGAAGCCCGGGCGAGCCGCTTCTTAATCCACTAAAAACGTTGCTAATAATCCAGCTTGCTGTCCAGTGTGTGCGATTAGGATTATTCCTGATGGGAAGCTCGATCACAGTCGACAGGACATACGGAATCAGGGTTGTAGATCTTGGTCTGGTCTTCGTGTTTTTGCCTGTTTATCTGGCGGTGTTTCTATTGGTCGGTCGCGCCCTGATCTCGAACTATGTTGCTGAAATAAAGTTTGCATACCGGAAGTTGCAGAAGTCCAGTCAGGCGTTGACGAAGCTGGCAACCACGGACCCTCTTACAGGAGCGTTTAACCGACGACATTTTGAAGAGAGAGTCGAAGCGGAAGCTGCGCGAACACTGCGCCATGGAACGCCTCTTTCATTGATAATCTTCGATATTGATTACTTCAAGAAGATCAATGACCGCTTTGGTCACCACGGTGGGGATGAGGTTTTAGTCCGACTCACTGAGTTGACCCTTCAAAATCTGAGGTCCAGTGATGTTCTGGCTCGTTGGGGAGGGGAAGAGTTCATCATCTTACTACCTCAGTGCGATGCCGAAGAAGCGCAAAAAGTTGCTGAAAAGCTGCGCCGTTCGATTGCTGGACAGGTTTTTGGTCGGGTCGGGAAGATTACCTGCAGTTTTGGTGTTGCGGAAGTTTCGCGCGGTGACCTTCTGGACAGCTGGGTTAACAGAGCAGACCAGGCCCTCTATCGGGCTAAGAACAGTGGCCGTAATACAGTTTGTGTTGCTGATCTACACCTGAGGTAAAGTGGTTTCAGGGCGCTGCTGATGATTCAGAAATCGAAAAATTTTTATTAAACGTAAGAGATAGAATATGAAAAAAATAATAGGGTTGGCTTTGTTTTTATGTTTTGCGCCTCAGGCGTTTTCGGATGAGTTGGCGGCTACTTGCGCAGCACTGGAAATGCAGTTGTCGAAGCTTGATTCTGAGAGCAGGGCTATGCTGAAAGAGCAAATGGCTTCAATTGTTGATATGTGTGCGAAAGAGGATACAGACTCGTATAAAAAATCTATGACGACTGGAACGCTTTACTGTAAGTCTGGTGATCTATGTGCAAAATACGATTTCGAATACCCCTCTGACAGAAAGCTATACGAACCATCATGCGCACAGGTGGCAAGCTGCCCATCAAATTACAGCGACAAGTGTTCCTTAAGTAACGATAAAGTACGTAACGGGAAAGGAACCGTAGACTGGACTATATATGCGTACAACGGATTGGTCCGAGATACAGCTAAGAACCTAAAGTGTAATTAAGATGTGGGTTTGTGCATGATGGCGTGGCCGTTTTAACTGTCAGATTTTACCTTACTTATTTTAGTTTGGCTTCGTCATTGTGCACAAAAGTTACTAATATAATATAGCTTATTCCGCGTTACTTCCATTTCGCAGTTTGCTAGCCCCTCCCCCGAAAGGCCAGTCACAATTCAGATACTAATGTTCGGTGCTTTGGCCGCCAGGCTGGCTTCGGTATCCTCGTGGCTGGCCTCCGGGGCAATACCAAGTGGAGCTGATCAGCGCTGAAGAAGGCCTGGATGTACTGGCCTCTCAGCCTTTTGAAGTGCTCGCCCCATAGCCTACAG